>NZ_JBITSH010000003.1:110650-248710 GCF_044540535.1 Streptomyces sp. NPDC085937 | reverse complement strand
GCCGCCGTCGCCCCCGCTGTGGGGGGTTCCGCCGGCCCGGCCCCGGGGCGCCGGGCCCGCCGGGCACCGGGGCCCCCCCCCGGGGGGCGGGGGCCCCCCCCCCCCCGGGCCCCGCCGGCGTTCCGCTGCCCGGACGCGGCCGGGGGAGCGGTGAGATGGGGGGATCAGGGAAGGATCTTCTCCATCGCGGAGGGCCCCTCCTCGGCCAGCTTCCGCTTGGCCCACTCGAGGTTCTGCGGAGTGAGGTCCTTGCCGCTGGCGAGAACCAGGTCCTCCGGCGACACGTCGCCGCCGGTGCGGGTGTGGAGCAGGCTGTCCGGGGTGGCGCGGTCCTCGGTCTGCCGGGACGCGTCGGGCTGGGACGTCGACATCTTCTGGCTCCTCGGGGTCCGGAACGCTGGTACGGCCCCGGTGCCGGGCACCGGGTCCGTTACTCAGCCTTCATCGCGGAGGCCCGCCGCGCATCCGGAGCACCCACGGCGCCCTGGGCGAGCGCCCGAGACCCCCTCGGTGCGGAGCCTCCCGTGCCTGCCGGGGTACCTCCCCCGGCCCCGGGGAAACCTGCCCCGCCGGGAGGTGCGCCCCCGGCGGGGAGTCCGCTCACTCGAAGGGCGTGAGGGTGAGCCGCAGGGCGGTCGGCGCCGTGTCCTGGATGTACGAGGCGAAGTCCGCCACGTCGTCGAAGGCGAACCCGTACGCCCGGCCGTCCTCGGTGACCGCGTGCATGGCCTTGGAATAGTGGTTGGTCAGCTCGGTCACGTAGAACTCCGCGGGGTCGGTGGTCGGCTGCTCGGGGTGGCTGAGCAGCGTCGAGCGGTTGAAGCCCGCACCCAGGATCGCGGCGACCGGCCCGGTGGTGCCGTCGTTGGGCGCGGCCAGGGCGCCGTCGCAGAACAGCACGTCACGGGTGGACGGCTTGTCGAACGCGACCTGGGCGGGCCCGTCGAAGGTGAACCGGTCCCCGCGCACCCGCCCCGTGAAGGTGCCCGCGTTGGTGGTGATCGTGAGGTCCCGTCCGGTGTAGGTGCTCCACACCTCGTCGATGTACGGGGCGAAGTAGTCCTCGGCGAACAGGCCGGCGTCGAGGCCGTGACCGGGCGCGATGATCCGGGTGTCGTCCACCACCAGGCGGGAGTACCCCTCCGTCTCCTTGACGGCGGCGAACGCGGCCGCGCGGCCGCCGGAGCGCACCGTGCCCGTGGTCTGCTCGTCGGCACCGGTGAGCCGGATGCCCAGCGGCACGCTGAACATGTCGACCATGGTGGTGTTGCAGAACAGGCCGGCGGAGTTGTAGGTGAACTCCGCGCAGTCGTGCAGCACGCCGAAGTTGGGGTCGGAGGAGACCCAGCCCGCCGGGTACTGCAGCGCCGCCGCGCCGGTGCCGTCCGCGACGGCCTTGAACTTCAGCTTCTCGCCGAGCGCGACGTAGATCCGGCCGGACATGTACGGCAGTGACAGCGTTGTCTCACCGCCGGACAGGCTGATCGCGTAGTCGGTGAAGCCGTCCGCGCCGTTGTCGGCGAGGTCGATCGGGGCGAGCGTGCCGTCGGGGGTGAGCCGGACCTGGCGGCCGTCGGCGTTGCCCACGACGTACAGGTGCACCGAGGCGTTGTCGAAGGCGCCGCTGTTGTTGACGATCGTCAGCGGCAGCGATCCGGCCGCCTTCGTGCCGTCCTGCCCGCCGGACTGGCCGGCGAGGGCGTGGGGGGCGATCGCCGCCGCCGCGGGCAGGGCCACGGCGGCCCCGCCGAGGGCGAAGAGGAGCTTGCGGCGGCCGAGGGTGCGCTGGTGCCGAGGAGTCATGTGGGGGGTCTCCAGAGTGCTCGTGCGGGTTGCGGTTGCGGTTGCGGGTCGGGCGCGGGCCGACCGGCCCCGGGGTGTTGGTGAGAGCGCTCTCAGACCGTGCGTCGGGACCCGCGCGGCACTGATGGTAGGGACCACGGGCCCACCCGCCAACGGGTCCGACTTGTCCCCAACACCCGCTGACCTGCGCCTACTTGAATGCACGACAAAGCACGCACGATCGCTTAACCGGTCCTTAAGGATCGTTTAAGCCGGCCCCGGCCCGACGGCCACGGAGCGCACCGGCGGCACTCCGCTGCGCACCCGTCGCGGGGCGCGGCCGGCCGTGGTGCCGTCCCGGTGCGGAGTGCCTCAGTGGGTGCCGCTGTGCAACAGGGTCTCCGCCGCGGCGAGGATCCGGGTGACCTGGAAGGCGAACGCCGCGTCGCACGGGTGCGGTGTGCCGGTGCCGGCCGCGGCGAGCAGTGCGTCGACGGCCCGGCCGAGCGCGGGCACCGCGTCCTCCGTGGCCTCGGGGAGGACGGTGACCCCGGCCTCACCGCGCAGTTCGACCATGGCGCCGGCCGCGGCCGGGGGAGCGGTCAGGCTCAGGGTGCTGCTGCTGGACGCCCCGCTCGCGTGGTCGAGGACGAGGTGGACGGTGTCCCCGGGCCCGTACGCCGCCGCCGTCACCCGCCGCGGCTCGCCGAGCACCGGGAGCAGCACGGACAGGGCGTGCGGGCCGACGTCCCACAGGGCGCCCTTGTCCTGGCGCCACGGTGAGGCGGCGAAGGGGTTGCCGTCGGAGGTGAACACCGCGCCGAGCCACTGCGCCCGCCCGGTGAACCAGCCGCCCACCCGGGCCTGTTCCTCGATCCACGCCTGCGGCTCCGGCTGGAAGCGGGTGGTGAAGAAGACCACGGAGGCCACGCCCGCCGCCTCGACCGCCTCGACCACCGCACGCCCCTGCGCCACCGTCGGCGCGAGCGGCTTGTCCAGCAGCAGATGCCGGCCCGCCCGAGCGGCCCGCACGGCGAGGTCCGCCTGGACGGCCGGCGGCAGCGCCACGGCGACCGCGTCGACGTCGGCGAGCAGCGCGTCGACGTCGCCGTACGCGCGGACGCCGTGCAGCGTGGCCAGTTCCCGGGCGGCCTCCGGCCTGCGCCCCCACACGCCTGCGAAGTCCACGTCCGCGTGCCCGCTCAGCGCGGGGGCGTGCGCCGCCCGCGCCCACGGGCCGGTGCCGAGCAGTCCGATCCGCATGCCGCCGCCTCTCCCCGGGCCGGTGTCCGCCGCCGGGCCTCCCTGTGCGCCGCGCCCCGCCGGCGCGTGTCCGGCCAGCACGATGATCCCCTCCGGAACGCCGTGTCAACCGCCCGCCGGCCCGCGCGCGACGGGCCGGGACTCAGCCCTGCCGGGTGTTGATGTTGACCATCCACGGAGTGCCGAACCGGTCCGTGCACATCCCGAAGACGTCGCCCCACATCTGCCGCTCCAGGGGCACCGACACCTGGCCGCCGTCGGAGAGCTTGTCCCAGTAGCCGCGCAGCGTGCTCTCCTCCTCGCCGCTGAGGCTCACGGCGAAGTTGTTGCCGGAGGTGTGCTCCATGCCCGGCGGCATGTCCGAGCCCATGAGTGTGAAGCCGTCGGCGGTGGCGGTGAGCATGCCGTGCATGATCTTGTCGGCGTGCTCCTCCCCGGCGCCGCCGGCCTCGCCGAACGTGTGCATGTTCAGCTCCCCGCCGAAGACCTCCTTGTAGTACTCCATCGCCTGCCGGGCGTTCCCGTCGAAGTTGAGGTACGGGTTGAGGAGCGGGGCCATGGGAACCTCCCGTTAGCGAACAAAAGGGTCAACTCCGCGCAGCGTAACGCCGGGACCGGACGCCCGCCCGGCGGAGGCGCCCGACCGGATTCAGCGCCCCGCCTGCTGAATCCGTTCGCTTTCTTCTATTGGATTTCCCGGCCCGCGGCGACCAGGCTGGTACGCGCTTTCCACAAGCGCAGCACGACAGCCGGAAGGGGCTGACGCACCATGCACACCCGTCGTATCGGTGAGGTCGAGGTGTCCGCGATCGGACTGGGCGGGATGCCCATGTCGATCGAGGGACGGCCCGACGAGTCCCGTTCCCTGGCCACCTTGCACGCCGCCCTCGACGCCGGTGTCACCCTGATCGACACCGCGGACGCCTACCACCGGGACGCGGGGGAGGTGGGGCACAACGAGAGCCTGATCGCCAAGGCGCTCTCCACCCACGAGCGGGGCGGGGACGTCCTGGTCGCCACCAAGGGCGGGCATCTGCGACCCGGCGACGGCAGCTGGACCCTCGACGGGCGCCCGGAGTACCTGAGGCGGGCCTGCGAGGCGTCCCTGCGGCGGCTCGGCGTGGACGCCATCGGCCTCTACCAGTTCCACCGGCCCGACCCCAGCGTCCCGTACGCCGAATCCGTCGGGGCGATCCGCGACCTGCTCGACGAGGGGAAGATCCGCATGGCGGGCATCTCCAACGCGAACCCCGAGCAGATCCGTCAGGCCCAGGAGATCCTCGGCGGGCGCCTCGTCTCCGTGCAGAACCAGTTCTCGCCCGCGTTCCGCTCCAGCGAGCCGGAGCTGGAGCTGTGCGACGAGCTCGGTGTCGCCTTCCTGCCCTGGAGCCCGTTCGGCGGCATCTCCAAGGCCGGTGAACTCGGCTCCAGCTACGCGCCGTTCGCGCGGGTGGCGCAGGAGCACGGGGTGAGCGCGCACCAGGTGTGCCTGGCCTGGATGCTGGCGAAGTCACCGGTCGTCGTGCCGATCCCGGGGGCGAGCCGCCCGGAGTCGGTCCAGGACTCGGTGCGCGCCGCCGACCTGGTCCTGAGCGCCGAGGAGATCGCGGAGCTCGACGCGGCCTGAGCGGCCGTTCCCGCGCCCGGCGCCCCCGACGGGCGCCGGGCGCCGTTTCGCGCGCGTCCGGGTGGGTGCGGGGCGCGGGACCGATGCGGTCCCGTGTCGGACCGTTGCGACCACGTGCCGGCCGCGAGGTTCGTGCGCCGGATCGGCGCGGTCCCGTGCCGATCCGTGCGGTTCAGTACGCCGTTCCGATGCGTCTCGTGCATTGGACCGGAACGGAACGGAACGGAGCGGACCGGTGCGGCTGCGTGCCGGACCCGTGCCGTCCCCGCGTGGGGACCGGTGCGGGTTTCCGTGCCGGACCGCGCCGGTTCACAGGGGGAGGACCCATCGGCCATGGCATCGCCGCAGGAAAGACCGCTCGACCACCGCTACCGGGGCGAGCACCCGGTGCGCACGCTCGTCTATCTGTTCCGGGCGGACCGCCGTCGGCTCGCCCTGGCCGTCGTCGTCTTCACGGTCAAGCACAGCCCGGTGTGGCTGCTGCCCCTGATCACCGCGTCCATCATCGACACCGTCGTCCAGCACCAGCCGATCTCACGGCTGTGGACCAGCACCGGCGTCATCCTGGCCGTCCTGCTGCTCAACCACCCGCTGCACGTGCTGTACGTCCGCCTGCTGTACGGCAGCGTCCGCCGCATGGGCACCGCCCTGCGCTCCGCGCTGTGCACCCGTATGCAGCAGTTGTCCATCGGCTACCACTCCCGGGTCAGCGCCGGCGTGCTCCAGGCCAAGGTGGTGCGGGACGTGGAGACCGTCGAGCAGATGGTCCAGCAGACCGCCGAGACCGGGCTCGGCGCGGTCACCGTGCTCGCCGGCGGACTGGTCATCATCGGCGTGCGCACCCCCGAGTTCCTCCCCGTCTTCCTCGTCGTGGTGCCCGCCGCGGCGCTGCTCGTCGCCCGGCTGAGGGCACGGCTGCGCTCCCACAACGAGGACTTCCGCCACGAGGTGGAGACCCTGTCCTCCCGGGTCACCGAGATGACCCGGCTGATCCCGGTCACCCGCGCTCACGGCCTGGAGGGAAAGGCGCTGCGCCGGATGAACGGCACCCTCGACCGGCTGCTCACCTCCGGGATGCGCCTGGACCTGGTCAACGGCCGGTTCGGCTCGCTCGCCTGGGTCGTCCTCAACGTGGTCGGTGTGATGGTGCTGGCCGGCGCGGCGCTGGTGTCGTACTACGACGTCTGGGGCGTCACCGCCGGCGACGTCGTGATGCTCAGCGCCTTCCTGACCACGCTCACCAACTCCACCACCACGCTGGCCGGACTGGCCCCCGTCATCACCAAGGGGCTGGAGTCGGTCCGCTCGGTCGGCGAGGTGCTGCAGGCGCCGGAGCTGGAGGACAACGAGGGCAAGGCGGAGCTCACCGCGCTGCGCGGCGCGGTCACCTTCGAGGGCGTCGGGCACGCCTACGACACCGCCGGCCGCCCGGCCGTGCACGACATCACCCTCGACGTGGCCCCGGGTGAGACCGTCGCCCTCGTCGGCGCGTCCGGCGCGGGCAAGTCCACGGTGCTCAACCTCGTCATCGGCTTCATCCGCCCCACCTCCGGCCGGCTGCTGCTCGACGGCGCCGACATGAACACCCTCGACCTGCGCACCTACCGGCGCTTCCTGTCCGTGGTGCCCCAGGAGTCGGTCCTCTTCGACGGCACCGTGCGGGAGAACGTCGCCTACGGCATGGACGACGCGGACGAGGAGACGGTGCGGGCCGCGCTGCGCGACGCCAACGCGCTGGAGTTCGTCGACCGGCTGCCGCAGGGTCTGGACACCCTGGTCGGGGAGCGCGGGGCCCGGCTGTCCGGCGGGCAGCGCCAGCGCCTGGCCATCGCACGGGCGCTGATACGCGACCCCAAGGTGCTGGTGCTGGACGAGGCGACCTCGGCACTGGACACCCGCTCGGAGGCGCTGGTGCAGGAGGCGCTCGCCCGGCTGCTGCGCGGGCGCACCACGTTCGTCGTGGCGCACCGGCTGTCCACCGTGCGCGGTGCCGACCGGATCGTGGTGATGGCCGACGGCGCGGTCCAGGAGGTGGGCACGCACGAGGAGCTGCTGCGGCGCGGCGGTGCCTACACCGCGCTGCACAGCGGACAGATGGCTTGACGGTCCGGTCATGGAGCGAATGTTTTCGGTCACATTCGGTCAGTAGCGCACAGGAAGTGTGTGCTTCCGCCTCTCTCGGGCATACGCAGCGAAAACGAGAGGGGCACTACGTGCACGTACCGGATCCGAAGGTCGTCAGACACCTGCTGACGCGATACGCCACACTGCGGATCGCGCAGGCGGAACGGCATTCACCGGCGTTGGCGCGCGAACTGGACGACGTCACCGACGCGCTCCGCGCGCTGACGGGCGCGTCGTCCGTCCACGAGGCCGTCGAGCGCGCCGACGACCTGCTCGCCGGCGCGGGCCGGTCACCCGAGGGCGACGGGGAGAGCGGCCTGTCGCTGGCCGTCTGAGCCGGACGACCGCCCGCCCGCCCGGCCGGTGCCGCCCCGCCCGCCCTTGAACGACGTGCGGTAGGCGTACGGGGTCGTGCCCACCACCTTGCGGAACCGCTCACGGAACGCCGTGGGGGACCCGAACCCCGCCTGCTGGGCGATCCGGTCGACCGTGTGGTCGCTGTTCTCGAGGAGGTACTGGGCGCGCCGCACCCGGGCCCGCAGCAGCCACTGCAGCGGAGTGGTGCCGGTCTGCTCACGGAAGCGGCGGCTGAAGGTGCGCTCGCTCATGCCGGCGCGGGCCGCCATCCCGGCCAGCGTCACCTCGTGCGCGAGGTTGTCCTCGATCCACTCCAGCAGCGGCTCCAGGTCCGAGCCGCGCGGCACGGGCGGGTGCTCGTGCACGATGAACTGGGCCTGCCCGCCTTCCCGTTCCAGCGGCATCACCGACATCCGGGCGGCGTTCGCGGCCACCGCCGAGCCGAGGTCCCGGCGGATCATGTGCAGGCACATGTCCAGCGCGGCGGCGGCCCCCGCCGAGGTGAGGATCTGGCCGTTGTCCACGTAGAGCACGTCCGGCTCCACCTCGACCAGCGGGAACGCCCGGGCGAACTCCTCGGCGGCCACCCAGTGCGTGGTGGCGCGCAGCCCGTCCAGCAGCCCCGCCTCCGCCAGCACGAACGCCCCCACGCACACCGAAGCGATCCGGGTCCCCGCCCGGGCCGCCTCCCGCAGCGCGGCCAGGACCGCCGGGGAGAGTGGCGGGGCGCCCGGCGCGCGACCCGGCACGACGACCGTGTCGGCGTCGGCCAGCGCGTCGAGGCCGCGGTCGACGCGCAGCACGAACCCACCGTCCGCCGCCACCTCCGGCCGCTCGGCGCACAGCCGCACGCGATAGGGGCGCCTGCCGTCGGGCAGCCGTGTGAAGTCGAAGACCTGCATGGGGGCCGCCATGTCGAACGGCACCACGCCGTCGAGGGCCAGGATCGCCACGGAGTGCATGAACGCCACGATAAACGGATTCCCGCCACCCCCACGAACACGGGGTCCGGCGGACCGGCGCCCGTGCGCACTGGCGGCAGGGGTTGGCGGGAATCCGTGGGGAACTGTCGATCCGGCCGCTGTGCGGCCACCTTGAAGATCCCTAACGTGAACCGGGCACCGCCGATCACACCAAGGAAAGAGTCCCGGTGACCAAGCTGCTCCTGTCCCTCCATGTCCTGGCCGCCATCGTCGCCGTCGGTCCGGTGACCGTCGCCGCCAGCATGTTCCCGCCGGCCGTGCGCCGTGCCCTGTCGGCGGACGGCACCGGACCCGCCCCACGGGCGGCGGGCACCGTGGAACTGCTCCACCGCATCTGCCGCGTCTACGCCGGCCTGGGGATTCTCGTACCGGCGCTCGGTCTCGCCACCGCCCTCGCGATGGGCGTCCTGGGCGACGCCTGGCTCGTCGCCTCGATCACCCTGACCGCCGTCGCGGCCGGGGTGCTCCTCGCCTTCGTGCTCCCCCGTCAGGAGGAACTCGTCGAGCAGGTCGCCGAGCGGACGCCGGTCGACCGGCAGAGCACCGTCCAACTCGCGATGTTCACGGGTGTGTTCAATCTTCTGTGGGCGACCGTCACGGTGCTCATGATTGTCCGCCCCGGTTCCAGTACGGGTGCTTGACGCCCGGAACGCCCACTTCACCCCCGATGGGCGCCTAGACTCGGCAGTCGCGACCCCGCGCCGGGGCCGCCGAGCAGAAAGGCACGTTGCGGGTGTTCCAGGATTCCCCCATCTACGACCGACTCATCGCGGAGTGCGGCGACGTGCCCGCACAGGTGCGCCGCGAGGCCGAACGCGTCAGCAGGGAACTGGAGCTGGTCATGCGGCCCCTGCAGGCGCCCGGCTACGGCACCGGGTTCGACCGGCCGCAGGCCCCGGGCAACGGCTGGCAGCGCGCCGCCCTGCTCCCCGGACCCCGGCCGCACTGACCGGCGCCCCGCGGTGAGCCGCCCTCACCGCGCCGTGGTGCTCACCCCGTCCAGCTCGGCCGGCTCGTCGGGGACGGGACGGGACAGCCACTCGGCGATGGTCCGCGCGATCGGCTGTTCCGTCTCCACCTCCACGAACCCGAACTGTCCCGACTGGTTGCACTCCAGGAACCACCAGGTCCCGTCCGCGTCCTCCGCGAAGTCGAAGGCGCCGTAGGCCAGTTGCGCCCGGGCCATGTAGTCCAGCACGGCCGTCGCGGTGCGCGCCGGGACCTCCACCGGCTCCCAGGGCGGCCCGGGCGCGGCGAACCGCACGTCCACCACCTCCGGATCGGCCTCCGGCGGCGTCGTCTTGCGGGCGGCCAGCAGCCGGTCGCCCACCACGGTGAGCCGGATGTCCGCCCGCTTGGCGATCCGCCGCTGAAGCAGCGTCGGCCCGTAGGCGACCGCCGAGAAGTCCGCGTCCGGCGCCACCCTGCTGGTCGGCACCGCCCGCGGCGGATCCTGCGGATGCGCCCCCGACACCGGCTTGACCACCAGGTCCGGGAAGCGCTCCGCGAACTCCCGCGCGGCACGCGGGAACGTGGTGATCACCGTCGCCGGCACGGGCAGCCCGCACCGCTGGGCCAGGCGCAGCTGCCACGGCTTGTGGCGGGCCTGCCGCGCCGCGTCCGGGTGGTTCATCCACCGCGCGTCGCAGCCGCGCAGCATGCCGTAGAGCGCCTGTGAAGCCTCCTCGGTCAGCCAGCCGGACGGCTGCGGCGCGCGCTCGGCCGGCGTGCCGGGCCGGCGCACCCACACCGACCGCAGCCCGCCGATGCTCACCAGCCGTCCGCCCGCGGACAGATGGCCGCGGAAACGGCCGTGGACGTACTCGCCGGACAGCGAGACGCCCCCGGTCAGATCGGCGGGGTCGAGACGGACCACCGGCACGCCTGCGCCGTTCAGATGGACCACCACCATGTCGGCGGTCACGTCCTCCTCACAGGTGAGGATCAGCACGGTCATGGTCTACGTTCCGCGATCAGTCGTCGAAGTGGGTCTTGGAGCCCGCGGTGGACGTCGTCGTCCCCACCTCACGCAACAGGGCATGGTCGCAGGCCGCGATCCGTCCGTCACCGAGGACGTTCAACTGCAGTCCGGAGTCATACGCATACGGAGTGGCAACTGCCAACTCCACCGCCGGACGGGCGTAGTTGAGCGCGAACGGTTGCATCGTCTCTCCCTCGTCGGTGCTGCGCCGATCAGGCAACGGCCTTCAGGGCGCCGTCGCTTGGTCCGCCGACTTGCGTTGGCTTCCAGAGACTTATACGAATCGAACGGGTGGTTGGTTTCCTTACGGAGCGTAATCATCGGCGGGTTCCCGTACCGGCCGCCGTCCGGGCACTCCGGGCACCCCCGCGCCGAGGGAGCCACGCATGGTGCGCAGAGCGAGCAGAAGGACACCGATGTCGTCCAGATACACGGGATCGGGCAACAGGTCGGCCGGCAGCACCAGATAGAGCACCGCGCCCCAGAACACCCAGCGGGGCCCGGTGGGCAGTCCCGCCCGCCGCAACTCCCGCCGCGTACGGACCAGACGGACCAGCAGAGTCACGGCACCGGCCAGCACCACGGCCGCGAGAAGCGCGGCGACGGCCCACATCGCAGTGGTCGTGTCCAACGAACTGCCCTCCCTTCCGACGGCCGCGTGCCGCGGCCTCGCGCCGCGACACAGTCCTCGAAGAAACGGATTCCCGCTCAGCGCCCCGGTATGGCGGCGGGGACCGGCCATGCGCGCAGGCGACCGTTGCCCCGTGAACAACTCCCGAAACACGGAATCGTCGCAGGTCATCCCGGTGGCTCAGTCAAGTGGCAGCACGTGGTGGGGGAGCCTAGTAATGGTCATCAGTCTTCCCCTGGAGTCGATCATGACCACTTTCTCCTCGTCCCCCTCGAACGAACCGGGCATACCCGTCGACGCGGCCGCCGCCCCGCCCGCCGGCACGACGGGCAGCGCGACCGGCGCGCACCGGCCGCAACCGGCATGGGCGCGCCCGCCGGCGGCGGAACACACGGCGCCGGCCGACAGGGAACACGCGCACGGCCCGGCGGACGCCGGCCGGCCACGTGAGACGGCCGACGGGAGCCGTCCCCGCCGCCCGTTCGACACGGGTTACTCGCGCGATCCCGCGCACGGCAACCATCCGCGCGATCCCGTCGGCCGGCGTGATCCCGTCGACCCACGCGATCCCGTCCACGCCGACGGGCACCGCGACCCGGTGGCCACGGTCGATCTCGTGGACCCGGTGGAGGCGCCCCGGGACGCACGAGGACCCCAGGACCCGCGCGGGTCCCGCGACCCCCGGGACCCGGGCGACCCCGCCGGCCCGCCGGGGCCCGCGCACCCCGCCGGTCGGGCCACCGCGACCGGGCGGGCGTACGCCGATCCGGTCAGCGACCTGGTGCACGCCGCCGTGTCCGACCGTCCCCTCGAAGAGGTCGTCGACCTCATCACCGCGCTGGAACGGTCGCCCGAGCACACCCGCGCCGTCGTCGACGCGCTGCGGGCCGCCGGTGTCGACCGGTCCGTGGAGGACGTCACCCGGCTGGTCGCCCTGCTGACCCGTCCGCCCCGCGACGCCTCCAGCGCCGACGAGACCATCCGCGCGGCCGCCGCCCACCGCTCGGTGGAGGACGTGACCCTCCTGGTGGCGCTCCTGCACAACGAGCCCCTCGCGCCGCACTGCCGTGAGGAGGCACTGCGCGCCGCCGCCACCGGCCGCTCCGTCGACGAACTGGTCGAACTGATCGACCGTCTGGCCGCACAACGGCCCCCCGAGCACCTCCGCGTCGCGGCGCAGGCCGAGGCCCGGACCGCGCACGAGCCGGTCCCCGGGGAGCGGCAGGAGGACGTCCGGCCCGACACCGGGCGTGCGGCGGCCCCCCGTGGCGGTCTGCGTTCCGCGCGCCGGAAGCCCGCCGCGCGGAAGAACGGCCGCCGCACCCCCAGGCCTCGTCGCCCCGGCACCGTCACCAGGTCCGCGATCTGGACGAGCTGGCTGGCCGCCGCCGCCCTCGCGGTCTGCGCGGTCACCCATTTCCCGCTGCAGCGTGACGGCGTGTCGCTCAACGTGCACGCCCTCGCCGTCGGCCTGTCGGTGCTCTGCACGGTGCTGGCGCTGATCCTGGTGGTGCGGCCCGCGGTGGTCGTGCTGGTGGGAGGGGTCGTGGTGCCGTCGGCGCTGGCCGTCGCCCATGCGTACGGCGGGTCGTTCTCCGACGCCACCCTGCCGAGGGCAGCCGAACTCGCCCTCGCACCGTCCTGGCTGGCCACCTCGGCCGCCGTCGCGGCGGCGCTGCTCGCCCTGGCGGCCCTGGTGGTCCGCGTGGCCGCCCCGGCCCCGGGCACCCGCTGGACCCCCTGGCCCCCGGCCGAACCCCACCACGCGACGGACTGACCGCGCACCCCGGTCCCCGGGGCGGCCGGCGGCTGCCGCCCCGGGGCCGCCCCCTGCCCGGACGCGCCTGCCCCTGTACGTGCCTGCCCCTGTACGTGCCTGCCCCCGACCGACGTCCCCGCGACCTCCGTCACGACACCGGTGGCTCGGACACCGGCCGCCGGACCAACCGGTGACGCCCCGGCGCGGACGCCTGCCCCCACCTCAGCGCCGCTCCGGCGGCCGGTTGCCGAGGCGGCGGCCGGCTGTCGTGGCAATCGGGGCGGTGCCGGTGCCCGGCGGGTGGGGGTCGAAGTGCCGGGGGCCGTGGGGCTGTGGGGAGCGGCCGCCGCACGGGGGCGCTTACGGAGACCCGGCGGGCCCCGCGTGCGCTGGGCCGTTGCCGTGCCGTCGGGACAGGCGTCAGCCGTCGGACGGTGTGGTGGGTTCGTGCTCCGGGGCCGGGGTCGGGACTTGCTCCGTGTCCTCCTGGGTACGGGTGCGGCGCGGCCCCGCCGCCCCGAGCTTCAGGCGCTCCAACGTGCGCGTGAGGTGCTGGAGCGGGGCCGGGGTGCGAGGGCGGGGCGGCTGAGCCGGGGGCGGGGTGGCGGCGCCTGCCTCGCGGTAGGCCTCCAGGGCCTCGTGGGCGCGCTCGGCGGCCTCACGGTACAGGTCGCGGGACTTGGTCATGGCGTCCAGGGCCTCGGCGTACATCGCCACCAGCGCGCGCTCCCGCTCCAGCTCCTCGGCGAGGGTGAGCAGGTGCCAGTCCTCCCGCAGCGCGGTCAGCGCCTCGGCGGCCTCCTCCGGCAGCTCCCTCGGCAGCGCGTCGTACCGGCTCACCGCGTCGACCAGGTCGACGGGCTCCGTGCCGTCGAGGAACACCGCGCGCACGGCGAACGCGTCCGGCTCGTACCCCTCGGGCGCCGGACGGCCGGGCAGCACAGCCGCCCCGCCCCGGGGGACCTCCACGCCGACGTCCCGCAGCGCCCAGTTCGTCACCCGGTACTGCTGCGGTGTCGCCCGGTGCTCGACCACCCGGTCCCGCAGCCCCGGCGGCAGCCAGTGCGCGAGCGGCACCCGGCCGCGTTCGTCCGTGGTCATCGCCTCGTGGACGACGACGTGGATGTACCAGGGGTCGCGCGCGCAGTCCCGCAGCAGCCGCCGTACGGCCTTGTCGTCCTCCGGCAGCGGGCTGATCTCCCCGGGGCGCAGGCCGCTCGCCGGATCGTGGCTCGCGCCGGCGTCCGGCTCCGTGGGCCAGAACATCGCGACGGGGGACGGCCAGGAGCGGTCCCGGGGGCGCTCCGCCTCCGCGACCAGCAGCCAGTCGCGGCCCTTGCCCGTGGCGGGGGCGAGGCTCAGCCGGGCGCGGACCGTGACCCCGTCCCCGACCCGTGTCCGGGACTCGAAGACCAGGTCGGGCTTGGTGTCGTCCGCCGGAAGCTCCAGGAAGTCGTCGATGTCCCCGGCGTGCTTGAGCGCGGCGAGGCTGCGGCGGAGTGTCTCCTCGGCCCGCTCTCCGACGTATCGGCCGCGGGTCGCCCAGACGGTGGGAGGGATGGTGGGGCGGGCTGTGGCAGAGATCGGCATGGGTCCAGTCATGAGCGGGGGCACGTGCGACTGCCAGTATCGTCGCCCGCGCCCGCCGACGGGACGCGGGGTTGCGCCGTACGGCGGCCGCACCCGTGACGCGCCGCCCGGACGGCCCACCACGGGGGCGCGTACGGCCTGCCGCGCGCGGGGTGTGCGCGCCGCGCACACGGTGACGTCCGTGCACCCATGGTCCTCCGGACGGCGCCGGCACCAGAATGACGTCCGCGGGCGGGGCCGGCCCACCATCCGCATCGGGGCCGGTCCCGCCCGTACCGCCGTTCCCGCATGCGCACCGGAGCCGGGCCGGTGAGCTGCCCCCGAGTCCCGCCCCGTGCCGGGTGCGAAAAGCGGCGACCCTATCAGCGCCCCGGTGGCCCTGTCGCATATTCCACGGGAAAACGCCAAAGCCCTCACCACGGTCGAGCACACACCGTAGCGTCAACGTCACGTTCGCGGTACAGCCGTGTGAGGGAGGGGGATCCGGCGTGCCCGGAATCGACGAGAGCCTGTTGGAAGCCATGCGGCTGCCCGGCGCGCGTGGCGCCCTGGTGGTCGACTGGATCAGCGGGCTCGCCCTGGGCGCGGTGGGGGAGGCGCCGGGCGGTGACGTGGAGGCGACGGCCGCCGAGACCGCCGAGCTGGCCCGGCTGGCGATGGAGAGCGGCGCCCTCGCCCCGTCGGGCACCGGCTCGGGCAAGGAACCCCCCGTCGAGGACCTGATCCTCACCACCGCGGACGCCTTCCACCTGCTGCGGTTCGTCGTCACCACCTTCGACAGCACGGTGTTCGTGTTCCTGTCGCTGGACCGCGCCGACGGCAACCTGGCGCTGGCCCGTATCCGGCTGGCCGAGATGGCGGACCGGATGGTGCTCGGATGACCGCTGCCGCCGCCCGCGCGGACGGGTCCGCCCCCGAACTGCTGGACACGCTCGCCGCCGACCGGGCCACCGGAGCGCTCACCACCCGGTCCGGCGTCTTCTATCTCGCGGCCGGGCACGTGGTCCACGTCGAGTCCGCCCACAGCCCCGGCTTCGGCGACCTGCTCACCCGCAGCGGCGCCCTGGCCCCGGCCGGCTGGTGGGAGGCGGTCGAGCGGGCGGGGGCCCGGCAGCGGGTCGGCCGCCAGTTGGTGGACAGCGGGCGCCTGACCACCGGCGCGCTCGAACTGGCCCACCTGGGCGCCCTCTTCGACGCCGCGTACTTCGCGCTGGCCCACGACGGCACCGCCCTGCGCTTCCGCCCCGGGGTCGCGCACTGGCTCGGCGCGGTCCGGCCGGTGCCGGTGGCGACCGTGCTGCGCGAGTCGGACCGCCGCCGTGACCTGCTGGAGCGGATATGGCCCGACCCGGCCGTCGACACCGCGCCGCTCGCCCGGACGCCCGACGCCGACCCGGCCGCCCTGCCGCCGCGCAGAAGGCGCGCCCTCGCCCTGGTCGACGGCGGCCGCACCGCCGCCCAGATCGCTTCGGTCCTCGCCCACCGCACCTTCCACATCCTCGTCGAACTGCGCCGGCTCGCCGCCGACGGGCTGGTCGCCCCCGCACCCCCCGCGCCCGCCCCGCCCGTCCACACCGTCCCCGGCGCGGGCCGCGCCGACTGGGACGAGCCCGACACAGCGCTGCTGAGACGGCTCCTGGACGCCTTGGAGGCACTGTGATCCGCACGCGCCGGCAGCGTGCCGAAAGGAGACTGCTCATGGCCGTCGAGACCGACGTGCTGGACGAACTGCGTCGGCTCCGCACCCGCGTCCCGCGGCTGGCGGGCTCCCTCGCGGCCACCGTCGACGGACTCGTCCTCGCCCACGACGCGCCGGACACCGAACCCGAGGGGCTCGCCGCGCTGACCGCCGCCGCGCTCGGCGTCGCCCACCGGATGACGGACGCGGCCGGCCGCGGGGAGTTCCGCGAACTCCTGGTCCGCGGCAGCCTCGGCTACATCGCCACCTACGCGGCCGGCACCACCGCAGTGCTCACCCTCCTCGCCGACGACCGGGTCAACGTGGGCCGGCTGCACCTGGAGGGCCGGCGCAGCGGCGCCCGCATCGCGGAACTGGTGGACACCGCCATCGGCCCCGGCGGCGGCCGGCACGCCGACCGGCCCCCCTACCGGGAGGGCGCCGGCGCCCCGGACGCCACGGACCGCGCCCGGCCCATCGGCACCCTCCCCGTACGGACCCCGCAACGCCCCACCCACCGGCCCCGGCCCCAGCCCGGCGGCTGACCCGTACCTCACTCCCGGCCGGACGCCCGGACCCGAGCGGCGCCGGCCCGCACCACCCTTCACGATCCGGAAAGGACACCACTCATGGCCAACACCGAGACCTCGCTCAAGGAATGCCTCAGCTCCATCGACGGCGCGACGGCCGCCGCGCTCGTCGACTACACCAGCGGCATGGCCCTCGGCACCCTGGGCGGCGGCAAGGACCTCAACCTGGAGGTCGCCGCCGCCGGCAACACCGACGTCGTGCGGTCCAAGCTGCGCACCATGGAACTGCTGGGGCTGAAGGAGGAGATCGAGGACATCCTGATCACCCTCAACAGCCAGTACCACCTGATCCGCCTGCTCAAGGGGCGCGGCGGCAACGGCCTGTTCCTGTACCTCGTACTGGACGCCGCCCGCGCCAACCTGGCGATGGCGCGCCACCAGCTGCGCCGGATCGAGAACGAACTGGAGGTCTGAGCCCTCACCCGTCCGTGGCCCCGCGCACCGCTCACCGGTGCGCGGGGCCACGGACGTCGCGGACCGCCCGGGTTCCGGTCCCGGGGACCCCGCACCGCGTCCGGGCGGAACGACGGCGCGGGAGGGCTGCGTCCGGTGGTCCCCGCCGGTCGCGCGGCCCGCCTGATGCCGTACCGTCACGTTTACCGGACCGTTACCGACGGCCGCCCGGGAGGACGCAGGCCGGGAGGACGCCGGCCGGGCGGTGAGGAGCGCGGGGACAGGAGGCACACGGGTGACAGACGCCGGGCGGGACACGGCCCCGCAGCGGGACGAGGACGCGCGCCTACGGCTGCCGCAGCTCAGGCTGGACGAACTGCTGGAGGAGCTGCAGGCCCGTATCGACGCGGCCCGCGGCACCCGCGACCGGGTGCACAGCCTCCTCGAAGCGGTCCTCTCCGTCGGCCGGGAACTCGACCTCGAACAGGCGCTGCACAGCATCGTGGAGGCCGCCGCCGCGCTCGTGGACGCCCGCTACGCCGCCCTCGGCGTGATCGGCCCGGACGGCACGCGGCTCTCCGCCTTCCACACCGTCGGCGTCAGCGACGAGGAGATCGCCCGCATCGGCCACTACCCGGAGGGCCACGGCATCCTCGGCGAGCTGATCCGCCACCCCGAGCCGCTGCGGATACCCAAGCTCTCCGAACACCCCGCCTCCTACGGCTTCCCGCCGCACCACCCGCCGATGAACACCTTCCTCGGAGTCCCGATCCGCGTGCGCGACCAGGTCTTCGGCAACCTGTACCTGACCGAGAAACGCGGCGGACAGCAGTTCGACGAGGAGGACGAGTCCGTCCTGTCGACCCTCGCGGTCGCCGCCGGGGTCACCATCGACAACGCCCGCCTCTACGAGGAGTCCCGGCTGCGGGAGCGCTGGCTGCAGGCCAACGCCGAGATCACCCACGGGCTGATGTCCGGCAGCGAACGCGGCACGGCTCTGCTGCTGGTCGCCGAGCGTGCGCGGGAGATCACCGGCGCCTCCCTCGCCGTCGTAGCGGTGCCCATGGCGGGCACCGACTCGCTGACCGTGGAACTGGCCATCGGACAGGACGCGGAGACCCACCGCGGCCTGGTCGTGCCGGTCGACGGCAGTCTGCTCGGCCGGGCCTTCGCCGACGCCGCGCCCGTCACCTCGCGGGACATCGGCCACGACGAACGCGTCTTCCAGGGCCCGCAGAGCTTCACCGCGCTCGGCCCCGCCGTCGCGGTGCCGATCGGTTCCGGTGACGGCGTGCGCGGCATCCTGCTGCTGGCCCGCGCCGCGGGCGGCCACGTCTTCACGGACAAGGAGATCGAGCCGCTGCGGGGCTTCGCCGCCCAGGCCGCGGTGGCGATGGAGCTGGCCGAGCGCCGCCAGGACGCGGAACAGATCGCCGTGCTCGAGGACCGCGACCGCATCGCGCGTGACCTGCACGACCTGGCCATCCAGCGGCTGTTCGCCACCGGCATGACGCTGCAGAGCGCCGGCCGGTTCATCGACCACAAGGAGGCCTCCGAGCGGGTGCTGCGGGCCGTCGACGACCTCGACGAAACCATCAAGATCATCCGCTCGACCATCTTCGGGCTGCGGTCCCGCGGGTCCGCCGGCGGCGCGGGGACCGGGCTGCGCGCCCGCGTCGTACGGCTGGTGGGCGAGGCCGCGCCGCTGCTGGGCTTCGCGCCGAGCGTGCGCATGGAGGGCCTGATCGACACCCACGTCTCCAAGGAGGCCGCCGACCACCTGGTGGCCGTGCTCTCCGAGGCGCTCACCAACGCCGCCCGGCACGCCGGCGCGAGCCGCGTCCAGGTGGCTCTGGAGACCGACGGGCGCGAGGTACGGCTGACGGTGACGGACGACGGCGTGGGCCTGCCGCCCGGGGGCCGCCGCAGCGGACTGCGCAACATGGCCGAGCGCGCCGGGCAGCTGGGCGGCTCCTTCGACGTCACCGGCACCCCCGGCGCCGGCACCACCCTGGTGTGGCGGGTCCCCGTGGGCGAGCAGTAACCGTCCCCTCGGCGGTGTGTGTCCGGGAGCGGCCGGGGGTACTCGGTGCGCCGTCCCGGCCGCGGCGGGGTCACCCGGCCCGCGGCCGGCAGGACGCGCCGCCGGTGACGGCGCCGGACCGGACCGCTGCGGCACCGCACCCGGCGTCCCCGCACGGGACATCCGGCACCGTGCGCGGCGGACGTCGGCGGGAGGAGCGGTGCGGTGACCGGCTGGACCTGGGAGTACGAGGGCTACGACCCGGCCGACGAGCGGCTGCGGGAGTCGCTGTGCGCCCTGGGCAACGGCTACTTCGCCACCCGCGGCGCCCTCGCCGAGTGCGCCGCCGACGAGACGCACTACCCGGGCACCTACGCGGCCGGCATCTACAACCGGCTCGCCTCCGCCGTCGGCGGCCGTCAGGTGGAGAACGAGGACGTCGTCAACCTGCCCAACTGGCTGCCCTTGCGCTTCCGGCTGCCCGGCGCCGACTGGCTGACGCCCGACACCGCGCCCGTCGCCGACCACGCCGTGACCCTGCACCTGTCCTCCGGGCTGATGGAACGCCGCACCCGGTACGGTCTGGGGTCCGGGCGCGCCCTCCTCGTACGGCAGCTGCGGTTCGTGCACATGGCCGACCCCCATCTCGCGGGCCTGCGCACCGAGTTCACCGCCGAGGGGTTCACCGGCCCGCTCGAGGTGGAGGCGGCGATCGACGGGGGCGTCACCAACGCGGGGGTACGGCGCTACGCCGACCTCGACGGACGCCACCTCACCCACGTGCTCACCGGGACCTCGCCGGCGGACACCGTGTGGCTGCGCTGCCGCACCCGCACCTCCGACATCCGCGTCGCGCTCGCCGCCCGGCTGACCTCGCCGGCGGCCGTCTCCGTCCGGCACGACCGGCCCCGGGCGGTGCAGACGACCCGCCTGGACCTGGCACCCGGGCGGACCCTCACCGTGGACAAGGTCGTCGCCCTGCACACCTCCCACGACCCCGCGATCAGCGACCCGCTGCACGCCGCTGTCGACCGGGTGGGCCGGGCCGCGGGCTTCGACGAGCTGCTGGCACCCCATCTGACGGCCTGGCGGCAGCTGTGGCGCCGCGCGGAGCCGGACGTGCCCGACGAGGCGGGCCGCATCCTGCGGCTGCACCTCTTCCACGTGCTGCAGACCCTGTCCCCGCACACCGCCGATCTGGACGTGGGGGTGCCCGCCAGGGGACTGCACGGGGAGGCGTACCGCGGGCACGTCTTCTGGGACGAGCTGTTCGTCCTGCCCTACCTCAACCTGCACTTCCCGGAGGTCTCCCGGGCGCTGCTGCACTACCGCCACCGGCGTCTGGAACGCGCCCGCACCGCCGCGCACGACGCCGGGCGGCGCGGCGCGATGTACCCGTGGCAGAGCGGCAGCGACGGCCGTGAGGAGACCCAGCAGCTGCATCTCAACCCCCGTTCGGGACGCTGGCTGCCGGACCACTCGCACCTCCAGCACCACGTGGGCTCGGCGATCGCGTACAACGTGTGGCAGTACTGCGAGGCCGCGGGCGACGAGGAGTTCCTGCACACCAAGGGCGCCGAGATGCTGCTGCAGATCTCCCGCTTCTGGGCCGGTTCGGCGGCCTTCGACGACCACCTGGGCCGGTACCGGATCAAGGGCGTGGTGGGTCCCGACGAGTACCACGAGGCCTACCCGGACGCCCCCGAGCCGGGCCTGGACGACAACGCCTACACCAACGTCACGGCCGCCTGGGTGCTCGCCCGCACCCTGGAGGTGCTGCGCGCCCTGCCCGAGCCCCGGCGCCGCGAGCTCGCGGAGCGGACCGGGCTGGACACGGCGGAGCTGGAGGAGTGGGAGGAGGTCTCCCGCACCCTCCACGTCCCCTTCCACGACGGGGTGATCAGCCAGTTCGAGGGCTACGGCGAACTCGCCGAGCTGGACTGGCGGGGCTACCGGCACCGGTACGGCGACATCCGGCGGCTGGACCGGATCCTGGAGGCCGAGGGCGACAGCGTCAACCGGTACCAGGCGTCCAAGCAGGCCGACGTCCTCATGCTGGGCTACCTGTTCTCGCCCGCCGAGCTGCAGGGTGTCTTCCGCCGGCTGGGCACGAACCTCGACGAACGGACCTGGCGGCGCACGGTGGACCACTACCTGCACCGCACCAGCCACGGCTCCACCCTCAGCGGCCTGGTGCACGGCTGGGTGCTCGCCCGGGCCCGCCGCGCGGACGCCTGGAAGTTCTGCCAGGAGGCCCTGCAGTCCGACATCGCGGACATCCAGGGCGGTACCACGGGTGAGGGCATCCACCTGGGAGCCATGGCCGGCACCCTCGACCTGGTGCAGCGCGGACTGGCCGGTCTGGAGACCCGGGGCGGAGCCCTGTGGCTCGACCCCGTGCCCCTGCCGGAGCTGTCCTCCTACGGCTTCACCGTGCGCTACCACGGCCACTGGGGCGTGCGCCTGCGGCTGGAGAGCGAACTGCTGGAGATCACCGTGCCCTCGTCGGGCCGCTCCCCGATCGAGGTGCACCTGCCGGAGCACCGCGTGGTGCGCGTCGACCCGGGCGAGACGGCCCGGCTGAGCCTGCCGGACTGAGCCGCCGCCGGCGCGGCAACGGCGGACGCCGGGTGTCCGGCCGGTGTCGCACCGGCCGGACACCCGGCGTCCGGGCCCTCGCGGGCTCGGAGGTCAGGCGCCGCTCTCGCGCAGCATGTCCTCGCGCTCGACGATCTTCACGCGCTCACGGCCCTGCGGCTCGCCCAGCGCCTTCTCCGCCGCGTCCAGGCGGTACCAGCCGTCCCAGGTGGTCCAGCGGACGCCGCGCTTGGCGAGGAACGCGTCCACCGCCTCCGGGTCCGGCGAGCCCGGCGTGCCGAGCCGGCCGTTCCTGTAGTCGTCCAGCAGGTTGGCCACCGTCTCGTTGGCGTCGCCCTTGGTGTGCCCGATCAGGCCCACCGGGCCGCGCCGGATCCAGCCGGTGACGTACGTGGACGGCAGGTGCTCGCCGCTGTCCTGGACGACCCGGCCGCCCTCGTCCGGGACGGTGCCCGAGTCGAGGTCCCAGGGCAGCTTCGGCAGCTTGTCGGAGAGGTAGCCGACCGCGCGGTACACGGCCGTGACGTCCCAGTCCTTGAACTCGCCGGTGCCCTTGACGTTGCCGGTGCCGTCGAGGGCGGTGCGCTCGGTGCGCAGGCCGACGACCTTGCCGTCCTCGCCGAGGATCTCGGTGGGCGACTCGAAGAAGTGCAGGAACAGCTTGTGCGGGCGGTCGCCGACGTCGCGGATCGCCCAGTTCTCCAGGGTCTTGGCGACCATGTCGGCCTGCTTGTTGCCGCGCCGGGTGGCGATCGAGCCGTCGTCGTAGTCGATGTCCTCGGGGTCGACGATCACCTCGATGCTGGGGGAGTGGTCCAGCTCCCGCAGCTCCATCGGGCTGAACTTCGCCTGCGCCGGGCCGCGGCGGCCGAAGACGTGGATCTCCATCGCCTTGTTGGCCTTCAGGCCCTCGTACACGTTCGGCGGGATCTCGGTGGGCAGCAGCTCGTCGGCCGTCTTGGCGAGGACGCGCGCCACGTCCAGGGCGACGTTGCCGACGCCGAGCACCGCGACCTTCTCGGCCTCCAGCGGCCAGGTGCGGGGCACGTCCGGGTGACCGTCGTACCAGGACACGAAGTCCGCGGCGCCGTAGGAGCCGTCCAGGTCGATGCCGGGGATCGGCAGCGCGCGGTCGGCCGTCGCGCCGGTGGCGAAGATCACGCCGTCGTAGAAGGCGCGCAGGTCGTCGAGGTGGACGTCGGTGCCGTAGTCCACGTTGCCGAACAGGCGGATCTGCGGCTTGTCGAGCACCTGGTGCAGGGCCGTGATGATGCCCTTGATCCGCGGGTGGTCGGGGGCGACGCCATAGCGGATCAGTCCGAACGGCGCCGGCATCCGCTCGAAGATGTCGATGGACACGCCCGGGTCGGCGGCCACGTCGGACTTGAGCAGGGCGTCGGCGGCGTAGATCCCGGCGGGGCCGGATCCGACGATGGCTACCCGCAGGGGGCGGGGCATGGTCAGGTTCCCTTCGAGCGATGACAAGCGTCTCGTGGGGAAGCCTAAACTCAGGCTTGCCTTACCTGGTACGCGGGTCCGGTCTATGGGCTCATAAGCCGACCTTATGCCATGTCCTCAGATGGCCTTATGGGTCGGCGTGGGCCCCCTCGGGACGGGCAGGCGCAGGCACGTCGGGCGCAAGCTCCTCAGGGAAGGTTCTGCTCCGCCCAGATGACCTTGCCCGCCGGCAGGTAACGGGTGCCCCAGCGCTCGGCCAGCTGCGCGACCAGGAACAGCCCGCGCCCGCCCTCGTCCGTCATCGTCGCGTACCGCAGGTGCGGCGAGGTGCTGCTGCTGTCGTAGACCTCGCAGATCAGATGGCGCTCGTACAGCATCCGCACCCGGATGGGGGCGGCGCCGTGCCGCATCGCGTTGGTGACGAGCTCGCTGAGGATCAGCTCCGTGCTGAACGTCAGCTCCTCCAGCCCCCACTCGGTCAGCTTCCGGGTGACCTGCGCCCGCACCTCGCCCACGGCCGCCGGGTCGGAGGGCACCGGCCACTCGGCGACCCGGTCCGGAGCGAGCGCCCGGGTGCGCGCCACGATCAGCGCGATGTCGTCCGCGGCCCGGGACGGGCGCCGGGACTCCACCACGACCCGGCACGTCTCCTCGGGAGAGTCCCCGGCCCGGGACAGCGCCTCGCGCAGCTGCTCCAGACCGACGTCGATGTCGTGCTCGCGGTCCTCCACGAGTCCGTCGGTGTACAGGACCAGCCTGCTGCCCTCCGGCAGCTCCAGCTCCGCCGACTCGAACGGCAGCCCGCCGAGGCCCAGCGGGGGACCGGCGGGGACGTCCGGGAACTCCACCCGGCCGTCCGGCCGGACCAGCGCCGGCGGCGGATGACCCGCGCGCGCCACGCCGCACCGACGTGACACCGGGTCGTAGACGGCGTACAGACAGGTCGCGCCGATGACCGGCGCCACGTGCTCGTCCTGCGCCTCGTCCTGGTCGATCCGGCCGACCAGCTCGTCGAGCAGCGCGAGCAGCTCCCCCGGCGGCAGGTCCAGCGCGGAGAAGTTGTGCACCGCCGTGCGCAGCCGCCCCATGGTGGCCGCCGCGTGCAGTCCGTGCCCGACGACGTCGCCGACCACCAGTGCCACCCGGGCGCCCGACAGCGGCAGCACGTCGAACCAGTCACCGCCCACCCCGGCCTGCGCCGGCAGGTAGCGGTACGCGATCTCCAGGGCGTTCTGCTCGGGCAGGGTGCGCGGCAGCAGACTGCGCTGCAGCGTCACCGCCATGCTGTGCTCGCGCGTGTAGCGGCGGGCGTTGTCGATGGACACCGCGGCCCGGGCGACCAGCTCCTCCGCCAGCGCCAGCTCCTCCACGTCGAACGGCTCGGGCTTGCGGAACCGCCAGAGGCTGACCACGCCCAGGACCGTCGCCCCGGCCCGCAGCGGCACCGTGATCAGCGAGTGAATGCCGTACTCCACGATCTGCGCGGAGCGTTCGAGGTCCTGCGCCTGCCAGCCCGGCGCCTCGTCGAGCCGCGGCTCCAGGACCGCCCGGCCGGTGGCCAGACTCCGGCCCTGCGGCGAGGACGCGACGAAGCGGATCTGCTGCTCCTTCGGGTAGAGCGGTGCGTCGTCGGTGATACCGGTACGGGCCGTGCGGCGCAGCGCGGCGGCCGCGTCGGGGTGACCGCCTGCCAGCACCGACTCGAACAGGTCCACGGTGACGAAGTCGGCGAACCGGGGGACGGCCAGGTCCGACAGCTCCTGCGCGGTGCGGGTCACGTCCAGGCTGGTACCGATGCCCACACCGGCGTCGTAGAGCATGTTCAGCCGCTCACGCGACTCCTCCGCCCGGCCGGACAGCGCCCGCAGCTCGGTGGAGTCGCGGACGGTGATGACGCTGCCGCCGTGGCCGCCCGAGGGGTCGGTGGCCCGCTGGTTGACCGCCAGCAGCCGGTCGCCCACCGGCAGCACCTCGTCCGTGACGACCTGGCCCGAGGACAGCAGCTCGGTCGTGTCCGGGTCCAGCCCCAGGTCCCGCACGTGCCGGCCCTCGGCGTCGTCCGGCAGGCTGAACAGCCGGTGCGCCTCGTCGTTGGCGAGCAGGAGGGTGCCGTCGCCCTCGACGATCATCACGCCCTCGCGCACCGAGTGCAGCACCGCGTCGTGGTGTTCGTACATCCGGGTCATCTCGTGCGGGCCCAGGCCGTGGGTCTGGCGCAGCAGCCGTCTGCTGATCAGGGCCGCGCCGCAGGTCGCCAGCGCCAGTGCGGCGAGCGCCGCGCCCAGCACCAGCGGCAGCTGGTCCTCGGCGGCCCCGCCCACGTGCTCCGTCGTGATGCCCGCCGACACCAGGCCCACCACGGTGCCGTCGGCGTCCTCCACCGGGACCACCGCCTGCACCAGCTGACCGATGGTGCCCTCGATCTCCTCCACCACCGGCTCGCCGGCCAGCGCGGGCTCGATGGTGCCGACGAACTGCTTGCCGATGCGGTCCTGCTTGGGGTGCGTGAAGCGGATGCCGTCGGTGTCCATCACCACGACGAAGTCGACGTGCGACCGCTCGCGGGCGGCCTCGGCGCGCGGCTGGAGCACGGCCGTGGGGTCGGGGGACCGAAGCGCCTCGACGGTGCCCGGGGCGTTCGCGAAGGACTCGGCGACGGCGAGGGAACGACTGCGGGCCTCCTGCGTGCTGTCCCGCTGCACCTGGAGCACCAGGGCCACGACCGCGGCAACCACCAGCAGCAGCACCATCACCAGGAGCAGGACGAACACCTGTCCGGCGACGCTGCGCCCGCTCAGCACCGACCGCAGCCCCGCCATCGGATGCCACCCGGAGCGGCCGCTCTCCTGCCGCCGGCGCCGCACGGAGGCGGCTGCACCGGACCGCTGGGGCGACCGGGCCCGGGATCGACCCATGAGTCGGACCATGTGCCATGTCTACACTGCCGGGCCATTCGAGGCGAGGGTAGGCCACGGGGCGGCACCGTTCGCACCTACGGATCTCCCCGTGAGGGGCGCGGGGAGCTGCGCGACCCGCCCGGACGGCGCCGCGGCCACCCCTTCACCGCGGGTGGGCAGCCTCCTGGGCGCACGCGTCGGACATCGATGCGAGGACGCCTGCGGCGCCGTAGGGGTTGTCCGCGCAGTTCCCCGCGCCCCTGGGGCGCATTCCTACCGGCGTGAGAAACAGTGCGACTGTGCTTCACCTGCGTACGCGGGTCGCGCGCGGCCTTCCCCCTCGGCCGCGCGCGACCCTCCCCCCGACGCGCGACTCGTCCCCCGAGCAGTCGCGCGTCTTCCTGACCGGACACGTCCCCGTGGGGACGGCCCGGAGTGTGCGGCCCGTGACGGGCCCGTGGTGCGCCGCCAGGTGCGGTGCGGCCCGTGCACCGCGGCCCGTGACGGGGCCCGCGGCGGTGCACGGCCCGTGGTGCGGGGCCCGTGGTGCGGGGCCGTGGACGTACGGCGGCGTCCGCGGGTACGGGGCCGCGCGGGCCTCAGTCGGCCAGGGCGCGGGCCAGCTCCGTGCTGGCCCGGGCGATCTCCGTGTCCGGCTCCGCGAGCAGCCGGTTCAGCTCGCCCCGCCGGGCCCGCACCGCCTGCCGGGCGGCCCGCTCCCACACCACCGGGTTCTCACGGCGGTTGAGCAGCTTCGGGTACGCGGCGGCCGTGCTCTCCCACTGCCGGGCGTCGGCGATGGCCTTGAGGAGCTGGATGATGCCGGCCCGGCAGGTGACGTGCGGCAGCTGGGCCAGCTCCCAGAGGAAGGGGACCGTGGCGGCGGTCGCCTGTTCCGTGACGAAGCCGTACTGGCAGATGCGTTTCCGCAGATCCTCCAGGGCGGCCCGGGCGGTGTCGGCGTCGCCCCAGGCGATGCCGTTGAGCAGCAGCGGAATGGCGGCCGCCGATCCGGTGGAGTCCTGCATGTCGGCCCACGGGATGTGGGACAGGGCCGTGAGGGGCGTGGATCCTGCCACTCCGGTGGGGGACGTGTGGCGCACTGGGCGCTCGCTGCTCGGCTGTTCCGTAGAAGCGCTGCGCATGGCGTGGGTGCCTTTCCGCGGCAGTCGTGTCAGATGGGCGGGCGGGTGGACAACCGGGCCCACACCGTCTTGCCGGCCGGGACGGTGGGGGTCCAGCCCCACGCCTCGGACAGCGCGTCGACGATGCGGAGCCCCCGGCCGTGCTCCTCCAGGCCGAAGCCGGCGCCGGGGGAGACCACCGGCGGGTGGTCGTCGGGGTCGGAGACGGTGAGCAACAGGTGCGCCGGCTCCAGACGGAACCCCAGCCGTACGTCCGGCACACCCGGGCACCGCGACGCCGCGTGGGTGACGGCGTTGGCGGCGAGCTCGGTCATGACAAGGGTGGCGTCGTCGCCGCAGTGGGCGAGCGACCAGTCCCCGAGGGTGTCGCGGGTGAAGGACCGCGCCCGTGCGAGGCCCTCCCGGCTGCAGGTGATGCTCACCGCCGCGTGGGGGGCGGCGGCGGGCACCGTCGGCAGAGGGGTCCCGTCCTCGTTCCGTGGCGCCGCCGGGCGCGGGCCGTACGACCGGGCACCGGGGTCACCCGCCGGTAACACGGCCGAGGCCGGCGGCCGGAGCGTCAAGTGCACAGGTGATGACACGGCATCTCCTTGATGCGACGTCAGGACGGGGCGCTCCCACAGGGGTTGACGCCACGGCTATTATCCACGCTGTCAGCGCTCGCGTGCAATTGCACGGGAAATTGCGCGAGAATTTTCGCCACGTGCGGCGACGGCCGTGCCCGGCGAACGGCAACAGCAAGGAGACAGCGGTGCCTGGAGTGCGGAACGGAGTGCGGGCCAGCCAGTTGGACGCCCGCTGGATCAAGAGCCGGCACAGCAACGCCGAGGGCAACTGTGTCGAGGTCGCGCCGCTGTCGGGCGGTGACGTCGCGATGCGCAACTCCCGCGACCCCGACGGGCCCGCCCTCGTCTACACCGCCGCCGAGGTGGCCGCCTTCCTGGCGGGGGCCAAGGACGGCGAGTTCGACCACCTCGTCCGATAACCGCCCGCCGCGTCCGGAGCCGACGCCCCCGTCCGGAGCCGACGCCCGCGTCCGGGTGTCGGCCGGCCGGTCCGGAAGCGCCGTGGGGCCGGCGCCGGCCTTCCGTCGTCGCCGGCGAACCGGAGCCCAACTGCCCCACTTCGGTCGGCATTTCGCATCCACGTGCGGTGAGGCGTCGTCAGATGCGATAGTGTGAATCGCCCTTGTGCCGGTCTGCTGGGAGTCAGGATGTCCGCCGCGTCGCATCGCATCTCCCGTCTGGAACCCTACCTGGACAGGCCCGAGCCCGCGCCGACCTTGCTCAAGATGCTGGTGGGCGTGCAGCTGGCCGGTTTCCGTGAGGACGCCGGTCTGTCCCAGGACCAGGCGGCCCGTTCCGTCGGCTTCAGCGGGGCCAAGCTGTCCCGGATCGAGTCCGGCAAGGGCCGCCGCCCGCCGACCGAGACCGACGTACGGGCGCTGCTCGACCTCTACGGCACCGACGGCTACGAGGCCTCCGTCCTGCTCAAGCTGCTCCAGCGGGCCGGCGAGCCGGGCTGGTGGCAGCGGTACGACAAGCGGCTGATGCCCGAGTGGTTCGACCGTCTGGTCGGGCTCCAGGAGGCCGCCGCCACCATCCGTACCTTCGAGATCCAGTACGTCCCCGGTCTGCTGCAGACCGCCGCCTACACCCGCGCGGTGGTCGAGCGCGGTCTGCCCAACGCGCCGGCGAGCGAGGTGCAGCGACGGGTCGAGCTGCGGATGCGCCGCGCCGAGCTGCTGATGCGCCAGGACGCCCCGCAGCTGTGGGCCGTCATCGACGAGTCGGTGCTGCTGCGCGTCCTCGGCGACCGCCAGGTGATGCGCGAACAGCTCGAACACCTGGCCGTGATGGCCGACCGGTCCAACGTCACGGTCCAGATCGTCCCGCTGAACGTCACCCACGCCTCGGCCCCCGCCATCCCGGTGACCTATCTGCGCTTCGGCGGCCTCGACCTGCCCGACGTGGTCTACCTGGAACACATCAGGAGCGCGAACTTCCTCGAGGACCGCGACGAGACCGAGGAGTACCGGATCGTGCTCGACCGTCTCGCCGACGAGGCCCTCAAGCCCCGTGAGTCGGTGGAGCTGCTGCGCAGGACGATAAGGGAACGCTACTCAGCGCAATAGGCGGAGCCCCCGAGCGCCTGAGGAGCGCCGATGGTGCCTGCCTCCGCGACGCGAGCCGGACGTACCGACGCCCCTCCCGGTCCCACGAGGACCGGGAGGGGCGTCGCGGTGTCGGGGGGGGCTACTCGGGTATCCGGGCCACACCGCCGAACTCGATCCACTCCTGGGTGAGCTGACGGGGCGCCACCTCGGTGTCCGGGCGCCAGGTGGACACCTCCACCAGACCGGGCTCCAGGATCTCGAGGCCGTCGAAGAGCGCCTCGACGTCCTTCCGCTGGCGGACCCGGCCCCAGTGTCCCTGGGTCACCTGGTCCATGAAGCCGGTGACGAAGTCGCGGACCTTCTCGTCCTCGCTGACCAGCTGGCACATCACCATGAAGCTGCCCGGCGCCAGCCGCTCCCGCACCCGGTTGGCGACGGCCATCGGGCCGTCGGTGTCACTGTCCGGGATGCAGTGGAAGACCGAGTTGAACAGCACACAGACCGGCTCGTCGAAGTTGATCAGCCGCTGGGTCTCGGCGTGGCCGAAGATCCCGTCGGTCTCGCGCATGTCCGCCTGTATGACCACGGTGCGCTCGTCCTGCTCCAGCAGGGCACGGCCGTGCACCAGCACCATCGGGTCGTTGTCGACGTACACCACGTGGGTGGTGGGGTCGATGCGCTGCGCGACCTGGTGCACGTTGTCCTGGGTGGGCAGGCCGGACCCGTGGTCCAGGTACTGCCGGATGCCGTACTCCTGCGTCAGTGTGCGGACCACGCGCTGGAGGAAGCGCCGGTTGTTCAGGGCCAGCCGGCGGGTGCTGGGCACCACCTTGTCGAGTTCCTCGACCGCGGACCGGTCCGCAGCGTAGTTGTCCTTGCCGCCCAGGTAATAGTCGTACATACGCGCGGCCGTCGGCACGGTCGCGTCGATCTCGGTGGACAGCTGCTTACCGGTGTGCATCGTTCCCCCTGCGGAGTGCCGCCAACTGGACTGGCTGGACAGGAAATACATCCTAGGGAGGGCCGTACGGCCCTTGCCAGCCCGATGGCGAACATGACCTCGAAGGAATGGTGAAGGTGTGTCAGGTCGTCACTCTGGGTTTCGTGTTGAGTGTGTGGAGTTATGGTCTGACCGGTGGGGGCCGGGGTACCCGCCCCGCGACATTCCCGCGCCGTGGAGGTCGGACCACCGTGAACAGCTCGCCGGACCGGATCACCAACCCCTGGGGCGTGCGGACCCCCTACGCGCCCGGCACCTCCTGGCCGGCCCGCACCGACCTGCACCTGGCGGACGGGGTGACGGAGGACGACGTGGAGCGGTGGGTGCCCTCCGCCTCGATCCTGCACTCCAACGGCGACGCCATGGACATCGCGGTGCGCGGCGGACGCATCGTGGGGGTGCGGGGCCGCGCCGCCGACCGGGTCAACCGCGGCCGGCTCGGCCCGAAGGATCTCTACGGCTGGCAGGCCAACCACTCCCCGGACCGCCTCACCCGCCCGCTCGTCCGGGAGGGCGGCCGGCTCGTCGAGACCGACTGGGACACCGCCATGGAACGCGTCGTCTCCCGCAGCAGGAGCCTGCTGGACGAGCGCGGTCCCGGCTCCGTCGGCTTCTACACCAGCGGGCAGCTCTTCCTGGAGGAGTACTACACCCTCGCCGTCCTCGCCCACGTCGGCATCCGCACCAACCACCTCGACGGCAACACCCGGCTGTGCACCGCGACCGCCGCCGAGGCCCTCAAGGAGAGCTTCGGATCCGACGGCCAGCCCGGCTCCTACGAGGACATCGACCACGCCGACACGATCGCCCTGTTCGGGCACAACATGGCCGAGACGCAGACGGTGCTGTGGATGCGCGTCCTGGACCGGCTCGAGGGCTCCGACCCGCCCCGGCTGCTGTGCGTCGACCCCCGGTACACCCCCGTCGCGCGCCGCGCCGACGTCCATCTGGCACCGCGCCCCGGCACCAACGTCGCCCTGCTCAACGCCCTGCTCCACGAGATCATCCGCACCGGCCGGATCGACCGCGCCTACGTCGACGCGCACACCGTGGGCTACGACGAACTCGCCGCCGGTGTCGAGCGGTGCACCCCGCGCTGGGCCGCGGAGATCTGCGACGTCCCCGCCGCCGAGATCGAACGCGCGGCCGATCTTCTCGGCGACGCGCGGCGGCTCACCTCCACCGTGCTGCAGGGCGTCTACCAGTCCCACCAGGCCTCCGCCGCCGCCGTGCAGGTCAACAACCTGCACCTGATCCGCGGCATGCTGGGCCGTCCCGGCTGCGGGCTGATGCAGATGAACGGGCAGCCCACCGCCCAGAACACCCGGGAGTGCGGCGCCGACGGCGACCTCCCCGGCTTCCGCAACTGGCAGAACGACCGGCACGTGGCCGAACTGGCCGAGATCTGGAACGTCGAACCGGACGCGATCCCGCACCACGGCCCGCCCACCCACGCGATGCAGATGTTCCGCTACGCCGAGCAGGGGTCCCTGCGGATGCTGTGGATCTCCGGCACCAACCCGGCCGTCTCCCTGCCCGAACTCGGCCGGATCCGGTCGGTCCTCGCCCAGGAACGGCTGTTCGTGGTGGTGCAGGACCTGTTCCTCACCGAGACCGCGCAGCTCGCCGACGTCGTCCTGCCCGCCGCGACCTGGGGCGAGAAGACCGGCACCTTCACCAACGCCGACCGCACCGTCCACCTCTCCGAGAAGGCCGTGGACCCGCCCGGTGAGGCCCGGCCCGACCTCGACATCTTCCTCGACTACGCGGCCCGCATGGACTTCCGCGACAAGGACGGCGGCCCGCTGATCGGCTGGCACGACCCGCAGGGAGCCTTCGCCGCCTGGCAGCGGTGCAGCGCCGGACGCCCCTGCGACTACACCGGGCTGACCTACGACAAGCTGCGCGACGGCGGCATCCAGTGGCCCTGCACCGAGGACGCCCCCGACGGCACCGCCCGCCTCTACGCCGACGGCTTCGACCACGCCCACCCCGACCGGTGCGAGAGCTACGGCAAGGACATGGTCACCGGTGCCACCGTCACTCCGGTCGAGTACCGCTCCCTCAATCCGGACGGCAAGGCGGTGATCAAGGCCGCCGAGTACCTCCCGCTCCACGAGGACGCCTCCCCGGAGTACCCCCTCCAGCTGATCACCGGCCGCACCGTCCACCACTTCCACACCCGCACCAAGACCGGCCGCGTACCGGAGCTGAACGCCGCCGCACCGGACGTCTGGGCCGAGATTTCCCCGTCCGAGGCCGCCGCACAGGGACTGGCCGACGGCGACCTGGTGCAGGTCACCACACCGCGCGGCGCCATCAGGGCCCGGCTGCGGACGGTGGCGGTCCGCGACGGCGTGGTGTTCGTGCCGTTCCACTACGGCTACTGGGACACCCCGGAGGGCCACCGGCCGCCCGACGGCCGACCAGGACGCGCCGCCAACGAGACCACCGTCACCGACTGGGACCCGCTGTCCAAACAGCCCCTGTTCAAGACGGCCGCCGCCCGCGTGACCCTGGTCGCCCGGCGCGGGACGTCCCGGCAGCCGGTCACGGACGACGCGAGGGCGGGGAGCACCGCATGAACGGCATCGGCATCACCCTGCGCGCCCTGCACGACGGCGAGCGCGACCTGGAGACGCACCTGCTCGCCGTCGCCGAGCGCCACCGCACCGAGCACGAGGTGCACCACGTCGCGACCGACGTGGCCCGCTGGTCCCGCGAGCACGCGGTACGGCTGGCCGCCCTCGGCCCCGATCACGGCGTCGACCTGCCCGGCCCGCGCGACCACACCGCACCCGGCGCGCTCGCCGCCCTCCGCGAGAAGGCCGCGCAGGCCCTCGGGCGCCGCCCCGAGACAGGGCTGCTCCTCCTGGAGGACCTGCGCGACCTGCACCTGGCCGCCGTCCGCAACTCCCTGAACTGGGAGATGCTGGCCCAGGCGGCACAGGCCACCCGGGACCGGGAACTGCTGGAGCTGGTTTCCGACTGCCGTCCGCAGACCCTGCGGCAGATGCGCTGGACCAACACAATGATCAAGGTGCTGTCCCCGCAGCTCCTCGTCAGCGTCTGACCGCCCGGGTACCAACCGGTTCGGCGGCGCGCCTGCGCGCGCCCTCGTGCCCCGCTATCGTCGGTTTCGTCCCCACGGGACGTCGGCCGCCGGACGAGCGGCGGCCGGCCCGGCCGGTCCCCCGGGAGGGCACCATGGACGGCTACTACGACCTCGGCGCCTACGGACGGCCCGTGACGACGACCTCCCCGGAGGCCCAACTCTGGTTCGACCGCGGGCTGATGTGGACCTACGCCTTCAACCACGAGGAGGCGGTCGCCTGTTTTCGGCGGGCCGCCGACGCCGACCCCGACTGCGCCATGGCCCACTGGGGCGTCGCCTACGCCCTCGGCCCCAACTACAACAAGCCGTGGGAGGCCTTCGACGGCGAGGAACTCACCACCACCGTCGAGCGGACCCACGCCGCGGTGGAACGGGCCCACCGGGCGGCGGCCCGCGCCACTCCCGTCGAACGCGCCCTCGTGGAGGCCCTGCGCGCCCGCTACCCGCAGGCCCACGCCGCCGAGGACTGCTCCGTGTGGAACGAACCGTACGCGGACCGCATGCTCGCCGTGTACGAGAGCGCCCCGGGCGACCCGGACGTGGCCGCGCTCTGTGCCGACGCCCTGATGAACCTCACCCCCTGGCAGCTGTGGGACCTCAAGGCAGGCCGGCCCGCCGACGGCGCCCGCACCGAGGAGGCCAAGGCCGTGCTCGACGGCGCCCTCGCCACCGAGGCCGGCGCCCACCACCCCGGCGTGGTGCACCTCTACATCCACCTGATGGAGATGTCACCCACCCCCGAGGCGGCCCTCACCGTCGCCGACCGGCTGCGCGGCCTCGCCCCCGACGCCGGGCACCTGCTCCACATGCCCTCGCACCTGGAGGTGCTGTGCGGCGACTACCGCCGGGTCGTCTCGGACAACACCGCCGCCGTGGCCGCCGACGAGAAGTACCTGCGGCGGGCGGGAGCGATGAACTTCTACACGCTCTACCGCGGCCACAACCATCACTTCCGGATCTACGGCGCCATGTTCGCCGGGCAGTCGGCGGTGGCGCTGGACGCCGCCGCACGGCTGGAGGCCGCCGTCCCCGAGAAGCTGCTCCGGGTGGAGAGCCCGCCCATGGCCGACTGGCTGGAGGGCTTCCTGGCGATGCGCTTCCACGTCCTGATCCGCTTCGGCCGCTGGGACGACATCCTCGCCCTGCCGTTCCCCGCGGACCCGGGGCTGTACTGCGTCACCACCGCGATGCTGCACTACGCGCGGGGCATCGCCCTGGCCGTGACCGGCGACACCGCGCGGGCCGACGCGGAGCGGGAGGAGTTCCGCGCGGCGGTGGACCGGGTCCCGGAGACCCGGATGCTGTTCAACAACACCTGTCACGACCTCCTCGCCATCGCGTCGGCGATGCTGGACGGCGAACTCGCCTACCGCAAGGGTGACCACGACACCGCCTTCGCCGCACTGGAGCGGGCCGTGGACCTCGACGACAACCTGCCCTACGACGAGCCGTGGGGCTGGATGCAGCCCACCCGGCACGCCTACGGGGCGCTGCTCCTGGAACAGGGCCGGGTCGCGGAGGCGGAGGCCGTGTACCGGGCCGACCTGGGGCTGGACGACGCCCTGCCCCGGCCGCTGCAGCACCCCAACAACGTCTGGGCGCTGCACGGGTTCCACGAGTGCCTGCTGCGCGGCGGCAAGACCGGCGAGGCCGCGATCGTCGCCCGGCAGCTGCGGCAGGCGGCCGCGCTGGCGGACGTACCCGTCGAGGCGTCCTGCTTCTGCCGGCTGGAGACGCACGGCGCCGGTCCGGGTGTCGTCGCGGACCCGAGGGAGCACGCCTGCCACTGACACGACGCCGGCGGCCCCGGGTGGTTCCCGGGGCCGCCGGCGGCGTGGGGGCGGCCGGGGTCCTCAGCGGGACGCCACGACGGCCTGGAACGACTGCATGCAGGAGAAGCAGTGCCGGTCCGTCGTGTCGCGTCGGGGTGATTCCTCCTCCTTCTCCACCCCGCACAGCGTCGAGGTCTTGTCAGGGGTGAGGACATGCCAGACCGGCTCCCCCGAAGTGTCTGCACCGCACCACATCTCGTGCATTCCCAGCTCCCTCCGGGTAGGCATGGAGGCCGCTTCCATATCAGCACGGCGGGGGACCGGACGGCTCGTCCGGCGGGCCAGTCGGGTGACGCGGGGGCCCGGCATGCATACGGGACGGTACGGGCGGATCCTGGAGTGATGACGAAGGCTCCGATCGTGGTGCACCCGCCGCTCGGCTCGGGCGGCCGGCGCGTGACTGTGCGCGGCGAGATCGTCGGCCTCGCCTACTCCGACCGGGACGTCGTTGAGTTCCTGCGACGCGTCGGGCTGCCGGAGGGTGAGCGGCTGCTGGACGATCCGGCCTGGGTGAAGTGGGTCGGCGGCCGGGCCCACGTCTACGACGCGGCATGAAACGACGGCGCCCCCGAGGGGACGCCGTCGCCGCCACCGTCAGCGCCGACTCCGACGGTGACCATGCCCGTCCGGGTACCCCGCCCGGACACACACATGCACCCCACCCCAACGATCCCGAGCGGACGCCCCCGAGGGGCGCGGGGAACTGCGCGCCCACCCCCCCCACCCGCACCCGACCGGTCCCGTGCGCACCCCGCGCCTGATGCACAGGGCGCCACCACCCCCCCTCAGGGGCGCGGGGAACTGCGCGCTCAGCCCCCACAACCCGCACCCGACAGGTGCCCATGCGCACCCCGCGCTTGAAACACAGGGCGCCACTGCCCCCTCAGGGGCGCGGGGAACTGCGCGCTCAACCCCCACCCACCCGCACCCGACCGGTGCCCATGCGCACCCCGCGCCGGAAGCGCGCGGCACCACCGCCCCCTCAGGGGCGCGGGGAACTGCGCGAAAACCCACCACCCACCACCCCGGCACGCCCCCACCCCACTCAAGACCGGTGATTTCGCCGGTCCCCCCACGACACCTCCCCCTCGACAGTGGCACCGCCAGTCAGAAGGCGGCGCCCCCGGCCACCGCACGGCTCCCCACCCACGCCGTGACCCCGTGCACCGGCCGACCGGGCCGCTCGCCGTGACAGAGAGGACCACTCGTCGTGCAGCAGCACCCCCACACCAGCAGGCGCAGGACCGGCCGCCTGGCCGGACTGACCGCGGCGCTGGCCGCCGTCGTCGGCCTCAGCACGCTCACCGGCCCGGGCGCCCACGCGGCGGCGGACAACCCCTACGAGCGCGGGCCGGCGCCCACCGAATCGAGCATCGAGGCGCTGCGAGGCCCCTACGCGGTGTCGCAGACCTCCGTCTCCCGGCTCGTCGTCACCGGCTTCGGCGGCGGCACCATCCACTACCCCACGACCACCGCCGACGGCACCTTCGGCGCCATCGCCATCTCGCCCGGCTTCACCGCGCTCGAGTCCTCCATCTCCTGGCTCGGCCCGCGTCTCGCCTCGCAGGGCTTCGTGGTGTTCACCATCGACACCAACACCACCGTCGACCAGCCCGGCTCCCGCGGCGACCAGCTGCTGGCCGCGCTGGACTACCTCACCCAGCGCAGCTCCGTCCGCAACCGCGTGGACAGCAGCAGACTGGGCGTCATGGGCCACTCCATGGGCGGCGGCGGCTCCCTCGAGGCCGCCAAGACCCGGCCGTCCCTCCAGGCCGCCATCCCGCTGACGCCCTGGAACCTCGACAAGACCTGGCCGGAACTGCGGACCCCCACGCTCATCTTCGGCGCCGACGGCGACTCCATCGCCCCCGTCGCCAGCCACGCCGAGCCCTTCTACAACAACCTGCCCTCGTCCCTGGACCGGGCCTACCTGGAGCTCAACAACGCCTCCCACTTCACCCCGAACTCGTCGAACACGACGATCGCGAAGTACAGCATTTCCTGGCTGAAGCGCTTCATCGACAACGACACCCGCTACGAGCAGTTCCTCTGCCCGCTGCCCCGGCCGAGCCTGACGATCGAGGAGTCGCGGGGCAACTGCCCGCACTCCTCCTGATCCCAAGGCGCCAGGCACCCGGCGCCCGTACCACCGGTGGCGGTCCGCGCACGACGCGGGCCGCCACCGGCGTTGTGCGCACGCACCGACGGGCGCTCCCCGCCTTGGGCGGCGTCACACCCCGCACCGTGCGCGGCACGGGGAAAGCCCCTGATGGCACGGCCGTTGCGCGTTCACCCACCCACGGACGCACTCCTTCCGCGCGACCTTACGCGTGAGTAAGGTCGCGGGAATGACCGGACACACGACCGCGCGACAGCAGCAGGTCGCCGAGCTGCTGGACGCGCTGCACACCTACGGCGGCGTCCGTGTCGTGACCGGTGAACCCGGTTGCGGACGCACCACGTTCCTCGAGACCGCCGCCCGCCTCTTCCACGACGGACCGGTGCGGCACCTCGGCGCGGACCGCGTGGGCGAGCTGGACGACGCCCTGCGGACGGCCGCCGCCGACGGGCCCCCGCTTGTCTGCGTGGACGACGCCCACCTGTGGGACGCCCCGTCGCGCGCCGCGCTGGGACACGCGGCGGCGCTCGTACGGGAGTCGGGCCCGCCGGCGCTGCTGCTGCTGACCGTCGCCGGACACCGGCCCGTGGACCGGGAGTTCACGGGCTTGCCCGTGCTGCGGCTCGGCCCGCTCACGCCCGGCGACGCGGCGCTCCTGGTCGAGGAGGCCGCGGACGGCGCCGTCGACCCCGCCGTGCGGGAGGAGCTGGTGACCGCCGCCGAGGGGAACCCCGCGCTGCTGCGGGCGGCGGTCCAGCGGCTGTCGCCCGCCCAGCTCACCGGCGCGCGGGCGCTGCCCCGGCCGCTCGTCGACGCCGAGGTGCTGGCCGGGGTGGCCGGCGGACGCCTGCCCGGCCCGCCGGGGGAGTGCGGGGACCTGTCGCTGACCACGGCGGCGGCCGTACGGGCGACGGGGGAGGAGGACGCGGACGCCGGCCTCGTCCTGCGGGCGTGCGGCGCCCCTGCGGAGGGGCCGCTGCCCGAGGTACTGGCCCGCACCGAGGGCCGGCTGCGCTTCCGCAGCGCGCTGGTGGGCCGGGCGGTGTACGCCTGCGCGCCGCCCGAGCGCCGCCGTGCCGCGCACCGTGCCCTGGCCGGCGCGGCGGCGGAGGCGGAGGGGGGCGGGATCCTCGCCCTGCTGCACCGTTCGTGGGCCGTGCCCGGCCCGGTGTCCGGCCTCGCGGACGCGCTGGCTGCGGCCGCGGCCGATCCGGTGTGCCCGGCGACGCCCGCACTCCGCCAACGCGCCCTGGCCCGGGCGGCGGACCTCGTCCCGGACGACGCGGACCGCGCCCGGCGGAACCTCGCCGCCGCCGAACAGGCCCTCCTCGCCGGCCACGCCCGCGACGCCCGGCGCCTGCTCGACCTGGCCCGCGGCCCCGGCGCTCCCGTGTCGGTGCGGGGCGGCGCGGAACTGCTGCGCGGCGCCGTACTGCTGGCCGACGGCCCGGTCGACGACGCCCGCGAGTCCTTCCTGCTCGCCGCCGGCCTGCTGGCCGCCACGGCCCCGCGCGCCGCCGCCCGGGCCACCCTCGGCGCGGCGGACGCGGCCTGGTCGGCCGGCGACCCCGCCGCCTGCCTGTCCGCCCTGGCCCCCACCTACGCACCGCCCGTCACCCCCCTGGCCACCGCCTGCGTCCGCGTCCCGAGGACCGACACGCCGGAAATCTCCGCCGTCCCCGCCGGGACCCTGGCCTGGGGAGTGGGGGGACCCGCCGCCAAGGCCGCGCGCCGTTGCGGGCAGCCGTCCCGCAGGGCGGCACGGGTGGGGGCGACGGCCCCGCGCGCGGCGGACGCGCCGCCCACCGCACCCGCGCCGCCCACCGGACCCGTGCCGGACGCCGGCACCCCGCCGGGCGCCGACGTCGCCCGGGACCACCGGGACGGCATGCGCGCCGTCCTGCTCGGACGGTTCGACCTCGCCGCGCACCCGCTGCTACGCGTACTCGAACGCGGACTGCACGGCACCGATCCCGCCCCGCTCCTCCGTTCCGCCGCGGCGGCCCTCATGCTCGGCGAGGTGACCGCCGCCCGTCGCGCCGGCGCCCGCGCCCTCGCCGCCGCACGGACGTCGGGGTCCGCCGCCCTCGAACCCCGCGCCCTCGAATACCTGGCGTACGCCGAACTGCGCGCCGGACGCCACCAGCTGGCCCGCGCCCACGCCGAGGAAGGCCTGCGCACGGCGGAGCGCGCCGGGCAGCGGAACACCGCCGCGCACCACCACGCCGTCCTTGCCCTCGCCGCGTCCATCGAGGGCGAGGCCGACCTGGTCGGCGAGCACGCCGAGGCGGCGCTGCGCACCGCCCGCCGCCACGGGCTCGCCCAGGCCGCCACCCTCGCCCACTGGGCCGCCGCCCGCGCCGACCTCGGCGCCGGCCGTCCCCGCGAGGCGGCCGCCCGGCTCGGTCCGCTGGTCCGGCCGGGCGCCCGCCGTGGCCACTTCGCGGTGTGGATGCTGGCCGTCCCCTGCTTCGTCGAGGCCGCCGCGTCCGCCGGGCGCCCCCAGTACGCGACCGCGGTGGTGGAGGACTTCGCGCTGTGGGCGGCCTGCGGCGCCGATCCGCAGGCCCCCGCCCAGCTCCTGCGCTGCCGCGCCCTGCTGGCCGCGCCGGACGCGGCCGACGCGCTGTACCTGCGCGCCCTGGACCGGCACGACGACGACGCGGGCGACTTCGAACGGGCGCGCACCGAACTGCTCTACGGCAAGTGGCTGCGCCGCCGGCGCCGGCTGCGTGAGGCCCGTACCCGGCTGGAGGAGGCGCGGATCGGGTTCGAACGCTGCGGCGCGGGACTGTGGGCGCAGCAGGCCGCCGCCGAACTGCGCGCGGGCGGCGCGGCCCCGGCGGCGGCCACGGGGGCGGGGGAGCTGGCCCGGCTGACCCCGCAGCAACTGCGGATCGCACGGTGCGTCGCCGAGGGCGCCACCAACCGGGAGGTGGCCTTCCGGCTCTCCGTGAGCACCCGTACGGTCGACTACCACCTGCGGAACGTGTTCGCCACACTCGGTCTCCGTTCCCGGGTCGAGCTGGTGCGTCTGGTCGAGCAGGAGGAAAAGACCGGTGCACGACTCTAGGGACCGACCGGACGGTATGCCATCCTTCGGGGCAGGACGAGTCCGACGGCGGCCGGCCCGCGGGCTCCCCGTACCTGCCGGGCGCCGGTACGGGGCCGCCGCACGGGCACCGCCGGGAAGCCCGACCCTGGGGGGAATGCGCCATGCCTCACGCCGTACGGCCACGTACCCTGCTGCGCCCCGGCCCCGTGCCCGCACCCCGGTCACGGACACCGCGCGTGCGGTCGCTGATCGACGCCGACGCGCTGCGGGTGCTGCACCGGGCCGCCCGCCTCCTGCTGGACGACCTGCCCCAGCTGACGGACCGGCTGGTCGCCGTGCTCCAGGAGCAGGAGCCGGCCTACCGCACCGCCGTCGAGGGTGACGCCGTCGCCACCTGGCAGGAGGTGCACCGCTCGCTGCGGCACAGCATTTCCTCGCTGCTGGATCCGCGCGGAGCCCGGGAGGCGGCGCGCGCCTGCTCCTGGAAGATCGGCGCCACCCGCGCCGAGCAGGGCCTGCCGCTGGACGCGGTGCTGCATGCCTTCCGGCTGGGCGGCTCGCTGGTGTGGCAGGGCCTGGTGGACGAGACGTCGCGGGCGGCACCGGAGGACGTACGGCTGCTGGTGCACGTGGCGTCCGACGTGTGGGACTTCGTCGACGAGCACTCCACCATCGTCGCCGACGCCTACCGGCAGACCGAACGGCAACTGGCGTGGCGGAGGGAGAACAGGGTGCGTCTGCTGGCCGCGGCCCTGCTGGACGGCACGAGCCGCATCGCCGACCTGCCCGAGGCGGCCCAGGCGCTGGACCTGCCGGAGCAGGGCCGGTACGTCGTGGTCGCGGTCGAGGGGGCCCGGTCCGCGGGCTGTACGGGTGCCCAGGCGGCCCTCGCACCCGGTGTGCGCGTGCACTGGCACACCGGTGTGGACACCGACCACGGCATCGTGCTGGTCGAGGGTGACGTGGCGGCGGTCGTCCCGGACGAGCAGCCGCCCGGCGTGCGGGTGGGCGTCAGCAGCGTGGTCGAGGGGCTGGCCGCCGTGGGGGAGGCCCGCGGGCTGGCGGACACGGCGCTGCGGCTGTGCCCCGGGCAGGGGGGCACGGTCCGGCTGACCGAGCACCTGCCGGCGGCGCTGGTGGCGTCGAGCCCCGACCTGGCCGCCGCGCTGGCCGACCGGCTGCTGGGCCCGCTGGCCGGTCTGGAACCGGCCGACGCCGAGGTCCTGCTGGACACCCTCGCCACCTGGCTGGCCTGCGACGGCTCCGCCCAGCGGGCGAGCCGCCGCCTCTACTGCCACCGCAACACGGTCCTCAACCGCCTGCGCCGCTACGAACAACTGACCGGCCGCTCCCTCTCCCGCCCGACCGACCTGATAGAAGCCAGCCTCGCCCTCACAGCCCGCAACCTCCTACGCTCTTAGGACGTGTGGGGAACTGCGCGCCCTTCCCCCCGAAGGATTTCGGGAAGCTCCCCGCCCCCTTGGAGCAGACACCCCCAGGGGCGCGGGGAACTGCGCGCCCAGCCCCTACGCCCCCGCACCCGCCGCCGATCCAGAACCACCCCACCCCGTGGGCGCAGCGCAGCGGGCCGCCACACCCCCCATGGCGCCCCGCACCCCCAGGGACGCGGGGAACTGCGCGCCCAGCCCCCACCACCCCGCACCCGCCGCCGAACCCGAACCACCCCACCCCCCCACCCCCCGGGCACGGGGACCGCGGTAAGGACCTGCCGCCCGCATGGGCACCCGCACAACCCACCCCCACCCCCGTTGGTACACCGCAGCACGCGGAGCCGAACCGCTGTACCGCCCGGTCACCCCCGTGCTGTCGTGAGCACCCCTTCCCCCGAAGCCGTCACCGCCCCGCGTGGCGGCCCCGAGGAGTCGTGATGCCCGAAGCACCACCGGACGGCCTGCCCGCGCTGCACGTCGAGGACGTCGACGTGACGTACGGGCGCGCGCTGTCCGCTCTCCGCTCCGTGTCCCTGACCGTGCCACCCGGCGCGGTCGTCGCCCTGCTCGGCGCGAACGGCGCCGGCAAGACGACGCTGCTGCGCGCCGTCTCCGGCACCCTCCGCCTGCACCGCGGTGCCGTCACGGCAGGGCGCATCCGCTACGGCGACACGGTGCTGGACGGCAAGGACCCCGTCGCCGCGGTCCGCGCCGGTGTCGTCCAAGTCCCGGAGGGCCGCCGGGTGTTCGCCGGGCTGTCCGTCGACGAGAACCTCCGCTCCGGCGGCCTCGGCCTCGGACGCCGCGGACGCGCCCAGGTCCAGGAGGCCCGCGACCGCGTCTTCACACTGTTCCCCCGGCTCGCCGAACGCACCCACCAGGCCGCGGGACTGCTCTCCGGCGGCGAACAGCAGATGCTCGCCATCGGCCGTGCCCTGATGGCCGCCCCCCGGCTGCTGCTCCTGGACGAGCCGTCCCTCGGTCTCGCCCCGCAGATGGTGTACCGGATCGCCGAGGTGATCCGGGAGATCAACGCCCAGGGCACCGCCGTGCTCCTCGTCGAGCAGAACGCCGGCATGGCGCTCTCCCTCGCGAGCCACGCGCACGTCCTCGAGGTCGGCGAGACCCGCCTGTCCGGCCCCGCCGACGAACTCGCCCGCACCGACGCCGTACGCCGCCTCTACCTGGGCGAGTCGGCGCAGGACCAGGGGGCCGCGTGAAGGACCGCACCACCACCGCACCGCCCGTGCTCGCCGTACGGGACGTCACCGTGCGCTTCGCCGGGCTCACCGCGCTCGACGGCGTGTCCTTCACCGTCGCCCCCGGCTCGGTGCACGCGCTCATCGGACCGAACGGCGCCGGCAAGTCCACCTGTTTCAACGTGCTGTCGGGGCTCTGCCGCCCCGCCGCCGGCAGCGTGACGCTCGGCGACACCGAACTGACCCGGCTCGCCCCGCACCGTATCGCCGCGCTCGGCGTGGCCCGTACCTTCCAGAACATCGTCACCACCCAGGGCACCGTCGCCGACAACCTGATGCTCGGCCGGCACGCCCTGACCCGCGCCGGGTTCACCGCGAGCGCCCTGCGGCTGCCGGGCGCCCGGCGCGAACAGCGCGAGCACCTCGCCCGCGCCCGCGAGATCGCCGAACTCACCGGGCTCGGAGCCCACTTCGACTCCCCGGTCGGCCTGCTGTCCTACGGCGACCGCAAGCGCGTCGAACTCGCCCGCGCCCTCTGCCTGGAGCCCCGTGTGCTGCTGCTCGACGAACCGGTGGCGGGCATGAACGCCGCCGAACGCGCCCGCACCGCCGAGGTGGTGGCGGAACTCCGCGCCGAACTCGGCCTGTCCGTCGTGCTCGTGGAGCACGACATGGGGCTCGTGATGCGCCTCGCCGACGACGTCACCGTGCTGGACTTCGGCCGGCCCATCGCGCACGGCACGCCCGACGAGGTCCGCCAGGACCCCGAGGTGCTGCGCGCCTATCTCGGCACCGACGCGACCGGGGAGGACGCGGCATGACGGACCTCCTGGACAGCCTGCTGGGCGGACTGGCCCTCGGCGCGGTGTACGCGCTGGTCGCCCTCGGCTTCGTCGTCATCTTCAAGGCCTCGGGCGTGCTCAACTTCGCCCACGGCTCCCTGCTCCTGTTCGGCGGCTACCTGGTCGCCGTCCTCCACGACGACCTGGGCTTCGCCGGGGCCCTCGCCCTCGCGGTCCTCGTCACGGCCGCCCTCGCCGGCGCGATGGACCGGTTCCTGCTGCAACGCGGCGGCACCGACGCCCACTCCGCGCACGTGCAGACCATCGTCACCATCGGCATCGACATCGTGCTGCTCACCGAACTGGCCCGGCGCATCGGCGGTGACCTGCTGACGCTCGGCGACCCGTGGGGCGACGCGGTGACCGAACTCGGGCCCCTGACCGTCGCGGACAGCCGCCTCGCCGCGATCGTGGTGTCGGCCGTGGTCATCGGCGGCGTGTTCGCGTTGTTCCGCTTCACCTCCTGGGGCCTGTCCCTGCGGGCGGCGGCGGAGGACAGGGAGGCCGCCGCGCTGATGGGCGTACGGCTGGGCCGGGTACGGGCGGGCGCCTGGTGCCTGGCGGGCGCGCTCGCCGCGCTGGCGGCGGTCTTCCTCGCCGCGTTCCCGGCCCCGGGCCTGGAGCGCACCACCGGCCAGATCGCGCTCAACGCCTTCCCCGCCGCCATCCTCGGCGGACTCGCCTCCCCGACGGGCGCCCTCGCGGGAAGTCTCATCATCGGGCTGACCGAGTCCCTCGTCATCGGCTACCAGTCCGAACTGCACGTCCTCGGCGAGGGGTTCGGTGACGTCGCCCCGTACGCCGTGATGCTGCTGGTGCTCCTCGTACGGCCCAACGGGCTGTTCGGCGCGAAGGGAGCGGCCCGTGTCTGACCGTCTCACCGCGCTCCTCACCCGCCGCCGGGCGACGCTGCTGACGGTCGCCGTGCTCCTGTGCCTGCCGCCGTTCTACCTGGACGCCTTCTGGCTGCGGATCGGCCTGTTCTCCATGGCGGCGGCCATCGGCGCCGTCGGTCTCGCCCTGCTCAGCGGCACCGCGGGCCAGCTCTCCCTGGGCCACGCCTTCTTCCTCGCCGTCGGGGCGTACGGCTACGCCTGGCTGGCCGGGGACCCCGGCCCCGGGCTGCCGTCCGCCCTGGCCGCCCCCCTGGCGGTGCTGATGGCCGGCGTCGCCGGCGGGCTGTTCAGCCCCGTCGCCGGCCGGGTCAAGGGCATCTACCTGGGCATCGCCACCCTCGCCCTGGTCTTCCTCGGCCACCACGTCCTGCTCACCGCCGACTCGGTCACCGGAGGCTTCAACGGCCGCTCCGTCCAGCCGCTCGCCCTCGGCGGCTTCACCTTCGACGCGAGCGACGAACTGACCGTACTCGGCGTGCCGTTCGGCGCGGAGGAACGGCTGTGGTTCCTGGGCCTGGCCCTGTTCGCGCTCACCTGGTTCACCGCCAGGGGCCTGCTGCGCTCCCGCCCCGGACGGGCACTGGCCGCGCTGCGCGACAGCGAGACCGCCGCCGCCGTGATGGGCGTCGACGTGGCCCGGCACCGCTCCGCCGCCTTCGTGGTGTCGTCGATGTACGCGGGCCTCGCGGGAGTGCTGCTCGCGCTGGTCTTCCGCCGGGTGGTGCCCGACTACTTCTCGCTGGTGCTGTCCGTCGACTACCTCGCCATGATCGTCATCGGCGGCCTCGGCTCGGTCGCCGGCGCCACCGCGGGCGCCGTCTTCGTCACCGCGCTCCCACTGCTGATGACCCGCTACGCCGACCAGCTCCCGCTGGTGGCCGCGCCGGGATCCACCGACGGCGCCGTCGGCCCCACCGAGGCCGCCCGCTACCTGTACGGCGCCGCCATCGTCCTCGTCCTGCTGTACGCCCCCGACGGACTGCACGGTCTGGCCCGCCGGGCCCGCGACCGCCTGCGGCGCCGCCGCACCCCGACCTCCTCCCCGGACCCCACCGTTCCCACGCCGCCGCCGGCCGCGGCCGCACGACCCAAGGAGCACACCCCGTGAACACCACGTACACCCGCCGCCCCCGCCGCCGCGCCGCCGGGGCCGTCCTCGCCGGCACCCTCGCCCTGCTGCTCGCGGCCACGGGATGCAGCTCCAAGGCGGACGACGGCGACAAGGGCGGCGACGCCGCGGACGGCGTCCGTACCGGACCCGGCGTCGACGCCGACACCATCAGACTGGGCGCCCTCACCGACCTGACCGGGCCCTACGCCACCCTCGGCAAGAGCATCGTGCAGGCCCAGCAGATGTGGGCCGACGAGACCAACGCCAAGGGCGGCATCTGCGACCGCAAGGTGGAGATCGTCGTCAAGGACCACGGCTACGACGTGCAGAAGGCCGTCACCGCCTACGCCGACATCGCCCCGGACGTGGTGGCGCTGCCCCAGGTGATCGGCTCCCCGGTGGTCGCCGCCCTGCTCGACGACATCGAGCGGGACAAGATGCTCACCTTCCCGCAGGCCTGGGCCGCCTCCCTGCTCGGCAAGGACGCCGTCCAGGTTCTCGGCACCACCTACGACGTCGACATGATCGCCGCGGTCGAGTTCCTCACCCGCACCAAGGCCCTGAAGAAGGGCGACACCATCGGCCACGTCTACTTCGAGGGCGACTACGGCGCGAACGCCCTGGAAGGCGCCACCTGGGCGGCCGAGCGGGCCGGGATCAAGGTGGCCGGCCAGAAGATCCAGGCCACGGACACCGATCTGTCGGCGCAGGTCTCGGCGCTGCGCAAGCAGGGCGTCAAGGCCGTCCTGATCAGCGCGGGACCGGCGCAGACCGCCTCCCTGGTCGGTGTCGCCGCCTCACGCGGCCTGAAGGTCCCCGTGGTCAGCAGCGCACCCGGGTTCGCGCCCCAGCTGATGGAGACGCCCGCCGCGCCCGCTCTCGCGGCCATGCTGAGCGTGGTCAGCGCCGCGCCCGCGGTCAGCTCCGACCTGCCCGGCGTCGAGCGCATGGTGGCGTCGTACAAGAAGAAGTACCCGGACTCGCCGGTCGACTCCGGTGTGCTGTCCGGCTACAACGCCGCCCAGCTCATCGGCTCCGACCTGGCCAAGGCCTGTGAGGCGGGCGGCCTGGGCCGGGAGGACGTCGTCAAGGCGCACCGCTCGCAGACCAACGCCGACACCGGGCTGGGCACGCCGCAGAACTTCTCCGACGTGAACCGTCCCGCCAGCGTGGAGACGTACGTGCTCAAGCCCGACGCCAAGGCGGTCGGCGGCGTGGTGAACGCCGAGGACGCGCACACCGCCCCGGGGGTCGAGGAGTACCTGTCCGCCCGATGACACGACCGCCGGCGCCCCGGCGCACCTCCCGTGAGGTGCGCCGGGGCGCCGGTGCTCAGCCGGCCGCCGCCTCCGGGTCGCGGTCGGAGGACGGCCAGACGTACGGCAGGTCGTCCGGCTCGTCGGGGAACAGCTCCCGGTACACGTCCGGGTCCTTGCGCACCAGCGCGGAGCGGTGACTGCGGTGCACGGCGTCGTCGCCCAGCCACGGCGGCAGCTCACCGGCCTCCGCCAGCTCCCGCTGCTCGCGCACCGGAGCGCCGGGCCGTACGGTGGCGAGGTCGGCGACCAGCGTCGCGGCGCAGCTGTCCTGGTGGCCGCGGTCGCGCCAGACCCGGCACACGTCCAGGCCGTAGCGCACGAGTGCCTCCTCGTACCCGGTCCACATGCGCACCGCGGGATGGCGGCGCCAGCCGTAGCCCGGCACGATCAGCCCGCGCAGCACCTGGAGCGCCTCCACCCGCTGTTTGCCGAGCCGCTTCCGGTCGAGCACCAGCGCGGATCCGCAGAAGTCGGGGTAGGGAAGGAAGGTCTGCATGGGCGGCCGTCCGAACGGTGGGGGGCCAAGCGGTCCTCCGCACCTCAGTTCCCCGAACCGGGCGGAGCACACCTCACCGGCCCCCCGGCGGGGTCAGCCCAGCGCGCCCTGGCGGGCGTCCCGCCACAGGTCGACGCCGCCCTCCGTGGCGTAGGTGTCGATCTCGGCGAGCTCCTCGGCGGTGAAGTCGAGGTTCTCCAGCGCCGCCACGTTCTGCTCCAGCTGCTCGGTGCGCGAGGCGCCGATGACCAGCGAGGTGACGCGGGGGTCGCGCAGCGCCCAGGCCAGGGCCATCTGCGCGAGCGTCTGGCCGCGGCGGGCGGCGATGTCGTTCAGGGCCCGCAGCCGGCGCAGCATGTCGTCGGTCAGCCAGCCGGCGTCGAAGGAGGTCCCGGCGGCGGCCCGCGAGTCCTGCGGTACGCCGTCCAGGTAGCGGCCGGTGAGCAGCCCTTGGGCCAGGGCGGTGAACCCGATGACGCCGAAGCCCTCCTCCTGCGCCACGTCCAGCAGGCCGTCCGTCTCGATCCAGCGGTTGAGCATGTTGTACGACGGCTGGTGGATCAGCAGCGGGGTGCCCAGGTCGCGCAGGATCTCCGCGGCCTGGCGGCTGCGCTCGGCGTCGTAGGAGGAGATGCCGACGTAGAGCGCCTTGCCCTGCCGCACCGCGGTGTCCAGGGCGCCCATGGTCTCCTCGAGGGGAGTGGTGGCGTCCAAACGGTGCGAGTAGAAGATGTCCACGTACTCCAGGCCCATGCGCTTCAGGGACTGGTCCAACGAGGCCAGCAGGTACTTCCGGGAGCCGCCGCCCTGGCCGTAGGGACCGGGCCACATGTCCCAGCCGGCCTTGGTGGAGATGACCATCTCGTCGCGGTACGGCGCCAGGTCCCGCTTCATCAGCCGGCCGAAGTTGATCTCGGCGGAGCCGTAGGGCGGGCCGTAGTTGTTGGCGAGGTCGTGGTGGGTGATGCCCAGGTCGAAGGCGCGCAGGGCGATGGCGCGCTGGCTCTCGAAGGACCGGTCGTCACCGAAGTTGTGCCAGTAGCCCAGGGACAGCAGCGGGAGGTCGAGGCCCGAGCGGCCGGTGCGCCGGTAGCGCATGGTGCCGTCGTAGCGGTCGGGACTGGCGAGATGGTTCATCGGGGCGTTCTCCGGTGATGCGGGCGGGGGTGTCCCGTGGGACGGTGTCGATCCTGGCCCCACAGTGCCCCCGAGTGATCCGGAAGTCCAACCGATACGTCGCATGGGATTGAGCAGCGGCGCTTCTGAATCGCCGGGCCCGGTGATTGACCGGCCGGACGGCGGGAAGTCGCTCCGAAGCGGCACCTCGACCCGCCGCCTTCCCCCCACAGGAGGTCGACCATGCGGATCCGTACGCTCACCGGCGCCGTGGCCGCCGTATTCCTGCTGTACGGACCCGTGGTGGGCGGAAAGGCCGTGGCGGTCAGGACCGCCGACACGACGGCGCCCGCGGGGGAGACCCGGGTGCTCACCTACGACACGAGCGGGGCCGGGGAGTTCGCGTCCGCGGTCGACCGGGGAGCGGCGGTCTGGAACGACAGCGTCGACGGTGTGGAACTGCGCCCGGTGACGTCCGGCGAGCGCGCCGACATACGGATCGTCGTGGACGACGGCTGGCCGCGCACCCTGCCCTCGTCCATGGGCAGCGGGACCGTCCACTTCGGCCGCCAGGCGGTGGACGCGGGCCACTCCATCGTCCGTATCGCCGCTCACGAACTGGGCCATGTCCTGGGCCTGCCCGACCGCAAGCCCGGCCCCTGTTCCAGCTTGATGTCCGGCGCCAGCGCCGGGCCGTCCTGCACCGTCGCCCGGCCGAACGCGGCCGAGCAGGCGCAGGTCGAGAAGAACTTCGACGGAGCCCTCGCCGGGCTGGTCATGTGACCGATGTGACTACTGGGGCGATCGGCGCTATGGTTGTCCCAGGTCACGGCGAGGACGAAACCCCGCCGGCCGGCCGTGCGTTGGTGGTCCAAGGAAAGACGCCCCGCTTCCTGCGGGGAGATGCAGGTGCAAGGCCTGCCCGGCGCTCCGCTCACGAGCCCCGTCCCGCGGTCGCGGGGCGGGGCTCGTGTCATCTCCCGCCGTTCACGGCTGGACCGGCATCGTCCAGCAGTTCGAGCTGGTGGCCTTGCCCTTGAGCCGGTCGGTCAGCCATTCGATCGCGTCGCCCTGGTCGGTCAGCAGCGGCGCCAGATGGTTGGTCAGCAGCTTGTCACCGAGGTTCGGCAGCCGGACCGCCTTGTAGGTGACGTCGCCGCCCTTCTTGCACCAGTCCACGGCCATCTGCCGGGCCTGGGCGTGCGGCACGATGTCGTCCTGCACGCCGGTGACCACGCGGACCGGCCCGGTGGGCCGCAGGCGCCCGATGCGCTGGTCGTCCAGCACCGCCTGGGCGGCGGGCTCCCCGGCGATGATGTCGCCGACGGACTTGCCGTTCTTCGTCCACTTGGTGCTCTTGGTGAAGCCGTAGCCCAGGATCGCGTCGCCGACGCAGGTGGTGGAGATGTCCGCGAGCGCCTTGCGCCCGGCGTCGTTCATGTTCGCCTCGACCACCGCCCGCAGGGCCGGCGAGGTCTGGGCGAAGCCGTTGATGGACCAGCCCAGCGCGCCGGCCAGGGCACTGCCGTCGATGCCCTTGGTCACGTCGGTCAGGTTGGCCGGCGGCGCGCCGCTGTAGGTGCCGGCCAGGGGGACGTCGGGCGCGTAGCCGCTCTGGAGTTCGGCCGCGGAGGCGCTGGCCCCGCCGCCCTGGCTGTAGCCGTACATCCCCACCCGGGAGGCGGCGGTGACGGACGCGCCGGGCACGGAACGCGCCACCCGGGCCGCGTCCAGCATCGCGTGGCCCTCGTCGACGCGGTTGACGTAGGTGTGCAGCCGGTCGGTGGCGCCGAGGCCCACGTAGTCGGTGACGACGACCGCCGCGCCGGTGGCGAGCAGGCGGTAGACCGCCAGGTTCTCGTAGCCGAACGACAGGGTTTCGCCGGTGAGGGTCAGCGGGTTCTCCAGGGCGAGGGAGGGGGCGCACTGGTCGCCCTGGCCCATGGTGCCGGAGCCGACGACGACCAGGGGGCGCGGTCCGGTGCCCTTCCAGTCGGCGGACGGCTCGATGTAGGCGCCGGTGACGGCGACTTGGTGCCCGTTCGCGTCGGTCGAGGTGTACATCAGGCGGGTGGCCGTGCCCGGCAGCCGGCGGCCGTCCAGGCCGGGCAGGCTCAGCCCGAGACGCAGCGGCTCATGGCGGATCAGCTTGCCGTTGCCCGAGGGCAGTTCGGCGGGCGGGGAGTAGAAGGCGGGGATGGTGACGCCCCGCGACACGACCGGGTCGGTCGCGGCGGCGGGTGAAGCGGACGCGCACACACACGCCGTCGTGGCGACGACGGTGGTCAGCACGCTGCTGATACGGCTCACGGCTCTCTCCTCGCTGCGGCTGCAGAAGATGAAACCGAAAACTAACAGCGCTTACTTACCGGCGGTAACCCACGAGTAAGTTACGGACCGGTAACTGTTGTGAACGCGGGGCCGAAAGGCCTCGGGCAGCGCGAGAGGCGGGCCCCGCCGAGTCGTTCGGCGGGGCCCGCCCGTTCGCTGCCGGAAGGTCAGGCCGTGTGCAGCGTCAGCCCGTAGCGGTTGAGGATCTCGTTGACCGGCTGGAACCAGGTCTCGCCCCCGCCGGAGCAGTTGCCCCAGCCGCCGGAGGTGACGCCCTGGGCCTGGTCGCCGCTGATGAACGAACCGCCCGAGTCGCCGCCCTCGGCGCACACGCTGGTCTTCGTCATCTGGTGCACCGCGCCCTGGCTGTAGTTGACGGTCTCGTTCTTGGCCAGCACGCGGCCGCAGTGCCAGCGCGTCGTGGAGCCCGAGCGGCAGATCGAGGCGCCCACCGGCGCCTCCGTCGAGCCGCGCACCAGCTGGTCCGGCACGGTGCCCCAGCCGAGCACCACCGGCACGGTCCACCAGCCGCTGCCCACGTTCACCCAGGCGTAGTCGTTGTCCGGGAACGAGGAGCCCTGGAAATTCCCGATGTACGAGCCGTCCCAGCCCCGCACCTGCTGCCCGGCACCGCCGCAGTGCCCGGCGGTGACGAAGCCGCCGTGCACCGAGAAGCCGATGGAGCAGCGCACGTTGCCGGTGTAGTACGGGTCGCCGCCGACCGTGCCCGCGGCGAAGGTGCTGGGGGCGGTGCGCACGGTCCGCACGGTGACCGGGCCGGCCTCGCGGGCCTTGCCCACGAAGGCGCGGACATCGTTGTCGGCCCGCCGGCCGTCGACCACGTTCACCACGACCGAGTTAGCCACCGGGTCCACGGACCAACTGGCCACGCCGGCCGGGGCGTCGAGCCGGTCGAGGCGGGACTTGGCCGCGTCCAGCTGCCGTTCGGTGTGCGCGACGGTGCGCACGGCGGCGCCGGAGTCGCGCAGGGTGCGTACGGTCGTGGCGTCGGCGTCCGGGGTGACGGCGACGGTGAGCTTTCCGTTGCCGGCGTCGAACCACGAGCCGCCGTAGGCGGATCCGGCGGCCTTGCGCGCCTTCGGGGCCAGGGCGGTGGCCTCGCGTTCGGCGGCCAGCCGGTCCTCCGCCTCGGCGGGGGTCAGGCCGAGGTCGCGCTGCATCGCCCGCAGCAGCCCGGGGGAGGCGGGTGCCTCGTCGGTGCCGCCGGCGGTGGCGGGGGCGTCGTGCGCCGAGGCGGGGAGGGTGCCCGCGGCGGTGAAGCTGCCGATCAGGAGCGCGGCGGCGAGCACGGCACGCGTGAGTCCGGTGCGTCTTCTCATGGATGGTGGCCCTTCGTCGTTCCAGCGAGGTGGGGGTGGAACAACCACGTGTGAGAGCGCTCTCAACCCGAGTCGAGGGGGAGTCTAGCGACGGGGGCACAGCTGGTCCAGACCAACTTCCGGACATCTGGGCGCGGTTGGCCGGCCGTCAGTGCGGTCAGGCCGCTCCGTCGACCGGGACGCGGACGGTCAGCAGGGCGACGTCGTCGTCGTTGTCGGCCGGCCGGGCCCGCTCCAGCACGAGGTCCGTGAACCGGTCCGGCGACTGCTGGGCCAGGGCGGCCGCGTGGACGCGCAGCCGCTCCATCCCTTCCTCGAGATCGCGGCCGGGCTCCTCGATGAGACCGTCGGTGTAGAACAACAGCGTCGCCCCCGGGGGGAGTTCGGCCTCCCCGTCGGGGCGGGGGCGGTCCGTACCGGAACCGAGCAGGATGCCGTGCCCGTCGGTGAGATAGGAGGCCTCGCCGTCCCGGGTGACCAGCAGCGGCGGGGGGTGGCCGGCGTTGGTCCACGACAGCGTCCACCGGCCGTCCCCGACGGGGGTCATCCGGGCGAACAACAGCGTGGCCATGGTGACTTCGGTGATGTGCACGGCCGCCCGGTCCAGCCGGGAGACGATGAGGCTCGGTGGATCCTCCTGCGACCACGCGTACGCCCGCAGCACGTTGCGCATCTGCGCCATGCCCGCCGCCGCGTCGAGGTCGTGCCCGACGACGTCCCCGACGACCAGCGCCGTGGCCCCGTCGGGCAGCACGAACGCGTCGTACCAGTCGCCGCCGACCTGCGAGGCGTCGGGCGCGGCCAGGTACCGGGCGCTCATCTGCAGCCCGGGCACGTGGGGCAGCTGCGGCAGCAGGTGACGCTGCATGGTCTCGGCGACCGTGCGCTGCCGCTGGTACAGCCGGGCGTTGTCGAGCGCCAGACCGGCCCGCCGGCAGATGTCCTCCAGCAGCGGCAGGTCGGCCGCGGTGAACGGTTCCGGACGGTCCGCCCGGCCCAGGGTCAGCGCCCCGAGCACCTCGCGCACCCCCCGGATCGGCGCGACGGCCGCGGAGCGGATGCCGGACTCCGCGAACAGCCGGCGCTGCTCCACGGCGAGCGGGGAGTCCGGCGACCGGTGCAGGGAGGGATCGGCCAGGGCGGGGGAGACCCCGCGCAGAGCCCGGGCGAGCGGCATCAGGGAGTCCTGCGGCACGGGTGGCAGGGGGCCCTGCAGGTCCTCGCGACGCACCAGGTCGCCGTCGTCGGCGTGGACCACGGTCGTTCGCCGCACCTCGCCGCGTTCGGTGACCAGGTCGACGACCGCCCAGTCGGCGAGCTGCGGCACCACCAGCCGCACCAGCCTGCGCAGCGCCGTCTCGACGTCGAGGGTGGCGGTGAGCTGGGTGGTGGTCTCGGCCAGCAGGGCGAGCCGCTCCAGCTCGGGCAGCGGACTGATGAACCGGTTGCCCGGCGCGCGCACCTCCTCCGGGTCGTGCGGCGTGTGGAAGAGCACCAGGGTGCGATCGGCCCCGTCGTCGGTGCGGCACGGAGTGACCAGCCAGGACACCAGGACGAGGGAACCGTCGCCGCGCTCGAACCACTCCTCCTCCGACTGCAGCGTGCGTCCGGCCATGTAGGCGTGCCGCATCCCGCACTGGGTGCGGGGCAGCGGGGCGCCGTACCGGCTGCGGTGCAGCAGATCGTGCGCGTCGCGGCCGAGGAACTCCTCCTCGGGCCGGCCCAGCAGCCGCTCGGCGTGCGCGTTGACCCCGACGACGGCGCCCTTGGAGTCCACCACGTAGGCGCCGGTGCCGAGGGACACCAGCAGCGAGGCCAGCGACGCCGGCGCCGTCCGTCCGCCCGCCGTGTTCCCGGCGACCGCGCCTCTGGTGTCCGTGTCCCTGATGTCTTCGCGTGTCATGCCGTACCCCCCGTCCTGCGGGCGGCCCGTTCCCGCCGGGTCACGTGGCGCCCGTCCTCCTGTGTACCGACGTCCCGCCCGGGCGCCGCTGCCCGGGCGCGTCCGCACGCGGGTGCGGCCCCCGGGTACCCGGGGCGCCAGGACCCTCGCACCCGCTCGCACGGTCGTCCGCCGTCGGTCACGTGCCGTTCCTCTCCGCCCGTCCGGCCCGGCGCGCGGCGGCCGCCGCCTCCCGTTCGGCCCCGGCGAGGGCGTCCACGGCGGCGGCGTCCCGTTCCTCGGCCTCCGCGCGTTCGGTCCGCGTCCGCTCCCGTTCGGTGCGGGCCCGCCCGAGCTGTTCCTCCAGCTCGGCCACCCGCTCCCCGGCCTCCCGCTCCCGCTCGCCGGCCCGTTCCAGCGCGGCCCGGGCGTCCTCGCGGGCGTCGCGCCGCTCGCGCAGCCGCGCGTCGGCGGCCCGCGCCTCCTCCCGCGCCCGGGCCGCCCGCTCCTCCCGTTCGGCACGCCGCCGCACGGCCGCCTCGTCCTCGCGCTTCGCCACCGGATCCGTACGCGATGTCCGGGTGCGCGCCGGCTCGCGGCGGGCCGGCGCGGCGGCGACCGCCTCCGCACCGAACTCCGAGGGAGGGGTGAGCACGCCCTCCACCCGGGCCGCGTCCCACACGGCCGCCGCCTCCGGGTCGGCGAGCACCGCGCGCAGCGTCGTCTCCACGTCCCGCTGCACCGCGTCCGACAGCGGGTGTCCGGCCGTCCGCGCGAGCTGCGCCGCCTGCCGCGACAGCTCGGAGACGATGCGCCGCCGCTGCGCCGACAGCTCCTTCAGACCGCTCGGGTCCAGGGTGGCGTAGGCCTCGCGCAGCGCCTGCCCCAGCTCCAGGAACTGCCGCGCCTCGTCGGGCCGTGAGCGACGCAGCAGGTTCGCCGCCCACGCGGCGAGGGTGGGACGGCGGGCGGCGTGGATACGGCGGGCGTCCTCGGCCCGCCGCGCCGTCCGGGCCGCCGCCGCGCGTTCCTCACGCCGGGCGACGAAGTCCGACGGCGGCAGCGCGTACAGTTCGTCGAGAACCGCCTCGACGTCGTCCACCGGGCCGGCCCGCCCGTCCTCACGCCGCATGATCCCCACACAACACCGAACCCGGCGGCCCCGCACATCGGGGCGGGCCGTGTGTCGTGCGGTCGCGGGCAGGAGGTTCACAGCCGTTCCCCGGCCACTTCGTGGTCCGCGGGGGAGTGCCCCGCGCCCCTCGCCTTGGCGCGGTGCAGCCGCAGCCGGTCCAGACGCGCGATGACAGGCGTGGCGCTCACCCCGTGCAGCGCCACCGAGGCGACCACCGCGAAGGTCACCACGGCCCACAGCACCTCGGGGGGCACCCCGAAGTCGTGCGAGTCCAGCGCGTACGCCAGGTAGAACAGGGAGCCGATGCCGCGGATGCCGAAGAACGCGGTCACCACCCGCTCCCGGGGGCCGGCCGCGGCGCCGAGCTGGGCGACCCACCCGGTCACCGGGCGGACGACGAGCAGCAGCACGCCCACCACCGCGCCCTGCCAGCTGAGCGGCGCCAGCCCGCCCTGGGCGACGAACGCGCCCAGCAGGAACAGCAGCACCGCCGTCAGCAGCCGCTCGATCTGCTCCACGAAGTCGTGCAGCACCCCGTGGAAGCCGTGCGCGCGCTCCGCCGAGCGGATCCGGCATGCGGTGACGAACACGGCGAGGAAGCCGTAGCCGTGCACCAGCTCCGTCACCCCGTACGCGAGGAACGTCGCGCCGAGGGCCACGAACCCCTCGCTGTGCTCCGACAGCCGCATCGCCTGCCACCGGGCCCGGAAGAACAGCCGGCCCAGCAGCGCCCCGACGAGCAGCCCCGCGGCCACGCCCGCCGCGCACTTGTAGAGCACGTCCACCAGCAGCCAGTGGCCGACACCGCCGCCGGTCAGCTGCCCGCCCGCGGCCGCCAGGGCCATCGCCCCCGCGACGAAGGGGAAGGCCAGCCCGTCGTTCAGCCCGGCCTCACCGGTCAGCGTGAAGCGGACCTCGTCCTCGTCGTGCTCCGCGTCCGTCGGCTCCCCGACGCGCACCTCGGAGGCGAGCACCGGATCCGTCGGGGAGAGCACGGCCGCCAGCAGCAGCGCCGCGGCGACGGGCCAGTCCAGCAGGCCCCAGATGAGGGCGGCGACGGCGGCTATGGTCAGCGGCATCGTGATGCCGAGCTGTCGCCACACCCCCTGCCAGTTCGCGAGGCCGAAGGGCCGGTTCAGGGCGAGACCCGCGCCCATGAGGGACAGGACCACGCAGATCTCCGCGAGGTGCTCCACCCACAGCCCGTCCGCCACCGGGTCGATCTCCGGCAGCGGGAGGGGCAGCAGCTGCACGACGGCGCCGAGGCCGAGGAACACCAGGGGGAGGGACAGCGGCCTGCGGGCCAGCAGCCGCGGCAGCACGGCCGCGCCGAGGGCGACCGCGCCGAGGAGGGCGAGAAGGAAGTCTGCTGTGGTCACCGCTCACTTGTGCCCCCACCTTCTCGTGCGCAAGCCGCCCGTCCGGCCGGAAATGCCTGACCACGAGGCGTGACGTGCGACACGGGCCGGGGACGGCCCGCCGGCCCGCCGTCGTGTACGCCCGTGTCGGTACGCGGGGTTACTCCCGCCGTGGGATGTCCCCGGAGGCCCGGCCCGGCACCGTGGACGGCGTGAAACTCGACCGCCCCGCACGCCGGGCCCTCCTCGTCGTCCACGTCGTCGCCTCCGCCGGCTGGCTGGGGCTGTCCGCGGGACTGCTCGCGCTCGGCCTCGCCGCGAACACCACCGGGTCGGCTGCCACGGTGGAGGCGGCCGTCCGCGCCATGAAGCTGTTCGCCGACTGGCTCCTGCTGCCGGTCGCCGTGCTGACGCTGGTGAGCGGTCTGGTCCTGTCCCTGGGCACACCCTGGGGCCTGGCCCGGCACCGCTGGGTGTGGACCAAGTTCTGGCTGACCCTCGCCACGACCACCGCCACCGCCTTCGCCCTGCGGCCGGGCGTGAACGACGCGGTGGCGGCCGTCTCCGCCGGTCACGCGCTGCCCGACGGCGGCGACGTCCTCATGGGCCCGATCGTGTCCCTGTCCGCCTACGTCTTCATGACCGTGATCTCGGTGCTCAAGCCGTGGGGTCTCACCCGCCGCGGCCGTCGCCTGCGGGAGGCCGCGCGCGGGCCGAGGCCCGCCGCACCCGCCCGCGTCTGACCGCGGGCGGGGACGACGGGCCGTGGGCCGTCACCTCGCGGCGTCACTCACAGGGTGCGCTCCAGGCGGTCCGCCATCAGCCGCACGAAACGCGCCGGGTCCTTGGGCCGGCCGCCCTCGGCCACCACGGCCAGCGTGTACAGCAGTTCCGCGGTGTCGGTGAGCTCCGTGCGGTCCTCCCGCTCCCCGTACGCCTCGTTGAGGCCCTTCACCAGGGCGTGGTCCGGGTTCAGTTCGAGGACGCGCCTGCTGCGCGGCACCTCCTGCCCCATCGCCCGGTACATGTTCTCCAGCGCCGGCGTGAGGTCGTCCGCGCCGGCGACGAGGCAGGCCGGGGACACGGTGAGACGCGTCGACAGCCGCACCTCCTTGACGTCGTCCTCCAGCCGCTCCCGCATCCAGCCGAGCAGACCGGCGTACGCCTCGGCCTGCTGCTTCTGCTCGTCCTCGCTCCTGTCGTCCTCGCGCGCGTCCAGGTCGATCTCGCCCTTGGCGACCGACCGCAGCCGCTTGCCCTCGAACTCGCCGACGGCGTCCGCCCACACCTCGTCGACCGGGTCGGTGAGCAGCAGCACCTCGATGCCGCGCTCCCGGAAGGCCTCCATGTGCGGGGAGTTGTCGATCGCCTCGCGGGACTCGCCGGTGATGAAGTAGATGTCGTCCTGTCCGTCCGGCATCCGCTCCACGTACTGCTTGAGCGTGACCGCCTCGCCGTCCTCGTGCGTGGACGCGAAGGACGCCACCGCGAGCAGCGCGTCCCGGTTGTCGGGGTCGGTGACCAGGCCCTCCTTGAGCACGGCACCGAACTCGCGCCAGAAGGTGGCGTACTTCTCCGGGGCCCCGGTCATCATGCTCTTCACCGAGGACAGCACCTTCTTGGTGAGGCGGCGCTGCATCATCCGGATGTGCCGGTCCTGCTGGAGGATCTCGCGGGACACGTTGAGCGAGAGGTCCTGCGCGTCGACGACGCCCTTGACGAACCGCAGGTACGCCGGGAGCAGCGCCTCGCAGTCGTCCATGATGAAGACACGCTTCACGTACAGCTGGAGGCCGTGCCGCATGTTCTGCTGGAACAGGTCGTGCGGGGCGTGCGAGGGGACGAACAGCAGGGCCTGGTACTCGAAGGTGCCCTCGGCGTGCAGCTGGACGGTCTCCAGCGGCTCCCGCCAGTCGTGGCCGATGTGCTTGTACAGCTCGTGGTACTCGTCCTCGGACACCTCGTCGCGTGAGCGCGCCCACAGCGCCTTCATCGAGTTCAGCGTCTCGGGCCCGGCCGCCTCGCCGTCGTCGCCCTGCTCGCTCTTCCCCCCGACCAGCCGGATCGGCCAGGTGATGAAGTCCGAGTAGCGCTTGACGATCTCCTTGACCTTCCACACCGACGTGTAGTCGTGCAGCTGGTTGTCCGGGTCGGCCGGCTTGAGGTGCAGGACGACCGAGGTGCCCTGGGGTGCGTCGTCGACCCGCTCCAGCGTGTACGTGCCCTCGCCGCGCGAGGTCCAGCGGGTGCCCTGGTGCTCGCCGGCCCGCCGGGTCAGCAGGGTGACCTCGTCGGCGACCATGAACCCGGAGTAGAAGCCGACGCCGAACTGGCCGATCAGTCCCTCCGCCCCGGCCGCGTCCTGCGCCTCCTTCAGTTCCTTCAGGAACTGCGCCGTGCCCGAGTTGGCGATGGTGCCGATCAGCTTGCCGACCTCGTCGTACGACATGCCGATGCCGTTGTCGCGCACGGTGAGCGTGCGGGCGTCCGGGTCGATCTCCAGCTCGATGTGCGGGTCGGAGACGTCGGCGTCGAGCGTGTCGTCGCGCAGCTTGGCCAGCCGCAGCTTGTCGAGCGCGTCCGAGGCGTTGGAGACGAGCTCGCGGAGGAAGACGTCCTTGTTCGAGTAGACCGAGTGGATCATCAGCTGGAGCAGCTGACGAGCCTCTACCTGGAACTCAAACGTTTCGGTCGACATGGTTCGCGATTACCTCACAGGTCCGTGGTAGCCGGATGGTGGCGCGATCACTGTAGTCAACGGAGCGTCAGCCACCGGCCGGTTCCCCCGTACGCGCGTCCGGTCCGGGGACGGTCACCGCCGCGTCGAGCAGCGGACCCAGTTCGCGGGCCGCCGTCGTCAGGGCGCGGACGTCGCGCTCCGCCCGGGCGATCAGGATCGCCCCTTCGAGGGAGCTGATCATCAGCGTGGCGAGCGGCCCGCTGCGCTCCCGGGGGACGCCCATGTCCGTCAGGGCCCCGGCCACCGCGCCCGTCCACCGGGCGAAGGCCGCTGCCGCCGCCTCCCGGGTCGAGTCGGCCGTCCGGGCGCGGTCCACCGTGGCCGCGGCGACCGGGCAGCCGCCGTCGAAGCCGCCGGACTCGTACTCGTCGGTCCACTGGCGGACCATCTGCGCGAACAGACCGGACGGGGTCGGCTCGGGCAGCGCGGCCAGGAACCGGGCCACGCGGTTCCCGGCGTACCGGCCGGCCCAGCCCACCGCCTCGTTGACGAGCTGCTCCTTGCCGTCGGGGAAGTAGTGCTGGAGCGATCCGCGCGGCGCCCCGGCGTGGGCGGCCACCTCGCGCATCCCGGTCGCCGCGACCCCCTCGCGCCGGATCAGCTGGGCGGCGCTGAACACCATCCGCTCCCGCGGCCCCCGCTCGGCCCCTGCCATCCCGGCCTCCCGCACGTCCTCGTCGTTTCTCGTCCCCCCGGCCCGTCCAGCCTATGACCGCCGTCATAGCAGCCGCTACTATGACAGCTGTCATAGCCGGTGGCTTCACGAGGGCTCGGGGCGGCCGCGCTCGGCCCGGAACGGTGGTGCGACATGCGGGTGGGTTTCGTCGGACTCGGAGTCATGGGCCGGCCCATGGCACTCAACCTCGCGCGCGCCGGCACCCCGCTCGTCGTGTGGAACCGCACCGCCGATCGGTGCGCACCCCTGCGGGACGCCGGTGCCGAGGTCGCCGCGAGCCCCGCCGAGGTCTTCGATCGGGCGGACACCGTCCTGCTGATGCTCGCGGACGAGACGGCGGTCGACGCGGTGCTGGCCCGTGGCACCCCCGCCTTCGCCGACCGCGTGGCCGGTCGCACCCTCGTCCACATGGGCACCACCTCGCCGGAGTACTCGGCCGGCCTCGAGCAGGCCGTACGTGCCGCGGGCGGCGCCTACGCCGAGGTCCCGGTGTCCGGCTCCCGCGTCCCCGCGGAACAGGGGCAGCTGGTGGCGATGCTGGCCGGCGACGACTCGGCCCTCGCCTCCGTACGGCCCCTGCTCGGCCCCCTGTGCCGTGAGACGTTCGTCTGCGGGCCGGTGCCGAACGCGCTGCTGATGAAGCTCGCCGTCAACCTCTTCCTGATCACCCAGGTCACCGGGTTCACCGAGGCGTTCCACTTCGCCGAACGGCACGGGCTGGACCGCGCCCGCTTCCTCGAGGTGCTGGACGCGGGTCCGATGGCCAGCTCCGTCTCCCGGATGAAGGCGCCCAAGCTGCTCGCCCGGGACTTCACCGTCCAGGCCGCCGCCCACGACGTACTGAAGAACAACCGTCTGATCGCGGAGGCCGCCCGGGGGAGGGGAGTGGCCTCCCCGGTGCTCGACGTCTGCCACACCCTGTTCCAGGAGACCGTGGCCGGCGGGCACGGCGGCGAGGACATGGTGGCGGTGCTGCGGGCCCTGGAAGCCCGCACCGCCGACGCGGGCGGGGAGCGGGCCGCCGACGCGGGCGTGAACCGTGACGACGCAGCGTCGGGACCCCGGGGGTGACCGGCTCGCGAGCGGCCGGAGCCTGGACGGCCGGCCCGCCCGAGGCCACCGACAGGGCCGCCGCACGGCGTGCGAGCATGGGCGGATGAGCATTCTCCGCAGGAACAACGTCCGTGTGACAGGCGCCGCCACCGGACGTCCCGTCGTCCTGGTGCACGGCTTCGGCTGTGACCAGAACATGTGGCGCCTGGTCGAGCCCCTCCTCGCTGACGAGCACCCCCTGGTGCTGTTCGACTACGTCGGCGCCGGCCGCTCCGACCTGTCCGCCTGGCGGGAGGACCGCTACTCCTCCCTCGACGGCTACGCCCGTGACCTGGTGGAGGTCTGCGAGGAGCTGGACCTGCGCGACGCCGTGGTCGTAGGCCACTCGGTGAGCGCGATGACCGGCGTGCTGGCCGCGGCCGCCGCCCCGGACCGCATCGGCTCCCTGGTCATGGTGTGCCCCTCGCCCCGTTACATCGACGAGGACGACTACCGCGGCGGTTTCACGGCCGATGACATCGACGAACTCCTGGAGTCGCTGGAGTCCAACTACCTCGGCTGGTCCGCGACCATGGCCCCGGTCATCATGGGAAACCCGGACCGTCCCGAGCTCGGTCAGGAGCTGACCAACAGCTTCTGCGCCACCGACCCGGACATCGCCCGGGTGTTCGCCCGCACCACGTTCCTCTCGGACAGCCGCAAGGACCTCGAGACCGTGACCGTCCCCACCCTGATCCTGGAGTGCGAGCAGGACGTCATCGCGCCCCGTGAGGTCGGCGCGTACGTACACGCCGCGATACCCGGCAGCGACCTGGTCACCCTGGACGCCACCGGTCACTGCCCGCAGCTCAGCGCCCCCGAGGCCACCGCCGGGGCGATCCGCGCGTTCCTGTCCGCCGGAGCTCGGTGAACCGCGCCGCCGGTGGGCCGGACGAGCCCGGCGCGGGAGCGCCGGGCACGAGCGCTGCGTTCAGCGCGCTGCTGGAGGACTCGGCGGAGGACCTGTACGAGTCGGCGCCGTGCGGCTACCTGTCCACCCTCATGGACGGCACCGTCGCCAAGATCAACGCCACCCTGCTGGGCTGGCTCGGTCTGCGCCGTGAGGACGTGGTCGGCCGCAAGCGCTTCAGCGACCTGCTCACCGTCGGCGGCAGGCTGTACCACGAGACGCACTTCGCCCCGCTGCTCCGCATGCAGGGACACCTCGGCGGCATCGCGCTGGAGATGAGGGCGGCCTCCGGCAAGCGGCTGCCGGTCCTGGTCACCTCCACCCTCAAGCGGAGCGGCGACGGCGAACCGCTGCTGATCCGCACGACCGTCTTCGACGCCACCGACCGGCGCGCCTACGAGAAGGAACTGCTGCGGGCCCGCAAGGCCGCCGACGAGGCCCGCGCGCAGGCCGAGGCCGACCGCGCGCAGCTGCGCGAGGCGCTGGCGGTGCTCCAGCGCAGCCTGCTGCCCGCGACCCTGCCGGACCTTCCCGGGGTGGAGGTCGCCGGTTACTACCACACGGCCTCCCCGATGGAACTGGGCGGCGACTTCTACGACCTGTTCGCGCTGGACGACACCCGGACCGCCTTCTTCCTCGGGGACGTCTGCGGCAAGGGCCCGCAGGCCGCGGCGCTCACGTCGCTCACCCGCTACACCTTGCGCGCCGCCATGATCCAGGACGCCGACCCGGTCGCCGACCTGCGGGTCCTCAACCGGGCCCTCATGGAGCGCTACACCGGCGACGATCCGCGCTACTGCACCGCCGTGGCCGGGGTGTTCGAACGCGAGGGGGACACGCTGCGGGTGCGGCTGGCCTCCGGCGGCCACCCGCCCGCGCTGGTGCTGCGCGCGGACGGCGGCGCCGAGTACCTGAGCACCAAGGGCGGCATGCTGGTCGGCGTCCTGCCGGCGGCGCAGTTCGTCGAGGTGAGCACCGTCCTGCACCCCGGCGACACGCTGCTGCTGTACACCGACGGCCTCACCGAGGCCCGGGTCGGCCCCGACCGGGAGCTCTACGGCTACGAGGCGCTGCTGTCGTTCGCCGCCGCCCGCGCCCCCGCGGGCAGCCACCGTCTGATCGACACCTTCACCGGTCTGCTGCGCGACTTCGGCGAGGGGCTGGACGACGACACCGCCCTGCTCGCCATCGGCGTGCCCGCCACCCCCTGAGCCCTCACAGTCCCACGGAACGAACAGAGTGACCCCGCCATGAAGCCCCTGACGATCGTCTCGTCGCGCACGTCCACCGGATCCCTGCTGGAGGTCGCGGGCGACCTCGACCACAGCAACGCGCAGCAGCTGCGCGGGGCCGCCGTGGGCGCCTTCCTCTCCGCCGGGCTGCTGCTCGTGGTGGACCTGGGCGCGCTGGGCTTCTGCGACTCCAGCGGCATCACCGCGCTGATCGCCGTCCGCAACCACGCGGTCGCGGCGGGCGCCGCGGTCGTCCTGGTGGCCGTGCCGGAGACCCTGCGGCGTCTGCTGCACATGACCGGCCTGGACCAGGTCTTCGACATCCGCGACACCTTCAGCCTCCGGACGAACTGACCCCGGGACCACGCCCCTGGTCGAGAGGGCTCCCGAGGGGTCGGGGCTCGTCCCGCTCCCGGCCCCCGTCGCGTGCGGGCCGCCCGCTCCGGCCTGCGGCCGACCGAGGCCGGTCCCCGGTCCGTCGTAGCCGTACGTCCCGCGGTGCCGGCCGGTCGTGGCCGTGCGCCCGTGGCTTCCGGCCGGTCGTGTCCGCGCATCCAGGCTCCTGCCGTCCGTCGGCCGCCCTCAGGACCCCGGTCCGGCGTGACCGTGGGCGCCGGGGCACACCCGTGGCGACGTCCCGCTTCCCGATGGCCGGGCCGGCGAGGCCGGCTCGCCCCTCGTTCCCCCGCCCGTCCGGGTCGCCCGCCGCGTGGGCGATCCCGCTGACGAGGGCTGTTCGATTGCGGCTGGGCCATCCGGGGCACCCGGGGTGTGCCGAATGCGCCGCCGGTGGCCCGAAGGCCGTCGCGGGGCCGGCACAGGACTACGGGCAAGGGGAACCGGCGGTGACGGTGCGTATCGGAGCAGAGGAAGAATTCCACGTCCTTGACGCGGAGAGCGGGCGACTCGTGCCACGGGCCGGTGCGCTGTTGGAAAGACTCGGCGACACCGGTTTCAGCAGCGAGCTGCAGCAGTCCGCGGTGGAGAGCAACAGCCAGGTCCATGACACCCTCGACGGGCTGTACGCGGACCTGACCGGCACCCGGCGGCGTCTGGCCGCCGCGGCCTCCGCGCAGGGACTGGCCGTCGTGGCCGCGGGCACCGTGCCGCTCGCCCGGGTGACCCCGCGCGACGTCACCGCGGTGCCCCGCTTCCGGCGCATGGCGGACGAGTACCGGCGGGTCGCGGACGAACAGCTCATCTGCAGCGCCCAGGTGCACGCCGACGTACCCGACCGCGACACCGCGGTCCGCGCCATGTGCCTGGTGTCGCCCTGGCTGCCGCCGCTGCTCGCGCTGTCCGCCAGCTCACCGTACTGGCTGGGCTCCGACACCGGCTACGCCTCCTGGCGCACCATGCTCTGGCAGCGCTGGCCCACCGCGGGCCCGGCCGGATGCTACCGGGACGCCGCCGAGTACGACGCGGCCGTCGCCGAACTGATCGGCTCGGGCGTCATCAGCGACGCCGGCATGCTTTACCAGGACGTACGCCCCTCCGCCCACCAGGGCACCCTGGAGCTGCGCATCTGCGACGCGTGCCCGCGCGCCGAGACCGTCGTGCTGATCGCCGGCCTCTTCCGGGCGTTGGTGCGCGACGCCTGCCACCGCCTGGAACGCGGCGCCGACCCCCGCTGCGACGGACACCACGAGTGGCTGCGCGCCGCCGGCTGGCGCGCCGCGCGCTCCGGTCTCGAAGGCCCGCTCGTCGACCCCTGGACCCGCCGCGCCGCCCCGGCCCAGCTGGTGCTGCGCCGCATGCTGCACCGGCTGCGCCCGGCGCTGGAGGCGTCCGGCGACTTCGACACCGTGCGCGACCTCCTCGACGAGGCGCTCGCCGCGGGCAGCGCCGCCGACCGGTTCCGCCGCACCGTCCGCGACGAGGACCTGCTCGCCGGCATCACCATGCTGGCCGCCGAGACCCGGGGCGGACGCGCGCCGTCCCGCACCGGCACCCGCCGCCCGCGTCCCGCGGTCACCACCCGGCGCGCGAACGGCCTGCCCCACGCCCCCCTGCACCCGGTCGCCACCCCGGGCACGCCGGGCTGATCCGACCGGCCCGGCCCGTGCCGCGAACCACCGGCCACGGGCCTCCCCCCGTTTCCGATCCGAGGAGAGTGTGCACATCCCCATGTCCAGCACGACGCACGCCGTCACAGGCCAGGACACCTTCACAGGTCAGGACAGCTCCAAAGGTCAGGACACCGTCACAGGTCAGGACACCGTCACAGGTCAGGACACCGCCCCGAGGGACCGGGAGCCGAGGGAAGGGAGGGACCACTGATGTGCGGCCTCAGCGGGGAGATCCGGCTCGACGGCGGACGGCCCGACATCGCGGCGGTGGAACGCATGACCGACCGCCTCGCCCCACGCGGCCCCGACGGGCGCGGCCTGTGGTCCCAGGGCCCCGTGGCCCTCGGACACCGCAGGCTGAAGATCATCGACCTGTCGGACCACGGCGCCCAGCCCATGACGGACCCACGGGCCCGCCTGACCGGTGTCTTCAACGGATGCGTCTACAACTACCGCGAGCTGCGCGACGAGCTGCACGCCCTCGGCCACCGCTTCTTCTCGGAGTCCGACACCGAGGTGGTGCTCAAGGCGTACCTGGAGTGGGGCACCGACTGCGTCGACCGTTTCCACGGCATGTTCGCCTTCGTCATCGTCGAGCAGGACACGGGACGCGTGGTGCTGGCCCGTGACCGGCTCGGCATCAAGCCGCTCTACGTCTCCGCGACCACGGAACGCCTGCGGTTCGCCTCCTCGCTGCCCGCGCTGCTCGCCGGCGGCGACGTCGACACCTCGCTGGACCCCGTGGCCCTGCACCAGTACCTCAGCTGGCACGCCACCGTCGCCGCGCCGCGCACCGTCCTGAACGGCATCCGCAAGCTGCCCCCGGCGACCGTGCGCGTCGTCGAGCCCGACGGCACCCAGCGTGACCGCCGCTACTGGCACCCCGTGCACACCCGCCGCCCCGAGTACGCGGACCTCACCGCCGACGACTGGACCGACGCGGTCCTGGACGCCCTGCGCACCGCCGTGCGCCGCCGCATGGTGGCCGACGTGCCGGTGGGCGTGCTGCTCTCCGGCGGCCTGGACTCCAGCCTCATCGTGGCCCTGCTGGCCGGCGAGGGGCAGCAGGACCTGGCGACCTTCAGCGTCGGCTTCGAGTCCGAGGGCGACGAGGAGGGCGACGAGTTCCACTACTCCGACCTCGTGGCGCGGCACTTCGACACCCGCCACCACCAGCTGATGGTCCCCTCCGACCGGGTGGCCGGCGCCCTCGACGGAGCCGTCCGCGCCATGAGCGAACCGATGATGAGCCACGACGTGGTCGCCTTCCACCTGCTGTCCGAGCAGGTCGCCAAGGAGGTCAAGGTCGTGCAGAGCGGCCAGGGCGCGGACGAGGTGTTCGCCGGCTACGACTGGTACCCGAAGATGGCGGGCGTGCCGCGCGAGCGGGCCGCCGAGGCGTACATCGACGCCTACACCGACCGCTCGCACGCCGACATGGCGGCCGTGCTGCACCCCGAGCTGCTGCCGGACCGCGACACCTCGGCGGAGTTCATCCGCGAGCACATGGCGCGGCACGGAGCCGACACCGCCCTCGACGCCCAGCTCCGCCTCGACACCCTGGTGATGATGGTCGACGACCCGGTCAAGCGGGTCGACAACATGACCATGGACTGGGGCCTGGAGGCCCGGGTGCCGTTCCTCGACCACGAGCTGGTCGAGCTGGCCGCCGCCTGCCCGCCCGAGCTGAAGCTCGCGGACGGCGGCAAGGGCGTCCTGAAGGCCGCCGGGCGCCGGGTGCTGCCGCGCGAGGTCGTCGACCGGCCCAAGGGCTACTTCCCCGTCCCGGCGATCCGCCACATGGCGGGCCCGGTCCTGCAGCGGGTCCGCGACACCCTGAACGCCCCCGAGGCCCGCGCCCGCGGGGTGTTCCGCGAGGAGTACGTCGCCGAACTGCTGGCCGCGCCCGACGCGCACCGCACCCGACGGGGCGCCAACACCCTGTGGCAGGTCGCGCTGCTGGAGACATGGCTGCAGACGCACGGGATCCGATGACGGCCACCGACCTCCCCAGGGGTCCGCTGTACGCCCCCGAGCCCGCCGCGCTGGCGGACACCTCGGCGCCGTACGACGTGCCACCCCCGGCCGTGCACGGCTGCTGGTACCCCTCGGCCGATCCGAGCGGCCGCAACGTCGCCTTCATCTGCGACCGGGCCGGGGTGCCGCAGCTGTGGACCGGCCCGGTGGACGGGGCGCAGGTACGGCTGCTCGACGGCGACCCGCATCCGGTCACCGAGGTGTCCTGGTCCCCGGACGGCCGGTGGATCGCCTACACCTCGGCGCCGGGCGGCGGCGAACTCACCCGGGTGCTGTGCGTACGGCCCGACGGAAGCGGGCGGCACCTGCTGGCCGGCGGCGAGTCGGGGACCTCCGCGCGGCTCGGCTGCTGGCAGCACGACGGCTCCGCGATCGCGGTCACCGTCACCGAGTCCGCCCCGCCCGGCCAGGCGCACGCCGACCGCCACCACGCGGAGGCGCCCGGACCGCCGGGCACCGAGCACGCCCCGCGCTGGGCGGGCCGGGACGGCCGGGCGGTCCTGCTGAATCCCGCGGGCGGCCGGCGGTGGCCCGGCGCCGGGAACGCGCGACGCGACTCCGGCACCGAGCAGCGGACGCTGTCCGCCTACCTGGTCGACCCGGAGGGCACGGCCGCCCCCGTCCTGCTGTTCAGCGAACGCGGCGCGGCCAACCAACGGGTGTGCGACCTGAGCCACGACGGCCGCCTCGCCCTGGTCTACCGGGGCCCCCGCGGGCGCCGTGAGGCGCTGGTCGTACGCACCACGGACTCCTCCGTGACCTGCGCCTTCCCGGTCGCCGACGGCGACCCCTGGATCGGCGGCTTCTCCCCGGACGCCGGCACGGTCTGGCTGCGCAGCGACGCCGGGCGCGAGTACGCCGCGCTGCTCGCCGCGCGCCTCGACGCGCGCGGACAGCTGCGCACGACCACGGTGGTCGCGCAACGGCCCGACTGCGGCCTGGAACTCCTCGCGCTGGGCCGGGACGGCCGGCGCGCGGTGCTCGCCTGGAACCGGCACGGGGTGAGCGAGCTGGAACTGGTACGGCTGAACGCGGCCCGTCGCGCCAGCCCGGGCGACGAGACGCCCCCGACGGCCGGGGCGGCACGCCACGTCGACCTGCCCCACGAGGTGGTCACCCGGATCGCCCCCACCGCCGACGCCGACGCGCCCGTGGTCGCGCTGTCCGGATCCCGCCGCCACCCCGGCGTGTGGTGGCTGCCGCACGGCGCGCCCCTGCGCACCCCCTGGTCCTCCCGCGACGAGGACGCCTTCCCGCCGGGCCTGACACCCGTACGGCCCACGCCCGTGCGGCCGGTGGCCCGCGACGGCCTCGCCCTCGGCGGCTGGTACTACCGCGCCCCCGGCCGCTCGCCCGGCGAGGCGGCACCCTGCGTGCTGCACCTGCACGGCGGGCCCGAGGAACAGGAACGCCCGGTGCTCGACCCGCTCTACCTGGAGCTGCTGGGCCGGGGCCTCGACGTGTTCGCCCCCGACGTCCGCGGCTCGTCCGGGCACGGCCGCGGCTTCGTCGACGCCGACCTCGGGGCCGGACGCTTCGACGCCATCAACGACGTCGCGGACTGCGCGGCGCACGTCATGGTGCGGGGCCTCGCCGACCCCCGGCGGATGGCCGTGATGGGCCGCTCCTACGGCGGCTATCTGACGATGGCCGCCCTGGTGTGGCACCCGGGCCTGTTCCGCACCGGGGTGGCGGTCTGCGGCATGTCCGACCTGAACACGTTCTTCGAGGGGACCGAGCCCTGGATCGCGCAGTCCGCCGCGCACAAGTACGGGCATCCGGAACACGACCGTGAGCTGCTGCGCTCCCTGTCGCCGATGAGCCGCGTCGACGCCCTGCGGGCCCCGGTCCTCGCCGTGCACGGCGAGTACGACACCAACGTGCCGCCCGGCGAGTCCGAGCAGTTCGTACGGGCCGCGCGGGAGCGCGGACTGGAGGCGGAACTGCTGCTGCTGCGTGACGAGGGCCACGACTTCCGCCGCGCCGACAACCGCCGGCTGTTCCGCCGGACGGCGGGTGACTGGCTGGAACGGCACCTGGCGGGATGACCTGTCGGCGGCACCTGTCACACTTCATGGGCGTGTGGGGGAGCGATGCGGGTAGTCGCGCGGTGTGATCGGTGAGTAAAGGCGGACCGGATGGAACCAGTTCCTGTCGACGAGGGGGAGATGGTGTCAGGCACACCCCGGCTGAGGGCCTCCTACGCCCTGGACGCCGAGGGCGCCTGGATAGCTCAGGCACGCCACCTCGCGGCCGAGTTCCTCACCCGGGCGCGGGTGGAGGACGGACTGCCGGTGTCGGAGCGTGTGGTGGAGATCACCCAGCTCGTCGTCAGTGAGCTGGTCACCAACGCCCGCAAGTACGCCCCGGGCCCCGTCGGCCTGGATCTGCGCGTCTTCAGCGACGTCGTCGAGGTGGTCGTCCGTGACGGCAACCCGGACGCGCCGCGGCCCCGGGACGCCGACCCCGGGCGGGTGGGGCAGCACGGCCTGGAGATCGTCATGGCCATCACCCAGGCCCTCGACATCCGCCAGGAGGCCGAGGGCAAGAGCATCACCGCCCGCATCTCCCTCTCCGCCTGAACCGCACCCGGCGCGGGTGCGGTCCCGTGGCGCCGGCCCCCGGCCGTCAGACCCGCGGCCGTTCCCCTTCCGGCACCCGCCGCAGATGGATCAGGGCACTCGACCAGTCGCCGCCCGGCAGCTCCGGGTCCAGGCCGTACTCCGTGAGTACCGTGGAGTGGTGGACGGTGCCCGTCTCCGTGTCCCGGTAGCGCAGGCCCGGCGGCAGGCCGCGCAGCCGGAGCGGCACCCGCGGGGTGCCGTGCCGGGGGCTGCCGCGGAAGGCGAGCACCACCGTCTCGTCGCCGCCTGCCGCCACGTACTGGACGGCCGACGGGCCGTCGCCGTACGGGGCGTCGATCCGGTACTGGTCGCCGTGCTGCACCAGGTGCCGGATCTCCTTGTACCGGGCCACCAGCGCGGCGCCCTCGGCGAGCTCCGCCTCGTTCCAGCGGGTGAGGTCGCCGCCGACGCCCAGGAGCCCGGCCATCGCCACGTGGAAGCGGAAGCGCAGCGGCACGGTCAGTCCGGTGAGCTGGTTGGGCACGTCGGTCACCCAGGCGGACATCACCCGCGCCGGGTAGATCTGGCTGAACCCCCGCTGGATCGCCAGCCGGTCCACGGCGTCGGTGTTGTCGGACGTCCACGCCTGGTCGGTACGGGCGAGGATGCCCAGGTCGACCCGGCCGCCGCCCCCGCTGCACGTCTCGATCCGCAGGTCCGGGTGCGCCTGCCGGAGCCGGTCGAGCACGCCGTAGAGGTTCCGCACGTACCGCGTCCACAGCCGGTCGTCACCGTCGTCCGGGCCGGACCAGCCGGACTCGCCGAACGCGCGGTTCATGTCCCACTTGAGGAAGTCCACGCGGTGCTCGGCGACCAGCCGGGTGAGCCAGTCGAAGGCCCAGTCGGCCACGTCCGGCCGGGCGAAGTTCAGCACCAGCTGGTTGCGCATCTCGGTGCGCGGGCGGCCCGGCAGGTGCAGCACCCAGTCGGGGTGCGCCCGGTACAGGTCGCTGTCCGGGTTGACCATCTCCGGCTCCACCCAGACGCCGAACCGCATGCCCAGCCGGTGCACGGCGTCCGACAGCGGGCCGAGTCCCCCGGGGAACCGGTCGGGTGCCGGGGTCCAGTCGCCGAGGCCCGCCCGGTCGCTGCGGCGGGCGCCGAACCAGCCGTCGTCCACCACGTACAGCTCGACGCCCAGCCGGGCGGCCCGCTCGGCCAGTGCCAGCTGGCTCGCCTCGTCGACGTCGAAGCCGGTCGCCTCCCAGGAGTTGTAGAGCACCGGTGCCGTCTCCCCGGCGTGCCGCAGCACATGGCCGCGGACGTAACCGTGCCAGGCCCGGCTCGCCGCGCCGAAACCGCCGTCGGTGAACAGGCCCGCCAGCACCGGTGTGCGGAACTCCTCGCCCGGGCCGAGCGGCACGCGGGTCCCCTCGTGGCCCACGCCCCCGGTCAGACCCGCCCGGCCGTCGGGCGTCCGCTGCACGGTGATCCGCCAGCTGCCGCTCCACGCCAGGGCGGTGCTCCAGACCCGGCCGCTCTCCTCGGTGGCGGTGCCGTCGTCGAGCATGGTCCAGGGGTTGGCGTGGTGGCTGGTGATGCCGCGCCGGCTGGTCAGCACCGTCTCCCCGTGGGGCAGGGGCTCGCGGCGCAGCTGGCTCTCCGCCGACCACTGCCCGGTGACATGGCTCAGCCGGTAGTCGGGCAGCGGCGGCAGGGTCCACGCCGCGGAGTCGGCGCGCAGCAGCTGCGCGCTCCGGTCCCCGTCGTTGCGCAGCACGGTCCAGCGCTCGATCACGTCGGTGCCGGCGCGGACCCGGTAGTGCAGGGCGACCGACAGGGGGAACACCCGGTCGCGGAACTCCAGGACCAGCTCGGCGCAGCCGGGGGCGGGCTCGTCCACCCGGTGCCCGGTGGCCTGCCACTCGAAGGCGCGGGAGCCGTCGGCGTGCCGCACCTGGAGCGAGGGCGGTCCGTAGCGGGTGCCGCCGTCCACCGGCAGTTCCTCGCCCACGGGCGGCCGGCCCTCGAAGCTGTTCGCCGGTTCCCCGGCGGGCACCGCGAGCGCGTCCGCCTCCTCGGGGGTGAGCCGTGGCCCCCACGCCACGTGCCAGGGCGCACCGGTCTCGTCGATCCGCAGGGCGTACGACGTGTGCGGGGTGGTCAGCAGCCAGACCCCGGTGTCGGGGGAGCGGGTGATGAGCGGCATGTGGCCTCACGATCGGCGTCGGGGGTTGCACCGCAAACCCAAGCGTGGCCTTCGATCATGTGTCAAGGCCGGACCCTCTCTTGTGTTTGCAAGGCGATTCCGCGCGCTCTTTTTCCTTCGAAAGAAAGAAGGCCACTTTCATTGACAGCAGAAATTAAGGACCGCTAGGTTCCCGGCCATGCAGCCGACCTTCCCCGCCGAGACGTTCCCGGCGCACACCCCGGCGGCCTCCCAGGTCTTCACGACCGTCCTGGCGCACGGCCCCCTCACCCGGCTCGACCTGGCCCGCCGGGCCGGCCTGTCCCCGGCCGCGGTCACCAAGGCGGTACGGCCCCTGATCGAGGCGGGCTACCTGGTGGAGGACGCCGGCGCGGAGGCCCGCCCGGCCCTCGGCCGCCCGGCGAACCCGGTCCGGGTCGACGGCGGACGCGCCCTGTTCACCGGGCTGAAGGTGACCGGCGACGAGATCATCGGTGTGCTCACCGACCTGTGCTGCCGCAGTCTCGTCGCCCGGCGTGTCCCCCTGGCCGGCCGCGCCCCGCGGGACGTCCTGGCGGTCGCGGTGGACCTGGTGGACGAGCTGCGCACCGAGGCCGACGGGTTCGGCGTGCCCGTCCTGGGCCTCGGCATCGCCCTCGCCGGAGATGTGGACCGCGCCGAGGGCACGGTGCGCTACTCGCCCTTCCTGGACTGGCACGACGTGCCGCTCGCCGGGCCGGCCGGGGCGGCGAGCGGGCTCCCGGTCACCGTCGACAACGACGTCCGCGCTCTGACGGTGGCCGAGCAGTGGTTCGGCGACGGCGTGGGCCTCTCCGACTTCGCCGTCGTCACCGTGGGCGCCGGCATCGGCTGTGGCCTCGTCGTGCACGGCCGGGTCGTCTCCGGCGCCCACGGCGTCGCGGGGGAGATCGGACACGTCCCCGTCGACCCCGACGGCCCGCCCTGCCACTGCGGCAACCGCGGATGCCTGGAGGCCGTCGCGTCCGACGCGGCGATCCTCGCCCGGGTCCGCGAGGTCACCGGGTCCGACGTCGCCGGCAGCGCGGAGGCCGTCGCCCTGGCCCACCGGGGCGACGAGGGCGCCCGCGCCGTCTACGCGCGGGCCGGGGAGGCCATCGGCCGCGGGATCGCCACCGTGGCCAACCTGCTCGGCCCCCAGCGCGTGATCATCTCCGGCGAGGGACTGGCCGCGTACGACCTGTACGCCGGGCAGATCCGCGACACCTTCGCCGCCGCCGCCTTCGGCTCCGCCGCCCGCTGCGAGGTCCGCACCCGCCCGCTGCCGTTCGAGGAGTGGGCCCGCGGGGCCGCCGCCACCGCCATTCAGTCCTTCGTGGGCCGCTGACGCCCCCGGCCCGCCAAGTCCCCGGAGATGAACGGCGGATGAAGGCGTCCGGCAGGGAGTGCCCGGCCGGACGCCCGGCGCTACTCTCGTCACGGGTAACGAGGACACCGGATCGCGCACGCCGACTCGCGAGGATCTCCCCGTCGGCGAGAAGGGTGCCGTCGAGTTCTGGGAGGCGGAACTGCTCACCACGACGCACACCCCCCGAAGACTCCGCCCGGCGGGGATCCGCCTGCGCGGACTGTCCGTCCTGGCCCTGATCGCCGCGCTCCTGGGCCCCGTCCCCTCGCAGGCCCGCGCGGCGGAACCCCGGCACGACGTGGTCACCTGGACCGCGAGCGCCTTCCGGCTGGGCACGGGCGTGCCCGACCGCGCCTACCGGCTCGTGGTGCACACCAGCGTGGGCGGCGACCGGGCGCGGTTACGGCTGACCAACGCCTTCGGTGACCGGCCGCTGACCTTCGACAGCGTGTATGCCGGAGTCCGGCGGCAGGGCGCCGAGCTGGTCCCCGGCAGCAACCGCCGGCTCACCTTCGACGGCCGGCCCACCGTGACGATCCCGCCCGGTGAGGTGGTCCTGAGCGACCCGCTGCCCGGCCGGGTCCGCGGCCGCACCGACCTGGTCGTCAGCCTGCACAGCCCTGACGCGGCGGGTCCCGCCACCGGACACCGCCTCGCCATGCAGACCTCGTACCTCACCCAGGGCGACCACACCGCGGACGAGAGCGGCGACGCGTGGACCACGACGACCGCCTCGTCGTTCTACCTGGACGCCGTCACCGTCCGCACCTCCGCCCGCACCGGAGCGGTGGTCGCCCTGGGCGACTCCATCACCGACGGCTGGGCGTCCACCACCGACCTCAACCGCCGCTGGCCCGACCAACTCGCCGACCGACTGCGGCGGTCGCCCCGCACCACGGTCCGGGGCGTGGCCAACGCCGGCATCTCCGCCAACAAGGTGCTCGCCGACGGCGGCGCGCCGAGCGCCCTCAACCGCCTCGACCGTGACGTCCTGTCCCACCCCGGCGTGCGCACGGTGCTGGTGTTCGAGGGGGTGAACGACATCAAGGCCCCCACGGGTGTCACGGCCGCGGACCTGATCGACGGCTACCAGGAGATCGTCGACCGCGTCCACGCGGCCGGCCACTGCGTCGTCGGCGTCACGATCGCCCCCTACAAGGGCCGGCCGGAGTGGAACGCGAAGGCCGAGGCGGTCCGCCAGGACGTCAACGCGTTCATCCGCGCCGGCGGCGCTTTCGACGCCGTGGCCGACTTCGACCGCGCGGTGCGCGACCCCGGCGACCCCGAGCGCATCCTGCCCGCCTACGACAATGGCGACCACCTGCACTTCACCGACGAGGGCATGCGGGCCATGGCCGACGCCGTCGATCCCGAGGACCTGGAATGCGCCCGGGACGGACGCCGGTGACGCCGTACGGCGCCCCGCGGGCGGACGGCGCGCCCCGGTGTCCGGCGGAGGCGGCGCGACCGGAACAATGCAGGTCCCGGCGCGGTTCTCACTGAGGAACGCCGCAGCACACCTGGGAGAAGGGCGACACACGATGACAAGGACCGAGGAGAGGGCGCTGCTCGCGGGCGGCTGCTTCTGGGGCATGCAGGAGCTGATCCGCACGCTGCCGGGCGTGCTCAGCACCCGGGTGGGGTACAGCGGCGGTGACGTGCCCAACGCGACCTACCGCGACCACGGCACCCACGCGGAGTCGATCGAGATCACCTACGACCCCGCCGAGACCGACTACCGGGCGATCCTGGAGTACTTCTTCCAGATCCACGACCCGACCACGAAGAACCGGCAGGGCAACGACATCGGCATGAGCTACCGCTCGGCGATCTTCTACTTCGACGACGAGCAGAAGCGCGTCGCCGAGGACACGATCGCCGACGTCGAGGCGTCCGGACTGTGGCCGGGCAAGGTGGTGACCGAGGTCGTCCCGGCCGGTCCCTTCTGGGAGGCCGAGCCGGAGCACCAGGACTACCTGCAGCGCTACCCGGAGGGCTACACCTGCCACTTCCCGCGCCCCAACTGGCGCCTGCCGAAGCGCGCGGCGTCCTGACCTGACAGGCGTCCGCGGCAGCGGAACACGGGGGGGGGGGGGGGGGGGGGGGGGGGGGGGGGGGGGGGGGGGGGGGCGGCGGGGGGGGGGGGGGGGGGGGGGGGGGGGGGGGGGGGGGGGGGGGGGGGGGGGCGTCGCACCCCCCCCCCCCCCCCCCCCCCCCCCGCGCCCGCCCCCCGGCGGGCGGGGCCCCCCCCCCCCCGGGCCCCCGGCCCGGCCCCCCGGGGGGCCCCCCCCCCCGGGGGCCCCGCCCCCGTTGTCATGCCCGGGCGGCCTTCGCCGTCACGGGCCGGTCACCACGCGCTCGATCAGCTCCTGGAGGTACAGTCCCCGTCCCGCGTCGGGCGCCGACCCCACGCCGGTGCGCACCGCGGTCGCGAACTCCCTGCGCAGCACCGGCCAGCACTCCTCGTGGTCGATCCCCGCGGTGTCGTACACCAGGGGCGCCCCGGCGCCGAAGAGCTCGACACGGGTGATCGCCCGGGGTACGTCCACCGCGCCGGACAACGACGCCTGGCTGACCGCGCCGTCGGCGTGCTCGCAGGTCAGCTCGATCCAGGTGCGGGGGTCGCCCGTGGCGCGGATCGCGGCGATGGGGCCCACCGCCGCGTCCAGGAGGTCCAGCAGATGCGGCCCCAGGTCGAGCAGCGCTCCCTGTTCCAGCCGCCAGCCGGTCGCGAAGTCGCCGCCGAGGAACGCCCCGTGCAGATAGCAGGAGCGGGCGCCGGACACCTTCAGCTCCCGCGCGGCGGCGAGGAACGCCCGGGTCGCGGGGTGGTAGCGCTTGGTCAGGACGAGCTGGGAGACGACCCCCGCCTCGCCCACCGCGTCCGCCACGCGCCGGGCCGCCGCCAGGTCCGGGCCGAGCGGTTTCTCCAGCAGCACCGCCTTGCCCCGCCGGGCGGCCAGGGGCGCCAGCTCCGCCTGGACGGCGGGCGGCACGGCGAAGGCCACGGCCTCGCACCGGTCGAGCAGCTCCTCGAAACCGCCCGCCACGTGCGCGCCGTAGGGGGCCGCCGTCTCGCGTGCCGCCTCGGCGCGGCGGGCCCAGACGGCGGCGAGCCGCGTCTCCGGCCCGGCCGCGAGGATCCGGGCGTGCATGGCGCGGGCCCAGGGGCCGGCGCCGACCAGTCCGACCTCGACGGGCCGGTGGGTCCAGGGGGAGGTGCTCACGGTGTTCCTGACTGCGCGGTGGCGAGGATGCCGGCGAGGCGGGCGTCCGCACGCGCGGGGGAGTAGAGGTGCTCGACGACCGTGCTCGCGGCCCCGATGAGGCCGGCGTGGTCGCCGAGGCGTGAGGTGACGATCTGCAGGTTGGCGGTGGTGCGGGGCATGGCGCGCTGGTAGAGCAGTTCGCGCACACCGGTCATGAACGGCACTCCGGACAGGTCCCCGGCCAGCATCAGCACACCGGGGTTGAGGAGGGTGACGACGGTGACGAGGACCTCGCCGACCCGGCGGCCCGCCTCCCGGGCGAGGCGGATGGCGTCGGGGTCGCCCTCGGCGAGCAGCCGCTTGACGTCCGAGCCGGAGGCGGCCGTGGCGTCGGCCCCGGACAGTTCCCTGGCCAGGGCCCGGCCGCTGGCGACGGCGGCCAGACAGCCGTAGGAGCCGCACATGCACAGCGCGTCGGCCCGGTCGTGCACCCGGATGTGCCCGATGTCGCCGGCGCCGCCGTCGATGCCCCGGTAGACGCTGCCGTCGACCACCACTCCGGCGCCGATGCCGGTGGAGACCTTCACCAGCACGAACGCGCCGCAGTCCCGGTGGTTGGCCTGCTGCTCGGCCACCGCCATCAAGTTGGCGTCGTTGTCGACCAGGACCGGCACCGGCCCGCCCTCCAGACTCCCGCCCACGTGACGGGCGTACGCCTCCTGCAGGCGCTCGCGGATGGGATGGCGGTCCCAGCCGGGCATGATGGGCGGCTCGATCACCTGCCCGATCTCCCAGTCGACCGGGCCGGGCACCGACAGGCCGATCCCGCAGATCCGGGACGCCTCGGTGCCCGCCGCGGCGATCAGTTCGGGGAACCAGCGGGACACGTGGTCCAGGACGTGGTCGGGCCCCTCGGTGATGTCGAGCGGGCCGGTGTGCTCGGCGAGGATCGTGCCCGCCAGGTCCAGGACCGCCGCCCGGGCGTGCCGGGTCTCCAGGTCGACGGCGAGGACCGAGGCGTGCGCCGGGTCGAAGACGATCCGCTCCGAGGGGCGGCCCCCGGTGGAGGCGCCCGTGGTGTGCCGCAGCCAGCCGGCCCGGTTCAGCAGGTCCAGGCGGTGTCCCACGGTGGAGCGGGACAGCCCGGTGGCGCGTTGCAGGGCGGCGCGGGTGTTGGCGCGGCCACCGCGGATCAGGTCCAGCAGTCCGCCCGCGCTGACCGGCTGCGGCGTCGTCACACGTTCCCCCATGGCGTCAGCTCTTGTCGGCGCCGCTGGTCAGGCCTTCGGTGAGCAGCCGTTCGGCGGCGAAGAACAGGAATACCACGGGGATCGTCAGTACCACCGATCCGGCCATCAGAACGGTCTTGGGCACCTCGATGCCGTTGGAGAGCTGCGCCAGGCCGAGCGACACCGTCCACTTGTCGGGATCGGCGGCCAGGAACAGCAGGGCGAAGAGGAACTCGTTCCAGGCGATCATGAAGACGTACAGGCCGGTCGCCATCAGCGAGGGCAGGGCCAGCGGCAGGATCACCTTGCGCACGGTCTGCAGCCTGCTGCACCCGTCCAGGGCCGCCGCCTCCTCGATGGAGTACGGGATGGTGACGAGGTAGTTCTTCAGCATGTAGACCGACACGGGCACGGTCTGGGCGACGTAGACGATGGCGAGGCCCACCAGGCTGGAGGACAGTCCCATCCTGGCGAAGATCACGAACAGCGGGACCGCGAGCAGCGTCGCCGGGAACAGGTAGACGGCCAGGAACAGGGCGCTGACCTGCCGGTGCCCGAAGAACCTCAGCCGGCTCACCGCGTACGCGCCGGGCACCGCGGCGGCCAGGGTCAGCAGCACCGTACCCAGCGACACCAGCGCCGAGTTGAGCAGGAACCGTACGAAGCCCTGCCCGCCGGCGTCGGTGGACCGCATGACGTCCTGGTAGGTGGCGACCGTGAAGTCCTTCGCCGACAGCCACAGGGACCCCGGGTCGAGCAGCAGCGCGTCGATGGGCTTCAGGGACAGCAGGAGCATGTAGTAGAAGGGCAGCAGGGTGATCACCGCGAGGAACGCGATCACCAGCCACTTCAGGACGCCGAGGACGCGGTCCTCGACCCGGGCCCGGGTCAGGGCGGTCTTGCCGGTCACGCTTCCTCCTGGACCTTGTTGCCGAAGAACTTGAAGTAGAAGCCCAGCAGGATCATCAGCGAGGCGGCCAGCACGAGCGCCTGGGCCGCGGCGGCGCCCACGTCGTAGCGGGCGGTGAGGAAGTCGTAGACCCGTACGGCCGCGACGTCGGTGCCCGCGCCGCCGCCGGTCAGCAGGTAGACGTCGTCGAACTTGTTGAAGGTCATGATGAACCGCAGCACGCACAGCAGCGCGATGACCGGCATCAGCTGGGGGAGCAGGATGTGCCGGAACCGCTGGAGCGGGGTCGCCCCGTCGACGGTCGCGGCCTCCTCCAGCACGTCGGGCACGGCCTGCAGCCGGGCGAGGATGAACAGGAACGCGAAGGGGAAGTACCGCCAGCACTCGAACGCGATCACGGTGAGCAGCGCGAGCGGGATGTCGAAGTGCGCCCCGAGGAGGTTCACTTCGTAGGCGCGGGTGGAGAGGAAGGCGATGGGGTCGTCCCAGCCGAACAGGCGGCGGCCCCAGTCGTTGACGATGCCGTACTGCGGGCTGAGCGCGACCTCCCACACGAACGCGACGGCCACCACGGGCGCCACGTACGGCAGCAGCATCGCCGCCCGCAGCAGCCCGCGCCCGCGGAACGGCTTGCGCAGCGCGAGCGCGGCGACAAGACCGAGCAGGACGGAGCCTGCGGTGCTGCCCGCGGTGTAGATCAGGGTGGTTTTCAGGCTCGACCAGAAGCCGGCCGAGGCGAACACGTCGCCGAAGTTGTCCAGCGACCAGTTGCCGAACAGGCCCATGCCCTGGATGTCGACGAGCTTGGCGTCCTGGAACGCCAGCAGCACCGTCCAGGCGATGGGCAGCACGACCACCACCAGGACGACCAGGAAGGTGGGCGTGACGAAGGCCAGGCCCGCGCGGTTGGCGCGGCTGCGCGCCGTCCTCGGGCGGCGGCCCGGCGTGACGGGGCCGCCCGTGGGCCGGGGGGTCGGGATCCGGCGCTTCGGCGCGCCGGTGGGGGCAGTTGTCATGGAAGGACCTTTGTGACGTGCGGGCGGGCGGCTGCTACTGGAGGGACTTCTGCAGGTCGGAGATCTCTTCGTCGGCCTCGCGCGCCGTCTCCTCGGGCGAGGACTGGCCGCTGGTCATCGCGCCCACGGCCTTGGGCACGGGCAGTTCGCCGTTGGTCGCGCCGACCAGGGCGCCGTCGCCCTGGGTGATGCCCCAGCGGCGCAGATTCGTGATGCCCTCCGCCAGCCGGTCGAGCAGGGCCGGCGGGTAGACCTCGTCGAAGGGCTTCCTGGTGTCCACCCCGATCTCGCTGTTGCGCCAGGCGTCGAGATAGCGGTCGGGGTCGGCCGCCGTGCCGCGCCGGACCGGGATCTTGCCCTCGGGGGCCATGCCGAACCACGCCTCGTAGCCGTCGCTGGTCATGTACTGGATGAACTCGCGGGAGGCGGCCGTCTCGGCGGTCTTCGTCGTCACCCACGAGGTGATCTCGCCGAACTGCGCGGGCTCCGCGGCGTCCGGGCCCCGCATGGCGGTCACGATGCCGCTGTGGTCCGCCAGGTAGCCGGGGTCGTCCCGGCACTCGGGGCAGCTGGGCAACGCGTCCTTGCGCAGCCCCGCCAGCTCGTCGAGCAGGAACGAGGACCAGACGATCATCGAGGACCGCCCGGCGAAGTAGGTGGCCCGGGTGGAGTCCACGGTCTGGGTGCCGGGGGCGCCGTACTCGCGGGCCAGCTTGTCGTAGGTGCGGAACGCGGTCTCGCACTGCGGCGAGTCGAGGTCCACGTCGTGCCGGTCGTCGACGAGTTGGCAGTCGTTGGCGAGCGCGATGCTCTCGAAGCTCTGCGAGGTGAAGACGTCGCCCGGGTCGGTGGCCGCCGAGACGCCGTCGTGCCCCTTGGTGGTGAGCGCCTCGGCGGCGGTCAGGGCACGCTCGTAGGTGTCGGGCGCGGGCAGTCCCTTCTCGTCGAACTGGTCCTGACGGTGGACCAGCAACTGCAGCCAGGAGTCCGAGGGGACGCTGAGGCTGGTCGCGCCGTCCGAGGTGAGGTCCAGGGCGTTGGCGTTGAAGGTGTCGCGCCCCTGCCCGTCGATGACCTGCTGGGGGATGTCGGTGTTCAGCAGGCCGTTGCTGTACATCTGCCAGACCTGGCCCATCGGCACGGCGCCGATGACGTCGGGCAGTTCGCCCGCCGCCGCGGCCGACATGATCAGCTGCGGCAGCTGTCCCTCGTCGACGGTGACCAGGTCGACGTCGATCCCCGACTCCTTCTCGAACCCGGCGACGATCTTCCGGGTCGTCGCGGCGCGGTCCGGGAGGTTCTCCAGGGACCAGACCTTGATCTCGCGGTCCGGGGCGCCGGGCCCGGTGCCGCCGGTGGAACAGCCCGCCAGCAGCCCGCTTCCCAAGGCTGCCGCGACGCCGGCCGCGGTCATCCGCGACCGCAGGGTCCTCAAGCGCATTGCACGTCCTCGCTCCGACTTACGTCTACTGAGAGCGCATCACAGCATCACTTTTGCTGGTTGACAAGACATAAGTTCGGGATATCGTCGACGCAACCCACCCACCGCACCCTCCGGAGAGCCATCCGTGGAACGCGTCGTCCAGTTCACCGGCCCCCGTCACGTGGAGATCGCCGAGCAGGAAAGAGCCGCTCTGCCGCCGGGCCACCTGCGGGTCCGCACCCGGTACTCCGGCATCTCGGCCGGCACCGAACTCACCGCGTACCGCGGCACCAACCCGTATCTGACCCGCACCTGGGACCCTGAGGCCCGGCTCTTCCGCGACGGCGCCGCCGGCATCGAGTACCCCGTGGCCGGCTGGGGCTACTCCGAGGTCGGCGAGGTCGTCGAGGTCTCCCCGGAACTGGACGGCACCCCAGGACTGCCCGCCCCCGGCGACCTCGTGTGGGGCATCTGGGGCCACCGCAGCGAGGGCGTCGTCCCCGCCGAACGCCTCATCGGCCACACCCTCCCGGCCGGACTCGACCCGCTGGCCGGCGCCTTCGCCCGGGTCGGTGCGATCGCCCACAACGCCGTCCTGGCCGGCGACATCCACCTCGGCGAGGACGTGGCCGTGTTCGGGCAGGGCGTGATCGGCCTGCTCACCACGCGCCTCGCCCAGCTCAGCGGCGCCCGCGTCACCGCCGTCGACGCCCTCGACGGCCGCCTGGAGACCGCCCGCCGCTACGGCGCCCACACCACGCTCAACGCCCGCACGGACCAGGTCGCCGAACGCGTCCGCGAGGCCACCGGCGGACTCGGCGCCGACCTGGCCATCGAGATCAGCGGCGCCTACCCCGCCCTGCACGAGGCCCTGCGCTCGGTCGCCGTCGGCGGGCGCGTCGTCGCCTCCGGCTTCTACCAGGGCGACGGGATCGGACTGCGCCTCGGCGACGAGTTCCACCACAACCGCGTGCAGCTCGTCTGCTCCCAGATCGGCGGGGTGCCGCCGCAGCTGTCCGGCCGTTGGAGCGTCGACCGCCTGCAGCGGACCTTCCTGCGGCTGGTCGCCGAGTGCCAGGTCGACGTCACCTCGCTGGTCAGCCATGTCGTCCCGGCCGCCGACGCGGCGGACGCCTACGTCCTGCTGGACGAGCGGCCCGCCGAGGCCCTTCAGGTCGTCCTGGAATTCTGAGAGCGCGAAAGGCCCCCCTCATGCTCAAGACCGCCGTACAGGAGCAACTCCTGCCCGGAGACACCCTCCAGGCCAAATGGGAGTTCGCGCAGCAGGCCGGCTACGACGCCATCGAGCTGCGCGGCAAGGGCGACCGGCACTTCGCCTCCCGCCTCGACGAGCTCAAGCAGGCCCGCAAGGACGGCGTCGTCATGCCGACCGTGTGCGTCGACATGCTCCACTTCCTCGGAGCGTTCGACGACGACCTGCGCCGCGACGCCGTCGCCCAGATGAAGTCCCAGCTCACCGTCATCGCCGAGATCGGCGGCACCGGCGCGCAGACCCCGGCGTCGTACGGCATGTTCTCCCGCCGCCTGCCGCCCTTCGAACCCCCGCGCGGTGAGGCCGAGGACCGGGAGGTCCTGCTGGCCGGACTCACCGAACTCGGCGAGCACGCGCGGAAGGAGGGCGTCACCCTCTTCCTCGAACCGCTCAACCGCTACGAGGACCACATGGTCAACCGCCTCGACCAGGCCGCCGACCTGATCCGCGCCACCGGCCTCGACTCGCTCCGGATCGGCATCGACAGCTACCACATGAACATCGAGGAGTCCGACCCCGCCGCCGCGATCCTCGCCCACGCCGACCTCATCGGCCACGCCCAGGTCTCCGACTCCAACCGTTTCCAGCCCGGCGCCGGACACCTCGACTGGCGCGCCTGGCTGGCCGCCCTGCACACCATCGGCTACGACGGCCACCTCGCCCTGGAATGCCGGCTCACCGGCGACCCCGTGGACGCCGTCCGCTCCGTCCCCGCCTTCCTGAAGAGGTCCGGCGCGTGAAGACCCTCCTCGACCGGCTGGCCCCCCACGACCGGCCCGCGCCCACCGCGCCCGCAGACCACCTGACACTGCGGCGCGGTGCGGCGCGGGTCCTCCTCGGCAACTGGACCGGCACCTCCACCGTCCCCTCCCGCACGCTCTACCCCCACCAGTGGAGCTGGGACTCGGCGTTCGTCGCGATCGGGCTGCGCCACCTCTCCGTGCGCCGCGCCCAGCAGGAACTCGAATCCCTGCTCGCCGGGCAGTGGGCCGACGGACGCCTCCCGCACATCGTCTTCAACCCCGAGGTGCCGTACGGCGCCTATTTCCCGAGCCCCGACTTCTGGCAGTCCTCCCGCGCGGGCCGCGCGGCGGGCGCCCCCGCCTCACCCGAGACCTCGGGCATCGTGCAGCCCCCGGTGCACGCGCTGGCGGCCTGGCTGGTGCACCGCGCGGACCCCGCCGAGTCCGCCCGGCGAGGCTTCCTGGAGCGGGTCCTGCCGCGGCTCACCGCCTGGCACGACTACCTCCTGACCCGCCGTGACCTCGGCGGCGGGGGACTGGCCGCGGTCGTCCACCCCTGGGAACCCGGCATGGACAACAGTCCCGCCTGGGACCGCGCCCTGGCCCGCGTCGAACCCGACACCGGCACCTTCCGCCGCGCCGACCTCGACCACGGCGACCCCGCCGACCGCCCCACCGACCTCGACTACGGCCGCTACGTCCGCCTGGTGACCACCTACCGCGCGGCCGGCTACGACGACCGGGCCACGACGCACCGGTTCGCCCTGGAGGACCCCGCCTTCAACGCCCTGCTGATCACCGGCGAACTCGCCCTCGCCCGCATGGCGGGCCACCTCGGCCGGGACGGGGCCCGCCACACGGCACGCGCCGCCGAGCTGACCCGCCGGCTCGTGGACCGCCTGTGGGACGACACCGCCGGCGTCTTCCGCGCCCGTGACCTCACCGACGGCACCCTCGTCGGCCGGCGGGGCGTCGCCGGACTGCTGCCGCTCGTCGTCCCCGGCCTGCCCGAGGACGTCGTGCACGCCCTCACCCGCACCCTGGACGGCCCGCACTTCCGGGCGCCCGGCACCGGGCTCGTCCCCAGCCACGACCTGACCGGAGCGGACTTCGACCCCCACCGGTACTGGCGCGGCCCCGCCTGGTTCAACACCGCGTGGCTCGTCGAACGGGGGCTGCGCACCCACGGCCGGCATGCGCGCGCCCGGACCCTGCGCGAGGCTCTGGTCACGGAGGCCGGACGCACCGGCTTCGCCGAGTACGTGGACCCGCTGACCGGCGAGGGCCGCGGTGCCCGGCAGTTCTCCTGGACGGCCGCCCTCGCTCTCGACCTGCTGCACACCGACGAGAAGGAGCCGACCCGATGACCGAGACCACCGGGACCGTGCAGCTCGTACGCGACGGCACGTTCGCCCGGCTCGGCCCGCACGGCGACATCGACGGCGCGGGCGGCACCGCGCCGGACGGACTGTTCACCCACGACGCCCGCCACCTCAGCCGCTGGCGGCTGCGCGTCGACGGGGAAGCGCCGGTCACGCTGAGGCCCGCCCGCGAGGAGACCGGCTCCACGGCAGGCTGCGTGCTGACCCCCCGCACCACCCGCGAGGCACCCGCCGCCTACACGGTGTTCCGAGGCCAGACGGTGACGGCCGGAACGCTCACCGAGGACCTGCGCCTGGTCAACAACCTTCCCGAGCGGGTGACCGCCGAGCTGGAGCTCACCGTCGACGCCGACTTCGCCGACCTCTTCGAACTCCGCGCCGACCGGCGGACGTACGCCAGGCCGGGGGCGGAGCACACCGCCGAACCCACGCCCGACGGCGTGCGGTTCGGCTACCGCAGGGACGAGTGGCACGCGCGGACCGACGTGGAGTGCCGGCCCGCACCCGACGCCGTGCGGGAGACACCGGACGGCGGCACAGCCCGCACCCTGCGCTGGCGGCTCGCCCTGGCGCCGCACGGCCAGGCCGTACTGCGGCTGACCGCGCGCGCCCGCCCGCACACGCCGGCCCCGCCCGTCCCCCGCACGGCACCGGACACCGGCCGGGCCCCGGCGCCCGGTACCGACGACCTGGACCGGGCGTTCGAGCAGGGCATGGCCGACCTCGACCTGCTGACGATCCACGCCACCGGCGTGGACGGCGAGGACCTGGCCGTCCCCGCGGCCGGCGTTCCCTGGTTCCTCACCCTCTTCGGCCGCGACGCCCTCCTCACCTCGTACTTCCTGCTGCCGTACCGGCCGGAGGCGGCCGCCGCCACCCTCGGCGCGCTCGCCGCCACCCAGGGGCGGCGCCACGACACGTTCAGCGGCGAGCAGCCCGGCCGCATCGTGCACGAGATCCGGCACGGCGAACTCGCCCACTTCCGGCAGGTCCCCTACGGCCGCTACTACGGCACCGTCGACGCCACCCCGCTGTTCCTGGTGCTGCTGCACGCCCACCACGAGACCACCGGCGACCGCGTGACCGCCGTGCGCCTGGAGGAGCACGCCCGCCGGGCCGTCGACTGGATGCTCACCGACGGCGGACTCCAGAAGCACGGCTACCTGGTCTACATGCCGGACCCGGGCGGCCTGGCCAACCAGAACTGGAAGGACTCCCCGGGCTCCATCTGCTCCGCCGACGGCGCCCCCGCCGAGGGCCCCGTCGCCGTGTCGGAGGTCCAGGGCTACGCCTACGACGCCCTGCTGCGCACCGCCCGCCTGGCACGGGAGGTCTGGGACGACGAGCCCTACGCCCGGCGGCTCGACGACCTCGCGGCCGGACTGCGCGACCGCTTCCTGCGGGACTTCTGGATGCCCGGCCCCGAGTTCCCCGCCCTCGCCCTGGACGGCGCCGGCCGGCAGGCCGACGCGCTCGGCTCCGACGCCGGGCACCTGCTGTGGTCCGGCATCCTCGACGACGAGCGGGCCCGGACCGTCGGACGAAGGCTGCTGCGGCCGGACTTCTTCTCCGGCTGGGCCGTACGGACCCTCGCGAGCGGACAGCCGCCCTACCACCCGCTGTCCTACCACCGGGGCAGCGCCTGGCCCCACGACAACGCCCTGATCGCGCTGGGCCTCGCGCGGTACGGCCTCGGTGACGAGGTGCGCACCCTCGCCGGCGGACTCGCCGAGGCCGCGGCCCGCTGCGGCTACCGGCTGCCCGAGGTGCTCGCCGGGTACGACCGCGCGGACCACCCGTCCCCGGTGCCGTACCCGCACTCCTGCTCGCCGCAGGCCTGGGCCGCCGCGACCCCGGCGGCCCTGCGCACCGCCCTCGGGCAGGTGCAGCGCGCGGGCCGCCCGGGGCGGGGTCAGCCGAACTGGCCGGGCTGGTAGTCGCCGGCGGGCTGCTGGTTGATGACGTTGATGCGGTTGTAGGCGTTGATGATCGCGATCAGGGAGATCAGCGCGGCGAGCTGCTCCTCGGCGTAGTGCTTGGCGGCGCGCGCCCACACCTCGTCGCTCACCCCGCCGGCGGCGTCCGCGATCCGCGTGCCCTCCTCGGCCAGTTCGAGCGCGGCGCGCTCGGCGTCGGTGAAGACCGTGGCCTCGCGCCAGGCGGCGACCAGGTTGAGGCGCTGCTGGGTCTCGCCCGCGGCGGTGGCGTCCTTGGTGTGCATGTCGGTGCAGAAGCCGCAGCCGTTGATCTGGCTGGCGCGGATCTTCACCAGCTCCTGGGTCGCGTGCGGCAGACCGGAGTCCGTCACCGCCTTCCCCGCCGAGTTGATGTGCCGCAGCACCTTGCCGGCGAGGGGGTTGGCGAAGAAGTCGATGCGCGCGTTCATGTGCTCTCCTCGGGTCCGTCGTTGCTTCCGCCGTTGCGGTGTCGTAGCACTGACGGACCGGCCGCGGGGAGTGTGACAGCCTGGCAGATGTGACCTACGTCTCATCCTGTCGTGACCGTGTGCGGCACCCCGTCCAGCGGGCACGAAGCGGCCGATAACCTTGCCGCGTGGACGGGGAGCGGAGCGCCGGGTGAGTGAGCGTCGGGAACGCGACTGGACGGACATGACGCCGGGGGACTTCGACCGTGAGGCCCCGCTGTGCCTCCACGTGCGCACCGGCCCGGCCGTCGTCCCCGCCGAGCCGGACGAGTACGGGACCGAGCCGCTGTTCGGTGACGAGATCCCCGAACGCCGCCCGGTCCCGCGCCGCACCCCGCGCCGCACCGCCCCCGACGGGCAGCAGGGGCGGTTGTTCTGAGTCCGGCCCGGGGCGGCGCCCCTGTCAGGGGAACTGGACGACCTTGGACGGGACGGTGTCGGTCCCGGAGGTGGGGCCGCCGGTGTCGTTGACGACGTGGCGGTACTGTCCCTTGCCGCCGAGTGAGATCACCTGCAGGTGCCGCATCCTGATGCCGGGCTTCACCGGCACCTGGAAACCGTGGTGCTGCACGATGGAGTCGTCGGCCGTGTAGTTGCAGTAACTGCCGAGCGCCCACGCCTCGTGCCGCTCCACCGAGTCGGCGACCTTGTAGGCCGCGTAGCCGACGATGCCGTCATGGGTGATGGCGGCCTCGTTCGGGGCGTCGTACGCCTTCTCGTTCTGGAAGAAGATCGTGCGGCCACGCTCGCCGCTCCAGACGACGTCGTACTTGTTGAAGTGCTCGACGAACAGGCCCGTGGCGAGCACGTCGTCGCCGTTCACCCGCAGCCCGTGGTCGGCGCGGTTGGTCTCCCAGCCGACGCCTTCGCCGTGGTCGGCGCGCCAGATCCAGGTGTGGTCGATCAGGACGTCGTCACTGTTGACCACCACGGAGTCGGTGGCCAGGCCGGGGCCCGCCCCGCCGATGCGGATGAACACGTCCTGCATGGTGGTCGGGTCGGCGGAGTGGTCGGCGGACGAGCCGGGCGGGCCGATCCGCAGCAGGGTGTCCGACCTGACGGGACCGGCGTCGATCAGGAATCCTGCGAGCCGCACCCCGTCGACGTCCGCCACGTGCAGGGCGTCGACGCCGTTCTGCGGGACGAGCGTCGCGAGGCCCAGCCCGAGCACCACCGTGCCGGGGCGGTCGACCCGGATCGTCTCGTCGATCGGGTAGACCCCGGGCGTGAACAGCAGGTTGAGGCCCTGGCCGAGCGCCGCGTTGATCGTCGCGGCCGTCGCGCCCGGCTTGACCACGTAGAACCGGTCGAGCGGCAGCGAGCTGCCGCCGGTGTTGGCCGGCCAGGAGACCCCGCGCGCGTTCGTGCGCTTGGCGGGCACGAACACCTTGTACGCGTCGCCGTCCAGGTACAGGAACGGCTTCTCGCGGGAGACCGGCGTGGTGTCCAGCGTCGTGTACGGGCCGCTCGGGAAGTCGGTGGCCGGAGCGCCCTCGACCCCCGTGAACGTCATGTTCCAGACGCCGTTGGTCCAGCCCCCGACGGAGCTGTCCCGGGTGTACCACTGCTGCTGGGAGTACGGTCCGACGGTGCCGTCGATCCGCGAGTCGGCGATGTAGCCGCCGGAGGCCCAGCCGTAGCCGTTGGGAGCGAGATTGAGGCCGCCCTTGACGTGGATCCGGCGGAACGGCGCGGCCTGCGCCACGGCCCACCGGTCGGTGCCGTTGACCGGGGTGAGGGCGAGGTTCTCCGCCGAACGCCAGAAGTTCTGCGTGGCGTTGCCGTCGAACCAGCCGGCGTCGACGGTGATGTCCCCGTTGATCTGCACGTCGTCGGGGTTGAGGCCGAGGCCCGAGACCGAGGTGTAGAAGCCGAGTTGCGCGTTCAGGCCGTTGTACGTGCCGGGCTTCAGCAGGAACTGGTAGCGCCCGGTGCCGAACTGGCTCTCCTCCTGCCGTGCGAAGACCTCGTCGAACTTCTGCTGGAGGCCGGGCGTGGAGGGGTCGACCACGATGACGTTCGGCCCCAGGTCGCCGCCGCCCTGGACCGGCCCCGTGACGTCCGTCGTGGTGTGCACCGCGACCTCCCACAGGGAGTAGCCGTAGCCGGTGCCGCGGGCCGTGCCGAGGACGCGGACGTACCGGCCCTCGCCGCTCACCTCGTACGACGCCCGGCCGCCGGTCGCGCCGGTCACCGACCTGAGCGTGGTCCAGTTCCGTCCGTCGGGGGAGGCCTCGATCCGGAAGTCCTTGCCGTAGGCGGCCTCCCAGTGGAGGTCCACCCCGCACAGCTCGCGCACCGAGCCGAGGTCGACCCGGAGCCACTGCGGGTCGGACCACTGGCTCGACCAGCGGGTGCCGGGGTCGCCGTCGAAGGCGGCGGAGGCGGGGGTGCCCGCGTGTTCCGTGGAGGACGCCGTCGCGGGTCCGCCCCGGGCGGCGTCCGCCGTGCCGCAGTCGGCGGCCGCACGGGCCTGGGGGAGTGGCGCGCCTGCCGCGGCGGCCGGGGACTGCGCGGAGGGCAGGGTGACGAGCGCGGCCAGGGCGAGAAGCGCCGTGCCCAGCGCTCCGCGTCTGAGGAGGCCGGAGTGCTCCGTGTGTCTCATGCGTCAGCTTTCTGGCGTGGGGACGGGTGGGGGTGCGGGGCTCGTTGCCGAAAGGGTGTGCGAGCAGGCGAACTGGGCGGCCCCGTCGCTTAGTTCAGGAGTTGATTTAAGTGGTGAGGCTTGTTGCGGGCAAGCCCTCGGACACGAATTGCCGCACAGGAGGCACAGGGGGCCGGGCCGGGCGTGACGGCGGGACGGCACATGGATGTGCCTTGAATCCGATGTGAGGGGTACGCGGCGGTGGCGGTCGGATCATCGGGAGGCGCAGTGCGCGGAGGCCCGGACGCCGTGGCCCGGAGCGGGGAGACCCGGGGTCACTCCGTCGGAGGGCGTCTCCTGCGCCGGGCAGCCGGTCATGAGACGTTGGCGGGGCCGGACGCCCCTTGTGCGTCGTATGTCCCCGGGATCACCCGCAGTCGGCAGTTGAAGTGCGGCCACGCCGTCGTGGCCGGTCCGAAGCGGAGGAGAGTTCATACATGAGCGAGGCCAACCCCGTGCGTCGGGTAGCCAAGAAGGTGTCCGAGACCCTGCAGGGCGGCGGTTCGGCCCCGGCCGACGGCATCCCCGGCCGGCCCGCCCCCGAGCCGCCGTCCGTGGCGGAGCCGACGGAGCCGCGTGAGCCGCTGCCGCCCAAGCCGGACCAGAGTGCCCCGGCCACCGTCTCGCCCACCGGCCAGCCCACCGGGGCCGACCAGGCGCGCATGGCCCAGTCCGGCGCGCACCTGACGAACGCCCAGGGCACCCGGCTGTACGACACCGACCACTCGCTCAAGGCGGGTCCGCGCGGCCCGGTCCTGCTCCAGGACCACCACCTGCGCGAGAAGATCATGCACTTCGACCACGAGCGCATCCCGGAGCGCGTGGTCCACGCCCGCGGCGCCGGCGCGCACGGCGTCTTCCAGAGCTACGGCACTGCGTCAGCCGTGACCAAGGCCGGGTTCCTCGCCCCGGACGTCGAGACGCCGGTCTTCGTGCGTTTCTCCACGGTCGTCGGCTCGCGCGGCTCCGCGGACACCGTGCGCGACACCCGCGGCTTCGCGACGAAGTTCTACACCAGTGAGGGCGTCTTCGACCTGGTCGGCAACAACATCCCGGTCTTCTTCATCCAGGACGCCATCAAGTTCCCCGACGTCGTGCACGCCGCCAAGCCGCACCCCGACCGGGAGATCCCGCAGGCCCAGAGCGCCCACGACACCTTCTGGGACTTCGTCTCGCTGCACACCGAGGCCACCCACCACACCCTCTTCTTCATGGGCGACCGCGGCATCCCGCGCTCGTACCGGATGATGGAGGGCTTCGGAGTCCACACCTTCCGCCTGGTCAACGCCGAGGGCGGGACCACGCTGGTGAAGTTCCACTGGAAGCCCAAGCTGGGCGTGCACTCCCTGGTGTGGGACGAGGCGCAGCTCATCAACGGCAACGACCCCGACTTCCACCGCCGGGACCTCGCCGACGCCATCGAGGCGGGCGCCTACCCGCAGTGGGAACTGGGCATCCAGACCTTCCCCGACACCCCCGACCAGACCTTCGAGGGCATCGACCTGCTGGACCCGACGAACATCGTGCCGGAGGAGCTCGCCCCGGTGCAGCCGATCGGACTGATGACGCTCAACCGCAACCCGTCCAACTTCTTCGCCGAGACCGAGCAGGTCGCCTTCCACGTCGGCCACCTCGTGCCCGGCATCGACGTCACCGACGACCCGCTGCTCGCGGGCCGGCTGTTCTCCTACCTCGACACCCAGATCACCCGCCTCGGCGGCCCCAACTTCCCGCAGCTGCCCATCAACCGGCCGCACGCGCCCGTCAACGACATGCTCCGTGACGGCATGCACCAGACGGCCGTGCACCGGGGCGTGGCGCCCTACAAGCCCAACTCCCTCGACGGCGGCTGCCCGTTCACCGCGGGCGCGGACATGAGCGCCTACGTCGAGACGCCGGTGACCGTCCCCGAGGGGCGGAAGGTGCGCGAGGCGCCGGAGTCGTTCGCCGACCACTTCAGCCAGCCCCGAAGGTTCTGGCTCAGCATGAGCCAGGTGGAGCGCGAGCACATCATCGGCGCGTACACCTTCGAGCTGGGCAAGTGCTACGAGGAGGCGATCCGCGAGCGGACCCTCCAGGTCCTCGCCAACATCGACCCCGAGCTGTGCTCCCGGGTCGCCGAGGGGCTCGGCATGACCGCGCCGGAGCCGACGGTGCCGCTCGCCGACGTCGAGCCGAGCCCGGCGCTGTCGCAGATCGGCGGGACCTGGCCGGTGGACGGCCGCGTCGTCGGCATCCTCGCCGGTCCGGACGGCGACCTGGACGGGGTGCACGCGGTGCGTGACGCCGTCCTGGAGGCGGGCATGGTCCCGCTGGTCGTCGCGCCCACGGGCGGCACGCTCGGTACGGGTGCGCAGGCGCTGACGGCGCAGCGCAGCCACGTCACGGCGCGGTCGATCGAGTTCGACGCCGTACTGCTCGCCGGGCCGCCGGCCGCGGGGCCGGACGCGCCCGGGGCGACGGACGGCAAGGGGGCTCCCGGCGCCGCGCCGGCCGCGCCCGACCCGCGGGTCACCCAGCTCCTCCAGGAGGCGTTCCGGCACGGCAAGGCGATCGGGGCGTGGGCGGGCGGCGAGGCGACGCTCGCGTCGGCGGGGGTGCCGGTCGACGCGCCGGGTGTCGTCGTCGCCGACTCCGGTCCGGCGGTCCTCGCGCAGGTGCGGGAGCTGCTGGGGTCCCACCGGGTGTGGGAACGCTTCACCGCCGGCGCGTAGTTTTTCCGCCAACGGCGACTGCCCCCCGGCGGGACGTCGCACGGGCCAGTGCGGGCCCGGTGGGGGTCGTTCGCGCAGTTCCCCGCGCCCCTTAGGGTGTGGCGGTCGCCGGGGTTCGGTGGCGCCCCCGAAGGGGCGCGGGGAACTGCGCGCTCAGCCGGATCGGACCCGCACCTGCTCACGCACCGTGAGTGTCATCCCCCAGGGGCGCGGGGAACTGCGCGCTCAGCCCCCACCGGGCCCGCAACGGCACTCAAGGGGCGCGGGGAACTGCGCGCTCAGCTGGATCGGACCCGCACCTGCTCACGCACCGTGAGTGTCATCCCCCAGGGGCGCGGGGAACTGCGCGACCAGCCCTCACCGGCCCGCACCCGCCGGTGCGAAAGGGGCCAAGGCGGACACAGCCGTACAGTGGAACTCACGGCTGTGTCCGCCAGCCCCCACCCGGAAGCCGACCGCCCATGCGCCACCACCCCACCCCCTCACCCTCCCCCCACGGCTCGCAAGAGCCCCTCTTCGGCATCGACGACTTGCCCCAGGCGCCCTCGACGGACCCCGCCCCCTCGCCGACGGCATCCCCCTTCCGGGACTCCCCGCAGGCCCGCCGCCTCCTGGCGGTCAAGGAGATCCACGCCGAACCGGCCGCGGCCGCCTCCCCCCGAGGCCGCCAGATCCTCGCCCGCTTCCCCGAGGCGCGCCTCGTCGAGGTGGCCTCCCACTGGCGCATCCCCGAGCTGCACGGCAACGAGGGCAGCGCCGACCGCTGGATGCGCATCAAGCGCGAAACCCTCGTCCTGGGGGTGAGGAAAAAGCTCACCACCCGCCCCAACGGCCGCTCCGCCGACTGGATCGCCCCCGGCCCCTCCAACGGCTGCGCCCTGTCCTGCGTGTACTGCTACGTGCCCCGCCGCAAGGGCTTCGCCAACCCCATCACCCTGTTCACCAACATCGACGCGATCGTCGCCCACCTCGGCCGTCACGTCGCCGCGCAGGGCCCGAAGACGGAGCCGAACCAGTGCGACCCCGAGGCGTGGGTGTACGACATCGGGGAGAACGGCGACTGCTCGGTCGACGCTCTGATCTGCGACAACACCGCCGATCTGATCCGTGCCTTCCGTGACTGGCCCACCGCGAAGGCGTCGTTCGCGACCAAGTTCGTCAACCCCGACCTGCTGGAGCTCGACCCGCGCGGCCGTACCCGCGTCCGGTTCTCGGTGACGCCCGCCGACGACTCCCGCCTGCTGGACCTGCGCACCAGCCCGGTGGACCGGCGGATCGCCGCCGCCGCGGACTTCCTCGACGCGGGCTACGAGGTGCACTTCAACCTCTCGCCCGTCGTCGTCCGCCCCGGCTGGCAGGACGCCTGGGACGAACTGCTGCGGCACATGGACGACGTCCTGCCGGAGCGGGTCAAACGGCAGGCGCTGGCCGAGGTCATCATGCTCACCCACAACGCGGACCTGCACGAGGTGAACCTCCGCTGGCACCCGCGTGGTGAGGACGTGCTGTGGCAGCCGGCCGCGCAGGAGACCAAGCGGTCCCAGAACGGCGCCCTCAACCTCCGCTACCACGCGGGCGTCAAACGCCAGGCGCTCGCGGAGCTGCGCGACATCATCGCCCGCCGCACACCGTGGCTGGGTGTCCGGTACGCGTTCTGAGGCCGTGACAGCCTCCGCGAACTTTTCCCTGGTCACCCCGTGACAAGCGGTACTAAGGTTAGGCTAACCTGGCCTCGTGATTCCTGGTGAGAAGGTGCTTCCGGGCCGGCACGGGCATGAACTGTCGGCCACCGGCGTGACCGTGGCGTACGACGGCACGGACGTCGTGCACGACGCGGAGCTGACCCTGCGGCCCGGCGAGGTGACCGTCCTCGTCGGCCCCAACGGCAGCGGCAAGTCGACCCTGCTGCGCACCGTCGCCCGCCTGCAGCGGCCCCGGCGGGCCACCCTCACGATCGACGACGGCACCGACGCGCTGGCCCTCGGCCCCCGGGAGTTCGCCCGGCGCGTCGCCCTGCTGCTGCAGGGCCGGCCCACCCCGAGCGGCCTGAGCGTCCGCGACGTCGTGGAGTTCGGCCGCTACCCGCACCGGGGCCGCTGGGGCGGCACCGACCCGGGCGGCCGGGCCGCCGTCGACCGCGCCCTCGCCCTCACCGGCGTCACCGAACTCGCCGACCGCGGCGCCGAACACCTCTCCGGCGGACAGCTCCAGCGCGTCTGGCTGGCCGGCTGCCTCGCCCAGGAGACCGGCGTGCTGCTCCTCGACGAGCCCACCACCTACCTCGACCTGCGCTACCAGGTCGAACTCCTCGACCTTGTGCGCGAACTGGCGGACGACCAGGGCATCGCCGTCGGCGTCGTGCTGCACGACCTCGACCAGGCGGCCGCCGTCGCCGACCGCGTCGTGCTCCTGGCGGACGGACGTGTCGTCGCCGAGGGAGCGCCCGAGGACGTCCTCACCCCCGAGCGGCTGACCGCCGTCTACGGCATCCGCATCGAGGTCGACACCGACCCCCTCACCGGCCGGCTGCGCACCCGCGCCATCGGCCGTCACCACACCCGAAGCGAAAGGCTCAGCACCACCTCATGAGACGCCTCCTGCGCACCGCGCCCCTGGCCGCCGCCGCGGCCCTGCTGCTCGCCGCCTGCGGCACCACCGAGCCGGCGGCCGACGAGAAGCCCAAGGCGTCGGCCGAGCCCATCACCCTCACCGACGCGTCCGGCGCGAAGGTGGAACTCGACGGCCCCGCCAAGAAGGTCGTCGGCACCGAGTGGAACGTCGTCGAGCACCTCCTCTCGCTCGGCGTCGAGCCCGTCGGCGTGGCCGACGTCAAGGGCTACAAGACGTGGGACAGCGCCGTGCCGCTGGCCAACGACGCCAAGGACATCGGCACCCGCGGCGAGCCCAGCGTGGACACCATCGCCGCGCTGAACCCGGACCTCATCGTCGCCACCACCGACCTCCAGCCGAACGCCGTCAAGCAGCTGCGGAAGATCGCCCCGGTCCTCGAGGTGAAGTCCGCCGACGCCTCCGACCCCGTCGGGCAGATGCTGGAGAACCTCGACCTCATCGCGAAGGCCACGGGCACCACCGAGCAGGCGGCCACCCTGAAGAAGGACTTCGACGCGAAGCTCGCCGAGGGCGCCGAGGCCCTCGACGCCGCCGGCCTGAAGGGCGCCCAGGTGGCCTTCGCCGACGGCTACGTCGCCTCCAACCAGGTCTCCCTGCGGCCCTACACCTCCGGCTCCCTCATCGGCGGCGTCAACGAGCGGCTCGGTCTGAAGAACGCCTGGAAGGTCGAGGGTGACCCGGCCTACGGCCTGGGCACCACCGACGTCGAGGGCCTGACGGGCCTGGGCGAGGCGCAGTTCGTCTACATCGGCAACAAGCAGGACGCGAGCAGCGACCCGTTCGGCAAGGAGCTCGCGAAGAACTCCGTGTGGACGTCGCTGCCGTTCGTGAAGTCCGGTGACGTGCACCGCCTGGACGACGGCATCTGGATGTTCGGCGGCACCGGCTCCATGGAGCGTTACGTCGACTCCCTCGTCACGGCCCTGACGAAGTAGCGCGATGGCCGTCACCGCCACCCCTCCCACCGTCCGCCCGGAGACGGCCCCGTCCCGGGCGGGCGCGGCCGCGGTGACGACCGCGCTCGTGCTCCTGGTCGCCGCCCTCGCCGTCGTCGACATCACCCAGGGCACGGCCGCGGTCGGCCCGGCCGAGGTCCTCAAGGCCCTCACCGGGCGGGCCGACCCGGCCGACGCGTCCGTCGTCATCGCCTCGCGACTGCCCCGGGCCGCCGCCGGACTGCTCGTGGGCGCGGCTCTCGGCATCGCGGGCCTCGCGCTGCAGGCCGTCAGCCGCAACGTCCTGGCCTCCCCGGACACCCTCGCGGTCAACGCCGGTTCCTACTTCGCGCTCGGCGTCGCCGCCGTCACCGGCCTGTCGCTGCCGCTGCTCGCCTCCTCCGGCATCGCCTTCGCGGGCGGTCTCGCCGCGGCGGCCGTCGTCCTCGGTCTGTCGGGGCTCGGCGCCGGCACCGTACGGCTGGTGCTGGCCGGTACCGCGCTCGCGCTCGGACTCACCGCCGTGACCGAAGGGCTGCTCCTGCTGTTCCCGCGGCAGACCGAGGGCCTCTACCAGTGGAACCAGGGCAACATCGGCCAGAACGGCTTCGACGGCGTGCTGCAGATGCTGCCCGTCGTCGTGGCCGGACTCGCCGGACTGCTCCTCGTCGCCCGCCGGGTCGACGCCCTCGCGCTCGGCGACGACACCGCGCGCGGACTGGGCGTACCCGTACGGGCCACCCGCGTCACGGCCGTCGTGCTGGCCACGCTGCTGTCCGCCGCGGCCGTCACCCTCGCCGGCCCGATCGGCTTCGTCGGCCTGTGCGCCCCGGCGCTCGCCCGGCCCCTCGCCCGCCGGTCCCGAGGCCTGCGGCGGCTGCGCGCGGGCGCGCCCGTCGCCGGTCTCGTCGGCGCCGCTCTGGTGCTCGGCGCGGACGTGCTGCTGCGCGCACTGGTCGACGCGGACACGGCCGTGGCGGTGCCCACCGGCGTGGTCACCAGCTTCGTGGGCGCCACGTTCCTGGTGGTGATGGCTGCCCGGCTGCGCGACACCGGGGGCGCCGCCCCCGACAAGCTGCGCATCCGCAGCCGTACGGTCTTCCTGGCCACGCTCGCGGTGCTGGTGCTCGCCCTGGCCGGCGTCACCGTCGCGGGCCTGCTGCTCGGTGACAGCAAGCTGTTGCTGGGCGACGTGGTCAACTGGGCGCAGGGCAGGGCGGGCAGGACCGTCTCGTTCGTGCTGGACACCCGTACGCCCCGGGTGTTCGCCGCGCTCCTCGCGGGCGCCGCGCTCGCGCTGGCCGGCACCCTGGTCCAGGCCGTCACCCGCAACCCGCTGGCGGAACCGTCCGTCCTCGGTGTCTCCGGCGGCGGTGCGCTCGGCGCCGTGATCCTGGTGACCACCGTCCCGACGGCCGGGGGGTGGGGCGTCGCCGGGGCGGCCTTCGCCGGGTCCGCGCTCACCGCGGTCGTGGTGTTCGGGCTGGCCGCGCGCGGCGGGTTCCAGCAGAACCGGCTGGTCCTCGTCGGCATCGGCGTGGCGTCGGGGACGACCGCCGTGATCAGCCTGCTGATCGTGCTCACCGACCCGTTCAACGCCACCAAGGCGCTCACCTGGCTGTCGGGCTCCACGTACGGCCGGACCCTGCCGGACGTGGTGCCGCTCGCGCTGGTCCTCGCCGCGGGTGTCGCGGTGGCCGCCGTCCGGCACCGGGAGCTCGACCTGGTCTCCCTGGACGAGGACACCCCCCGGCTGCTCGGCCTCGACCTGTCGCGGGGCCGGCTGGGCTTCCTCGTGCTGAGCGTGCTGCTCACCGCGACCGCCGTGGCCGCCGCGGGCACCATCGGCTTCGTCGGCCTGGTGGCACCGCACGCCGCCCGGGCCCTGGTCGGCCGGCGGCACACCCGGGTGCTCCCGGTCGCCGTGCTGCTCGGCGCCGTACTGGTGTGCACGGCGGACCTGTTGGGCCGTACGGTCATCGCCCCGGCGCAGCTGGGTGCCGGTCTGATGACGGCGGTGATCGGCACGCCGTACTTCCTCCATGTGCTGGTGCGCAGCCGCCGGTAGGCGGTGCGGGCCGTCACCGGGGGCCTCGTGGCGGGGAGTTGTCTCTCCCGGCCGCGGGGCCCGCGGTGTTCTTCGGCCGCTGACGGTCAGCCGAAGGCCTTGACGGCCTGGTAGTAGGTCCACGCGGTGCTGTCGCAGGCGGTCCTGGTGGCGCCGCCGTAGCCGTTGCAGACGCGCTTGAGGTCCTCGTAGAAGGCGCTGTCGAGCCGGGACTTGTTGGCGGAGAAGGCGCCGGCGGCCTTGTAGTTGCGGTAGCCGAAGTCGTGGCGGGCGCAGGCGGTCGAGAAGGGGAATCCGAAGGGGTTGTCGGGGGAGGAGGAGCAGTAGTCGGTGGACCAGTCGAACTGGTAGGCCGACCAGGCCGACCGGTTGGCCCGGGCGGCGACCCACTGGTTGTGGCTGGACGCGCTGGTCTGGGTCCAGCCGGACAGCACCTGCGGCTTGTCGGCGGGTGCCGCGTCGGCGGCGGTGGCGGTGCCGAGGACACCGACGAGGGCGAGGGCCGGGGTGGCGAGTGCGGCGGCGATTCTTCGGTGCATCCCACACCTCCATGAGACTGCGGCCCGACCACCGGGCCGCAGGTTCATGACAAGGCATGCCCGTGGGGGAGGTCGGTTTACACCGCAACTACCGCACGTTCCTGGCGGAGGGATCGCCCCGGCCGGGAAAAACCACCTGACCCCGGGCCGTCGACGAGGACAGTCCGGAGTACGTGCTGGACACCCCTCCCGAGTGGGCGCGCGCGGTCACCATCGGCGACCCGCACCGATGAGCGGCCCGGCGAGTCACTCACCGGGCCGCTCGACACGCCGGGGCGGATCGGCCCGCCGCGTCCGTGAGCTCGGCCGCGCCCGTCAGGAAGCGGGCTGCCGCAGTACGGCGACGGCGCGCGGGCCGAGGGTGAGGGTGCCGTCGGCGTCGGCGGAGCCGAGCAGCACCTCGCCGTCGAGGCCCGGCACCGGGACGGTGCCGTCGGTACGGTTCACCAGGAACACGAAGCGGCCCCCGGGACCCCGGCGGACCACCGGCTCCACGGATCCCCGCGCAACGGCGGGCAGTTCGCTCCCCACCCCGGCCGGCTCCAGCAGCCGCGGCAGCAGCGCGGCGAGCCCGTCCACGCCGAGCCGGGTGGAGACGTAGGCGGCGGAGCCGCTGCCGGCCGGGCGCCGGGTGACGGCGGGCCGGCCGGCCTGCTCCCCGGTGCGGTAGCGGACCAGGACCTCCGTCTCGTCGGCGGTCACCGTGATGCGGTCGGTCCACAGGGTGCCGGTCGTGGCGTCGTCCAGCTCCACACCGTCCCCGGCGAGCAGCGGCGCGAACTCCTCGACCCGGATGCCCAGCAGGTCCCGCAGGGCGCCCGGGTAGCCGCCGAGCCACACGTGGTCGTGCTCGTCGACGACGCCCGAGAAGTAGGTGGTGATCAGATGGCCGCCCTGCTCGGCGTACCGGGTGAGGGTCTTGGCCAGGTCGGCGGGCACCATGTGCAGCACCGGCGCGATCAGCACCTGGTGACGGTGCAGGTCGGACCGGGTGGTGACGAGGTCGGCGCGGATACCGAGGCGCAGCAGCGCCGAGTACCAGTCGAGGGCCTCCTGCCGGTAGTCGAGCAGCGAGGTGGGGTGGGAGTCCTGCTCGCTGGCCCACCACGAGTCCCAGTCGTACACGATGCCGACCTTCGCGGGCTCGCGCTCGCTGCCGGCCACCGGGGCCAGCGCCTTCAGCGTGGCGCCGAGTTCGGTCACCGAGCGGAACAGCTCGCTGTCCGCCCCGGCGTGCGGCACCATCGCCGAGTGGTACTTCTCGGCGCCCGCCGCCGACTGACGCCACTGGAAGAAGCAGACCGCGTCCGCGCCGTGCGCCACGTGCAGCAGGGAGTCGCGCGCCAGCTCGCCGGGGCGCTTGGCCACGTTCACCGGCTGCCAGTTGACGGCGCTGGTGGAGTGCTCCATCAGGAACCACGGCCGGCCGCCGGCGATGCCGCTGGTGAGGTTGGCGGAGAAGGACAGCTCGTCGCGGTCCTGCGGGCCGGGGTGTACGTAGTGGTCGTTGGAGACGAAGTCGATCTCCTCCGCCCAGTCCGCGTAGTCCATGCCCTTGGTGTTGCCCATCACCATGAAGTTGGTGGTGACGGGCACGTCCGGGGTGATCTCGCGCAGGACGTCCCGCTCGGCACGCAGGTGGTCCTTCAGCGCGTCCGACGAGAACCGCTTGAAGTCCAGCTGCTGCGTCGGGTTGGGGTGCGAGGCGGCCAGCCGCGGCGGCAGGATCTGCTCCCAGGCGGAGTACCGCTGCGACCAGAACGCGGTGCCCCACGCGTCGTTGAGCGCGTCCAGAGTGCGGTACCGCTCGCGCAGCCACTGACGGAACGCACGGGCCGCGTCGTCGGAGTGGTCGTAGACGTTGTGACAGCCCAGCTCGTTGCTGACGTGCCAGGCGACGAGCGCCGGGTGGTCCCGGTAGCGCTCGGCGATCTTCCGCACCAGGTCCAGGGCGTACCGGCGGAAGACCGGCGAGGTGGGACGCCAGTGCTGGCGGGCGCCCGGCCACAGGGTCTCGCCGGTGGCGGTGACCGGGAGGACCTCCGGGTGGGCCGTGGTCAGCCACGGCGGCGGGGAAGCGGTGGCGGTGGCCAGGTCGACGCCGACCCCGCCCTGGTGCAGCAGGTCGAGCACCTCGTCCAGCCAGCCGAAGTCCCAGGTGTCCGCCGTCGGCTGGATGCGGGCCCAGGAGAAGATGCCGACGGACACGAGGTTCACGCCGGCCTCCCGCATCAGCCGGACGTCCTCCTCCCACACGGACCGGGGCCACTGCTCGGGGTTGTAGTCGGCGCCGAAGAGGAGACGGGGGGCGGGGTCACCGTCCGTCCCGCCGGTACGGGACAGGAGGGTGGAGATCATGGCGGTCCTTCCGGGTGGGCGCATCGGGCGGCGCGCGGATGCGCGCGCCGCCCGCGGAGTGGTGCGTGTCGCTACTTCTCGACGGTGAAGCCCTGCTCCTCGCCGTACTTCACCGAGGCGTCCTGCCAGGCCTTCAGACCGTCCGGCAGCGTGGTGCCGGAGATGTAGGCCTTGCCGACCGTGTCGTTGAAGATGGAGTTGGCGTACGCCTGGAAGGGCAGGTACGACCAGTCGTCGGCGACGTTGGCGGCGGAGGCGGCGAAGACCTCGTTGGCCTTCTGGCCGCCGAAGTACGCGAACTCCTTGTTCAGGAACTCGGTGGACTTCAGTTCCGCCTGGGTGGCGGGGAAGGCACCCTCGGAGACGCGGGAGGCGACACCGTCACCGGAGTTGGCGTACTCCACGAAGGCGTAGGCCAGTTCCTTGTTCTTGGCGAGAGCGGGCACGCTCAGCGCGCTGCCGCCGTTCTCCGCACTGGCCTTGTCGCCCTTGGCCCACGCGGGCAGGGCGGCCACGCGCCACTGGCCGGAGGCGTTCGGCACCCCCGACTCGAAGTTGGCGGGCATCCAGGCGCCGGTCGACAGGGTGGCTATGGAGCCGTCGCCGAGGCCCTTGTACCAGTCGTCGCTCCAGCTGGTGACCGGCGCGAGCAGCTTCTCGTCGATCAGCTTCTGCCAGACGGCCGTGAACTTCTGGGCGCCCGGGTCACTGAAGTCGATCTTCACCTTGGTGCCGTCGACCTTGTAGGGCCGCGAACCGGCCTGCCAGAGCAGGCTGGTGGTGAAGCCGGCGTCACCGGTGTCGTTGGCGATGTAGGCCTTGGGGTCGGCCTTGTGCAGCTTGCGGGCCGCGTCCAGGTACTCGTCCCAGGTGGTGGGGACGGTGATCTTGTACTTGTCGAAGACCTGCTTGTTGTAGAACAGCGCCATCGGACCGGAGTCCATGGGCAGGCCGTAGACCTTGTCGCCCTCGGTGACGGCGTTCCACGGGCCCGGGGTGTACTTCGAGGCCAGCTTGTCCGCGCCGAAGCCGGACAGGTCGGTCAGGCCCTTGGTGAGGGAGTACTGGCCGACCGAGAAGTACTCGAGCTGGGCGACGTCCGGGACGCCCTTGCCGGCGGAGATGGCGTTCGACAGCGCGGTGTAGTGCTTGTCGCCGGAACGCTCGCCGACCAGGTTGATCTTGACCTTGGGGTACTTCTTCTGGAAGTCGGCGGCGACCGTCTTCAGCGTGGGCTCCCACGACCAGACGGTGACGGTGCCGCCCTTGTCCAGGGCGGCCTGGATGTCCTCGGCGGAGACCGCCTCGGTGCCGGAGCCGTCGTCCGAGCCGCCGCAGGCGGTGGCGCCCAGGGCGAGGGAGGTCACGAGGGCGATGCCGCCCAGCAGGCGGCTGGTCCTTCTGCGCATGAGTGTGCTTCCACTTCTTCGTGGGTGGGACAGATGGGGGTGGGGGGCGCGCGAACGTGGGGTGCGGGGTCGAGGGCGGCCGGCGGGCCGCGGGGTCACTCCTTGACGCTTCCGGCGGCGAGTCCCGACTGCCAGTACTTCTGCAGGATCAGGAACGCGGCGACGAGCGGCAGGATCGTGATGAGGGAGCCGGTGATCACCAGGTTGAAGACGACCTCGCCGCCGACGGTCTCCGCCTGGGAGTTCCACGCGCTCAGGCCCAGGGTCAGGGGATACCAGTCCGGGTCCTTGAGCATGATCAGCGGCAGGAAGTAGTTGTTCCAGGTGGCGACCGTGGTGAACAGCAGCACGGTCACGATGCCGGGGGCGAGCAGCGGGAGCGCCACCCGGAAGAAGGTGCGCGCCTCACCGGCGCCGTCCATCCGGGCGGCCTCCAGCAGCTCGGTGGGGATCGCCTCGGTGGCGAACACCCACATCAGGTAGAGGCCGAACGGCGACACCAGCGACGGGAGGATGACCGCCCAGGGGGTGTCGGTCAGGCCCATCTTGCTGAACATCAGGAAGGTGGGGACGGCGAGCGCCGTGCCCGGCACCGCCACCGCGCCGATGACCGTGGCGAAGATGCCGCGCTTGCCGGGGAAGTCGAACTTCGCCAGCGCGTACCCGCCGAGCACCGCCAGCAGGGTGGCGCCGCCGGCGCCCAGCACCACGTACAGCAGGGTGTTGAGGAGCCAGCGCGTGAACACGCCGTCGTGGTAGGTGAAGGTGTCCCGGATGTTGTCCCACAGCGCGAAGTCGTCCGCGAACCACAGGCCGTTCGAGTCGGCCAGGCCCGACTGGGTCTTGGTGGCGTTGACGACCAGCCAGACCAGCGGGACCACGGTGTAGAGGACCACCAGCGAGGTCAGCGCGGTCAGCAGCTTGCTGCGCCGGGGGCGGCCCGGACGGTGCTGCCTGGCGCGCCGCAGACGCGGGGCGCTCTTCACACCGCCGGGGGCCGTGGCGGCGGGTGCGGGGGTGGTGACAGGGGTGGTCATCGGGTCACGCTCCCTTGCGCATGCCGCGAAGCTGCACGACGTAGGCGACCACCATCGTGATCAGGCCCATGATGATGGCCACGGTCGCGGAGTAGTTGTGCTGCTGGCCGCTGAAGGACAGCGAGTACGTGTAGAAGTTCGGGGTGTAGTCCGTGGTGATGGCGTTGCGGGCCAGCGGACGCAGGATGCTCGGCTCGTTGAAGAGCTGGAAGCTGCCGATGACGGAGAAGATCGTCGCGATGACCAGCGCGCCGCGGATCGCGGGCAGTTTGATCGCCGTGACGACCCGCCACTGGCCGGCGCCGTCGATCTCCGCCGCCTCGTACAGGGAGTGCGGGACGACCCGCAGCGCCGAGTAGAAGATCAGCATGTTGTAGCCGACGAACTCCCACGTCACGATGTTGCCGATGGAGGCCAGCACCAGGTCGGCGGAGAGCGGGTCGGGCAGCGACCAGCCGAAGGCCGAGTTGAAGTCGCCGACCAGGCCGTACTTGGTGCCGTACATGAAGCCCCACATCAGGGTGGCGACCACGGCGGGCACGGCGTACGGCAGGAAGATCGTGATGCGGAAGAAGCCTTTGCCGTAGAGCCGGCCGCTGTCCAGGGCCAGCGCCACCAGCAGGGCGATGCCCAGCATGATCGGCACCTGTACCACGAGGAACAGCGCCACCCGGCCCAGCGAGGCCCAGAACAGCTCGTCCTTGAGCGCCTGCTGGTAGTTGTCGAACCCGACGAAGGTGTTGCCGCCGATGAGCTGGTCGCGGAACAGGCTCAGGTAGACCGAGTAGGCGATCGGTGCGAGGAAGACCAGGGCGAAGACGGCCACGAACGGTCCGATGAACCCCCAGCCCTTCCAGGAGCGCCGGTCCCGTCTCGCCGGAGGCGGGGCCGGCCGCGGCTCTGCGGCCGCCGGCGGATGCAGCGTCGTCATGGTCGTTCCTCGCTCGTCGGCGTTCCGGTCACCAGCGGCTCGGCACCCGGCACGGAGCCGGGCGGCAGGTCGCCCGGCCGGATGTTTACGCAAACATCTCTCGCCGCGGAAACGCGCTGAGCTGTTATGTTTACGTAAACATCCGGTGGCGGCATGTTTACACTGCCCCGAGGACGACGGTCAAGGGTCCTTTTACGGACCGTGACACGCGAGACAGGAAGGCGGCGGCACCGAGTGGAGACGGTCGACGAAGCGGCGGCGGACCCGAGCGGCCCGCCCGTCGCGACGGCGGGAACGGAAGCGGGAGCCGGGGCGGGGGCGGGTACGGCCGGCGCCTCCGTCCCCCGGCGCCGCGCCCGGGTCCGCGCCACCGCCTCCATGGCGGACGTGGCCCGGCTCGCGGGGGTCTCCGCGCAGACCGTCTCCCGGGTGTCCAACGGCTACCCGGGGGTCACCGAGGAGACCCGCCGCCAGGTCCTCGCCGCGATGAAGGAGCTCGGCTACCGGCCCAACAGCGCCGCCCGCGCCCTGAAGCGCGGCGAGTTCCGGACGATAGGCGTCATCACCTTCACCCTCGCCACCACGGGCAACGTGCGCACGCTGGAGGCGATCGCCACCTCCGCCGCGCGCGAGGGCTACGCGGTGACGCTGCTGCCGGTCGCCGTGCCCACCCAGGACGAGGTGCGCGGGGCGTTCTCCCGGCTGGAGGAGCTCGCGGTCGACGCCGTGATCGTCATCATGGAGGTCCACCTCCTCGACGCGGCGACGGTCCAACTGCCCCCGCACGTCCAGGTGGTGGTGGTCGACTCCGACGCCGGCGACCGCTACACGGTCGTCGACACCGACCAGCACGGCGGCACCCGCGACGCCGTACGGCACCTGCTCGGCCTCGGCCACCGCACGGTGTGGCACCTGGCCGGCCCCGAGGACTCCTTCGCCGCCCAGCGCCGCACCGACGCGTGGCGCGCCGCGCTCGCCGAGGCGGGCCGGGAGGCACCGCCGCTGGTCCGGGGCGACTGGTCGGCGGAGTCCGGCTACCGGGCCGGCCTGGACCTCGCCGCCCGCGAGGAGTGCACGGCCGTCTTCGCGGCCAACGACCAGATGGCGCTGGGGCTGTTGCGGGCCCTGCACGAGCACGGCCGGCGGGTTCCGGAGGACGTGAGCGTCGTCGGCTTCGACGACATCCCCGAGGCTTCCTCCTTCCTCCCCCCGCTCACCACCCTCCACCAGGACTTCGCCGAGGTGGGGCGGCTGTGCGTGCGGGCGGTCCTGCGCAAGATGCGCCAGGAGGGCCCGGAACGCGGCACCACCCTGGTCCCGGCCCGCCTGGTACACCGCGCGAGCACGGCACCGCCGCCAAGGGGCTGAGCGCGGAGCGCTGACGTCGTCGCCGCGGTGCGACGGCCGGTGCCGCCCGCCTGCAGCCGCCCGCCCGCCGCCGGGTGCGTCGGACAGTGAGCGGCCCCTGCTTGCCGCAGCGGTGTGATCGGCTGCAAGTCGCCTCGGCCCGCCGCCGTGGAGCACGGGCCGCGCTCCTGTTCCGCCCACCGCCGTGGCGGGATGGAGCGCGAGCCGCCCCTCGCCCATGAGGGGGCGGACCGAACCGCCCCTACTGGTGCGCCTGTCGGTGTGTCAGACTCGGTGATCGTCAGGGCTTCGGTCACCCCACTCGTCAGGACGGACGCGCATGTCGACGGGCACATCCCCCACCCCGCCGCGAACCGACACCAGCAGGGCGCAGCCGGCGCGGGTCTACGACTGGCTGCTGGGCGGCAAGGACAACTACCCGGTCGACGAGGCCGTCGGGCGGAAACTGCCGGCCGAGGCGAAGGACGCGGCGCGGCAGAACCGCGCGTTCATGCACCGAGCCGCCGCCTGGCTCGCGGACCAGGGCGTCGACCAGTTCCTCGACGTCGGCACCGGCATCCCCACCGAGCCGAACCTGCACCAGATCGTCCAGCGCGCGGTCCCCGCGGCGCGGATCGTATACGTCGACAACGACCCCATCGTGCTGCGTCACGCCGAGGCGCTGCTCGTCAGCAGCCCCGAGGGCACCACGGACTACCTCCAGGCCGACGTGCGCGAACCGGGCGAGATACTGCGCCGCGCGCGCGAGGTCCTCGACTTCTCACGCCCCGTGGCCCTCTCCCTGATCGCCCTCCTGCACTTCCTCCCCGACGACCTGGACCCGCGGGGCATCGTCCGGGAACTGGTGGACGCGTTGCCGCCGGGCAGCCACCTCGTGCTGTCGCACGCCGCGTCCGACCTGCACTCCGACCTGGCGCGGCAGGTCACCGAGGAGTACGCCCGGGCCGGCATCCGCCTCGGCTTCCGCACCCGCGACGAGGTGGCCCGCTTCTTCGACGGCCTGGACCTGGTCGACCCCGGCCTGGTGACGGCCCCCGAGTGGTTCCGCACGGAGCCGGCGCCGCCGGCCGAGGACAGCGGGATCTACGCGGCCGTGGCACGCGTGCGCTGATGCGCCCTCCGTACCCGCCGGGGGAGCGATGACCAGCAGGTTCACCGAGCTGGTCGTCGACTGTCACGACCCGCGACGGCTCGCGGCCTTCTGGTGCGCCGTCCTGGGCTTCGAGGTGATCGACCAGGACGAGGGCAAGGTCGAGATCGGCTCCTGGGTGCCGACCGTCGAGGAGGTCCGGGCCCGCCAGATGCCGCCCACCCTGGTCTTCGTCGGGGTGCCCGAGGGCAAGACGGTGAAGAACCGGCTCCACCTGGACGTCAGCCCGGTCGACGGCAGCACCGAGGACGAGGTGGCCCGGCTGCTCACCCTCGGCGCCGCCAGGGTGGACGTGGGCCAGGGCGCCGGCCGGAGCTGGGTGGTCATGGCCGACCCCGAGGGCAACGAGTTCGACGTCCTGCGCACCCTGGCCCCCGGCCGGTAAGCAGGGTTGCCAGTCAGGCCCTGGCGGGCGCGGGAGGCGCACCGGCCGGGCGGTCACCGGTCCCGCGGCCGGTAGCGGTCGAGGGTGTCGCGGAGGTGATACCCCGGGCCGCGCAGGAAGAGGGCGTCCAGTTCGCCGAGGGGGACGGTCAGGGGGCGGCCGTCCTCGTCGGGGTCGTCGTCGGCCGGGGGGAACTCGTCGGCGCGGTCGAACGGGATGGTGACGTAGGGCTCGTGGTTCCCGGGGCCGCGCGGGTCCGGGTCGGGCCCGCACTGCCACTGCGCGCCGTGGAGGCGGACGTGGACCTCCCCGAGGTACCAGGCGGCGACGGCGACGAACTCGGTGTCGTGGGCCGCGAGGATGTCCTCGTAGGAGGCGAAGCGGCCGCGCAGCAGGTCCTCGAGCCGGTCGAGGGAACGGACACCGAAGTCCCATCCGCCGCCGTCGAACGGTGAGCGCGTCTCGAAGACGGCGGCCCGTGCGGCGGTCCACGCGTTCAGCCGCGGATTGTCCGCCCACTCCTGCTCGTCCCTGCGCTGCTGTTCCTCCATGCGGTGACCATAACGCGGCACCGGGACCGTCTTGTAAGGGTCGTGTGGACATGCCGGGGTGACGTCTGACATGCGCTCAAATCCCTTGTGCCAGAGCGGAGTTGCGTACCTATGGTGGTGCACCTTGTGTGCCGCCCATGACTACGGGGGCCCTGGTGGCGCACGGGATCCGACCCCCAGCGGGCCCTTGGGGAAGACCTGCTCATCGTGAAGTACCAGAACAGAACAGGCCGACTGCGCGCCCTGACCAGGAGCGCCGTCGCCTTCGTGTGCACCGCCGTCCTCGCCGCCGGCGCGCTGCCCGCGCTGAACGCCACCGCGGAGGCCGCGGAGAAGCCGCTGTCACCGGGCAAGCGGTGCGACGACCTGTACGGGCTGCGGGGCGCGCGCCCCGGCGGTCTCCCGGCCAGGGACTCCAGCCGGCCCAGGACGCAGTGGGACGAGTTCGACTACGTCAACCCGGGCAAACAGTACGACGGCCTGGAACTGCCCGCCGACCCGGCCGAACGCGACGCGTTCCTCAAGAAGGTCGGCACCGACCCGGACGCCTACGGCAAGGGCGACCCGCGGCGCGTGTACGCGTACTACGCCAAGGAGATCGCCAAGCCCGGCAGCAAGTGGACGGCGGACTGGGAGGGATGGCGGGACGGCAAGTACATCCCGCAGTCCGGCCACGACCCGCGGGGCAAGGCGTTCGAGGCGAAGGTCGTCAAGGACTACGGCCTGGTCGGACCGGACTGGATATGCCAGAAGGAGATCAAGGTCCGCGACCCGAAGACCGGCAAGGTCCACCGGCGGATCCTGGACGCGATCAACACGAAGACCCGCGAGATCGTGGAGATCAAGTCCAACAACAAGCCGGAGGACAGCCAGAAACCCAAGGACCTGGCCCTGACGCGGAACAAGGCCTGGCAGAAGTCCGGCTACCGGATCCGGTTCGTCTTCGCCGAGGAACGCGGAGGCAACGGCCAGAAGTTCTTCGACGAGATGCGCAAGAACCTGGGCAAGGACAGCCTCGGCCGTGAACGCGTCACCGTCCACGAGCACCGTTCCGTCGCCGTCGAGAAGGCGCCCGCGAAGGCCAACAACAGCCCGCACCGGTACAACGCCCCTTACATGAACGCCGATCCGTCCAGGAACAGCGGGTCCCGTGGCGGCGCGGTGGACCAGATCAAGCAGTCCAGGCCGACTCCGAAGGACATGGCCGACTTCCTCCAGAGGCGTGAACAGGCCTCCGGGGGCCGCTTCCCCAAGGGACCCGGCGGCATCGACTTCACCACCCTGGACCTGAAGTACGTCGGCAAGCCCGTCAAGGGCGAAGGCCTGGACTACGCGTTCTCCGCCAAGAAGGCCCCGGACGAGTCCGGTGGCTGGGGCGGCAAGGAGAAGGCGCAGATGATCTCCGACGCCTTCTTCACCTGGCTCGCCCTCACCCCGGACAAGTTCTGGGTGAACCTCAACCCGGACACCCCCGGCACGATCATGGACGACGCGTTCGCCTCGACCGACGCCGGCCGGGTCCTGCTCGAAGCCGACCTCCAGCTCAAGCACGACTTCTTCAAGGCGATGGACCCCAAGACCGAGGTGGGCAAGGCCGCCTGGGACGGTCTCGCGAAGGTCGACGGCTGGCCGTGCCTGAACTCCGGGCGCAACTGGATCGAGCCGAGGACCGCCACGGTCCGTGAACAGGACGGCGGGATCTACATCCTCGACGCTCCTCTCGCACTCCAGTCCGAGTTCATGGACATCGACACCCCCGGCCCGGGCGGCGGCGAGTCCTGCCAGGACCGGCTCAGCAAGGCCGAGATCGAGCACAACGAGAGCGTCCTGCGGCGCACCGTCGTTCCCGAGGTCGAGAACTGGATCAACACCCGGCCCGAGTACGCCGACCTGCGCCGCGTCTACACCGCCCGCGTCGCCGCGGAATGGATCCGGCAGCAGGACGCGAAGCAGCCGACCGACTACCGGCGGATCGTCAACAGCAACGACGTCGGCCGGTGGCCGCTGCGCGCGCCCCACCAGGACTGGGAGAAGACCGACGTCTTCGACAGGTACGCCAAGATCTTCAAGGAGGGCGAGTTCACGTACGAACTGGCCAAGGGCCAGGAGGTCTGGGTCGTCACCGTCGGCGGTGTCGACTTCTCCAAGCAGCCCAAGCGCAACGTCACGCGCCAGGAGTTCCGCGCGGAGCACCCCTACACACCGCGTACCAAGGACACGGCCGTGAAGGCCGCGACGGACGACGCCGACCGCGACGGCATGCTGATGCTCGGCGGCAACAGCGCGGGCAGGAGCGACGACGGGGGAGACACGCCGACCCCCGCCCCGACCCCCACCCCGACACCCACCGGCGGTGACGAGCCGGCGCCGGGCGACACCCCGTCGGCGCCCGCGCCGAGCGCGACGCAGACCGGGGGGAGCCACAAGCCCCCGGCCGGCCACGACCCCGACGGCGACCTCGCCGACACCGGCAACAGCGCCCCGGTCGGCCTGATCACGGGCATCGCGGCAGCGGCGCTCGCCGCGGGCGCGGCCCTGGTGTGGTGGATGCGCCGCCGACGCACCACCCGCGGCTAGCCCGGCCGGCACCGACGGGCCCGCACCCCGCCAGCGGGGCGCCCCTGCGCGCGGGACGGCCCCGCACCCCGCCACCGGGGTGCGGGGCCGCCGCGCGCAGGGGCGGCGCCCGGCATTCCCCCCGCCGGGGTGACCTATCTCCCGCACGGGCCGGGCACCCGCCGTGCTAGTGTCGATCTCTGTTGTAGTCGCGCGGTCATCGAACCCGCAGGGCCGGTCGGACCGTCCCTGTGCCACACCGGCGCCTGCTGCGCAGCTGGATCTCACACGGATCACACGGAGAGGTGCACACTCCGCTCGCTGCTTCTCATGGGTCGCGCCCCCCACAGGCGAAACCGCCCCGCGGCCCTTCACCCCGGCTCGTTCTTGCAATTCCCCGCGTTCCACAGCGGCGGACATTCCTTGACACGCGCCACATCAAGGAAGGTTCTCCGTGACACAGGCACGCGCGAACGATCGAACGTCCCGGACCCGCACCGCAGGCAAGGGCTCCGCCAAGAGCGGTGGCCGCCGAGGCGGCTTCGCCGGCGGCCGTGGCGGTGCGCCGCGGCAGTCCAAGGGCTCCGGCAACCGCAGGAGCGCGCCGACGGGCGAGTTCGCCCTCCCCGTGACGACCACCCCCGCCCTCCCCGCCGTGGAGGCGTTCGAGGAGCTGGCCCTCCCCGCCGAGATGCTGGCCGCCCTCGCCGGCGAAGGTGTGACGGCCCCGTTCCCCATCCAGGCGGCCACCCTGCCGAACTCCCTGGCCGGCCGTGACGTCCTCGGCCGTGGCCGCACCGGCTCGGGCAAGACGCTCGCCTTCGGCCTGCCGCTGCTGGCCCGCACCGCCGGCCGCCGGGCCGAGCCCCGCAGGCCGCTGGCCCTGGTCCTCGTCCCCACCCGGGAGCTCGCCGGGCAGGTCACCGACGCGCTGACGCCGTACGCCCGCTCCGTGCGGCTGCGGCTGGCCACGGTGGTCGGCGGGCTGTCGATCGGCAAGCAGGCGTCCGCGCTGCGGGCCGGCGCCGAGGTCGTCGTCGCGACGCCCGGACGGCTGAAGGACCTCGTCGACCGGGGCGACTGCATACTCGAAGAGGTCGCCATCACGGTGCTCGACGAGGCCGACCAGATGACCGACATGGGCTTCATGCCCCAGGTCACCAGGCTCCTCGACCAGGTGCGGCCCGACGGACAGCGCCTGCTGTTCTCGGCCACCCTCGACCGCAACGTCGACCAGCTGGTCCGGCGCTACCTCAGCGACCCGGTGGTCCACTCCGTCGACCCGTCCGCGGGTGCGGTGACCACCATGGAGCACCACCTGCTCCACGTCGACGACGCCGACAAGCGCCGGACGACCACGGAGATCGCGGCGCGCGACGGCCGGGTCATCATGTTCCTGGACACCAAGCACGCGGTGGACCGGCTGACCAAGCACCTGCTGAGCAACGGCGTGCGCGCCGCGGGCCTGCACGGCGGCAAGTCGCAGCCGCAGCGCACCCGGACGCTCACCCAGTTCAAGGACGGGCACGTGACCGTCCTGGTGGCGACCAACGTCGCCGCGCGCGGCATCCACGTCGACAACCTTGGCCTGGTCGTCAACGTCGACCCGCCCGGTGACCCCAAGGACTACCTGCACCGCGGCGGACGCACGGCCCGCGCCGGCGAGTCCGGCAGCGTGATCACGCTGGTCACGCGCGACCAGCGGCGCGACGTCAGCCGGCTGATGGCGCAGGCGGGCATCACCCCGCGCATCACCGAGGTCCGGCCGGGCGACGAGGAGCTGAACCGCATCACCGGCGCCCGTACGCCGTCCGGCGTGCCCGTCGTGATCACGGTGCCGGTCGTGGAGCGGCCCCGCCGCGCCGCCTCCTCGTCCTCCCGCCGCCGCGGCCGGGGTGGGCAGGGACGCCGTACCCAGGGCGGTACGGCCCAGGGCGGCCGTCAGGTCACCGGCGGCAAGGCCCAGGGCACCACGGCGCAGACCGCGTCGGCGCAGGACCGCTCCGGCGGGCCCCGCCGCGCCGACGGCGGGCAGCGCCGCAGGGCCCGTACCGCACAGGCCGCTGACCGCGCGGCCTAGGCCGCCGGGCCCGCCGGGCGCCGGGCGCGCGACCAGGCGTCCGGTGACCGACGGCGTGTCCTCCGATCGACGACGTCGCCCGACACGACGCGTCCGTGACGATGTGACGACATGACGAGAAGGCGACATGGTGACCTGTCGGCACCGCCGCGCAGCGGTCCCCGGCTGCCCTGTCGCCCCCCCCGTGTCCCGTACCGACCGCTGTTCTCCGTGGGCCGCTCGCCCCGCTCACCCGCCCGGGTGGACGGCCCGTCCTTCTTCCCCTGAGAGGCACCATGCGCTGTGTCATCGCCCGCTACCCCTTCGACCTGACCAAGGCCGGAGTGCTGGAGTCGATGAAGGGCATCACCCCCGAAGCGATCACCGGTGAGTCCGTGACCATCGGCCGCCGCCGCTACCCGGCGAAGCAGGTCGGCCAGGTCATCACCCGGCAGGACCGCCGCGACTTCACCTCCGGCGAGGTCGTGCGGGCCATGACCCGGCTCGGCTTCACCTGCCACCCCCACCCCGACGCCGTGCCGCCCGCCCCGCGCGCTCTCTCCCCGCTCGAGGCGGCCTCGGAGATGCTGGGCAGCCCCGCCGACCCCCAGAGCCAGAGCCCCGGCGCCTGACCGGCCGGGCCCTTCGGGCACCGACCTGTCGGCGGGTGCCGAAGCGTTCGCGGGCTAGCGTGCCCGTATGAACGACTCTGCGGCACCCGCCCTCCTTCCCGCGCCCCCGGACGCCCCCGCCGCGACCGGGGGCGTGGTGTGACGCCGTTCGAGATGCTCGGCGTGTTCGCGGCCGGGATCGGCGCGGGCGCCCTGAACGCCGTCGTCGGCTCGGGCACGCTCGTGACGTTCCCCGTGCTGCTCGCCGCCGGCCTGTCGCCCCTCACCGCGACCGTCTCCAACGCCCTCGGGCTCGTGCCCGGAGCCGTCAGCGGAGCCATCGGCTACCGCCGCGAACTCGCGGGGCAGGGGCGGCGCGTACGCAGGCTGGGCGTGGGCGCGGCGCTCGGCGGGATCACCGGGGCCTGCCTGCTGCTCACCCTGCCGGCCGAGGCGTTCGAGACGATCGTGCCCTGCCTGGTGGGCCTGGCCCTCGTCCTGGTCGCCCTCCAGCCCCTGATCAGCCGCACGGTACGGAACCGGCGCCCCGCGGACCGCCCCGTCCGGCGCGACGGGGGATGGCCGCTGTCCACCGGTCTGACCCTGGCCAGCGTCTACGGCGGGTACTTCGCCGCCGCCCAGGGCATCATCTACATCTCCCTCATGGGCCTGCTCCTCGACGAGCCGCTGCAACGCCTCAACGCCGTGAAGAACGTCCTCGTCGCCGTCGTCAACACGGTCGCCGCGACCCTCTTCCTCTTCGTCGCCGACTTCGACTGGACGGCCGTCGCCCTCGTCGCGGCCGGTTCCGCGCTGGGCGGCCAGCTCGGGGCGAGGACGGGCCGCCGCTTCAGCCCCGCCGTGCTGCGGGCCCTCGTCGTCGCGGTCGGCACCGTCGCCCTCGTCCAGCTCCTGCTGCGCTGACCAGGGGGCGCGTTCCGGCGTACGCGACAGCTTCGTCACCACCCTTGTCAACGGAGGGGAGCTGCAGTTCCATCAGGTTAGGAAACTTTCCTAACCATCGCCCGGACGGAGTCCCCCCACATGACACCGGCACGTCCTCGCACACGCCCCGCCGCCCTCGCGGCGGCTCTCGCCAGTGCCCTTCTCCTCGTCCTGACCTCGGCGCTCCCCGCCGCCGCCGCACCGGCCCCCACCCGGTACGGTGCGCAGGTGCCGATCACCAGCCGCGCAGCCACCCCCGTCGACACCCACGGACAGCTCAGGGTCTGCGGTACAAAACTCTGCGACCGGCACGGCACCCCCGTCCAGCTGCGCGGCATGAGCACGCACGGCACCCAGTGGTACGCGCAGTGTCTGACCGACGCCTCCCTCGACGCCCTCGCCCACGACTGGCGCGCCGACGTCCTGCGGGTGTCCACCTACGTGCAGGAGGGCGGCTACGAGACCGACCCCGCGCACTTCACCGCCCTCGCCGACCGCCTGATCCGGCAGGCGAGCGACCGCGGCCTGTACGTGATCGTCGACTGGCACATGCTGGAGCCGGGCGACCCCATGGCCAACCTGGACCGTGCCCGGACGTTCTTCACCGACATCGCGAGCCGCCACAAGGACCGCGTCAACGTCCTCTACGAGATCGCCAACGAGCCCAGCGGGGTGAGCTGGTCACGCATCAAGGACTACGCGGAGCGGATCATCCCGGTCATCCGCGCCGCCGACCCCGACGCGCCCGTGCTCGTCGGCACCCGGGCCTGGTCCTCGTTCGGGGTGTCCGAGAGCGCCGACGAGTCCGAGGTCGTCAACGACCCGGTCGACGCCTCGAACATCATGTACACCTTCCACTTCTACGCCGCCTCGCACCGGGACGAGTACCTCGCGGCCCTGTCCCGCGCCGCCGACCGGATCCCCGTGTTCGTCACAGAGTTCGGCACCCAGAACTACGCCGGTGACGGCGCCGACGACTTCCCGATGGCCCGGCGCTACCTGGATCTGATGGCGCGGAAGCAGATCAGCTGGGTCAACTGGAACTTCTCCGACGACCACCGCTCCGGCGCCGTGTTCCAGCCGGGCACCTGCGCCGGCGACGGCCCGTGGACCGGCACGGCGTCGCTGAAGCCCGCAGGTGTCTGGATCCGCGACCGCATCCGGACCCCGGACGGCTCCCGAGGCGCATGACCGGCAGGCCGGCACCTGTCCACCGGGTGCCGGCCCGCCCCTCACGGGAGGATCGAGTCCACGTACCCGCCGTCGACCCGCACCGCCCCTCCGGTCGTGGCCGACGCCTGGTCGGAGGCGAGGTAGACGACCATGTTGGCGATCTCCTCGGGCTCGATCAGCCGCTGCAGCAGCGACTGCGGCCGGTGCTTCCGCATGAAGGCGCGCTGCGCCTCGTCCCACGGCAGGTCGCGGTCCACCAGCTCGTAGACGAAGTCCTCCACGCCGCCCGTGTGGGTGGGACCCGCGATGACCGAGTTCACCGTGACCCCGGTGCCCGCGGCCTGCTTGGCGAAGCCACGGCCCACGGCGAGCAGCGCGGTCTTGGACATGCCGTAGTGGATCATCTCGGCCGGGATGACGATCGCCGAGTCGCTGGCGATGTTCTGCACCCGCCCCCAGCCTCGCTCGGTCATCCCGGGCAGGAAGAGGCGGATCAGCCGCACCGCCGCCAGCACGTTCACCTCGAAGTAGCGGCGCCACTCGTCGTCGCTGATCTCCAGCGGGTCGGCGGCACCGAACACCCCGAGGTTGTTGACCAGGATGTCGACCCGGGGCAGTGCCTCGGCGACCCGCGCGGCGCCCTCCTCGGTGGTCACGTCCGCCGCGACCGGCACCACCTCCGCACCCGGCACCTCCCGCTCCAGCGCGGCCGCACCCTCGCGCACCCGTTCCTCCGAGCGTCCGTTGACCGCGACCCGGGCCCCCGCCCGCGCGAGCCCGGCGGCGATCGCCGCCCCGATGCCCTGGGTGGAGCCCGTGACCAGCGCTGTACGGCCCTTGAGATCGATCTGCACGTCCTCACCTTTCCCTGCCCGGATACGACGGCCCGGCCCGCGGACCACCGTCCGCGCCGGCCGCGCCTCCGACCCGCCCCGACTTCCCCTTCGGCCGGGCGCCGAATCACCGCCGCGTGACCGTGCTTCGGCCGGGCCTCTGCGGGCACCCGCATGCGCATCACCGCGCACGCCCGTCGGGCATACGCTGCACAAGGGGGAACCCGGTGAGACGGGAACCGGAAAGGCGGGAGACGACGTGACGGCCGACCACCCGGACGCGCACGAGGGCCGTACGGACGAGGGGACGGGCGAGTCCCGCACGACCGGCGACGATCTGCTCCACGGGCTGGAGGTGGACGTCCGGCGTCCCGAGCGCCCGGTGCTCCTGGACGCGGACGGCACCCCCATCGAGACCTGGCGCGAGAACCACCCCTACGACCGCAAGGTCCGCAGGTCGGAGTACGAGCGCACGAAACGCGTGCTGCAGATCGAACTGCTGAAGATGCAGCGCTGGGTGAAGGACACCGGCCAGCGGATGGTCGTGGTGTGCGAGGGGCGGGACGCGGCCGGCAAGGGCGGCACCATCCAGCGGTTCATGGAACGCCTCAACCCGCGTGGCGCCCGCGTGGTCGCCCTGGAGAAGCCGACCGAGCGGGAAGCGGGGCAGTGGTACTTCCAGCGCTACGTGGCCCACCTGCCGGCCCGTGGCGAGATCGTCTTCTTCGACCGCTCCTGGTACAACCGGGCCGGTGTCGAGCGGGTCATGGGTTTCTGCTCCGACGACGAGTACCGGCTGTTCCTGGAACAGACCCCGCTGTTCGAACGGCTGCTAACCGACGACGGCATCCTGCTGGTGAAGTTCTGGTTCTCGGTTTCCCGGGCCGAGCAGCGCACCCGCTTCGCCATCCGCCAGGTCGACCCGCTGCGGCGGTGGAAGCTGTCGCCGATGGACCTTGAGTCCCTGGACCGCTGGGACGACTACACCAAGGCCAAGGTGGAGATGTTCCGCGCCACCGACACCCCGCACGCGCCGTGGACGGTCGTGAAGAACAACGACAAGCGGCGCGGGCGGCTGGAGGCCATGCGCAGTCTCCTCGACCGCTGCGACTACCCGGCCAAGGACCACGGGGCGCTCGGCAAGCCGGACCCGCTGATCGTGGGCGCGGCCGACACGCTGCTGGAGGCCGGCGAGGAGCCCGCGGTCCTCTCGCCGACCCCCCTCGCGGGACCGGGCCACGGCCCGGGCAGCCACCCGGAGAACGGCCGGCGCCGCCCGGATCTCTGACCCGAACTCCGGGCGGCCTCCACCGCCCGGAGTCCTGCCCCGGGAGCCGCGCACGCCTCCACCGTCCGGTCACCGACCCCAGCGCCGCGCCGCCCTGCAACGCCCCACCGCCGCCGTCACCGGAGGCGTCACTGCCCTGGCAGCGGTGCGGCAGCGGTCGTTCACCGCCCGGGAGACGTCTCCGACCTCGCAGCGTCCCCCCCCAAGCGGCAGCGGCAGCGGGAGCGGGCGCGGGACCGTCACCCCAGCGGCAGCGTCACCTCGTTGCTGCCCGTCGCCTCCGCGCCGCCCGGGACGCGTACCGTGAACGGGCGGTCCGTGCCGGAAGCCGTCACCCGCAGCCGGTCCCCGTCCCGCCGCACCCGGAACGCCGCGGCCGGCAGCCCCGCCGTGTCCGGCACGGTGATCTCCGCCGCGTAGTCGGACGCGGCCGGCGGGTGGACCAGCAGCACCGGCGCGTCCAGCCAGTCGCCGTCCGGCCGGGAGTCGTCGCCGGCCAGCGGCAGCACGGCGCCCTCACGGACGTACAGCGGCAGGCTGTCGTAGCCGTGGTGCTCGGTGCGCCAGCAGGGGCCCGCCACCCGCTCGCCGCTGAGCAGATGCGTCCAGGTGCCCTCGGGCAGGTACACCTCCACCTCGCCGTCCGCACTGAACACGGGCGCGACCAGCAGGTCGGGGCCCAGCATGTACTGGCGGTCGAGCGGGCGGCACGACGGATCGCGCGGGAACTCCAGCATCATCGGCCGCATCATCGGCAGGCCCGTCCGGTGCGCCTCGGCCGCCGCGCCGTACAGGTACGGCATCAGCCGGTGCTTGAGCAGCGTGAACCGCCGGGCGACGTCGACCGCCTCGTCGCCGAACTCCCACGGCACCCGGTACGACGTGGAGCCGTGCAGCCGGCTGTGCGAGGACAGCAGCCCGAAGGCCAGCCAGCGCTTGAACACCTCCGGGTCGGGCGTCCCCTCGAACCCGCCGATGTCGTGGCTCCAGAAGCCGAACCCGCTCAGCGACAGGGACAGCCCGCCCCGCAGCGACTCCGCCATCGCCTCGAAGGACGACCAGCAGTCCCCGCCCCAGTGCACCGGGTACTGCTGCCCGCCGGCGGTCGCCGACCGGGCGAACAGGACCGCCTCACCCTGCCCGCGCTCCTTCTCCAGCAGTTCGAACACCGTGCGGTTGTACAGGTGCGTGTAGTAGTTGTGCATCCGCTCGGGGTCCGAGCCGTCGTGCCAGACGACGTCCGTCGGGATGCGCTCGCCGAAGTCCGTCTTGAAGCAGTCCACGCCCTGGTCGAGCAGCGCCTTGAGCTTGGACTGGAACCAGGCGCGGGCGTCCGGGCTGGTGAAGTCGACCAGTCCCATGCCCGCCTGCCACAGGTCCCACTGCCACACGTCGCCGTCCGGCCGCCGCACCAGGTGCCCGAGCGCGGCGGCCTCGTCGAAGAGCGGTGACTTCTGCGCGATGTACGGGTTGATCCACACGCTGATGCGCAGGCCCTTGTCCTTCAGCCGGGCCAGCATGCCCTCCGGGTCCGGGAAGACCTCCGGGTCCCACTCGAAGTCGCACCACTGGTACTCGCGCATCCAGAAGCAGTCGAAGTGGAACACCGACAGCGGGATGCCGCGGTCGGCCATGCCGTCGACGAACGAGGTCACGGTGGCCTCGTCGTAGGAGGTGGTGAACGAGGTGCTCAGCCACAGGCCGAACGACCAGGCCGGCGGCAGCGCCGGGCGGCCGGTCAGTGCCGTGTAGCGGCCGAGGACCTCCTTGGGCGTGGGGCCCGCGATCACGTAGTACTCGAGCGACTGGTCCTCGACGCTGAACTGCACCTGTCCGACGGACTCGGAGCCGACCTCGAAGGAGACGGCGCCCGGGTGGTTGACGAAGACGCCGTAGCCGCGCGACGACAGGTAGAACGGGACGTTCTTGTAGGCCTGTTCGCTGCTGGTGCCGCCGTCGGCCTGCCACACGTCGACGGTCTGGCCGTTCTTGACGAACGGGGTGAAGCGTTCCCCCAGCCCGTAGACCTGCTCGCCGACGCCCAGGGACAGCCGGCTCAGCACGTGGTGCGCCCCGTCGCCGGTGGTGGCGTACGCGGTGCTCTTGGCGCCGGCCCGGGTCAGTTCCCGTCCGTCCGCGTCGAGGAAGGTCAGCCCGAAGGCGCCGTCCGCGTCCAGCCGCAGGGTCAGCGGACCGCTGGTCAGCTCCGTGACCGGGCCGTCCTGGCGCACCTCGCCCGCGCCCTCGGTCTCTCCCGCCAGGGCGAAGTCGGGGCCGGGGCGGCGCTTGCCCGCGTGGTGGGTGACCCGGACACCGACCACGCCCTCGGCGGGGGAGAAGCACTCGACCGTGACCAGCGGGGCGTTCAGGGTGTCGCCCCGGCGCGTCACCTTCTTCGTCGACGCGAAGCTGGTGAAGCGCTTCGATTCCCTGTGTACATCTCGCACCTCGGTGGCGTACGAGATCTGCACGCCGTCGCGGATGCGCCAGAAGCCGTCGGTGAATTTCATGGTCTTCCTCGGAATCGGGGAGGCAGGGGAGGTGCGAGAGAACCTCTGACCAGGAACTATGACAGGATCCGCGGAACCTGTCACGCCCTGGAGAGGAGAGATCGTGTCGCTGGGGGGCTAGCGCGACGGGCTCGCGCTGGCGTATTAGTAACCAGGCAAAACAAATTACACCCCGGTGCAGCGTCAGACGAGACCCCGCTTGCGGCGGCCCGTTGTCGAAGCGCTTCACCTGTCATCCCACAGAGCCGCCGGCCCGGCCCACGCCGAGCCGGTCCCACACAGGGGCACCCACCGTGACAGCACATCCAACGGTTGCCGCACGTCCTGCGCGCGGACGCGCACGCAGAGCCGTCACCTCGCTGGCCACCGCCGCGGTCCTCGTCGCCTCGGCCGCGCTGACGGCCGGCTGCGCCGAGCAGCGCGACGACGACGTGTACACCGTCCTCAACTCCTCGACCGACGAGACCTACCACCGCTGGGACGCCGAGGCGATGGGCCGCTGCGGCAAGCAGCTGGGGGTCACCGTCGAGCAGCAGAGCGTCCCCGCGTCCCAGGTCATGACGAAGGCGCTGCGCATGGCCTCGTCCAAGTCGCTGCCGGACGTCGTGCAGTTCGACGCCTCCGAGATGCCGACCTTCGCGGAGGCCGGCGGGCTGGTCGACCTGCGCTCCCTCGGCCTGTCCACCGAGCATGTCCCCGAGGGCATCGTCGGCTTCGGCTCCTACCGGGGCACCTACTACGGCGCCGCCCGTTCCGTGAACACCCTCGCGCTCTTCTACAACAAGGACGTCCTGGACGAGGCGGGCATCCGGGTCCCCGCCACCTGGGACGAACTGCGGGACGCCGCACGGCAGCTCACCCGCGGCAAGCGGTACGGCGTGGCGCTCAGCGCGGGCGGCGCCGAGGACGGCGTCTTCCAGTTCACGCCGTTCATGTGGTCCAACGGCGGCGACGAACGGCACCTCGACAGCCCGGAGGTGGCGGAGGCGCTCGACTTCTGGAAGGCGCTGCTCAGGGACGGCTCGCTCTCCCGGTCCACCGTCAACTGGACCCAGGCCGACGTGAACGACCAGTTCATGGCCGGCAACGCCGCCATGATGATCAACGGCCCCTGGCAGGTCGAGACCCTCAACGGCGACCCGTCGCTGCACTGGGGCATCGCCGAGATCCCCGTGCCCGAGGCCGGCGCCGACTCGGTGGGCCCGCTCGGCGGGTCCGTGCTCACCGTCCCCCGCACCGGTGACACCGGGCGCGAGCGCATGGCCGGCAAGATCGTCGCCTGCCTGGCCGGCGAGAAGGAACAGCTCACCTACGCCCTGAACAGCTGGATGGTCCCCGCCGACGAACGCGCCGCCGCCGCGTGGCGCAAGCGGGTGCCCGAACTGGACGCGCTGGCCGACCAGGTCGCCGCCGCCCGCTCCCGCACCGCACAGCTCGGCGCCGGCTGGCCGGCCGTCTCCCTGGCCCTGCAGAGCGCCTTCCAGTCCGCCCTGACCGGCCAGTCCAGCGAGGCCGCACTGAAGCGCGCCCAGCAGCGGGCCACGAGCGGGAACTGAGGTACGCCCCCATGACCACGTCCACCGTCACCGCCCCGCCGTCCGCCGCGCCCGCGAAGGCCGCCGCGCCGGACCCGGCCCGCGCCCGCCGGCGCCGCAGGCTCGCCCAGTGGGGCTTCGTCGCGCCCGCCGTCGTCTTCATGCTGCTGTTCTTCGGCTACCCGCTCGTGCGCAACGTCGTGATGAGCTTCCAGCACTACACGCCGAAGACGTTCTTCACCGGCGAGGCCCCCTTCAACGGCGCCGACAACTGGTCGTCCGTCTTCCGCGACGCCCTCTTCGGCAAGGCCCTGTGGCACACCCTCGTCTTCACGGCGGGCTCCCTGCTCGGCCAGTTCTGCGTCGGCCTGGCCCTCGCCGTCTTCTTCAACCGCCGCTTCCCCCTCGGCGGCGTCCTGCGGTCGCTGATCCTGCTGCCCTGGCTGGTGCCGATGGTGGTGTCCGGCATCGTCTGGCGCCGCATCCTCGACCAGGACACCGGCGTCCTGAACGGCTTCCTCGACACCCTCGGCCTCGCCGGGCACACCCCGTGGCTCACCAGCCCGGACATGGCGCTGCTCTCGGTGATCCTCGTCAACGTCTGGATCGGCATCCCGTTCAACATGGTCATCCTCTACGGCGGCCTCCAGGAGATCCCCAAGGAGCTGTACGAGGCGGCCTCCCTGGACGGCGCCTCGGCCTGGCGGGCCTTCCGCTCCGTCACCCTGCCGATGCTCAAGCCGGTGATCACGGTCGTGCTGGTGCTGGGCTTCATGTCGACGGTGAAGATCCTCGACCTGATCCTCGCCCTCACCGACGGCGGCCCCGCCGACGCCACCCAGACCCTGGGCACGCTCACCTACCAGAACTCCTTCGTGGAACTGGACTTCGGTGCCGGCGCGGTCGTCGGCAACGTCCTGATCCTGATCTCCGCCGTGTTCGCGGTGTTCTACCTGCGGGCCAACCGCACCGAGGGGAAGTGACCGACATGGCCGCACAGGCACCCACCGCGCCCCGCCGCCGCTGGGGCTCCACCGTCGCGGGTCTGCTCGTCCTCGCGGTGATGCTGTTCCCGCTGTACTGGATGCTCAACACCGCGCTCCAGCCCGAGTCCGGCCTGCTCCAGGTCGACCCGGTGCCCTCCGGCCTGGACCTGTCCGGGTTCTCCAAGGCCGTCTCCGACCAGGGCACCAACCTGCTGACCTCACTGCTGGTGTCCGTCGGCGCGGTCGCGATCTGCCTCGCGATCGCCGCCCCGGCCGCCTACGGACTGGCCCGCTTCGGCCTGCGCGGCTCGCGCACCATGGTTTTCGGCACCCTGATCACCCAGATGGTGCCGGGCATCGTCATCGCCAACGCGCTCTACAACTCCTACGTCGACCTCGGCCTGGTGAACTCCTACGCCGGCCTGATGCTCGCGGACGCCTCGCTCGGCATACCGTTCTCCATCGTCCTGATGCGTTCCTTCATGGTGTCCATCCCCGGCGAGGTGATCGAGGCCGCCGAGATCGACGGGGCGGGACCGGTACGGGTGTTCCTGCGCGTGGTGCTGCCGATGAGCCGCAACGCGCTGATCACCTCAGGGCTGTTCGCCTTCCTGTTCGCGTGGAGCGACTTCATGTTCGCCCTCACCCTGAACACCACCGACGACGTCAAGCCGATCACCCTGGGCATCTACCAGTACATCGGCGCCCACGTCGGGGACTGGGGCTCGGTGATGGCCGCGGCCGTGCTCTCCGCCGTGCCCGCCGCGATCCTGCTCGTCCTCGCCCAGAAGTACATCGCCGCCGGGATCTCCGGGGGCTCAGTCAAGTGACCACCGCACACACCGAGATGGACCAGACCCGCATGAGCGACTTCCCCCGGTTCCCGCCCGGCTTCGTCTTCGGCGCCGCCACCGCCTCCTACCAGATCGAGGGAGCGGCCCGGGAGGACGGACGCGGCCCGTCCATCTGGGACACCTACAGCCACACCCCCGGCCGGGTGGCGAACGGCGGCACCGGTGACGTCGCCTGCGACCACTACCACCGCTACCCGCAGGACGTGACGCTGCTGCGCGACCTGGGCGTCGGCTCGTACCGCTTCTCCGTCGCCTGGCCGCGGATCGTGCCCGACGGCTCAGGGCCGGTGAACCCCAAGGGCCTCGACTTCTACTCCCGGCTGGTCGACGAACTCCTCGCCGCCGGGATCGAACCGGCCGTCACCCTCTACCACTGGGACCTCCCGCAGGCCCTCGAGGACCGGGGCGGCTGGCGGGTGCGGGAGACCGCGGAGCGGTTCGCCGAGTACACGGCCGTCGTCGCGGACCACCTGGGCGACCGGGTGCCCCGCTGGATCACCCTGAACGAGCCGTGGTGCAGCGCCTTCCTCGGCTACTCCGTCGGCCGCCACGCCCCCGGCGCGCAGGAGGGCCGGGGCGCGCTCGCCGCCGCCCACCACCTGCTGGTCGGCCACGGCCTCGCCGTACAGGCCCTGCGCGCGGCGGGGGTGCGCGAGGCGGGCATCACCCTCAACCTCGACCACCACCTCCCCGCGACGGACTCCGACGCCGACCGGGCGGCGGTGGTACGCGCCGACACCCTGCACAACCTCGTGTGGACGGAGCCGATCCTCGCCGGGCGCTACCCGGACACCGAGGAGGAGACCTGGGGCGAGCTGATCACCGGGCAGGACTTCCGCCGCGACGGCGACCTGCAGCTGATCGCGCAGCCGCTGGACTTCCTGGGCGTCAACTACTACCGCCCGATCGTCGTGGCCGACGCCCCCCACCGGGAGAGCGACCCCGCCCTGCGGGTGGCCACCGACAACCGGTACACGGAGGAGCCGATGCCCGGCGTCCGGCGCACAGCCATGGGCTGGCCGGTGGCCCCCGCCACCTTCACCGACCTCCTCGTGGACCTCGGCAAGCAGTACGGGGAGGCGCTGCCGCCCGTCCACATCACGGAGAACGGCTCCGCCGAGGACGACGAGGTGGCCGCCGACGGAGCCGTGCACGACGAGGCCCGCGTGCGGTACCTCCGTGACCACCTGACCGCGCTGCGCGCCGCGATGGACGCCGGGGTCGACGTGCGCGGCTACTACGTGTGGTCCCTGCTGGACAACTTCGAGTGGGCCTTCGGCTACGACAAGCGCTTCGGCATCGTCCGCGTCGACTACGACACCCAGCGGCGCACCCCGAAGGACAGCTACCACTGGTACCGGCGCATGATCGCCGCCCAGCGGGACTGACGGGACCCGCCTCAGGCGGCCGTGGCGTCGTCCACGTCCGCCGCGGGGCGCGCCGCGGCCGACATCCCGGCCTCCGCGGCGGGCTCCCCGGCCTCCGCGGCGGCCGGCTTGCGCAGCAGGAGCAGCGCCGCGTCGTCGTGGAGGCGCCCGCCCACATGGTCCAGCAGGTCCTCGTGCAGCGCGGCCAGCGTACGGTCCGGCTCGTCGCACAGATGCCGGGCCAGCCCCTCGGACAGCGGGTAGAACGCGCGGTCGGCGTCCCGCGCCTCCGTGACGCCGTCGGTGTAGAGGAGCAACTGGTCCCCGTCGTCGAAGGGCACCACCTGCAGGTGCGGGGAGTCGTCCGACAGGGCGCGCAGGCCGAGCGGCGGCGCGGGGTGCTCGGTCTCGACGGCGGCCACCTCGGCGTCCCGGATCAGCAGCGGGGGAGCGTGACCGCAGTTGACCATCTCCAGCGGGCCGGTCCCCGGGCAGCCGACGACCACGGCGGTGACGAAGTCGTCGCCGCCCAGGTTGCGGGCCAGGCTCCGCTCGATCCGGCACACCACGTCCAGCAGGTCCGGCTCGTCGTACGCCGCCTCGCGGAACACGCCGAGCACCAGCGCGGCCGTCCCCACGGCGGGCAGCCCTTTGCCCCGTACGTCGCCGACGATCATCCGCACGCCGTACGGGGTGGGGACGAGCGCGTACAGATCGCCGCCGATCCGGGCCTCGGCGGCCGCCGCGCTGTAGCGGACCGCGGCCTGGAAGGGGCCGACCGTCGCGGGCACCGGCTGGAGCAGGGCGTGCTGAGCGGTCTCCGCGACGGAGCGCACGGCGGCGAGCACCCGCTCACGGCGTGCGCGCAGCGCGCTGGCCAGCGTCCCCGCGAAGGTGACGGTCACCAGGGCGGCGAACACGACGGACAGGTGTGCGAACGCCATGTGGTGCCGGTAGGCGATGGTCGCGCCGAGCAGGGAGGCCAGGGCGCCCACGCCCAGCACACCCCGGGGGCTGCTGGTGGCGGCGGCCAGGGCGGGGCCGGTGGCGAGCAGCGGCAGCCAGATCCGGCCGGTCCCGGCGAGCATGTCGATGCACACGATGACGCAGACGATCAACAGGGGCAGGGCCGGCGTCTCGGCGGCCCAGTGCGCGAGGGCCCGCGTCCGGGGTGATCGAAGGCGCCTGACCGCTCGTGCGTAGGCCTGTGTCGTCAGGCGGTCGCGTCCATGCTGGCGGGCGTGACTCATGTGCTGTCCGGTGTCCTCACCTTTGCGCTGCGCGCGTGTCCGAATTGCCTGCTCTTTCAAGAAAAGGTGATGGTGTCCGGTATCACAAGGACATGATTTTCACATAGTGAGAGACAGGGTGCGGGTGACCCGGCCGGCGGTGGGCACGAGCCGGTCGCGGACCTCGCCGAGCCGGCCGAGCCGGCTGCGCGGCATGGACACGCCGATGGAGCCCAGCGTGCTGCCGCTGTAGACCGGCACCGCCACGCACACCGTGCCGAGCGCGTACTCCTCCAGGTCCGTCACGGCCGGGGAGACCTCGGCGGCGTCCAGGCGGCGGACCAGTTCCGCGGCCGAGGTGACCGTGTGCGGGGTGAGGTCGTTCAGCGTGTGCCGGGACAGGTAGTCCTTGCGCTCCTCGTCCTCCAGCTCCCGCAGCACGGCCTTGCCGAGGGCGGTGGCGTGCCCGGCGTCCTCGAACCCCACCCACAGGTCGACCCGCGGGGCACGCGGACCGTCCACGATCTCGGAGACCCGGATCTCGCCGTCCTCGTACAAGGTGAGGTAGGCGGCGCTCGACAGCTCGTCCCGCAGTGCGGAGAGGACCGGCCGCACCCGGCCGATCATCGCCTGGTCCCGGCCGCCCGAATGCAGGGACTGCAGCCGGTCGCCCAGGACGAACCCGCCGTCGTCGAGTTTCCGCAGGTAGCCGTCGTGCACCAGGGTCCGCAGCAGATGGTAGGCGGTGCCCAGGGGCAGCCCGGTCTCCCGCGCCAGCTGCTTGGCCGGCGCGCCGTTCTCGTGGGCGCTCGCCGCCTCCAGCAGCCGGAAGGCCCGCTGCACGGAGGAGATGAGCGTCGGGCTCGCACCCATGCGTCCAGCCTGCGGCAGCGGCCCGCCGACGGCAAGGGAAGCCCCCGCTCCGATCGGAACGAGGGCTTCCGTCAAGCGGGCCGGGCAACCGGCCCGTCGGCCAGTCGGCCAGTCGGCCAGTCGGCCAGTCGGCCAGTCGGCCAGTCGGCAGGCCGGTCAGCCGTCCTGCCCGGCCCCCGGCAGCGGCCGGTCGGTGAGCGCCACGTCGAAGACGTGCATCACCCCCCGGTCGGTGCCCGTCGGCAGCACGACGGCGGCCACCCGCTTCGCCGGGTCCAGCGCCACCGGACGCGTGCCGAACACCTTGGTCTGCGCGGTGTCCGAACCGCTCGCGGCCCGGTTGCGGCCGGTCGTCGTCACCAGCGGCTCGTTCCCGAACTGGTAGGCCGTCCCCGGAGTCCAGTCGGTGAACCCGACCGGCACCGTCTGCGTGGTCCCGTCGGTGTACTCGACCACCGCGCTGCCCTGCGACGGACCGTTGGTGGCCAGCCCCAGGAAGGAGATCCCCGTGGCCGGCCGGCCGCCGAGCGTGACGCGCTGGCCGTGCGGTATCCAGTTGTCGGGCTCGCCCGGCCCGGCGTCCGGCCAGAGGAACTCGATGCCGGTGTCGCCCAGCGGCAGCCTCGCACCCGGCGCCGCCCCGGCCTGGGCCAGCCGCTCCCGCGACAGCGAGTTGTCACTGAGGTCCAGCGACCCCAGGCCGCCGTGTCCGTCCGGCGTGGTGCCGATGTTGTTCCGGGCGTCGGTACCGTCCGTGTACGACGGCGGCACGTCCCGCGCACCGGTACCCCAGACGCCGGGCCGCGCGGCCGTCCGGAAGGTGAGCCTGCCGCCCTCGCGGACGAACTCCGAGGGGAGCCAGGAGCGGGTGGTGGCCCGCCCGTCGACCTTCAGCGCCGCCACGTACGGCGCCCCTGCCGCCCCGGGGGCGTCCAGCGTGATCCGGCGCCGGCTGTCGGCGCTGTCCAGCACGACCCGCTCGAACAGGGGACCGCTCACCGCCAGGTCGGCGGTGCCCGGCACGACGGGGAACAGACCGATGTTCGCCCACACGTACCAGCTGCTCAGCGAGCCGAGGTCGTCGTTGCCGGGCAGCCCCGACGCCGAGGTGCCGTACATCTCGTCCACCGCGCGGCGCAGCACCTCGCCGGTGCGGTCCGGCCGGCCCAGCCAGTGGTACACGAACGGCATCGTGAAGCTGGGCTGGTTGCTCAGGTACGCGCCCTTCGTGCCGTACACGCCCGCGTCCAGCTCACGGGTGTGCTCGTCCAGGTCCCGCAGGGCGGCCTCGACGCCGCCCCGCTTCTCGACCAGCGTGCCCACGTTGTGCGGCACCATCCAGCCGTACTGGTAGCCGGTCGCCTGCTCGAACTGGTTGCCCCGCTCACCCAGGTCGAAGTTCCGGTCGAAGCCCGTACGCTCACGCGGCCGGATGTGCCCGCCGACGTCGTCGAACAGGTTCTGCCAGCTCTGCGCCCGCACCATGAACCGGTCGTACGTCTCCGTGTCGCCCAGCCGCTTCGCCAGCTGCGCGATACCGAAGTCGTCCACCGCGTACTCGAGCGTCTTGGAGGTCGCCGAGTCGCCCTTGCGGGACTCGACGAAACCGACCGTCGCGTACTGGTAGGCGTGCCGGCGCAGGGTGGCGTCGGCGGGCAGGGTCTGCGTCGACCGCATCGACTCCATCGCGGCGCGCCGGTCGTAGTCCGTGCCGCCGAACGCGTCGATCGAGGCGACCACCGACTGCAGCGAGTCGCCGCTCATCTTCTGCTGGGACTGGTTGAGGTGCGGCCAGTTGGGCCAGGTGCCGGTCTGCCGCGCCATCTCGGTGAGCGACTGGTTGATGTCGCTGCCGACCCGGGGGAACAGCAGCGCGACCAGCTGGGCCTGACTGCGGTAGATGTCCCAGCCCGCGTAGGTGACGTAGTGGTGGTGTCCCGGGCGGACCCGGTGGACCGCGCCGTCGTAGCCGCGGTACTCCCCGCCGACGTCGTCGAAGACGTTCGGGTGCAGCAGCGCGTGGTAGAGCGCGGTGTAGAACTTCACCCGCTGGTCCCGGGTGCCGCCGTCCACCCGCACGGTGCCCAGGGCGTCCCGCCACACGCGGGCGGCCTGCGCGCGGACCGCGTCGAAGGACCTGCCGCGCGTCTCGGCGGCCGCGTTGCGCGCGGCGCCCTCGACGCCCACGTAGCTCAGGCCGGTCCTCGCCAAGCGGGAACGGGTGCGCGACGCGCTCCTCGAACTCGTCGAGGCCCGCAGCCCCGGGGACGCCATCCCCTCCGAGCGGGCCCTCTGCGTCCAACTCGGCGTCTCACGTCCCACCGTGCGGGCCGCGGTCGACGAACTCGTGGTCGCCGGGCTGCTGGTGCGCGAACACGGCCGGGGCATGTTCGTGGCGGCCGAGAAGATCACCCAGGAACTGGTCCCGGAGCACAGCGTGTTCACCGTGGCTCGCGCCGCCGGCGAGTGGAGCAGCCGCATCCTCGAGTTCCGCACCCTCCCGGCCGGCGCCCGCGTGGGCCGCAGACTGCGCGTGTCACCGGCTGCCGAGGTCCGGTACGCGGCCCGGCTGCGGCTGGTGGACGGCGCTCCCATGGCCATCGAGCACCTGCACCTCCCCGCCGCCCTGGTGCCCGGCCTCACCGAGGTGGAGCTCGAACAGGGCGACCTCTACGAGCACTTCCGCGACCGGCACGGCGTGCGGGTCGGCGAGGCGGTGCAGTCCATCGAGCCGACCGTCGTGACCCGCGCGGAGGCGGACCTGCTCGACGTGCCCGAGCTGTCACCGGCGCTGCTGTTCGAGCGCCTCACCACCGACACCGAGGGGCGTCCGGTGGAGTACGTCCACTCCGTCTACCGGGGCGACCGCTACCGCATCGTCTCCCGGCTGGCCCTGGGTCCGAGTGCCTCGCGTCCGGGCGAGGCGGAAGGGGTCCAGGGAGACCATCACCCCGGCTTCCCGCCCGGCGACCTCACCTCCCGCGGCCCCGTCAGCTTCTCGGCGCACGGCGTCGTCCGGCACGACTGAGCCGCGACCCCGGCCGGCGCGGGCAGGGGATGCGGAACCTTCTCCTCCTCAACTTCTGCTTGAACCGTTGACAGGTCCATACCAGGGCGGGACGCTCCGTGAGAGCGCTCTCATACCCGTAGTCGGCCACTCGTCGAACGGAGAACGACCATGCTGCGCACCCTCAGACGCCGGGTCACCGCCGTCGCTCTGGGCATCGCGACCGCGCTGGGCGGCGGCTGGCTCGCCGCCGGGGTCCCGTCCCCCGCACACGCCGCGGTCCCGGCCACCATCCCGCTGACCATCACCAACAACTCGGGCCGCGCCGAGCAGGTCCACATCTACAACCTCGGCACCGAGCTGTCGTCCGGCCGCCAGGGCTGGGCCGACGCCGGCGGCGCCTTCCACCCCTGGCCCGCGGGCGGCAACCCGCCCACCCCCGCGCCCGACGCCTCCATCCCGGGCCCGGCCCCCGGTCGGTCCACCACCATCCAGGTCCCCAAGTTCTCGGGCCGCATCTACTTCTCCTACGGCCGCAAGATGGAGTTCCGCCTCACCACCGGCGGCCTCGTGCAGCCCGCCGTGCAGAACCCCACCGACCCCAACCGCGACATCCTCTTCAACTGGTCCGAGTACACGCTCAACGACTCCGGACTGTGGATCAACAGCACCCAGGTCGACATGTTCTCCGCGCCCTACACGGTCGGCGTGCGGCGCGGCGACGGCAGCACGCTGAGCGCGGGCAGGCTCAGGCCCGGCGGCTACAACGGCGTGTTCAACGCCCTCAGAGGACAGTCCGGCGGCTGGGCGAACCTCGTCCAGACCCGCTCCGACGGCACCGTGCTGCGCGCCCTGTCCCCGCTGTACGGCGTGGAGACCGGCGCCCTCCCGGCGTCGGTCATGGACGACTACGTCAACCGCGTCTGGGACAAGTACACGGGCACGGACCTGACCGTCACCCCCTTCGCCGACCGTCCCGACGTCCGGTACACCGGGCGGGTCTCCGGCGGAGTGCTGCGCTTCAGGGACGGCGCGGGCAACGAGGTCACCACCTTCCAGAAACCCGACGCCTCGTCCGTCTTCGGCTGTCACCGGCTCCTGGACGCGCCCAACGACCAGGTGCGCGGCCCCATCTCACGCACCCTGTGCGCGGGCTTCAACCGCACCACCCTGCTTGCCAACCCGAACCAGCCCGACCGGAGCGCGGCCGGCTTCTACCAGGAGCCGGTCACCAACCACTACGCGCGGATCGTCCACGCGCACATGGCCGACGGGAAGGCGTACGCCTTCGCCTTCGACGACGTCGGCGCCCACGAGTCGCTCGTCCACGACGGCGACCCGCGCGGGGCGTCCCTGACGCTCGACCCGTTCGACTGACGGTTCCCGCACGCCGCCCCCGCCGGCCCGCCGGCCGGGGCGGCACCCGCCTGACGGCCCGCCGGCGCCCGCCCGTTGTGCACCGCGATCACCGCGCGCCCCCGTGGGCACCATAAGGTTCCACCATGTCTGCCTCGTTGAACGCCGGTAAAACCCGCGCCGCGCTGCGCACCTCGGCACGTATCTCGGGCGAGCTGCTGCTGGTCCTGGTGGCGACCGGAGTGGCCCTCTGGCTGCTGGGCCGGATGTGGTCGGTGGTCTGGCCCCTGGTGGTCGGCCTGCTGCTCACCACGCTCACCTGGCCGCCGACCCGCTGGCTGCTGCGGCGCGGACTGCGCCCCGCGGTCGCCGCCTCCCTGGTGACCGTGGTGTTCCTGCTGGTCGGCGCGGGCACCGTGGCGCTCATCGCCGTGCCCGTCGCGTCCGAGGCCGGCGAACTCGGCGACGGTGTCGTCGCGGGCGTGCAGAAACTGCGCGACTGGGCGGAGGGCCCGCCGCTGAACATCGACGACGCGCAGATCTCCACCGCCCTGGACGCGACCATCGCGCGCCTCCAGGACAGCGCCGGGTCCATCGCGACCACCGCCGTCACCGGGGTGAGCACCGTCGTCAGCGGCGTCGTCACGGCCGTGCTGGCGCTCTTCCTGATGTTCTTCTTCCTGAAGGACGGGCCGCGGTTCCTTCCGTGGCTGCGCCGCCAGTTGCCCGGCCGGCTCGCCACCGACGTGCCGGCCGTCGCCGCCCGCTGCTGGAACACCCTCGGCTCGTTCGTCCGGTCGCAGGCGCTGGTCGGTCTCATCGACGGCGTGCTCATCGGCATCGGCCTGTGGATCCTCGACGTGCCCCTGGTTCTGCCGCTGGCGGTCCTGACCTTCGTGTCCGCGTTCGTGCCCATCATCGGCGCCCTGTTCGCCGGGCTCGTCGCCGTGCTGATCGCGCTGGTGTCCAACGGGGTGGTCAACGCGCTGCTCGTACTGGCCGTGATCATCGTCGTGCAGCAGCTCGAGGGCAACGTGTTCCAGCCGATCATCCAGAGCCGCGGTCTCGGGCTGCACGCCGCCGTCGTCCTGCTCGCGGTGACGCTGGGTGGCAGCCTGGCCGGCATCGTCGGCAGCCTGCTCGCCGTGCCGGTCGCCGCCCTGATCGCGGTCGTCTGGAACTACCTGCGCGAACAGCTCACCGACCCGCCCGCACCGCAGCCCCCGGCCCCCGAACCGTCGGCGCCCCGGCCTCCGCAGCCGTCGGCGCCGCCGCCCACGGCCCCGCGGTCCCCGGCGCCCGACGCCCCCACCGCCTGACCGCCCTCCGACCTCCAGGAAGCTCCCGTGACGTACGACCTCACCGCCCTGCGCGCCGACATCCCCGCGCTGGCCTCGGGCACCGCTCACTTCGACGGCCCCGGCGGCACCCAGACACCGCGCCCCGTCATCGAGGCGATCGCCGACGCCCTGGCACGGCCGCTGTCCAACCGGGGCAGCCTGCTCCCCGGCGAGCGCCACGCCGACACCCTCGTCGCCGAGGCGCGCCGCGCCATGGCCGACCTGCTCGGCGCCGACCCGGCGGGCATCGTCTTCGGCCGCAGCGCCACCCAGCTCACCTACGACTTCGCCCGCACCCTCGCCGCAGGCTGGCAGCCCGGTGACGAGGTGGTCGTCACGCGGCTCGACCACGACGCCAACATCCGCCCCTGGGTGCAGGCCGCCGAACGCGCCGGAGTCACCGTCCGCCGCGCCGACTTCGACCCGGCCACCGGCGAACTCACCGCCGACCACATCCGCGCCCAGCTCTCGGCGCGCACCCGGCTGGTCGCGGTCACCGCCGCTTCCAACCTCATCGGCACGAAGCCCCCGGTCGCCGAGATCGCGCGCCTCGTCCACGACGCGGGCGCCCTGCTGTACGTCGACGGTGTGCACCACACGGCGCACGCGCCGGTCGACGTCCGGGCGCTCGGCGCGGACTTCTACGTGTGCTCGCCGTACAAGTTCCTCGGCCCGCACCACGGCGTGCTGGCCGCCGACCCGGAGCTGCTGGAGACCCTGCGCCCGGAGAAGCTGCTGCCCTCGGCCGACACGGTGCCCGAACGGTTCGAGCTGGGCACGCTGCCCTACGAGTTCCTCGCCGGCACCCGCGCGGCCGTCGACTTCCTGGCCGGTCTCGGCGGGCTGCCGGACGGCGACCGCAGGACCCGGCTCGCCGCCGCCTACGAGGCGATCGAGGAGCACGAGGGGCGGTTGCGGGCCCGCCTGGAGAAGGGACTCGCGGCCCTCGACGGGGTGACCGTCCACTCCCGGGCGGCCCGGCGCACCCCGACCCTGCTGATCACGTTCGACGGCCGCCGCACCGAGGACGCCTACCGCTTCCTCGCCGGGCGGAACGTCCATGCGCCCTCCAGCCACTTCTACGCCCTGGAGGCGTCCCGCCACCTCGGTCTCGGTGACACCGGCGGTCTCCGCGTCGGTCTCGCGCCCTACACCTCCGACGAGGACGTCGACCGCCTCCTCGAAGGCCTGGCGGACTTCCTGAAGGAGACCCCGGCCGCGCACTGACGCCAGGGCCCGCCGGCGCCGTTCGTACGGAGGCGCCGGCGGGCCGGACGTGACATCGTGGGCCCATGAGCGTCGACGTCCGCCCGGCCACGGAGTTCGAGGACGTCCGTGCCGTACTCGGTCCCAAGTCCCCGCAGGCGAACGTCTGCTGGTGCCTGAGCTACCGCATCCCCTCCAAGCTCAACCGGGAACTGAGGGGTCCCGCCCGAGGGGAGCACGTCGCCGGACTGCTCCGCGCCGGAACCCCGCTCGGCGTGCTCGCCCACGACGACGGCGTGCCCGTCGGCTGGGCCGCCGTCGCCCCGCGCGCCGACACCTCCTTCGCCCGCAACCGCAAGATCCCGTACGTCGACGACCTGCCGGTCTGGTCGCTGTGGTGCGTGCGGGTCCGCCCCGGCCACCGCGGCGAGGGCCTCTCGCACGCCCTGATCGCCGGCGCCGTCGCGTACGCCCGCGCGCAGGGCGCCCCCGCCGTCGAGGCCTACCCGCTCGACAACGGCGACGCCCGCGTCGACCTGACCATGGCGTACGCCGGGCTCCGCAAGAACTTCGAGCGGGCGGGCTTCACCCACGCCGCCGACACCACGTCCGTCCTGGCCGGCCACCCGCGCGTGCTGATGCGGCTCGACCTGCGCTGACGGCCCCTGACGGCCCCGACCGCCCGGCTCACGCGTACAGCGCCGCGATCTCCTTCGCGTACGCCTCCTGCGCCGCCTTCCGCTTGACCTTCAGCGACGGGGTCAGCAGGCCGTTCTCCTCGGTGAACTCGCCCTCCACGACGGTGAACTTGCGGATGGACTCCGCGCGGGAGACGGCCTCGTTGGCGTAGTCCACGGCCTTCTGCACGTCGGCGCGCATCCGGGGGTCGCGGACCACCTCGGACAGCGGCGTGTCGGCGGGCATCCCGCGCACCGACAGCCAGTGCGCGACGGTCTCCGGGTCCAGGGTGACCAGCGCGGCCACGAAAGGCCGGTTGTCGCCGACGACGAGGCACTGGGCGACGGGGGGCCTGCTGCGCAGCCGGTCCTCCAGCAGGGCGGGGGAGACGTTCTTGCCGCCGGAGGTGACGATGAGGTCCTTCTTGCGGCCCGTGATGGTCAGATAACCGTCCTCGTCCAGCGCACCGAGGTCTCCGGTGGCGAACCAGCCGTCGTCCAGGACCTCTTCGGTGGCGTCGGCGTTGTTCCAGTAGGCGCCGAAGACGATGCCGCCCTTGATGTGCACCTCGCCGTCGTCGGCGATGCGCACCGCCGTGCCCGGGACCGGGATGCCGACCGTGCCGGGGCGGGGACCCAGCGGCGGGACGATGGTGGCGGCGGCCGTCGTCTCGGTCAGACCGTACCCCTCGTACACCATGACGCCGGCCGCGTAGAAGAACAGGTTGAGGTCGCGCTCCAGCGGGGAGCCGCCGCTGATCGCGTACCGCAGGCGCCCGCCGAGCTCCTTGCGGACCCGGCGGTAGACCAGCAGGTCGTACAGCGCCCACGCGGCGTACAGGCCGGGTCCGGGACCCTTGCCGCGCCCCAGGAAGCGGTCGAGGTGGGCCTGGCCGAACCGCACGGCGAGGCGGTGGGCGCGCTCGAAGGAGGCGCCGCGCCCGATCTTCTCGGCGGTGGCCCGGCCCGTGTCGTGGATCTTCTCGAAGAGGTAGGGCACGCCCACCACGAACGTCGGGCGGAACGCCTTGAGCGCGGGCCGCAGTTCGTCCGGCTTGATGCTCGGGCAGTGCCCGGTCTCGATGCGCGCCATCAGACAGGAGATCTGCAGGGTGCGGCCCAGGATGTGGGCGAGCGGCAGGAACAGCAGCGTCGAGGCGACCTGGTCGGTGACCGCCCTGAACACGGGGTGCAGCAGTTCGACCGTGTTCGCGGCCTCGGCGTACAGGTTGGCGTGGGTGAGTACGCAGCCCTTGGGACGTCCCGTGGTGCCGGAGGTGTAGCAGACGGTCGCCACGGTGTCCGGGGTGAGGGCGGTACGGCGCTTGGTGACCTCCTCGTCCGGCACGTCCCGGCCCCGCGTGACCAGGTCCGTCACGGCGCCGCCGTCCAGCTCCCACACGCGCGGCGGCGAGGGCAGGTCGGCGGTGCCCGTCCGGACGGCGGCGGTGTTGCCGGCGGTCTCCGTGACGACGTACCGGGCGCCGGAGTCCCGGACGATCCACTCCACCTGGTCCGGCGAGGACGTCGGGTACACCGGCACGGTCTGCCCGCCGGCCGCCCAGACGGCGAAGTCCACAAGCGTCCACTCGTACCGCGTGCGGGACATCACGGCGACCCGGTCACCCGGCTCGAGACCGGCGGCGACCAGCCCCTTGGCCACGGCGGTGACCTCCCCGGCGAAGGCCGCCGCCGTGACCGGACGCCAGACGCCCTCCTCCTGCCTCCGCAGCACGACCGCGTCCGGGGCCTCGGCCGCGTTGGTGAACGGGATGTCGGCGGTGCTCCCCGTGGCGGGGCGCGCGGCCAGCGCCTCGGTGCGGGCCTCCCGGACGACTCCGTGCTCGTCCCTGACCGTCTCCACCGTGGTACGGCCCGCCAGATCGGCCCGTCGCTTCGCCCGTTTCAGATCCTTGCGTACGCCCATGACGGCTCCCGGTCGCGGCTGATGCTGTGCTGGTGCTGTCCCTAGTTACTTACTCGGGAGTAAACTTACCCATGCGTAAGGACGAGTCAACGGGCCGGGGCGGATCAGTCCAGCCGGTCCGCCGTACGGATCGCCTCCGCCAGCTCACGCACGTCCGCGTCCTCGGTCCGGCCTGCCAGCGACTCGGCCCGCTCGGACAGCTCGCCGAGCCCCGGGGCGCCCGGCAGGTCGCTGTCGCGCCGGCCGGGGGAGCGCAGCGCGTCGGCGAAGTAGGCGGCGGTGGCCGTGACCGTCAGCCCGCGCCGCGCCTCCCACACCGAGTCGACGAGTCCGCCGGTCTCCAGGTCGCCGGACTCCTCGTGCGGCGTGCGGCTGCCGGGGTCCAGGTAGCGCACGGTCGCCGTGGCGAGGTGCCCCTCGGCGCCGGGACGGGTGCGCACCGCGTACAGGGCGGTCACGGTGTGACCGGGGCCCACCTCTCCGCCGTCGACCCGGTCGTCGCGGAAGTCCTCGTCGGCGACCCGGCGGTTGTCGTAGCCGACCAGACGGAACTCGGCGACCGTCTCCGGGTCGAAGGCCACCTGCGCCTTGGCGTCGCGGGCCGTGAGCTCGATGTTGCGTGGCAGCTGCTCGCAGAACACCTCGCGGGCGTCCGCCTTGTCGGACACGTACACGGTGTGGCCGTCGCCCTCGTCGGCGAGCTGTTCCATGAGCGCGTCGCCGTAGTCGCTGCCGACGCCGACGCCGAACAGCGTGATGCCGTGCTCGCGGCGGGAGGCCGAGATGCGCTCCAGGATCGCCTCCGCCTCCGTCTCGCCGGTGTTGGCGAGGGCGTCGGACACCAGCACGACCCGGTTGGTGGCGCCCTCGCGCAGCCCGTCCACGGCGGTCCCGTACCCGGTCTCCACCCCGGCCTCGAGGTTGGTGGAGTCGGCGGGCTCCAGGCTGTCGACGGCGTCGTGGACCGTCCCCCGGCGGCCGCCGAGCCGGGTCATCGGCAGGACGGTCTCCGCCTCGTCGCTGAAGGTGACGAGCGCGACGGAGTCGTCGTCGCGCAACCGGTCGGTCATGGTGCCGAGGGCCTCGCGGGCCAGGTCGAGCCGGCCCGGTTCGGCCATCGAGCCGGAGATGTCGACGACGAACGTGAGGGCGGCGGGCGGCCGGTCGGCGTCCCGCTCGGCCGCCCGGGTGGCGAGACCCACCCGGACCAGTGACCAGTCGTCCTCGTCGGTGCGGGCGCCGTCCACGGTGACGGTGAAGCCGTCGCCGTCGGGGCGCGGGTAGTCCTGGCGGAAGCTGTTGACGAACTCCTCGGGACGCACGGTCGACGGGTCGGGCAGCCGTCCCTCGGCGAGGGTGCGGCGGGCGTAGCCGTAGGAGGCGGTGTCGACGTCCAGTGCGAAGGTCGACAGGTGGCCGGGTTCGGGCGCCACCTCGCGGGACTCCTGCTCGCCCTCGGGCTCACCGCCCTCGTACCGGCCGGGGCCGTCAGGGCCGGGGCGGGGCACATCCCGGGTGCGGCCGTGGTCGGCCGACGTGGCATCCGCCCCGCCGTCCTCCCCGCTGCACCCGCTGAGCAGCAGACCGCTCGCCGCGGTCAGCGCCAGCACCATCCCGACCGGTCGTCGTGTCCCGTGCCACTTCATCCTGGGTACCCCCTGTGACGGTTGACGTCGTTTCACCGACTGTGACGTCGCAGGGGTCCGGAACGTGCGGTACGGGGTGTTGCAGGTGCGTCTCGAAGAGGGAACAGCGGTGTCCCGGCGAGACCGGTCGGTGATCCTCCGTCGACCTGCGCGAGTCCCGCGACAGGGAGCGGCCGGGGGGGGGGGGGGGGGGGGGCCCCCCCCCCCCCCCCCGCCCCCCCCCCCCGCCCCCCCCCCCCCCCGCCCCCATGGGCCACAAGGGGCC
>NZ_JBITSH010000003.1:0-110640 GCF_044540535.1 Streptomyces sp. NPDC085937 | reverse complement strand
GGGTCGCTCTGTGGCACCGGGGGGGGCCGGGCGCGACGGGGGGGTGACCCGCCGGCGCCCGGCGCGCGCCCCGCGCCGGGGCGCGGCGGGTGTGGGCGGGCGCGCGGGCCCGCACCACACCGGCCGTGAACAGCGCTGTGCCTACGGGTAGTTCACCAGATTGGCCACATTGTCGGCCGAGTCGGACGGACCGCCCCGGTCGTTGATCACGTGCCGGATGGTGCCGGTGCCGCCGAGGGAGACGGTCACCATGTTGCGGAAGCGCACACCGGGACGGTTCGGCGCCGCGAAGGCCCGCTCGGCGGTGACGCCCGGGTTCACGTTGAAGAAGCAGTAGCTGCCGAGGCCGTACGCCTCGTGGCTGGTCACGTGGTCGGCGACCTTGTAGGCGGCGTAGCCCTGCGTCGAACCGTCCATCCAGGCTGCCTGGTTCGGCGGGTCGTAGGGCATCTCGTTCTGGTAGAAGTACGTCCGGCCGCCGTTGCCGTTCCAGACCGTCTGGTCCTTCTGGTAGTGCTCCACGAACAGCCCGTACATGGTGACGTCGTCGCCGTTGACGACGAGTCCGGTGTCGGCCGGGTTGGTGGTCCAGCCGATGCCGTTGCCGTGGTCACCGCGCCAGATCCACATGTGGTCGCCGATGACGTGGTCGCTGTTGACGACCAGGCTGGTGGTCGCCTTCCCCGCGTGGGCGCCGCCGACGCGGAAGTACACGTCGTGCAGCGAGGTCGGGTTCGCCGCGTGGTTCGCCGACGCCCCTTCGGGGCCGATCTCCACCAGAGTGCGGGAGTTGGTGGTGCCCGCGTCGAAGAGGACGCCCGCGATCTTCACGCCGTCGACGTCGGCGACCGTCATGGCCGTGACCCCGTTGTCCGGGACGAACGTGGCGAGGCCCAGGCCGAGCACCACGGTGTCGGGGCGGGTCACCCGCAGCGTCCGGTCCAGGTGGTAGACGCCCGGGGTGACCAGCAGGTTCTTTCCCTGCGCCAGGGCCGCGTCGATCTGTGCCGCGCTCGCCGTGCCCGGCTTGACGACGTAGAAGCTGTCCATGCCGAGCGAGGTGCCGGGCGTGTTGCCGTCCGCCCAGGTCGTCCCGGTGGAGTCGTTGCGCAGCGCGGGCACGAACACCCGGTAGGCGCCCGCCGCGTCGACGTACAGGAAGGGCTTCTCCCGTACCTTCGGCGTCCGGTCGACGGTGGTGTACGGCGGCTGCGGGAAGGTGTTGGCCGGCACACCGCGGCTGCCGACGAAGACCATGTTCCAGTTGGACCCGTTCCAGCTGCCCAGCTGGGAGTTGCGGGTCAGCCACTGCTGCTGGGAACCGGAGCGCACCTGACCGTCGATCTTCGTGTCGGCCATGAAACCGCCGCTGGACCAGCCGCCGTCACTGAGCTCCAGGTCGCCGCGCACATGCATGCGCCGGTATCCGGAGGCCTGCGACACCGCCCAGCGGTCCGTCCCGCCGGTCGGGGTGACCGACAGGTTCTCGGCGCCGCGCCAGAAGTTCTGCGTCGCGTTCTGCGGCGGGAACCAGTCCGCCTCGACGTGCACGGCACCGTTGATCGTCACCGCGTCCGGCGACTGCCCGAGCCCCAGCACCTGCGTGTAGAAGCCGACGTTGACGTCGTTGCGGTACGTGCCCGGCTTGAAGAGGACGGCGTGCCGCTCGGTGCCGAACTGGTTGGTCTCCTGCTGCCGGAAGATCGAGTCCAGCCGGCTCTGCACGGCCGACGAGGGCATCGACGGGTCGAAGACCGCCACGTTGGGGCCGAGGTCCACGTCGCCGGGCGCGGTGCTCACCGGCGTGACCTGGAAGCGCTGCGCCGCCGTGCCGTTGCAGGCGTACTGCACCAGCTGGACGCCGTCGGCCGTCGAGGCGGACGGCACGTCGAGGCACTTGCCGCTGTGCCGGTTGACGAAGCGGTACGCGCCGCCACCCTCGTCCATGGGCAGCCACTGCTGGTTGGCGCCGCCGCCGTAGGTCCACAGGTGCACGGCCGCGTTGTCGGCCGCCGACACCTCGCTGACGTCCACGACCTGCCGCTCGTCGTTGCGGGCGGCGATGCGGACGTAACCGTCGGAGGTGGGCGTGAAGCTCCATCGCTGGGCCGTGGTGCCGTTGCAGGTGTACTGCTGGACGGCCGTGCCGTTGGCCGTTCCGGCGCCGCGGGCGTCCAGACACTTGCCGCTGCCGCTGTTCACCACCGTCGACCAGCCGGACGGAACCGCGGCCGCCGCCGCGCCGGCGGCGGTGTCGGCGCGGGCCGACTGGGCGGCGACCAGCAGGGAGGCGGCGGTGGCGGCGGCCGCGACGACCGCGGTCCACCGGCGGCGGTCACGGAGTCTCGGGGGAGTGCCGGAGCGGCCACCGGGACGTGGTCGCGTGGATGCGGGCATCGTGTCTCCTGTTGTGTCATGCATATGACAGCTCAGCGCGCCGTCGCGGTCGTGCGACGGAACGTCGGGTGGGGGAACAGGCAGGCGGAGCGGCACGCGGGCCGGGGGTACGGCGAGCGCTTACTTCATTCCGTGATTTAAGGAGTGACGGAAAAGACTGTCAAGGGTTTGGTCCAGTCCAATGAGGAAAGCGCTGCGGTCGACGCGCCGCTCATGCCGTCCCGGTGTGCGCGCCGCTCACGCCGTCCCGGTGTCCAGGGCGGCGTCGGGGCGGCGGTGTGCCGTCAGGTGCTCGGGCCGCACCCGCTCCCCGTCGGCGGTCACGAACGCCAGTCGCGCCGCCGTGCCGGAGTCCGCCAGCGCGAACTGCGGAGACGTCCCCTCGGGGTGCGGCCGGTGGGTGCGCCCCCAGGAGGCCAGGGCCGCGATGACCGTGGTCAGGCCCTGTCCCGCCTCCGTCAGCACGTACTCCGTGCGGGCCCGCTCCCCGGGCTCCTGGTAGCCGCGCCGCTCCATCAGGCCCTCGTCCACCAGGAATCCCAGGCGCTTGGTGAGGATGTTCGGCGCGATCCCCAGGGCGTCCCGGAACTCCTGGAAGCGGGTCGAGCCCGCCAGCATCGCCTCGCGCACGATCAGCAGCGTCCAGGCGTCGCCGAGCACCTCGAGGCTCCGCGCGATGGAGCAGGTCGAGTCCTTGCCGAGCGTCTTGGCCATACGGCCAGTGTACCGATGAGTTGCAAAACAATATCCAGGCGTTCTAGGTTTCTCAAAGCAACTCAGCTGGGCGGGAGTCCGTTCCTTCCCCCGTCCCGGCCCCTCCCCGCATGACACCCCTCATCTCCCTCATCCCCCTCGACCCCTGGAGGCCCTGTGCCATCCCTCGGCACCCGCGGCAGTTTCCGCGCGGCCGGCGCCGTCGTGGCCATCGCGCTGTGGACCAGCGCCTGCCCGACCATGACCTACCCGCTCTACCAGGCGGAATGGGGCATCTCGACGACCATCGTCACCTGGATCTTCGCGGCCTATCCGCTCACCCTGATCCCGGTACTCCTCCTGCTCGGCCATCTCGCCGACCACCTCGGTACCCGCGTGACCATGCTGCTCGGCCTCGTGGCGCAACTCCTCGGCGTCCTGCTGTTCGCGGTGGCGGGCGGGGTGGCGTGGCTGCTGGCAGGACGGGTCCTGATGGGTCTCGGTGTCGGGCTGTCCATAGGTCCGGCCAGCCTCGCCATGGTCGAGCACAGCGCACCCGGCCGGGAGAAGCGGGCCGGTGCCGTCAGCACCGCCGTGTCGGCCCTCGGCATCGGCCTCGCCATGACGGTCGGCGGCGCCCTCACCGAGTACGCGCCCTTCCCCCTCCACCTCGGCTTCTTCGTCCTGGCCGGCGTCATACTGGCCGTCGCCTGCCTGGTGGCGTGCATGCCACGGCACACCCCGCGCCCGGCAGCCGGATCCCGGCGGCGCACGCGCACCATCACCGTCCCGCGCGGCAGCCGGACCGTGTTCGTCGCGGGCGCGATCGCCTTCGCCTCGTCCTTCCTGATCGGCGCGGTCGTCCTGCCGCTCGGCGCGAAGATCGCCCAGCAGCTCGCGGGCTCCACCAACGCGCTGGTCACCGGCGCCCTGCTGGCCGTCTTCGCCGGCTGCATCACGCTCTTCGCGCTGCTCGGGCGCAACCTGCACGTCCGGCCGCTCGTGCTGCTCGGCGCCGTAGGGTCCGTCGCGGCGGTCTGGCTCTACGTCCTCACCGGCGCCACCCACTCGCTGCTGCTGTTCTTCGTGGCGTCGGCCGTCGCCGGAGCGGCCTACGCCTTCGACTTCGCCGGCGGGCTCACGGTGCTCAGCCGGTTCGCCCCCGCTCCGCACCGGGCGGGCATGGTGTCCGGCGGCTACCTCGTCGGCTACGCCGCCCAGGGCGTCGGGGCGCCGGCCCTCGGCGCCGTGGTGACCGCGCACGGACTGATGGCCGGCCTGGTGACCGGCGCGGCCGTGTTCGGCGCCTTCTTCGTCCTCGTCGCGGTCGTCGGCCTCGTGGTGCTGACGCCGGTGCACCGGGCCGACCGCGAGGCCGCCCGCCACCTGCCCGCACCGGGCCGGGGGACGGCCCGTACGGACGCGGCCCGGGCCGCGGAATGACACCGCGCCGCCCGTCCCGCGGTGGGGGCGGGACGGGCGGCGCGGCTCGAGGGGCGCTACGGATTCACGCAACCGATCGTGCCCACGGGGAAGTTGTTGCCCGTCGACGTGGCGGTGAAGCCGAACGTGGTACTTCCGTCCGGATTGATCACGCGGTTGTGGGCCGCGTTCCGCACCGTCACCGTGCCGTCGGACCCGGTGCTGAGGGTGCCGTTCCAGGCGCTGCCGATCGTGGTGCCCTGACCGGGCTTCCACTGCACGGCCCAGCCGTTGAGCGCCGAGGTGCCGTGGTTCATCACCTCGACGGACCCCTGGAAGCCGCCGTTCCAGGAGTTCACGACCTCGTACGTCGCCATGCACTCACCCGTGTGCGACGGGTCGTCGCTCGGGTCGGGGGTCGGGTCCGTGCCGGGGTCCGGGTTCGTGCCCGAGCCGCGGATGCCGGTCACCTCGCCGTTGCCGCCGTCGAAGACGACGTCGGAGCAGGAGAAGAAGTTCTCCTGGCTGTCGGAACGCACCCACTGCATGAAGATCAGCGCGTCACCGGAGCGGCCGGAGGGCAGCTGCAGGTTCCAGTAGTAGTGGCCGCCGTTGGCGCCCGGTGAGCCCTGTTGGGGCGGGTCGGTCACGGTCTGGATCAGCTGCAGGTCGTTCCAGCCGAGCGCGGACGTGGGCGACCAGCCGGGCTTGGTGATGTAGACCCGGAAGTCGCCCGGGTGCGCGGCCCAGTTGCTGTACTGAACCTTGACCGTCGCCCCGGACGTCAGGTGCGTGCGGGGCCAGTCGGATCGCGCCGCGTTGTAGGCGGAGAAGTCGTACGGCGACCGGTCACCGGCACTGCACAGCTTGCCGTCCGGCACGTAACCCTGGCCGCGCCCGCCTGCGTTGGAGTCCAGCACGGCGAACCAGTTGTACAGGGCGGACGCGCCGCTCTGGTTCAGGGCGGCCTTGCAGGCGGGGTTGGTCGGGTCGAGCGCGCCGGTGCCGGTGACGGCGTCCAGCTGACAGAGGTAGGTGCGCGAGCCGGGCATCATCGCCACGCCGTGCGCCTGGGCGTCGTTCTGCCAGAGGAAACTGAGTCCGAGCCCTCCGAGGAGGGTCGCCAGTACCGCTGCCAGAGAGACCAGTCTGCTTCTCAGAGCCATGGAGTCTCCTGTCCCGATGCTGAGTTCTTCATGGGCGGTGCGAGGGGTGGAAAAGAAGGGTGGACGTGGGGGTGGAGCCCCCGCCCGGCCGGGGAGGGCGCCGACCGGCCGGGCGGGGGGCTGGGGGGGGCGTTCCGCGCCGGAACGGGATCCGGCCGGGCGGCCGGTGCGTGAACACCGGCCGCCGGCGCGGTCGTTCCGGCGGTGCGGGACGGACAGGGGCGGCGGTGTGCGGCTGTCACCGGTCCGCCTCGTGCTCGGTCGCCGGGGCCCGCCCTGTCGGTGCAGGGAGGGAAGAGCGGGCCCCGGCGCGAGGGATCACGGCGGGGTACGGCCCGCCGCGCGCCTCACGCGGTCCGGCAGGTGGTGCCGTTCAGCCGGAACGCGTTCGGCTGCGTGAAGGTGCCGCTGTAGCTGCCCTGGAAGCCGAAGCTCTGGCTGCCCCCGGCGGCGATCCGGCTGTTGCCGGCCGGTGCGGTCGCCGTGACGGCGCCCGAGGAGGGGGAGACGGACGCGTTCCAGGCGTTCACGACACTCTGTCCCGAGGGCAGCGTGAAGCCGAGCTGCCAGCCGTCCACGGGAGCGGAACCGTTGTTGGTGACGGTGACGTTCGCGGTGAACCCGCCCGGCCAGACGTTCGTCGCGTACGACACCGTGCAGGCGGCCGGGGTGCCCGGCTCGCCGGGACCGTTCGGGTCGCCCGAGCCGCCGGTGTTGACGCTGGAGGAGAAGGAGTTCACCGCCAGGCCGGCACCGTTCTGCCAGGGCTCGAAACCGGCCTGGATGCTGGTCAGGTACCAGTCGTTGCCCGCCAGTCCGCGGGCGACGGTCGCCCGGACGAAGTCCATCACGTCGAAGCTCCAGCTGCTGATCGCGGACGGCGCGACGAACGACAGCACGTCGTTGGTGCCGTTGCCGCCGGACCAGACCTGCCAGGTGCGCCCGGCCACGGTGGCCGTGCCGACCTGCGAGCCGATCGGCTGTACGGGGCCCACCTTGTTGAGCCAGATCATGATCTCGGTCCGGTTCACCCCGTCGGTCCGGGGCGTCGGGTCCAGCCAGATGTCGTACGAGGCGTTGTAGACGGCGTTGTCGACGTAGCCGTACGAGATGCTGGAGGGGGCGCTGGAGATGCCGCTGACGCGCGCGGGGAGGGCGGTTCCCGGCGAACAGTTGGTGTAGTGGCAGCCGTTGAACACCGACGGGTACGACTTCGGCGCGCCGTTCGTCGGCACCGAGCCGTCGGCCTGGGTGAGCCGGAAGCCGTTGTCCGTGGCGGTGACGCACTGGGTGGCGCTGGTGCCCCAGCGGTTGTTCTGGACGACGTAGCGGCCCTGGATGACCGTCGATCCGAACTCCTCGCAGACCGTGGTGTCCGCCTGGGCCGGCGCGGTCGCGGTCAGCAGTGCCGCGAGTGCGGCGAGAGCGGTGAGCAGCGCGGCCGACACGGCGCGCAGTGTGCGGGGGTGGTGCCGTAACCGTGGCATGTGGGGGACCTCTCCGGGAAAGGTGTGCGGGTTACCGGCGGGAGCGCTCCCGCCTCCCCATTGATGGGAGCGCTCCCAATGGTGTTCCGGGAGGGGACTGTAGAAGGCGCCCATGTCCCTGACAACCCTGCGCGCAACAACCGGTCGAATGTCTTTCGAAGGCGCAGGTCAGGGCGTTGATCGACGGGGGCCGGGGAGCGCCGGGAGCGCTCCCGAAACATTCGACGCGCAACCGGCCGTGCCCGGCGGGCCGGGCGACGGGTCGTCAGGCGGAGCCGCGCAGTACCAGTTCCGTGCGGAGGATGACGTGGCGCCAGGCCACCGCCGGTTCCTCCATCTCCTCCAGGAGCAGCCGCACCATCGTGCGCCCGATCTCCTCCAGCGGCTGGCGCACCGTCGTCAGCTGCGGATCGGTGTGCTGCGCGAGCGGGAAGTCGTCGAAGCCGATCACCGCGACGTCGTCCGGCACCCGCCGTCCCGCCGCGCGCAGTGCGCCCAGCGCGCCCGCCGCCATGGTGTCGGACGCCGCGAACACCCCGTCGATCTCCGGCGCCCGCTCGATGAGTTCGGCCATCGCGCGGTACCCGCTGTCCCCGGTGAAGTCACCCTCGGCGGTCCAGGACGTCCTGCCCTCGACGCCCGCCCGCTCCAGCGCCTCCCGGTAACCGCGCAGCCGGCACTGGGCCACGTACATGTCGGACGGCCCGGTGATGGTGGCGACCGCGCGGCGGCCGGTGTCCAGGAGGTGGGTCACGGCGCTGCGGGCCCCGCCGACGTTGTCCGCGTCGACGTAGGTGACGCCCTCGTCGCTGGAGCGCCGCCCCAGCAGGACGGTGGGCAGGCCGACTTCGGCCAGCATGTCGGGCAGCGCGTCCTCGGCGTGCACGGACATCAGCATCACGCCGTCGACCCGGCCGCCGCGCGCGTACTCCACGAGGCGCTGCCGCTCGGCGTCCGTGCGCACCAGGGTGAGCAGCAGCTGCACCTCGGTCTCGGTCAGCGCGTCCCCGACGGACCGCACGATCTCCGAGAAGAAGGGTTCACCGAACTGCCGCCAGTCCGGCTCCGTCATGACCAGCGCGACCGCGTCGGCACGCCGGCCGGCCAGCGTACGGGCCGCCAGGTTGGGGACGTAGCCCAGTTCCGCGATGGCCCGCTGCACGGCGCGGCGTGTCGTGTCCTTCACGCCCGCCGCGTTGTTGATGACGCGGGAGACGGTGCCCCGCCCCACACCGGCGAGCGCGGCCACCTCCTCGAGCGTCGGTGTCCCCGGACGCCGCCTGAGCATGCCCACCCCCACGAGATCACCTGATCCTACGGCCCCAGTCATGCCCGTATCGACCGTTCCCGCAACCCGCACGCCACGCCGCGCTGTTCGCATTCCGCACAGGCGGTCCCGGCGGACGTGTCCGGACCCTGGACAGCGGCCCCGCTCCGTGCTGTCATCCCGACTGGGCCTTACAACGTTATACACACGCTCCGCACACCGAACGGCGGGCCGCCGCCCGCCCGTCCCGTCCTCCCACCCCCACCCCCACCGCACCAGGACGTCGAACAGGAGCCCACGCATGCCCGTCACCAGACGCACCCTCCTCGGGGCCGGAGCCCTGGGGCTCGGCGCCGCCGCACTCGGTGGCCCCCTCGTCCCCACCGCCGCGGCCGCCTCCCTCCGGTCGGCCGCCTCCCCGCCACCCGCCGCGGCGCCGCTCCCGGACGCCTTCCGCAGACTGCCCGCCGGCAGTGTCACCGCACGCGGCTGGCTGGCCGGACAACTGCGGCTCCAGCTCGACGGACTCTGCGGCCGGTACGAGGAGATCTCCCACTTCCTCGACTTCGACACCACCGGCTGGGTGCACCCCGAGCGCCCCGGCTGGGAGGAACTCCCTTACTGGCTGCGCGGATATGTGCCGCTGGCCGTGGCCACCGGTGACCGGACCGCGCTGGCCCGCGCACGCCGGTGGATCGACGCGGTCCTCGCCACACAGCAGCCCGACGGCTTCTTCGGGCCGCGCGCCCTGCGCACCTCGCTGGGCGGCGGCCCGGACTTCTGGCCCTTCCTGCCCTTGCTCCAAGCCCTGCGCACGCACGAGGAGTTCACGGGCGACGAACGCGTCCTGCCCTTCCTGCTGCGCTTCCTGCGGTACATGAACGCCCAGGGGTCCGGCGCCTTCGACACCAGCTGGATCTCCTACCGCTGGGGCGACGGACTGGACATCGCCGTCTGGCTGTACCGTCGCACCGGGGAGCCGTTCCTGCTGGACCTGGCCGCGAAGATGCACACCCTGGGCGCGGACTGGACGGGTACGACGCCCTCGCGGCACAACGTCAACATCGCCCAGGGTTTCCGCGAACCGGCCCAGTACGCCCAGGTGACGGGCTCGGCCGAACTCACCCGCGCCACCTACCGCGCCTACGACAGCGTCATGGCGGAGTACGGGCGGTTCCCGGGCGGCGGCATGGCGGGCGACGAGAACTACCGGCCCGGCTTCACGGACCCCCGGCAGGGCTTCGAGACCTGCGGAATCGTCGAGTTCATGGCCTCCCACGAACTGCTCACCCGCATCACCGGGGACCCCGTGTGGGCGGACCGCTGCGAGGACCTGGCCTTCAACATGCTCCCCGCGTCCCTCGACCCTCAGGGCCGTGCGATCCACTACATCACCAGCGCCAACGGCGTGGATCTGGACGACAGGACGAAGACGCAGGGGCAGTTCCAGAACGGCTTCGCCATGCAGGCCTTCCACGCCGGCGTCGACCAGTACCGCTGCTGCCCCCACAACTACGGCATGGGCTGGCCGTACTTCACCGAGGAACTGTGGCTGACCGGCGACGACGGCGGCCTGACGGCCGCGATGTACGCGCCGTGCACGGTCCGCGCGCGGGTCGCGGGCGGCACCACCGTCACCGTCACCGAGGACACCGGCTACCCCTTCACCGACACCGTCCGGCTCACCGTGTCCACCCCGCGCCCGGTGCGCTTCCCGCTCCGCCTGCGCGTGCCCGGCTGGTGCTCCGCGCCCGAACTGCGGGTCGCCGGACGGCCGGTGACCGCGCCCGGCGGGCCGGGCTGGGCGCACGTGACCCGCACCTGGCACGACGGCGACGTGGTCACGCTCCGCCTGCCGCAACGCACCGAGGTGCGCACGCTGCCGGACCAGCACGGCGCCGTGAGCGTCCAGCACGGACCACTCACCTACTCCCTCGAGATCGGTGAGCGGTACGACCGTTACGCGGGCGACGACACCTTCCCCGCCTACGAGGTGCACGCCACCTCACCCTGGAACTACGGCCTGACTCCCGCTCCCCGGCCGCAGGTGACCCGGACCGCCGGCCCCGTCCCCGACAACCCCTTCACGCACGCCACCACCCCCGTGCGCATCACCGCCGACGCGCGGCGCGTCGCCGAGTGGACCGCGGACGACGAGCACGTCGTCACCCCCCTCCAGGACGGCCCCGCCCGCAGCGAGGCACCGGTGGAGCGGGTCACCCTGATCCCGATGGGCGCGGCACGGCTGCGGATCACGGCCTTCCCCACGGCGTCCCCGGACGGGCGGCCCTGGATGCCCGAGCCGCCGTTCCGCCGCATCGAGAACCGGCACAGCGGGAAGGTCCTCGCCGTGGACGGCATGTCGACCGAGAACAGCGCCCGCGTGGTGCAGTTCGCCGACACCCGCACCGGCGACCACGCCTGGCAGCTGATCGACCGGGGCGAGGGCTGGTACCTGATCCGCAACGGTCACAGCGGCAAGGTGCTGGGTGTCGACGGGATGTCCACCGCGGACAGCGCGCGGGTCGTGCAGTACGAGGACAACGGGACCGCCGACCACCTGTGGACGCTGCTGGACGACGGGGACGGCTGGTACCGCATCCGCAACCGGCACAGCGGCAAGGTGCTGGGCGTCGACGGGATGTCCACCGCCGACAGCGCGCAGGTCGTCCAGTTCGCCGACAACGGCACGGCGGATCACGTGTGGCGTTTCCGGTGAGTCGCTGAAGTCCGGCCGAGGCGGTCGACGCTTCGGCCGGACGGGCGGGCGCGGGTCGTTCTGCGGCAGTGGAGGGACGCCGGGCTCCGGGGTGTCCGGGAAGGATCAGGAACGGCCCGGCGCCACGCCGCCCCGCGCCCGCCCGGCACCCGCACGCGGCCCGCCCCCGCGCGCCGCCCGAGCCCGGGACACCAGGTCCGCCGCAGCTTCCTCCCACCCGGGCAGGGTGAACGCGAAGCCGGCCTCCCGTAGCCGTCCGGGGACCACCCGACGGCTCTTGAGCAGCAGTTCGGTGTCCGAGCGCAGCGCGAACGCCCCCAGTTCGGCCATCCAGCGTGTGGCGGGCAGCCCCACCGGAACGCCCCAGGCGGCCCGCAGCACCCGCATGAACGCGCGCTGGGGGAGCGGACCGGGAGCCGCGAGGTTCACCGGCCCCTCCACATCCTCCCGCGCAATGAGGAACTCCACCGCCCGCACGAAGTCCTCGTCGTGGATCCACGACACGTACTGCGCACCCCCCGCGACCGGCCCGCCCAGCCCGAGCCGGGCCAGCCGCAGCAGCATGTCGAACACCCCGCCCCGGTCCGGGCTCATCACCATCGCCGCACGCAGCGCGACCTTCCGCGTCGCGGGTGTCCGCGCCTCGGCCTGCGTCCGCTCCCAGTTCCTGGCGATATCGACGCTGTACGCCCAGTAGTCCGGAACGCCGCTCTCCGATCCGCCGACCACCCCGGTGGCCTCGTCGTTCGCCGCGTCGAAGCGGTGCGCGTAGACGGTCGCGGTGCTCATCTGCAGCCACACCCGCGGCGGCCGGCGGGCCGCCGCGATCGCCTCGCCCACCACGCGCGTCGAAGTGACGCGGGAGTCCATCATGGCGCGCAGGTTCTCCGGGGTGTACCGGCAGGACACACTGCGGCCCGCGAGGTTGACGACGACGTCCGAGCCGTCGATCTCCTCGGCCCACGGGCCGAGCGTCGCACCGTCCCAGCCCACGTCCCGCGGGCGCTCCGGGTGCCTGGTCAGGACGACCACCTCGTGCCCGGCCGCGCTCAACGCGCGGTTCAGGACCGCGCCCACCTGTCCGGTGCCCCCGGGCAGAACGATCTTCATCGGACCCTCCGGCCTCTTCGCTCGCCCTCACCTTATCCCGGTTTTTTGAACGCGTTCAACTGCGGGTCGTCCAGTGGCTCGGAGGGGCCTTCGAGGCCGGTGCGCGGTGAGGGCGGTGCGTGAGGCGTGCGGTCAGGCCGCCTGGGCGGCGATCTGGATCAGGTTGCCGCAGGTGTCGTCGAAGACGGCGGTGGTGACGGGGCCCATGCTGAGCGGCTCCTGTGTGAATCGGACCCCGAGCTCCCGCAGGCGCTCGTACTCCGCCCGCACGTCGTCCACGGCGAACACGGCCAGCGGGATGCCGTCCTCGACCAGGGCGTCACGGTACGGCTTGACCGCGGGGTGTCCGGCGGGTTCGAGGAGGAGTTCGGTGCCCTCCGGGTCCTGGGGTGAGACGACGGTGAGCCACCGGTCCTTCTCGCCCAGCGGAACGTCGTGCTTCTTCACGAAGCCGAGGACGTCGGTGTAGAAGCGCTCGGCCTTCGCCTGGTCGTCGACGAAGACGCTGGTCAGGTTGATCTTCATGAGGGGTCCTCCGGTGCCTGGGTGGTGGGACCGAGCCAGCGCTCGGTGATCTGCCGCAGTGGCGTGACGTCGAGGTCGTGGAACTTGTAGCGGCCCTCGCGTCGGGTCCCGACGAGGCCGGCGGCCTCCAGGACGGCGAGGTGCTGGGACACGGCCTGGCGTGAGATGCCGAGCCCGTGCTTCATGCTCAGGCGCCCGCAGATCTCGAACAGGGTCTGCCCGGACTTCTCCGTGAGCTCGTCGAGGATCGTACGGCGGGTGCCGTCCGCCAGGGCTTTGAAGAGGTCGTCGTCGGCCACACCGCCACTATAGGCAAGCGTTCACTTGCCTATCAAGGTGAACGTCACCCCCGGTGCCGACGGGAAAGGGTTCCGTACCACGGTGAGCGTGGTGCGGAGCCCTGGGCCCGGTGGGTGACGGCGGCGGTGTCGCCCGCGCGACGACGCGTGCGGCTACCCCCGGTCCGGGGACGCGGGACCACGGCGGACGAGTGCCGACAGGGCCGGCGCACCCGGCCCGAAGAAGACCAGCAGCAGGAAACCCCAGCAGAACAGCGCCGGCGACAGGCCGCCGTTCTGCAGGGGGAACAGGCCGTCCGGCTGGTGCTCGGTGAAGTAGGCGAAGGCCATGGCACCCGAGCTGAGGAAGGCGGCACCACGGGTGAGGACCCCGAGCAGGACGAGGGCGCCGCAGACCAGCTCGATCACCCCCGCGTACCAGAACGGCCAGTCGCCTGGGGGCGTGGCCTTCCGGTCCAGCACGCCGAAGAGGGTGGCCGCGCCCTCACTGGTGAACAGCAGCCCGATGACGATGCGGAACAGACCCAGGACCAGGGACTGGTGGCGGTCGAGCCGGTCGGTGATGCCCATGGTGGCGGAACTCCTTGCAGTGGTCGGTGCGCGAGGGAAGGGAAGGGGCCGGCCCGGAGGCCGTCCGCCCTCCATCAACGTGCGCGCCGGGCACGCCGTTCAGCCGTTTCCGCCCACGTACGACACGGGTTGGCAACGGTCGCGTGGGCGACGGATGCCAGACTCGACCCCCATGAGCGACAGCACTCTTGGTCAGGAACGGCCCGCAGGCCGGAGTACGGCACCCGTCACCACGACGACGACGGCACCCGTCACCACGACGACGGGGCGGACGCGGCTTGTGGCTGCCGCGGCGGCGCTGGTGACCGTGGGGGCGGGGCTGGGCCTGAGGGCGGTGGCGACGGGGGACGTGGCCAAGTACGGCGGCGACGCGCTGTACACGCTTCTGATCCTCACCCTCGTCGTCCTGCTGGCCCCGCGCACGCCCCCGGCGCGCGCCGCGGTAGTCGCGCTGGCGGTGAGCTGGGCCGTGGAACTGCTCCAGCTCACCGGCCTGCCCGCGGACCTGTCCGCCCGCAGCACCGCGGCCCGCCTGGTCCTCGGCTCCACGTTCAACGCGCCGGACCTGCTCTGGTACGCGATCGGCGCGACCGCCGGCTGGCTGGCCCTGCGCGAGGTGGCCCGCCGTCGGCGAACCGGATGGCGTGCGCGGTCACCCGTCGCCGGCGAGCCCGGTGAGGGGGGCGACACCGTCGCCTGACAACGCGGTTCAGGCCCGTCTGCCGTCCCGAAGTCGGAGGTGTCCGCCCGGGAAGCGGGTGCGGAAGCCGCGGTCGTGGGACACGGCGACCACCGCGCCCGGGTACGCCGCGAGCGCCGCCTCCAAGTCCTCGACGAGGTCGAGCGCCACATGGTTGGTCGGCTCGTCGAGCACCAGCAGGTCGGCCGGCCGGGTCACCAGCCGGGCGATCTGCAGCCGCCGTTGCTGTCCCGCCGACAGCGCCGCGACCGGCACGCACAGGTCCTCCTCGCGGAACAGCCCCAGCGACAGCAGCGTTTCGCGGTGTTCCTCGAGCGCGCCCGGCCGCCGCGCGGCGAAGGCGGCGAGCAACGGGAGCCGGCCGGAGCGGACGGGCAACTCCTGAGGCAGGTAGCCGATGCGATCCGGGCGGCGCACCACTCCCGCGTCCGGCTCCAGTCCGCCCGCCAGAACCCGCAGCAGCGTCGACTTCCCCGCTCCGTTCTCACCCGTGACCAATAGCCGCTGCCCGGGCTCGACCGTCAACCGCCCGTCCAGTCGCAGGCGTTCACCGACGCATACCTCTTCGAGCTCGACGAGCACGGCGTCCGAGGGGGACCGCTCACCCGCCGTGGCCGGAGCGGCCGTGAACCGCAGGGGTTCGGGCGGCGCGGGCACCGGTGTGCGCCGCAGCCGGGCCAGCCGCTCACGCACCGCCCGCACCTGCCCGCCCAGTTTGGCCTCGTGCGAGCGGCGGTGCTTGCCGAAACCCTGCCGCGGGTCTCCGCCCGTCCCGGTCAGCCGACGCCCCGCGGCCTCCAGCAACTCCTCGGCGGATGCGACCTCTTCCAGCCACTCCGCGTGCTCCTGCTCGGCTCGGCGCCGCGCGGTCGCCTTCGCCGCCCGGTAGCCGGCCCAGCCGTCGCCGTACCGGCGCACCGTGCGGGTGTCCCGGTCGACCTCCAGGATCGTCGTCGCGACCCGCTCGATGAACGGCCGGTCGTGGGTGACGGCCACGACGGTGCCGCGGTGCGCGCGCAGACGCTCCTCCAGCCAGCGCACCGCGGTCGCGTCGAGGTGGTTCGTCGGCTCGTCCAGCAGCAGCAGTTCGGGATCCGCGGCCAGCACGCAGGCGAGAGCCAGCCGCGACTGCTCGCCGCCGGAGAGCGAGCCGAGCAGCCGGTCACGGGTGACGCCGGCCAGCCCGAGCCCGTGCATCGCGGCGTCCACCCGGGCGTCCGCCCGGTACCCGTCGCGCTGCTCGAACGCGGTCAACAGGTCCCCGTACGCCGCGAGTTCGGCCTCCGACGCCTCACCGAGACGCTCCTCCGCCGCGCGCAGACGGCGCTCCAGGGCGCGCAGTGGGGCGAGCGCGCGGTCGACCGCTTCCCGCACGGTGCGGCCCGGATCGAGTGCGGGGGTCTGGGTGAGGTGGCCGGTGCCGCCGGGGAAGTGGACGGTGATCTCCCCGTCGTCCGGTTCCTCGGCCCCGGCGAGGAGCCGCAGCAGGGTGGACTTCCCGGCGCCGTTCTCCCCGATGACGGCCGCCCGCTCGCCGGGGCGGACGGCGAGGGAGACCTGATCGAGGACGGTGCGGGGGCCGTAGGACTTGGTGACGTCCTTGACGGGCAGCTGCGCCGCGCGGGCGGGCGCAACGGTGTGGGCGCGTTCGCGCATGGGACTTTCCCTGAGGTGAGACGTGTCGGTGGGCGGGAAGGGCGGCGTCGGCCGCGCCCGGACTCAGAGAAAGAAGAAGTGGCGCATGCCCCCACTCTAACAAGACGAGTCGTCTCGTCTCTAGCTGTTTCCCTCGGCCCTGCGCCGACGGTGCGCCGCCGCCTTGGCGCTGTTGCCGCAGCGCCGCATCGAGCACCACTGGCGGGACCGGCCCGCGCCCGGATTGAGATAGAGCATCCGGCACGTCTCCGACGCGCACCTGCCCAGCCGCTCCCTGCGGGACGCGTCGGACACCAGCCCGACCAGGTCCCGGGCGACCACCGACAGCAGGGCGTCCTCGGTGAGCAGCAGGCTGTCCGGCGCCGGACGCACTCCCTCCGGCCTCCACTCCAGCCGCGCGACCGGTGGCTCGGAGGCGGCCAGCCCGTTGACCAGGGCGATCGACGCGGGGGAGGGGCGGTGCCCGTCCAGCACCGACGAGGCGATGTCGAACGCCGCGTCCCGTAGGGCGTGCAGTTCGCGCAGCAGCGCTTCCCCCGCACACCCGGGAGCCGGGGCCAGTCCCACCCCGTGGCACCACGCGGCCAGCCGCTCGACGTCCCCCATCCGCTCCACCGGACCGACGGGCCTGCGTCCCACGGTCGCCACGAGATTCAGCGACAGCGATCCGGCGTCGAAGCGGAGGTCCCGCACCCGGGCGGTGACTCTCGTACGCGGTGCTTGCGGCACGGCTCCCATGAGGCGATAGTAACCTCCGAAACGGTTATCAAGGGAGACGGGTGGCCATGCGTATCGCGGTTGTCGGAGCGGGCGGGGTCGGGGGCTACTTCGGGGCGCGACTGGCCGCCGCGGGGCACGAGGTGACCTTCGTGGCCAGGGGGCGTCACCTGGAGGCCGTGCGCGGCTCCGGGCTGCTGGTCCGCAGCCCCCTGGGGGACGTCCGTACCGCGCCGGGGTCCGTGGTGGGGGCGGTGACGGAGCTGGACTCCGCGGACCTGGTCGTCGTCGCCGTGAAGCTCTGGGACACCGAGGACGTCGCCCGTCAGCTGGCCGCGTCGAAGCTGGCCGGCGCTCCGGTGCTGTCGCTGCAGAACGGCGTACACAAGGACACCGTCCTCGGCCGCCACCTGCTGCCGGAGTCCCTGCTCGGCGGCGCCTGCTTCATCTCCGCCTTCATCGAGGAACCGGGGGTCGTCCGGCACAACGGCTCCCTGCAGCGCATGGTCTTCGGCGCCCGCCGGCCCGAGCAGGAGTCCGTCGCACGCCAGTTGCTGCGGGCCTGCGTCGACGCGGGCGTCGACGCCGAGCTCAGCGCCGACGTCGACCGGGTGATCTGGGAGAAGTTCGTCTTCCTCGTCGGCCTGTCCGCCACCACCACGGCCGTGCGGCAGCCCCTCGGTGTCGTCCGCTCCGACGAGCGGTCGCGCGTGCTTCTGCGGGAGGTCATGGAGGAGGTCGTGGCCGTCGCGCGGGCGTCGGGAGTGGCGCTCGCCGACGACTTCGTCGAGCGTCAGCTCGCCTTCTGCGACAGCCTCCCCGCGGACATGACGTCCTCCATGCACAACGACCTGGAACACGGCCACCGCCTCGAACTGCCGTGGCTCAGCGGGGGAGTGGCCGGCCTCGCCGCCGAACTCGGCGTCCCGGCACCCCGCAACCGCACGGTCACCGACGTCCTGTCCCCCTACGTACTCGGCAAGCCGTCCGGCGCGTGACCGCCGGGCGGGCCGTGGCGCAGTTGTCGGCAGGCCGTCCGCCGGTCATCCCGCCGCCGCGCGGTTGCGGCGGACGGACGACCAGAAGGCCGCGCCGATGAGGGTGACGCCGATCAGCCCGGTGACGATGTCGTTGATCTCGTACCGGATGCTGACCAGCAGGACCAGGGCCAGGGCGCCGATCGCGTAGTGCGCGCCGTGCTCCAGGTACACGTAGTCGTCCAGCGTGCCCTGCCGCACCAGATACACGGTGAGCGACCGGACGTACATGGCGCCGATGCCCAGGCCGAGCGCCATCAGCACGATGTCGTTGGTGACGGCGAAGGCGCCGATGACGCCGTCGAAGGAGAAGGACGCGTCCAGCACTTCGAGGTAGAGGAACGTGAAGAAGGCCGCCCGGCCCGCCAGGGCGACCACCGGACGGCCCCCGCCTCCGTCGCCCGCCTGAGCCGCGTCCTCGTCGCCCTCCTCCTTGGCCAGCCGGCCCTCGAAGAAGCCCGACAGCCCGTGCACGACCAGGTAGGTGATCAGTCCCGCGACACCTGAGATCAGTACCGTCTGCGCCTTGTCGGCATGGCTGCCGCCGTGCTGGTGGGCGTGGGTCGCGAAGGTCATGGACGTGACCAGCAGCACGACCAGGGCCACGCAGACCGACAGCAGCTCGACCCTGCCGAGCTTCGCCAGGGGTCGCTCCACGGGGCCGAGCCACTTGATCTCACGGTCCTCGAGGATGAAGTCGAGGAAGATCATGAGCAGGAACATGCCGCCGAACGCGGCGATCGACGGGTGCGCGTCGGTGACCAGTTCCTGGTAGCGGTCCTTGTCGGTGAGCGCCAGATGGACCGCGCGGTGCGGCGCCAGCCGCGCGCTCACCGACACGATGAGCACGGGGAACAGCAGCCGCATGCCGAAGACCGCGATCAGGATGCCGATCGTGAGGAAGATCCGCTGCCAGAAGGCGTTGAGCTTGCGGAGGATGCCCGCGTTGATCACCGCGTTGTCGAAGGACAACGAGATCTCCAGCACGGCGAGGATGGCGACGATCCCGAGCGCCGCCCAGCCGTCGTACAGCACCCCGCCCGCCAGACCGACAGCCGTCACGGCGAAGGCCCAGCGGAATGTCCTCAGCAGCACGCGGCACGCTCCCTTCTCCCTCGCCACACCACGGACGACGGATTCGGCTCCAGTGCCCCTTTCGCGGACGTCCGTAACGCGGACACCCCGGACTTCCGCCGATCACCGGCACATCGTCACCCCCGCCAGGGCTCCGCACGCTCAGCCGGCGGCGCCGGCCTCGGCGCACGACGTCATGACGGCACGCCGGGTCCCCCCGGCCGGCCGGGGGGAGCCCGAGTACCGCCGACACGCCCTCGACCAGCTCGGCTTCGAGCGCACGGAGATCCGGCGCACACCAAGAGCCGCCCGGGAGCACATCAGGGGGCCGGGGGAACACACCCCGGGCCTCCCTCGGAAGACGCCGTGCGGGTCAGCGCGCCCTGCGGCGTGCCAGACGGCGGAACGCGCGGGCGCTGCCGGTGGGCGTGGGCAGACGGCCCGCCACCGCGTCGTCCAGCAGGGAACCGACCGTCTCGGTGGCACACACGCGGTTGGCGCCGATCCCGCCGGAGGCGCCCCGCTTGACCCAGCCGACGACGTACGCGCCCGGCCTGCCGGTCACCCTGCCCCGCTCGTTCGGCACGGTCCCGGTGGCCTCGTCGAACGGCAGCCCCGCCAGGGGCACCCCGCGGTGACCGACCGCCCGCAGGACCAGGCCGGCCGGTATCTCCGCGTCACCGCTGTCGCCGGAGACCCGCACGGCGCGGACCGCCTCGTCCCCGCACACCTCCGCGGGCGCGGAGAGGAAACGGAACACGATGCGCCGCCGGCGGTCCGGGCCCGGGGGCAGGGACCAGTCGACGGCCTCCCGCGGCAGACCCTCCAGCACCGCCGCCTTGTCGTGCGGTGCCGCCGCGTCGATCGCCGCGCCGGCACGCGGATCGTGGTCGTCGACCAGCAGCTCCACGCCGGGTAGGTGCTTCAGGGCGCGCAACTCGCTGCGGGTGTACGCCGCGTGCTCGGGACCGCGCCGCCCGAGCACCACCACCTCGCGCACCTTGCTCCGGCGCAGCTCCGCCAGTGCGTGGGGCGCGAGCGCGTTCCCGGCGAGGGACCGCGGGTCGGACACCAGCAGCCGCGCGGCGTCGAGCGCCACGTTGCCGTTGCCGACGACGACGACCCGTGCCGCCGACAGCGTGAACGCGTCCGGGGCGAGGTCGGGGTGCCCGTTGCACCAGGCGACGAACTCGGTCGCGGACACACTGCCCGGCAGGTCCTCACCCGGAACGCCGAGCCGCCGGGCCTCCGCCGCGCCGACGGCGTAGATCACCGCGTCGTGATGGGCGGCCAGTTCGTCCGCCGAGACGTCGGTGCCCACCTCCAGGCCCAGGCACAGGCGGACCCTGGGATGCGTGTGGAAGCGGGCGAAGCTCTCGCCGACCTTCTTGGTGGCCGGGTGGTCCGGCGCCACCCCGTACCGCACCAGTCCGCCCGCCACCGGCAGCCGGTCGACCAGCGTGACCTCGGCGCGCGTGTGCAGCAGCAGGTCCCTCGCCGCGTACATCCCGGCCGGGCCGGTGCCGACGACCGCGACCCGCAGCGGCCCGAAGTCCGGCGGCAGCACCCGGTCGAACGACGGCGCCCCCCAGTCGTGGAAGACCGGACCCCGGTCGGTCCGCTCCTCCTCGGGTTCGGGGCGGGCGTCCTCGCCTTCGAAGTACGCCGCGTTGATCCGCGCGTACTCCCGCTGCCCGCCGGTCAGCCGCTCGACGGGGTGGATGGCGTCCACCGGGCAGGCGTCCGCGCAGGCACCGCAGTCGATGCAGGTCCTGGGGTCGATGTGCAGCATCTCCGTGCTGCCGAAGGCGCGTTCCTCCGGCGTGGGACGGATGCAGTTGACCGGGCAGACCGACACGCAGGTGGCGTCGTTGCAGCAGGTCTGGGTGATCGCGAAGGCCATGGTCGTCCGCTCCGCCGAGGGCCCGGTGGGGGCAGGCTGTACGTGGTCAGATGAGGTGGGCGCGCCGGTAGAAGAACAGCGCGGGCCGGGTGAGCAGTCCGACGGAGGAGAGGAACTCCATCAGGCCCGAACAGCTCGCCCGGACCATGGACTTGTGGTGTTCGTTGGCCTGGGCCTCGCGCAGCGCGCGCTTCTCGTCCAGGCCGGCGTTCGCGTACACCTCGCGGTTCACCATGCTGGTGACGATGACGTACGCGGAGATCGCGATCATCACCGCGTGGATCCGGCGCCGCACGCGGCCGGCCCGGGCGAGGTGCTTGCGGGTCTCCTCGCGGGCGAACATCATGTGCCGCGATTCCTCGACGACATGGATGTTGTTGATGGTGCGCACGAACGGCACGACCCGCTCGTCGCGCATCCAGTCGCGCTGCATGACGTCGAGGACCTCCTCGGCGACCAGGATGGCCGCGTAGGCGGCCTCGCCGAAGGCGGTGGTCTTGAACAGCCGGCCGAGCTCCACGGCGACCCGGCGCGGGCGGTAGGCCGGCGCGCCGAGCTTCTTGGCACCGCGGGCGAACATGATCGAGTGCCGGCACTCGTCGGCTATCTCGGTGAGCGCCCACTGGAAGGTGTCGTCCGTGGGGTCCTTGGAGTAGATGTCCCGCAGGATCATCTGCTGAAGGATCATCTCGAACCATATGCCGGTGCAGGCGACGGACGCCGCCTCCTGCCGGGTCAGCTCCTTGCGCTGCGCGTCGGACATCTCGTCCCAGTACGCGGTGCCGTAGAGCGTGCTCCACTCCGGGCTGGCCCCGTGGAAGTCCTTGTCCAGCGGGGTGTCCCAGTCGACCTCGGTGAGCGGGTCGTAGGAGAGCTGCGCGGACGAGTCGAGCAGCCGACGGGCCACGTCGTCGTCCGCGGGCTGATCCGGGTGCTGTGCCCGGGAGGTGGTGAGAGCCATGCCGGGGCCTCCTCGAGTCGAGTCCGTACGCCATTACCACGGGTAACCCGCCCGCTTGCTGACGAACTGTATAGCAACACGCTCCCGGTTCCCAGCCCTCGGGGGCGCCTGCGACAGACGTCATACGGCACCGGCACCGGCACGGGCCCCCGGCCGGTACCGGCGGTGAGCGGGCGTGCGGTGCACACAGGTTCGGACGGAGGGCGCGGTCACTCGGCCCGGGTTGCCTACGGGGCGACCCCGGCGGACTCGCGCGGCTCGGCGTAGGCGCTGTGCCGGAAGAAGGCGCGGGCCTTGCTGACCGCCTGGAGGAGATTGGCCACGGCGAGAGCCGTCCACAGGGCCGAGAGCCCGCCGGCCGTCGCCACCGGAGCGGCCACGACCGCCAGCACGCCGTACCAGACGAGGGTCGACACGAAGCTCGGCACCGTGCGCTTGAGGCCGATGAGACCGAACCCGACGACGGCCTGCAGCGCGTCGGTGACGACCACGGCCACCACCAGCGGCAGGAGCCGCGAGATCTGCGGCCGCAGACCCACGTCCTGGGTGAACAGAGGGACGACCTGTGCGCCGAGGACGACGACGGCCACGGCGAGGAACCCCACCACGGACAGGGCGACCCCCGTCCCCGCCCGGACACTGCGCCGGACACCCCTACGGTCGTGCTCCGCCGCGTACCCCGAGACCAGGGGGACGGTGGCCTGACCCACCGCGACGGCGGCCGTGAAGATCAGGTTGACCAGGGAGATCCCGACACCGTGCACCGCGGCGCTGTCCGTCCCGACCCTGGCCGCCGCGAAGGTCAGGACACCCATGACGGCGAACTTGACGAGCACCGTGCCGGCCAGCGGAATCCCGACGGCGCACAGGGCCCAGACCTGCCGCACGTCGGGTTGGCCCGGACGCAACGAGAGTCCTTCGAGCTCCGGGCAGCGGCGGACGGCCAACTGGTTGGCGCAGGCACTGATCACGCTCGAGGCGAGCATGGCGACGCCCGCTCCGGTCAGACCGTGACTCGGCAGGGGGCCCGGCCCGCCGACCAGGAGGACGGACAGCGCGGTGGCGACGGCGGTGCCGAGCAGCCCGGCCCGCATCACCGGCTTCGCCCGGCCGAGCGCCACCAGGACGGACGTGGCCCACGAACCGACCGCGACGGCGAGCACACTGCCCGCCAGCAGCAGAGGGAAGACCCCCAACGCCCGCAGGGTGGACCGGGGGACGCCGGCGAGCTCACCGATCAGGGGAACCGACACGACGGCCGCGGCACCGAGGGCGCCGGCGGCGGCCGCCAGCCACATCCCACTGCGCACCACGCACACGAGACGGCCGGGCTCCTCCTTGCTCGGCGTGACGAACGGCATCACACCCCGCAGCGCACCCGCGACCATGGCGGTGGCGGGGCTGAACACGGCCATGGCGACGGCGAACGCGGCCAGGGTGGCGGTGGAGTGGTTGCCGAGCAACGCCGTGTCGACCAGAGCGGCAGCCGACGCGGAGATCATGCTCAGATACAGCGGCAGCGCCGTCGCCGCGACGCCCGCCCACGTCCCGCGGCCGGCCGGGCCGCTTCCTTCCTCACTCACCGGTCGCGGGCCCCGACCGTCACAGCCCGGCGACCTTGCTGCTGGCCGAGATCTCGTAGACCAGGGTGACCGTACGGCGGCCGCCCGGCGGGAGCGGGACGTCCCAGCGGGCGATGCCGTCCGGGTCCACCACGGCCGGCACCGGGGAGCAGGCGTCCTCGCGCAGCCGTACCTCCACCGCCGAGACCTCCGACACCGGGATCCGTTCCCGGACGGCGACCACCCTGTCGTCCCGCTCGTCCGGGGCGGAGAAGCGGGACAGGTGCAGCCGGACGGTCCGGGTGAGCACGGTGCGCTGGGTGAGGCCCGTGGTGTCGCGGGTCTCCTCCGTCTCCCGCACGACACGGTGGTCGTCGCGGCTGCCGAAGGCCAGCTCCACCGGCGCCCCGGGGGCGGTGAAGTCCAGCGTGCCGCGCCCCACGAAGCCGCTGCCCCGGATCAGGTCCACCGGGCCGGCCAGCAGCGCGTGCCCGGCCCGGTTGTCGCACCGCACCACCTGCGTGACCAGCGACGACAGCTCCGGCGCGCAGGCGTACTCACTGCGCGCGGTGGTGGTGAAGGAGGACACCGGCACGCGGTGCGCGCGGCCGTCGGCGGGCACCGACACCGGGTCGGGCGCGTGCAGCACGCGTACCTCCCCGCCGTCGTCCACACCCGGCAGCCCCCGCACGGGGACCGGCCCGAGCTCCGCGATCTCCTCCTCCCGCAGGTCCACCCGGACCGTGCGGCGCTCCTCGGCGGTGCGGTCCTGCAGCGTCAGCCGGTCCTCACCGAGGCGTGGCGGTTCCGTGGCCGCGGAGGAGCGGGCCGTGGACAGGGTCAGCCGTACGCCGGACCAGTCCTCGCCCGTGCGCTGCCAGACGATCGCCTCCGTGGCCAGGGTGAGGTCGTCCCCGTCGAGCACCGCACGGTACGCGGGCCGCCACAGCGCGCACGGCGTGAGATGACTCAACCGCAGTCCGGCCCGGCCCGCGGCGGACGCCTCGACGGTCAGCTCGACATGGCCCACCAGCTCGGCGGGCTCCGTCTCGGCCAGGGCGAGCGCCTGCTCCGCCTCCGCCGACTCGTCGGACACGGCCGTCAGCCGCGCCTCCGCCTCGCGCAGTTCCTCGGCCCGCGTCTCCCGCTCCCGGTCGACCCGGTCCAGTTCCCGTGACCAGCGGTCGCGTTCGGTCTCGCCGAAGCCCGCGCCCTCACCGATCTCCCGCAGCAGATCGGCGGCGAGCCGGCCGAGCGCGTCCCCGCGCGCCCGCAGCCGGTCGCGCCGCTGCTCCAGCTTCAGCCGCTCCTCCTTCAGGGCGGCGGCACGCCGGCGCAGCGGGGAGTCGTCCGCGGCACGCCCCGGACCGCGCGGCGTCCACGCGCGCACGATCCGCGTGTCGAGGACCGTCACCGGGAAGTCGGCCGTCAGCTCGGCGTGCACGGTCCGGTCGACGGCCAGGGCGCTGACCGGGCCGAGCCGCAGCCGCTGCGTACCGGCGCGCAGTTCGAGCGTCGCCGTGCGCTCCACGTGCGCGCGGTCCTCCGTGCAGGTGACGGCGGTGACGGGCAGGGGGATCGGGGCGAGCGGCTCCGATGACGTGGACATCTGTGTCAGCTCCTGCGGTTGCCGCCGGTCAGGGCCTTGCCGGCCGGGATCCTGATCTCGTGGCCGCCGTCGAGGGCGGCCGTGCCGCCGGGCGGCAGGTCGACCCGCCAGATCCGGGTCCCCGGGGCGTGCCGTTCCGGGCCGGCGGTGTCCTCGGGCGCCGTCCAGTCGGCCCGTTCCTCGATCCGTACGTCCGCCTCCGAGGTGACCGGCACGCGCTCGCGCACCTCCACGCGGACGGGCACCGGGAGCCGGTTGGCCAGCTCCACGTGGACGCGGTGGTCCAGCACGGTGACGTTGTTGCGCAGGCCCGCGGTCGACTCGGTGAGATGCGTCCGGCGGGTGACGCCGATGGCCTCGGCCGGCCCCAGTCCCAGCCGGCGCAGACCGCCCGGCGCGAGGGTCGGCAGCGCGGCGGTCAGCTGGTACTCCCCGTCGACGCTCACCTCGACCGGGCCGGCCAGCAGCGCCTGGTCCGTCGCGTTGGACAGCACCAGCGTCGCGTACACGGTCTGCTCCACCGCCGGCACACACACGTACTCGGTGCGCAGGCCGACCGGGATCTCGCCGACGGTGACGGTGTGCCAGGTGCCGTCCGAGGGGATGTCGGCGGGGGCCGCCGCGTCGTAGCGGTGATCGAACGAACCCGCCGACTCGCGGGGCCGGACGGCGTGGCCGGGCAGCGGCAGCGCGGCCGGCTTCTCGGCGCGGCGGCGGTACTCGGCGGTCACCGGGTCGAAGCCCGAGCCGGGGAAAAGCCGGCCCCGGCGGTCCACCGGTTCCTCCGGACCGCTCAACACGAGAGCCGCGTAGTCCAGTTCGGCCTCGTCCGGCTGGGGCGGTCCCGGTACGGGCGGGGGCGGGGGAGCGGCCGGGGCCGCACCGGCGGCCGGCGGCGCGGGCGCCTTGGGGGCCGCTGCCGCGCGGGCGGCGGAGGGCCCCGCGCCGGGACGTGCCCGCCCGCGCGGCCGGTTCGGGGCGGCGGACAGGGCGTGGTCGGCGAAGCCCTGGGGAGCGGCGCCGTACGCGGCACCGGGTGCGGGCGGCGCGGAGGGAGGCGGGGGAGGAGCGTCGAACGCGGCGCCCCCCGCCACAGCGCCTCCGACCATCATGGCGCCCGCCGGCAGGTCGGGACGCGGTCCGGGGCCGGCCGTGTCGTACCCGGAGAACAAGTCGGCGAGTCCCGCCGGTGGTTCACGCCACCCGGACGGCGCGGGGGCGGGCTGGCTGCGTCCGATGCGGACGGACCGCAGCCGGGGCAGGTCGGTACGGCGGCGCAGGTCGGCCGTGGCGAAGGCGATACGCACGCCGGTCCAGTCCTCGCCGCTGCGCTGGGCGACCGACGCGCGCAGCACCAGCCGCCCGCCGTCCTCGGCCTGACGGTGGGCCAGACGGTACGTCGGCACCCACACGGCCCCGGGCACGCCGTACTCGATCTCCACCTCCACCTCGGACGCCCCCCGCGCCTCGCCCGCGCCGGCCAGCGTCAGTACGGCGCGGTACGAGGAGGCGACCCCTGACCGCGGGGCGTCGGAGCCGGCCCGCTCGAGCCGGTCGTGGGCGACGTCCATCTCGTGCTCGGCGCGCCGCAGTTCCTCCTCCAGCGCGCGGAGCTCCGCGTGCAGACGGGACAGGCGCTCGTCGACGAAGTCGGCCAGCTCCAGCCAGGCGTCCACCGGGGTGCGGCGGTGCGGATCGTCCCGCTTGCGTCCGGGCGGGACCGGGCGCAGGCCGGCGACCTCCTCGATCCTTTTCAGCTGCCGGTCGCGTCGGGCCTCCACGGCCTTGTACGCGTCCACCAGCCGGTCGACCTCACGCCGGGCCTCGTCCACCGCGTCCGCGTCGACGACCTCCGCCTCGGCCTCCGCCCGCGCCTCCGTGACCCGGACACCCGGCGCGGAGAGGACACGGGCCCGCACCGAGTGGGGGTCCAGCGAGCGCGGCAGTCCCGTCACCCGGACCCGGCCGTCCGCCGGGACGGTGCCCCGGGCGACGCGGCGGCAGAGCGCGCCCTGCGCGTAGACCACCACAGATTCCAGTGCCGACGCCCATGTCGGTGCCGTGCCAGCCGTCATGTTGTCCCCCGAGCAGCCGTGTCCGTGCCGAGGGCAGCCTACGCCGTGACGGTCCGCGGCGGATCACCAGACAAGACACCAGTAGGAGCCGTGGTGGCCGATGCCGATCCGGCTCTCCCACGGCACCAGCGCCGGGTCGGGCCGGCCCACGGCGGACATCCTGCAGGCCGGGTCGCCGACCGTCCCTGCGGCGGCCATGCGCCGAGCGGCGGCCGTCGCCGCGGGGGAGGTGTACCAGGTGGTGGTCGCCTGCGCTTGCGTACCGGAGGGCTCGGGCTTCGGCGTCGCGGGCGGCTTCGGCGCGGGGGTGGCGCCGGGTGTCTTGGGGGGCTTCGGCGACGTGGCTGTGGCTGTGGCTGTGGCTCTGGCTGTGGATGTGGGTGCCTTGGTCGGCTCTGTGGTGGGCGCGGTGGAGCGGGTCGGTGCGGGCGGCGCGGTCGTCGGGGTCGGCTTCGGTTCCGGCGTCCGGGCGGTGTCGGGGGGCGGCAGGTGCGGACCGGGAGAGGCGGCCGACGGAAGGGCCGGGGCGGGAGGCGTCGGCACGCGCGTTCGCGTCCCGGGCGGCGGGGGGATGCGCGGTCCCGGCTGCGTCGCCCCCGGGGGCACCGCCGGCGCGGTGCGTGGGGCCTGCGGGGTGCCCGCGTCGGCCCCGCCGGTCGCGGCGGGCGGCTGCGGCGCCGGAATCTGACCGGACGGCGCGGCCTCGGACGGGGGCCGTCCCTCCTGAGGTGCCGGTGGCCGGCTGCCCGCCCCGCCGTCCGGAACGGCCGGCCCGGTCCCGGTGCCCTGGTCCGGTGCGCCGGGGGACGGGGTCCGTCCCTGACCCGGCGGCACCGGCCCCGGCGTCGCACCGAGGCTCGGTTCGGCCGGCCGGCCCGGACGGGACGCCGTGGGCACGGGCGCCCCGGTGCCCGGGGGCGTCGGTTCCGCCGTGCCCGACGGAGAGGTCTCCGACGTCAGTGTCGGCAGCGGGCCCAGGGTCGGCAGCGTCAGATCGTGCGAGGCGGACGGAGTGGGACTCGGCGTGCCGTCGTCCTGCGCCACCCACGCCCACACGCCGACGCCGCCCAGGAGCAGCACAGCGGCACCGCCGGCGATCCACGGGGCGCGCCGGGGCGGGCGTCGGTGACGGTTCATGGACCCACTGTGCTACGCGCCCCGACAGGCCGCCTGTCGCATCGTCCGCCTGCTGTGCCACCTGTCCGGTCAGTGCGCTCTTCCGGGTGACGGACCCCGCCCCCCCCGGTCGCCGTCGACGGCCGATCCCGGCAGGGTGCGCCGCCCGCTTCCTTACCTCCCAGGTCATCGACCCGGCCCTCGTCCAAGTGCCACGATCACCGCGTACCCGACCGACGCACCCTGCGGGTCACCCGCACCGACGCACCATGGAGGACACCATGCCCGCCTACGCCATCGCCCACCTGCGGCCGGCCGCCCCGCACCCCGACATCGCGGAGTACATCGAGCGCATCCCCGCGACGTTCGAGCCGTTCGGCGGCCGCTTCCTGGTGCACGCCACCCAGCACGAGGTGAAGGAGGGCACCTGGCCCGGGCATCTGGTGGTGATCGGCTTCCCGGGCATCGACCAGGCACGGCAGTGGTGGGACTCGCCCGCCTACCGGGAGATAGCACCACTGCGGTCCCGGCACATCGAGGGCGACATCGTCCTCGTCGAGGGCGTCCCCGACGGCTACGACCCCACCGCCACCGCGGACGCCGTGCGGAAGGAACTCGCCGCCACCGGCTGATGCCCGCCCGCGCTCACCGGTCACCGGCGGAGCCGTGCACCGGAGCCGCGGAGCCCCGCCGTCTGGGCAGGTCCCGCACGTCCGGTTACCGTGGGAATGACCCCTTTGTCCGGGGCCCTTCCCCGGAGCACCTGGGAGTGGGAGAGAGACCATGAGTAATCAGTTCGAGGTCGTCGTGGACATCGACCGGCCCATAGAGGACGTCTTCGACTATCTCGCCGACGGCCGGCACGACCCCGAGTTCAGCCCGCGCGTCCTGACGATGGAGAAGAGCCCCGACGGCGACACCCATGTGGGCACCGTGTTCCACAGCACCGTCAAGGACGCCGGAATGCGTTCCCAACGGGACTTCGAGATCAGCGAGTTGACTGCGCCCACCCGGTTGCGCTGGCACGAGGTGTCGCACAACTCCATCACCGCGAAGGAGGGTGGGTACGACCTTGAGCCCACGGCGGACGGCGGGACCCGGCTGCGCCTGTTCAACGTGCTCGAAGGACACGGCGTGGGAAAGCTCCTGCTCCCACTGGCGGCCGGTGCGTCCCGCAAGGACGCCCCCGCCTTCGGCCGCCGTATCAAGGAAGCCGTCGAGGCCTCCACCTGACAGCCCGGCCCGCCGTGACCCGCCGGGGAGTCATGTGTCCGGCGGATCACGGACCGGGGTCAGGAGCCGTCCGAGACCAGCACCCAGACGGCCATCATCAGCAGGAACGTGAACACGGCCAGGGCCGGGAGCCCGAGGATCGCGGTGACCACACCCCAGCGGGTCCGGCCCTGCGGCGCCTCCGCTCCGTCCGGCCCTGCCATGTCGCCCTGTGTCGCAGCCACGAACTCACCTCTCGCATAGGGGAACGAGAGGCAGGCTAGACCATGCGGGGCCTGCCGGAGCGCGGACGCCGCCTACTCCGACCGGCGTAAGGAGCCGTCGGCCGGCATGCCGTCACACCCTTCGGTGACATAACAGTGGGCGTATGACATCGAGACGAAACGCCTCTCAGGTCACCGGCCGCCGTGCGCGCGGACTCCGCGCGGGGGCCGCCGTGATGGTTCTGGCCGCCGCGACCGCCCTCGGCACGGCCACGGAGGCGGCCGCCTCCGCGGCGGGCCGCTCCGGACCGGACTGGGACGCCATCGCCCGGTGCGAGTCGGGCGGCAACTGGAAGGCCAACACGGGCAACGGCCACTACGGCGGGCTGCAGTTCTCGCAGTCCAGCTGGGTCGCGGCCGGCGGGCTCAAGTACGCCTCGCGCGCGGACCTGGCCACCCGCAAGGAACAGATCGCCGTCGCCGAACGTCTCGCGCAGTTGCAGGGGATGTCGGCCTGGACATGCGCGTACGCGGGACGCTAGGCGTCGTTCCCGGAGGTGGAGCGCCGTCGCCCCTCGCCCGACACCCGACGCCGGGACCGGCCGCGAAACGCTCCCGCCCGACACCCGACAACGCCGGGACCGGCCGCGAAACGCCCTCACCGGGTGCCCGGCGTCCCGGTGCGGGTGCCGGCCGCCCGGCGAGGGGGCGTTCCGCGGTCGACATGGCGTTCCGCAGCCGAGGTGGCGTTCGTGCGGGTGAGCTGGTTCAGCCGACGGGCAGGCCCGGTCCCGTCAGCGCCTTGGCGTTCTGAGCGGCCGTCAGCCTGCGGACGAACAGCACGGCCAGCACCGCGGCGCCGATGTCGAGGAGCGATCCGGTGATCAGCCACCCCGTGGCGTCGTGGACCGCCTGAGGGCTCCCGGCGTCGTCGTACCGCTGGATCGCCAAGCGGCCGAACAGGTTCGACGCGATCCACACGCCCCACCAGGAGTTGAGCAGGCCCTGGTGCCGCACCGCGCCGCTGTAGGGGTTGGGCTCGCCGGCCCGCAGCACGTCGAGGGCGATGCCCCGCGGGATCCACAGGTTGGCGAACGGGATGAACCACCCGGCGATCGCCCAGCCCGCCGACCGCCGCTGCGTGTCGGGAGCAAACACCTCCGCGTTCTGGCGCACCCGGTGGAACCAGATGATGAACACGGTGGCCGTCGCCAGCAGGGCCAGCCGGTAGAACACGCTGGTGCCGGCCATCGCGGAGTCGGCCCGGTCGACGGCAGCCAGGTCGACCCCTGCGCCGGAGGTGATGCCGTCCATCTGCGACCGCATGAAGAACGCCGCCGCCAGGCTCAGCACGTCGGCGAGCATCACCACGCCGAGCAGCGCGGTCACGGCGTGCGAGAGACCCACGGGCGAGCGCAGGAACGGACCGGGCGCAGGCATCGGTGTTATGGGCATGGGTGGATGAGCCATGGAGGACCCCCTGAAAAGGCGATGGAAGTGTGGCGCACCCTCCCCAGGACGCCACGCGACGATCACAAACGAGTGATCGGCTTCCGGAACTTATCCCATCACCCGTGCCGCGTGTCACATGACTATTACCGCAGGTGCCGCCCCCGGTGCCGTCGACGACGGACGCCGCGTCCCTCGACGTCCCCGAGGGGGCCGGCCTGGACTCGTACGACGCGGCGATGCGCCACCGCGACGCCGCCGCCGGACACCGGCTGGAGCTCCCGCCCGACGGCCGCCACGCACACTTCGGCGCCCGCGCCACGACCAGCCCGAACGCCGGCGCACCCTCGTGGCCCGGCTCACCGTCCCCGACGGCGACCGGCCCCGCCCCCGATATCCGCTTGCGTACCGCATACCGACCGGACCACCGTTCGTCGGGAAACCGATCACGACGACCAGCACGGAGGGCACCGCCGGCCATGCAGACGTACGACGTCGACCAGGAACTGGTGGCGGCCGCGACCGCTGTCGCGCGCACCCGCTGCCGGGGCGACAACCACACCATGGCCGCGGCGGCCCGCGCCTCGGACGGCCGGATCATCACCGCGGTGAACGCCTACCACTTCACCGGAGGCCCCTGCGCGGAACTCGTCCTCATCGGCACGGCCGCCGCCCAGGGCGCCCACGACCTGCGGACGATCGTCGCCGTGGGCGACAGGGACCGGGGCGTCGTGCCACCCTGCGGCCGCTGCCGTCAGGTCCTGCTCGACTACTTCCCGCACCTCGACGTCATCGTCGGCCCGGGCGCCCACCCCCGCACCGTCCCCGTCACCGACCTCCTGCCGGACACCTACATCTGGGCCGACCACCAACTCGACGAGCCCTAGCCCGTCGGCGAATGCGAACGCCTTGCGCTTCCCGCACGGGGCCGGGTGTCCCGCAGGTGAACGGTCAGGGGGATCAGAGACGTTCGCGTACCCACTCCGGGTCGGGGTTGACGTACCCCCGCCCGTCCGTCAGGACCACGGTCGGCACCGTCTCGTTCCCGTCCGCGAAGGACCGTACGACCGCCGCGCCGGCCGGGTCGCGCCAGATGTCGACCCAGTGGGCCCGGCGGGCGTCCCGGCCCAGACGGAACCGAAGTCGCCTGCAGTAGCGGCATCCTGGCCGCCAGTACACGACCGGCCGGCCGTCCTGCTCGCTGCGGCGCCGCGCCTCCAGCGCGCCGGACGGTTTCGGGAAGACCAGGGAGGAGTTCACCACTGCGAACGCCACGAATGCCAGCAGGACCACCACCGCCCCGCCGTCGTTCCGGTCGGCGTGCAGTCCGGCCGCGGCGGCGACGCCGGCGACCACGATCAGCAACGGCAGGACCCAGCCCCGCATCATGACGTCCTCCCCGGACCTACGACGACTCGCGCACGACCAGCTCCGTGGGGAGCGTGGTCTGCCGGCGAGGGGCGCCGTTCAACGTGATGTCGGTGAGGATACGTGCCATCGTGCGGCCGAGTTCCTCCACGGGCTGACGCACCGTGGTCAACGGGGGATTGGTGTGCCGGGCCAGTACCGAGTCCTCGAAGCCCACCACGGCGACGTCGTCCGGCACACGGCGCTTCTGGCGGCGCAATTCGGCCAGGGCGCCCACCGCCATGAGGTCGGAGGCGGCGAAGACGGCGTCCAGGTCCGGCGCGCGTTCAAGAAGCAAACGCATGGCACGGCCGCCGCTGTCCTCGGAGAAGTCCCCTGTTTCGAGCAGCAGTTCGTCCGCGGGGAGGCCTGCCTCCTGGTGCGCGGTGCGCCACCCCGCGAGGCGGGCGCGGCCCACGTCCATGTCCTGCGGGCCGCTGATCGTCGCGATCCTCCGCCTGCCGCGGGCGAGCAGATGCCGTACGGCCTCGGCGGCACCTCCGGCGTTGTCGGAGTTGACGTAGCTGAGCTGTTCGCCCGCGTCGCGGCGGCCGGCGAGCACGGTGGGCAGGCCCATTTCCTCCAGGATGCCGGGCAGCCGGTCCTCGGAGTGGACGGAGACCAGCAGCACGCCGTCCACCCGGCGGGTGGCCACCGACTCGGTGAGCTGGTCGCGTTCGGCCTGGTCACGCACCAGCATGAGCTGCAGCTGGGTGCCGCTCTCGGCGAGCGCGCCGCTCACGCCCCGGATGAGCGCGGCGAAGAACGGCTCCGAACCGAGCCGGCTCTCCGATTCCGGGATGACCAGGGCGACGGCGTTGGTGCGGTTGGTGACCAGGCCGCGGGCGACCGAGTTGGGGACGTAGTTCAGTTCTTTGATCGCCGCCAGGACCCTGGCGCGCGCGTCGGCGCTGACCAGATCAGAACCGTTGACGACACGGGAGACCGTGGTGCGACCCACGCCGGCGCGGGCGGCGACGGTTTTGATCGTGGGACGGCGGTTGCCGGTCATGCACTCCCCCCTCGGCGGCCGCGGCGGCGTTCTCTGCCGCGGAGGTGACCTGCGGCAATTCTTGCAGACGTCCGCGTCGGCACAGCACCCCCAGGGTCCGGAAGACGAACGCGCGGGCCAGGTCGCACGCAGAAGTTGCTTTCAAGTTATTGACAGATTGCGTCGCTGCTACGAGTCTTCGTTGCGCGGTGGGAACGTGCCCACCCAGAGTTGGGCACGTTCCCACTCGATTCAGAGCCGCTGTAGTCATCGCAGAACTCGTCACTCCGATGTGTCAGCGCCGTCGCTAGGAGGAGATCCATGGGCACTCTCGGTTCGTTGCGCAGGAAGGCGGTGGCGTCGGCCGCGGCCGTCGGCGCGCTCGCGCTCGTCGTCGGCTGCAGCGGCGACGGCGACTCGGTCACCGGTGGCAGCAAGGACGGCGACAAGGTCACCATCACCATGGGCCTGTTCGGCGTCATGGGGATCAAGGAGACCGGCCTTCTCGAGGAGTACGAGAAGCAGAACCCCGGCGTCACGATCAAGGCCGAGATAGCCGGTGACGAGCAGACCTACTACACCGCGCTGCAGACCAAGCTCGCCGCCGGCAAGGGACTGAAGGACATCCAGGGCATCGAGATCGGCCGGGCCAAGGAGATCACCGAGACCCGGGCGAAGATGTTCGCCGACTTCAAGGGCGTGGCGGGCACCGACCACTTCCTGCCCTGGAAGCAGTCGCAGATCACCACCCAGGACGGCAAGGTGCTGGGCCTCGGCACCGACATCGGCCCGATGGCCGTCTGTTACCGCAAGGACTACTTCGAGAAGGCCGGTCTGCCGACCGACCGCGAGCAGGTCGCCAAGCTCTGGGAAGGCGACTGGAAGAAGTACGTCGAGGTCGGCCGCACCTTCAAGAAGAACTACAAGGGCGGCGACGTCGCCTACACGGACTCGGCCAGCGGCCTGTTCAACGCCATGGTCTACGGCTACCCCGAGCAGTACTACAACGAGCAGGGCGACCTGATCTACGAGACGAACCCGGCCGTCAAGGAGGCCTGGGAGCTGGCGTCGGACGCGGCCGAGGAGGACCTGACCGCCAAGCTGCGCCAGTTCCAGCCCGGCTGGGACCCCGGTCTGTCCAACGGCACCTTCGCCACCGCCGTGTGCCCCGCCTGGATGCTGAGCCACATCAGCGAGAAGGCCGGTGACGCCAACAAGGGCAAGTGGGACGTGGCCCGCGCGCCCAAGGGTGCCAACTGGGGCGGTTCCTTCCTCGGAGTGATCGAGCAGAGCCCGGTGAAGGAGGAGGCCCAGAAGCTCGTCGCCTGGCTGACCGCGCCCGAGCAGCAGGCCCGCATCTTCAAGGACCTCGGCAACATCCCGTCCTCGCAGAAGGCCCTCGAGGACCCGACCGTGAAGGCCGTGAAGAACGACTACTTCAGCGGCGCGCCGCTCGGTGAGATCTTCGGCGCCGCGGCGCAGGAGATCCCGGACAAGCAGGTCCTCGGCCGCAAGGACGGCACCATCAAGGACACCTTCTCCCAGGGTCTGGCCCTGGTCGAGCAGGGGACGCCGCGTGACGAGGCCTGGAAGACCACCGCGACCCGCATCCAGAAGGCGGTCCGCTGACCGTCGCACAGCGGCCGTCCCGGGTCCGCCCGCCCTTCGGGGCAGCGGGCCCGGGACGGCTCCCCATCCGCTCTGAGGAAGGAAGTCCGGTGGCCACCTCCACCACCAAGGCCCTGGCCGGCGAGGAGCCGCCGGGCCCGTCCCGCACGGGAGACGGGAAGGAGAACGCGCGGTCGCGCGGCGCCTGGCTGCACCGCCTCGACGTCAAGGGCGCGCCGTACGCGTTCGTCGCTCCGTTCTTCGTCGTCTTCGCCGCGTTCAGTTTCTACCCGCTCGTCTACACCTCGTGGATCTCCCTGCACGACGTGGAACTGGCCACGCTCGACATCATGGAGTGGGTGGCGTTCGACAACTACGTCGAGCTGTGGGGCGACTCGCGGTTCTGGAACGCCCTGCAGAACACCATCACGATCGGCATCATCTCCACGGTGCCACAGCTGCTGATGGCCCTGGGCATGGCGCACCTGCTCAACTACCGCATGCGCGCCTCGCTGTTCTTCCGCGTCGCGTCGCTGGTCCCGTACGCCACGTCCGTCGGCGCCGCCGCGCTCGTCTTCACCATGATCTACGAGCGTGACTTCGGCATGATCAACTGGGCGCTCGGCACGGTCGGGATCGACCCGGTGAACTGGGAGGCCGACAAGTGGCCCGCCCAGGCCGCCATTTCCACCATCGTCATCTGGCGCTGGACCGGGTACAACGCCCTGCTGTACCTCGCGGCCATGCAGGCCATCCCCGCCGACCGGTACGAGGCCGCCTCCCTGGACGGCGCCTCCCGCTGGCAGCAGTTCACGCACGTCACCGTGCCCGGCATCCGGTCCACCATCGTCTTCACCATCGTGCTCTCCACGATCGGCGCCACCCAGCTGTTCGGTGAGCCGCTGATCTTCGGCCAGGGCCCCAACGGCGTCACCGGCGGCGCGAACAACCAGTACCAGACGCTCGGCCTGCTGCTGTACGAAGAGGGCTGGAAGAACTACCAGATGGGCCGCTCGGCGACCGTCGCCTGGGCGATGTTCATGCTGCTCGTCCTCGCCTTCGTGGCGCAGTACCTGTTCAAGCGCCTGCGCTCCCGTAAGTCCTGACCTGGAGACGCCATGACCACCGACAGCCTCCCGGTCCGGACGGACACGCCGGTCCGGACCGCACCCGACAAGCCGGCCCGCCGCGGCGGACGCCGTCTGCTGCGCGAACGCGCCGGGCGCACCCACCACGCGGGACCGCTCGCCTACATCCTGCTCGCCATCATGGCGATCCTGTCCATCTTCCCGCTGTACTGGACGATGGTGGCGGCCTCCACCGACAACACCCGGGTCAGCCAGACCCCGCCGCCCTTCCTGCCGGGCCCCAACCTGTTCAGCAACCTCGCCCGCGCCTGGGACGAGGCGGCGATGGGCAAGGCCATGATCAACAGCACGATCGTGGCCGGGGTGATCGCCCTGTCCACCGTGTTCTTCGCGACGCTCGCCGGCTTCGCCTTCGCCAAACTGCGGTTCAAGGGCCGCAACATCCTGCTCATGCTGGTGATCGGCACCATGATGGTGCCGCCGCAGCTCGGCGTCGTCCCGCTGTTCATGATGATGTCGGAGCTCGGCTGGTCGCAGCAGCTGCCCGCCGTCATCTTCCCCACGCTGGTCAGCGCGGTCGGCGTGTTCTTCATGCGGCAGTACCTCTCCGAGGCGCTGCCCGACGAACTCGTCGAGGCCGGCCGGGTGGACGGGGCGCACTCGCTGCGCATCTTCTGGAGCATCGTGCTGCCCGTGGCGCGGCCCGCCATGGCCGTCCTGTTCATGATCACGTTCGTGCACGCGTGGAACGACTTCTTCTGGCCGTTCGTGGTGCTCGACATGACCAACCCGACCGTCCCCGTCGCCCTCACCCAGCTCAGCGCGGGTTACGTCCGCGACCAGTCGCTCATCATGGCCGGCGCGCTTCTCGGCACCCTGCCGCTGCTGGCGATGTTCATCGTCTTCGGACGCCAGATCGTCAGCGGCATCATGGCCGGCGCCGTCAAGGGCTGACCGCCCCTCCGCGGCCCCGAACCGACACCCCCACCGGGCCGGTCCGCCAACCCCCGCGCACCGGGCCCATCACCTCGAAAGGACTTACGTGGTCACCGCAGCACACCAGACCGCGTCCGCCCCGGACGCCGCCCGCACCTTCCCCAAGGGCTTCCTCTGGGGTTCCGCCACCGCCTCCTACCAGATCGAGGGGGCCGCCTCCGAGGACGGACGCACGCCGTCCATCTGGGACACCTACGCCCGCACCCCCGGCCGGGTCCGCAACGGCGACACCGGTGACGTGGCCACCGACCACTACCACCGCTGGCGCGAGGACGTCGCCCTCATGGCCGAACTGGGCCTGGGCGCCTACCGGTTCTCGCTCGCCTGGCCCCGTATCCAGCCCACCGGCCGCGGCCCCGCCGTGCAGAAGGGCCTGGACTTCTACCGGCGCCTGGCCGACGAGCTGCTGGAGAAGGGCATCCAGCCCGTCGCCACCCTCTACCACTGGGACCTGCCCCAGGAGCTGGAGGACGCCGGCGGCTGGCCCGAGCGCGCCACCGCCGAGCGCTTCGCCGAGTACGCCGCCATCGCCGCGGACGCCCTCGGCGACCGGGTGAAGACCTGGACGACCCTCAACGAGCCCTGGTGCAGCTCCTTCCTCGGCTACGGCTCCGGCGTGCACGCCCCCGGCCGCACCGACCCGGTCGCCGCCCTGCGCGCCGCCCACCACCTCAACCTCGGCCACGGGCTCGCCGTCCAGGCCCTGCGCGACCGCCTCCCGGCCGCCGCCCAGTGCTCGGTCACCCTCAACATCCACCATGTCCGTCCGCTCACCGACACCGAGGGCGACGCGGACGCCGTGCGCCGCATCGACGCCCTGGCCAACCGGGTCTTCACCGGCCCGATGCTGCAGGGCGCCTACCCGGAGGATCTCCTCAAGGACACGGCCGGCCTGACCGACTGGTCCTTCGTGAAGGACGGCGACCTGGAACAGATCAACCAGCCGCTGGACTTCCTCGGCGTCAACTACTACACGCCCACCGTAGTCTCCGAGACGGACGGCACCGGCGCCCACACCTCCGACGGACACGGCAACAGCCCGCACAGCCCGTGGCCGGCCGCCGACCGGGTCGCCTTCCACCAGCCGCCCGGCGAGCGCACCGCCATGGGCTGGGCCGTCGACGCCACCGGCCTGTACGACCTGCTGCGCCGGCTGTCCGACGACTTCCCGAAGCTGCCGCTGGTCATCACCGAGAACGGCGCCGCGTTCGACGACTACGCCGACCCGTCCGGCAACGTCAACGACCCGGCCCGCATCTCCTACGTCCGCGAGCACCTGGCCGCCGTCCACCGGGCCATCCTGGACGGCTCCGACGTCCGGGGCTACTTCCTGTGGTCGCTGCTGGACAACTTCGAGTGGGCGCACGGCTACAGCAAGCGCTTCGGCGCGGTGTACGTCGACTACCCCACGGGCACCCGCATCCCCAAGGCCAGCGCCCGCTGGTACGCGGAGGTCGCCCGCACGGGCGTCCTGCCGGGGGCCTGACGGGCCTGACCCCCTGAACCGTGAGCCCGACTCCCCGCCCGTGGGGGGACGGGGAGTCGGGCTCACGCCCTCACCCGGGTGTTCCGCATCGGCTCCGCAGCAACTCCACGCCGTCGCCGCGGAGTTCGTCGCAGTAGACGGTGCGCCCCGTCATCGCCATGATCAGATCCACGGTGCGCCCGGACACAAGGGGTCCGGAACCGGTGGCGAAAGGACCGTCGTCGGCGACGAGTCGCAGCCCGCATGTGCGCCCCCTGGCGACCACGACCAGGTCCGTGCCGCTGTAGTACTCGGCCAGGGCGGTCGCGGTCCCGGTCGGATACGCGCGCCGTATGCCGAGCGGACGCCGGATGTCCTCCCCGTGCACGACGGTTTCGCCCAGCATGGCGATGACGGGCAGCGGGGGCTTGGTCGTACTCGGCACGGCCCGCCGGAAACGGCCGAGGGTCTCACCGGGACCGGCTCCGAGCTGCTCGGCCAGCCGCAGGGCCACCTGCTTGTCGAAGTCGAACCGGCAGCGGACGACGCCCGCGAGCCACCTGACGGTGCCGAGACTCGCCCCCGCGGTCAGATGCGCCAGCACCTCACGCACGGTCAGCCCGTCGCAGAGCGAGGGCGTCGCCCACTGATCGTCCGTGAGCTCACGGAGATCGCCGGCCAGGGCCGCCCGCTCGGCATGGACCGAACCCCACACCTCGGCGTCACGTGGCCGTCGTACTGTCGCTACCGAACGACTCATGAACCTCTGCGCTCCTGTCGCTGACCGTGCTGTGTCCAGGGTCGGACCCTCACCTGACAGCGAAGTCATCGCTGACGGGGCGACAGGATGGGCTCAGGCCGGCTTGCGCCATACCGAGATGTGCTTGGGGGAGTCCTGGGTGAACGGTGACCCGTCCCAGTCCGCGACACGGCGTTCCCGTTCGAGCCCGGCGATCCGCGCCATGAGGTCGAGCTCCGCCGGCCAGGCGTAGCGGTGCCGGGAGGCGTCGCGGCGGTAGCGGCCGTCGTCCCCGTCGCGGGTGAAGTGGTGCGAGACGAGCATCTGCTCGACGAGGTCGAACGTGTCGAAGCCGAGGTGCTGTTCGCTGACCTCGAACGGCACGGCGACCTGCCCGAGCGGCAGCGAACGCAGTGGAGGCACGCCCAGTTCGATGACGAATCGGCCACCGGGTGCCAGGTGACGCGCGGCGTTGCGGAAGCACTCCACCTGCTCGTCCTGCGTGAGCAGATTGGTGATGGTGTTGTAGACGAGATAGACGAGGGTGAAGGTACCGGGCACGAGGGTGGTCGCCATGTCCCCGATGACGACGGGGAGTGTGTCCTCGTCGACCTTGCGCCGCAGCACGTCCGCCATCGGCGCGGACAGTTCGACACCCGTCACCGGCACACCACGTTCGCGGAGAGGAACCCCCACGCGCCCGGTCCCGATGGCGAACTCCAAGGCCCGGCCGTCCCCGGCCAGTTCCGCGAGGAAGTCCACGGTCGGCCCGAGGACGGCGGCCGAGAACATCTCGCCGTCCTCGGCGTCATAGCGTTCGGCGGCCGCACGGCTCCACAGCTCACTGGTAGTCACGGACGGCCACTCTGCCTCCCACGGGGAGTCGCTGTCGACCCATTTACCGGGGCGGCCCGGCGGGGGCGGCATCCGTGGCCGGAACAGCGGCCGTCCTGGAAATTCAGCCGCCTACGGACACCCACGACGCCCTGGCCCGTCCAGTGCGGCTCACGTACGGAGGAGAAGACGATCGTGGCCTGCCGGAAACAGCCGCGGTCTCCGGGCGAAGGCGCCCCGTACTCAGGGTGGCCGACTGTGACGTTCCGATCATGGCACGTGCGACATCCCCGCCCGTTCCCGCCCCCACCCAGGGTGCCCCGCACCTGGGATGACGGCGGTCTGGTTGCGATTGTCGGGGCGATCGAGGCTGAGGGCCGAGCGGTGACCACACCGCAGCCCACCGGAGAAGGATCCGTCATGCACGTCAACGACATCACCAGCGCCGCCGTCCTCGAACAGCTCCGGCGTCGCCCCGCCGCGGAACGCCGCGTGCTGTTCCGCGGAGCGACCCTCGTCACCATGGACCCCGATCTCGGCGTGCTCGACCGCGGCGACCTCCTCGTCGAGGGCGACACCATCACCGCCGTCGGGACCGACCTCAGCGCCGGTGACGCCGTCGTCGTCGACGTCACCGGCAGCATTCTGAGCCCCGGGTTCGTCGACACCCATCGGCACGCCTGGGAGGCCCAGCTGCGGCGGATCATGCCGGACGTCGACGACCTCGGCGGCTACGTCATGTCCACGCTGGCCGGTTACGCCACCGTCTACCGGCCCGAGGACATGTACACCGGCACCAAGCTCGCCGCCCTCACCGCGATCGACAGCGGCATCACCACCATGCTCGACTTCTCCCACAACTCCCGTTCCCGCGCGCACTCCGACGCCGCCGTCGAGGCGCTCCGCGACACGGGCATCCGAGGCGTGCACGCCTCCATGGGCCCGCACTTCGGGGACTGGGACGGGCAATGGCCCGAAGACCTCACGCGCCTCAAGGACCAGTACTTCAGCAGCGACGACCAGCTGCTGACCCTCCGCCTGGCGGCCCTCGCCACCGACGAGGTCGCCGGACTGTCCCTCGCCTACGGTCCCCGGCTCGCGCGCGTCGCACACGACCTGGGCGTCGGAGTCAGCGTGGACGCCGTCTTCGGTGCCGCCTCGTCCGAGGCGGTCCTGCGCTGGGCCGAGGACGGCCTCCTCGGCCCCGACGTGACCTTGATCCACGCCACCGGGCTGACCCCGCAGGCGTGGAAGGCGATGGGGGAGACCGGCACCACCGTGGCGCTCGCCCCCACCTCCGACGCCCAGATCGGCCTGGAGACCGCGGTCCCCGCCGTCGACGAGGCGCTGTCCGCCGGCATCCGCCCCGGACTGAGCGTCGACGTCGAGGTCGCCCTGGCCGGCGACATGTTCACGCAGATGCGGGCCCTGCACACCATCCAGCGGATGCGCGCCGTCAACGCCACCTACGGCACCGACGAGGCGCCCCGCCGCATCACCACCCGTGACGTCCTGGACTTCGCCACCCTCCAGGGCGCACGCACCAACGGCCTCGCCGGCGTCACCGGCTCACTCACGCCGGGCAAGAAGGCCGACCTGCTGGTGATCGGGGCCGAGGACATCAACAACATGCCGCTCAACGATCCGATCGGCACCGTCGTCCTGGGCTCCGACGCACGCAACATCAGCGCCGTCCTCGTCGACGGCGAGCCCCGCAAGTGGGACGGCCGGGTGCTCGACGTCGACCTCGCCGCCCTGCGCGACGAGGTCCACGCCTCCCGCGCGCACGTGCTGAACGCACCGGCCGCCTGAGCGCCCGGACCCCCTCTCCCCGGGGGTGCGCGGATCCTGGGTGGAGCGCACCCCCCTTCAGCCCTCCAACCTGGCACTTCGAGGCTTTAGCCTCGACACATGGACACAGACATGGGCCCCGCCGCCGAGAACGCGATGGGAGACTTCCTCCGCGCACGGCGCGCCCGGCTCCGCCCCGAGGACGTGGGCGTCGCCTCGACCGGCCGCCGCAGGGTGCCCGGTCTGCGCCGCGAGGAGGTCGCCATGCTCGCCGGAGTGAGCACCGACTACTACACGCGCCTGGAACAGGGCCGGGAACGCCACCCCTCGCAGCAGATACTCGAAGCCGTCGCGCGGGTCCTGCGGCTGGACGACGACGCGGTGGCCCACCTCCACCGCGTCGCCGGCCCGGCCCCCCGGCGTACGCGCCGGGCGCAGCGCACCGAACGCGTCGCGCCGCCTCTGCGACGGCTCCTGGACACGTGGAACGACACACCCGCCTTCGTCCTGGGCCCGGCGCTGGACGTCCTGGCCCGCAACCGGCTCGCGGACGCCCTGTTCGCTGACTTCACCCACGCCGACAACCTGCTGCGCATGGCGTTCCTGGACCCGGCGGCGGCGCACTTCTACCGCGACTGGGAGCGGGCCGCCGAGGCGACCGTGGCGACGCTGCGGCAGGCGGCCGGCATCGACCCCGACAGCGAGCGGCTGTGCCTGCTCGTGGGCGAACTGTCCATGAAGAGCCCGGACTTCCGCGTCCTGTGGGCGCGCCACGACGTACGCGGGAAGACCCGCGACGCCAAGCTGCTCCATCACACCCAGGTCGGCGACCTGGACCTGCACTACGAGACGTTCACCGTCAACAGCGCCCCAGCCCAGCAGCTCGTCGTCTACCAGGCCGAACCGGGCACCCCCTCCGCCGACGCCCTCGCCCTGCTCGGCTCCCTCAGCGCCGTGCCCGGCACCGCTTCCGTCCCCGTTCCGGACACCGCGACGGACTCCACCCGCGACTGAACGCATTCCGGGCGTGGACAAGGGCGAACACCCCGAGTTCACGGCGAACGCCGGTTCCGGGGGCGCCGAACGGTGCCCCCGGAACCGGCGTTTCCACGCGACCGGTCAGCCGCGCGACCCGCGCCTCCCCTTCCGGGCGCGCGGGTCGCCCTCGCGGTACAGCACCAGGTGTTCGTGATACAGGATGCCGTCGCGGACGTCGCCGGTGGCGGTGAAGCCGGTGTCGTCCACGTAGTCGATGTGGTCACCGGTGACGGTGTAGCGGCCGGTGTAGGCGCTTCGGCGGTCCCCACGGGCCTCGTCGTAGCGGCCGTCCGGCAGCAGCTCCTGGCGGATGTGTCCGTCCGCCGTCACCCACATTCCGACGTGCGGGTGCGGGGCGCTCGGTGTGTCGTTGCTGGTCATGACGCCATGGTCGGCCCGGCGGGCGCGGGGCCACCAGGTCGCCGTTCCCCTGGGTGCGGCACACCCGGTCTCGCGGTGGGTGGGTGCCGCGGACCCGGGCACACGGCGGCCTGGTTCCGGTCCCGCCTCGCGACGAACCTGGGAGTCACGCGGCGCCCCGCGACCGTCGCGCCGCCGCGCACCGAAGAGCCGAACCGACCCGAGGATCACCCACCATGACCATCACCGACACCGTGAGCTGGAACCGTACGGCTCTCGACGAGATCGTCGCGAACGACGGCGGCCGTCCCGTCCTGTTCACCAACGCCCGTATCGTGACGGCGGACCCGCTGATCGGGACGATGACCGGCGCCGACATCCTGATCGTCGGCGACCTGATCGTGGGCGTCGGCCCCGGCATCGTCACCGCGGCGGAGGACGACGGCGCCGTGGTCGTCGACTGCACGGGCACGACCGTCGTCCCCGCCGTCGTCGACACCGTCGCGCTGGCCGGCGGACGCGGCCACCGCTCGGAGTACGTCGCGACGCTCACCCCGGGCAACACCGCCGACTTCCTGGTGGTGCCCGACGCGCTCGCCGCCGACGTGCCCGGCGCGGTGGCCGTCCTCCTGTCCCGGCGGGAGGAGGTCCGCGCCCTGGTCGCGGCCGGCCGTCCCGTCCTGTGGGCGGGCGTGGACGTCCCGGGCCGGGCCACCGCCCCCGAGACGGGAGTCCCCGCCACACCGGACCTGACCGGCAGCCCGCGCGTCGGCGTCTGGATCGACGTCGAGGACTTCCTGCACCAGGAGCTCGGAGCCGACGGCCGCTACGACGAGACCCGCGGCGGCCGGCCGCACGCCTACCAGGGCCGGTTCTGGATCGACGGCGACCGCATCGACTACCTCGACGACCTCGGCTTCTGGGCCTACGGCGAGTTCAAGGGCGACGAACTGCACCACGCGGGCTACGTCATGAAGCTGGGCTGACCCCGAGCGGCCCGCCGGCGGCCTCCCGGCCGACCCGAACCGTCGGCCCCGGCCGACCCGAGCCGCCCCCGAACCCGAACACCGTCCCCCCGCCCCGAACACCACCCCTCGACCGCGCGTCAGCGCCTTCGCCGGTTCTCCGGGGCGGTCGCCTCCGACACCACCGGCCCGGGCGTGGGCACGACGAGACCACGGGTCCGAGGCTCCGAGGCACGTGACCGCGGGGCGCTCGCGCCGGGGTGGTCGTCGACGGGCGACTCGGCGGCGGGCCGGGGCGACACCGTGGGTCCCGTCGTCGGAGACGGAGCGGTGGTCACCGGCGGCGGGGCCAGCGGCACGGTCGGGGTGACGGGCCGGTCGGAGGTCACCGCGTTCCGCAACGGCAGGGCGACGAGCAGGGCGACGGCGCACGTCACACCGGCGCCGACCGCCGTGCGGACCAGCCGCCGCCGGGCCGCCCGGCGGCGGATCGTCCCGAACCGGCCCGGCGGCGGCCCGAGATGGTCCGACGTGGGCCGCAACAGCACGGCCAGCGGGTCGTCCGGCTCGAACTCCGGTTCCTCGTCAGCGTGTGTGATCAAGGTTTCTCCTCAGGTGGGCACGGAGCAGCTCCCTGGCCGCGTGAAGATCGGCCTTGATGGTTCCTTCCTTACGTCCGGTCACCGCGGACACCTCCCGGACCGGCAGGTCAGCGTAGTAGTGCAGGAGGATCGGCACCCGCAGGCGTTCCGGCAGCGACTGCACCAGCAACCGCACCGACGGGTCGGCGGGTTCGCTGTGCGGCCGTACCGCCGCCTCGGTGCCCACCCGGCGCACGGTCTTCCGCTCACGTTCGAGGCGGCGCCAGTGGTCGCGGACCAGGTTGGCCGCGGTGACGTACAGGAAGCCCCGGGGTTCCGTCACGGACGTCCAGCGCGACCACAGCCGGGTGAACGCCTCCGAGGCGATCTCGTGGGCCGTCTCGTCGTCGTCGACCAGCCGACGGCACCAGCCGGCGAGGCGCGGGTAGAGGGCGGCGAAGAGTTCGGACGCTGCCTGCTCGCGGGACCGTTTCAATGCTCTCCATGGTCGGGGCGGCCCCGGTGACGGGGTACCGCTCGAACGGATGCCGGGCCGCCGGTACGACGGCCCGGCACACGGGGCGGGTCAGGGGGTGGTGGCGTTCAGCGCCGCGAAGACGATCACGTTGTCGCGGTACTCGTCGCCCTCCAGCGGCCCGCCGCACGTGATGAGCCGCAGTTCGGGCCGGTCGACGTCGCCGTAGACCGCCTCCGTGGGGAAGTCGGCCTTGGCGACCGTGCGCACCGAGGTGACGGCGAACCGGGCCACCGTGCCGTTCTCCAGACGCACCGTGATCCCGTCACCCCGGCGCAGCCGCGCCAGGTGACGGAACACGCCGTCCCCGTAGGAACCGACCGTGACGTGGCCGAGGACGACCGAAGGCCCGCGCTGCCCCGGCGTGGGGGAGTGCCGGTACCAGCCGGCCTGGTCGTCGGCCGTGATCGGGGGGACCTCCACCGTGCGGTCGGGAGCCAGCCCCAGCCGCATGACCGGGGTGTCGACCCCGATGGCCGGGATCTCCAGGCCGACCGGCACCGAACGCGCCAGGGGGCGCGGCCCGTCGACGGAGGACCCCACGGCCGGGGCCCGGGTCCCCGGCGGCCCGGTGGCCCCGGACCGCTGCGGCTCCGGGGCGTCGTGTCCGCCGCCGCAGCCGGCGACCACGCAGGCCGCCATCGCGGTGACGAAGGCACGCCTGGAGAACGACGTCATGCCCCGGACGCCCGCCGGCGCACGACGAGGAACACCGCACCGCCCGCGGCGGCCACCGCGGCGGCGCCCCCGCCGAGCAGCAGACCGTCGCCGCCCGCCTGCGCGGAGGCCGGCGCGTCACCGGTGTCCGGCGCCCCACGGGGCACGACGCTGACACCGCCGGTGTCCTCCGCCGGGGCCGCCGCACCGCGCTCGGCCGGGACCGGGCTGGGAGCGGTCTCGGACGCCTGGTCCCGGGGCTGCTCGGTGGACACCGCGGTGTCGGGGACGGGCGAGGGGTCGTCGGCGAACGCCGGCATGGCACTCGCCAGCACCGCGGTGCAGGCAAGGGCCGCCGCGCTCAACACGTTTCGGCGCATGTAACGCTCTCTTCCTGGTCCGCCCGCACGGTCGCCCGGCGGGCTGGGTGATGGATCGTGCGGAGAGACGAGGGAGCGGCGGCCCGCGTTGCAAAGAGAAGGTAAAGAGGTCGGCGGTGGTGCCGCCGGTCAGTCCAGGACGGCCGTCGCCTCCACCTCGACCAGGACGTCCGGCTCGAAGAGGTGGTCGACCCCGATGAGGGAGGAGGGCGGAAGCGGCACCCTCAGTCCGATCTCCTCCGCCACCTCCTCGACGCCGGCCATGAACGGCCCGATCTTCTCGGGCGCCCAGTCGGTGACGTAGAAGGTCAGGCGCAGTACGTCGTCGAAGGAGGCGCCCGCGCCCCGCAGGCCGCGCGCCGTGGCCCGCAGGGAGTGGGCGACCTGCCCGGCGAGGTCCCCCGGCGCGAGCGGAAGCCCGTCCGCGGTCCGGGCGACCTGGCCGCTGACGTGTACGTGCCGTGTGCCCGTTCCCACGGCGACGTGCTCGTAGGGGGTGGGCTGCAGCATGCCTTCGGGCGTGAAACGGCGGACGGCCACGGGGGTCTCCTCGTGTCGAAGCAGTAGGTATACCTTTGATACTTGGTGTACGAAGGACACTTCAAGGAGACCAGGTATCGTGCCGGAAACCGACGGCGGCCGGGCGGGCCGCGAGCTGCGGATCGAGATGGCGCACCGCGAGCTGCTCGACCAGGTGCTGGACAAGTGGTCGCTGAGCGTCCTCAACGAACTCTGCGAACGGCCCTGCCGGTTCAACGACCTGCGCCGCGCCGTCCCCGCGGTGACCCAGAAGTCGCTCACCGCGACGCTGCGACGGCTCGAACGCAACGGCATCGTGGAGCGGAACGTCGTCAGCTCCCGTCCGGTCGCCGTCGAGTACCGGATCACCCCGCTGGGCAAGACCATGCGGCGCCCGGTCGACGTCCTGCTGGAGTGGGTCACGACCCACATGCCCGAGATCGAACGGGCCCGCCACGCCTTCGACCTGGAGTGACCCTCCGAGCCTCCGGGGGGCGCGACCACCGGCTCCGCAACCTCCGCGGCCCCGTGGGGGTCACCAACCCCCGCGGCCCCGCGGAGATCGTCGTCGCACTGGCCGAGGAGACCGGCCGACATCCGTGACGGCCGGTCACCCGCGGGATCTTGACCTCAACCGGACTTGAGTTTCTACGTTCGTCCTCGAGAGCCGCGGCACCGGCCCGCGGCGTCCACGAGGAGATGCGTCATGGACCAGCTCACGGCCCCGGCCGAGATCCCCGACCGCTACCACTACGCGGTGGTGCCGCACATCATGGTCGACGACGCCGCCGCGGCGATCGATTTCTACCGGCGGGCGTTCGGCGCGCGCGAGGACTTCCGCGTCGACGCGCCGGGCGGGGGAGTGCTGCACGCCGAGATCACTGTCGGCCGCTCGACGCTGATGCTGGGCGACGCGAGCGTCGAGGAGGCGGAGAACGCGTCCTTCGCCGCGCCCGCCTCACTCGGCGGCGGCACCTCCGTCACGCTGCACGTCTTCGTCCCGGACGTCGACAGCCTGGCCGCACGCGCGGAGGCCGAGGGCGCGGAGATCCTCCAGCCGCCGACCGACATGTTCCACGGGGACCGCACGGTGATCCTCCGGGACCCCTCGGGTCACCTGTGGGTGTTCCTCACCCACGTCGAGGACGTCACCGAGGACGAACTCAGGCGCCGCCTGGCCGCGGCCGTCCGGCCCGGGACGCCCACCCTGTGACATCACGTGGGCCCGGGCACCCGTCCGCCGGTGACATGAGGCCGCCACGCCTGCCACCGCACCGCACCGCGCTCAGGCCGCCGTGTCCTCGACGGTGACGCCCAGCCGGCCGGCCACGGTGGTGAGGGCGGGGCCGAGCGGCAGCTCGACCCGGGTCAGGGCGTGCCGGTCGCCCCGGGTGGGGTCCCGGTTGACGATCAGTACGGGCTTGCCGGCCCCTGCCGCCAGCCGGACGAACCGCAGACCGGACATCACCGTCAGCGACGACCCGAGGACCAGCAGCGAGGACGCCTGCTGGACCAGCCCCCGGCACAGCTCGACCCGCTGCGGCGGCACGGTCTCCCCGAAGAAGACCACGTCCGGCTTGAGGATTCCGCCGCAGACCGTGCAGGGCACCACGCGGAAGTCCCCGACCTGCTCGTCGGTGAGGTCGGCGTCGCCGTCGGGGTTGATGCCCGCGGCGACCGGTGAGAAGCCCGGGTTGGCCTCCTCCAGCCGCTCCGCCAGCTCACGGCGCGCGCTGACCGTCCCGCAGGACAGGCAGATCACCCGCTCCAGGCTGCCGTGCAGCTCCACGACCCCCTCGCTTCCGGCGGCCTGGTGCAGGCCGTCGACGTTCTGGGTGATCACGCCGGAGACCAGACCGTGGCGGGCGAACGCGGCCACGGCCCGGTGCCCGGCGTTGGGCAGGGCACGCCCGAAGGTGCGCCAGCCGAGGTGACTGCGAGCCCAGTAACGACGTCGGGCGGCGGCCTCGGCGACGAACTCCTGGTACGTCATCGGGGTGTGCCGGCTCAGGCTCCCGCCCTCGCCGCGGTAGTCGGGGATCCCGGACTCCGTGGAGATGCCGGCCCCACTGAGCACGAGCACACCGCCGGCGCGCAGCGCGTCGGCGACGGGTTCCAGGTCCGTGGTGCCCGGCGGAAGGTCGTCGGCCGGGGTCCAGCTCAAAGTGGGGCGCACACGCATGTCCACCAGGGTACGGAACGGCCGCGAGCCCCCGGCGATCTTGTGATCCGGTAGACCGCGAGCGCGTACAAGACCCGGTCGACGCACGAGAGCCCCGAGCAGCTGCCTTCGCCGACCAAGCCGCCCGGCAGCGAGAGGCTTTGCCCGCTCTCCTCAGTCCGTCCGGCGTCCCGTACCCGGGCCGCCCCCCTCCGCGGCCGTTTCTTTCCCGTCCTCGTCCTCGTCCCCGTTCCGCAGCGCCTGGCGGACCGACCACACCGTCGCCACCAGCGGCACGGCCACCACCGCGCCCACGACGCCCGCCGCGACCGCGCCCGCCACCACCGACAGGGCCACGACGACGGGATGCAGACGCACGGCCCAGCTCAGCACGAGCGGGTGCAGCACATGCCCCTCCAGCTGGCCGATGACCACGATCAGCGCCAGCACGATCAGGGCGGTCACCGGCCCCTTGGACGCGAGCGCGACGACGGAGGCGACCGCCAGCGCCACGGGGGAGCCGATCAGCGGGACGAAGGCGGCGGCGAACTCCAGCACCGCCAGCGGCACGGCGAGCGGCACCCCGAGGGCGAACAGCGCCAGACCCACCAGGACCGCGTTGGTCACGGCCACCAGCAGGATGCCGTGGGTGTAGCCGGTGAACGTCCGCCAGGCCGCGGCGCCCGCGGCCGACCAGGGCCGCCGCGCCGACGGGGGCAGCTGATCGCAGAACCACCGCCAGTGCCGGTCCCCGGAGTGGATGAAGAACACCGCGCAGAACAGGGCGAGGGCGAGCACCGTGAGGACCTCCACGACCCGCCCCACACCGCTGAGCGCCGTGCTCACCACGGTGGCGCGATGGCTGGAGAGCAGATCGCCGACACGGGACTGGAGGTCGTCGAACACGGTCGGTGACAGGCGGAACGGCGGCTGCTCCAGCCACCGCTCGACCCGGTCCACGCCGGACACGAACTCCTTCTCCAGCGTGGTGCGTTGTCCGGCGATGGTCTCGGCCACCAGGGCGAGCCCGCCGAGCACCAGCGCCAACCCGCCGACGACCGCCGCCGCCACGGCGAGCGCGCGCGGCAGGAACCGGGCGAACAGGCCGGCCACGGGACGGAGCACCGCGGTGAACACCAGGCCGAGGAAGACGGCGACCGCGATGCGGTGGAACTGTCCCAGCACCGAGAACGCGGCCCGTACGACGACCCCGACCGCGATGAGCCGCCACGCGTACGCGGCGGCGGTCCGCAGCACGACCGGCACCCGCGCGACGGTGCCGTGGGCGCGAGGGCCGGGCGGGGCGGCCGGATCGGGGGGCGTGGACATCTCCTGCCACGTACCACTGGGCGTCCCCGGGCCAACGCGGGCGGCCCGGGATTCGCCCGCATGAGCACCGCGAGAGGACCGCGGGAGGGCCGCACGCGCGCACCGCACCCGGCGCACGGTCACACCCGTGCCAGCAGCTCCTCCGCCATCGCGCGGGCGTCCCGCAGGCACCGGCTGTCGCCTTCCAGGCCCGCCCGGACCATCGCCCCTTCCAGCAGGAACGCCACATGCCGCGCCGTCGTCCGGGCGGTGTCGGGCCGGTCGGGCAACAGTGCCGCGAGGTGCTCACCGATCAGCCGCTCCACCTCCTCCTTGTGCCGGCGCACCTGGGTCCGGCCTTCGTGTCCTGCGGGCATCTCCCCGGCGGCGTTGAGCAGCCCGCACCCGCGGAAGTCCTCCCCGTCCCCGGTGTCGGCGCCGTCGATGTAGGTGTCGAACACGGCCAGCACGCCGTCGCGCGGAGCCGGCGACGCCCCCACCCGTGCGCGGTACCGCTCCAGCCAGTCCTCGTGCCGTCCGTCCAGGTACGCCCGTACGAGATCGGACTTGGAGGAGAAGTTGTTGTAGAGGCTCATCTTCGCCACGCCGGCCTCGGCGGTGATGGTGTCGATGCCGGTGGCCGTCACGCCGTCGCGGTAGAAGCGCCGCCCCGCGGCCACCAGGATCCGCTCCCGCGCCGGCCGCCGCCGCCCCGCTCCCGGTGTCTCCGCCGCCTGCTGCCGTTCGGTCATGACTCCCCCCTCGCTGGGTAGACTGGTCTACCTAGTCTACGGGACATGGCGCGGCCGACCGGCCATCACCGTCCCTCCGCCCCCGGCCCCCCGAGGAAGGCATGATGACGACCCTGACCGACCACCTCATCGTCGACGGAGTGCGTGTGGCCTACCGGGAGGGCGGCAGCGGCGAGCCGGTGGTCTTCCTCCACGGCACGCCCTCCCACTCCTACGAATGGCGCCATGTCGTCCCCCACGTGGAAGCGGCCGGTCACCGCACCCTCACCTACGACCTGCCGGGCTACGGCCTTTCCGAGCGCCCGGCGCACCGCGACACCTCGGTCGCCGCCCAGACCGACCTCCTCGGCCACCTCCTCGACGCCCTCGGCCTCGACCGGGTCAGCCTCGTCGCGCACGACATCGGCGGTGCCGTCGCCCTGCGCTTCGCCCTCGCGCACCCCGGCCGGGTGAGACGCCTGATGGTCATGGACTCGGTGAGCTACGACTCATGGCCCTCCGCCACCTGGCGCCGGATCATCGACGAGGAGCTGGACGACCACGCGGCCATGTCGCAGGAGGCGTTCGACGACCTGCTGACCCGGCAGCTGACGATGACGGTCGCCGACAAGTCGCTGATGAGCGGTGACGTCCTGCGGGCCTACCTGGCGCCCCACGCGTCCCGGCTGGGCCGCGCATCCTTCTTCGAGCACCAGGTGCGCCACTACGACTCCCGGTACACCGAGGAGATCGCCGACCGGCTCGGCCGGCTCACCCTGCCCGTCCGCATCCTGTGGGGGGCGGAGGACGAGTGGCAGCCCGTGCGCTACGCCGAGCGTCTGCGCGACGACATCCCCGGCGCCGAGCTCGTCGTGATCCCCGGCGCCGGGCACTTCCTCATGGAGGACGCCCCCGAGCGTGTCGTCCGCGAGATCATCGACTTCCTCGGCTCCGGCAGCGAGGAGAACCCGACGGGATCCCCCGAACCGGCACGGTGACCATCAGCGGCCGGTCGTGCCGTCGCCGCCGTCCGTACGGGGCGGCGGGGTGTCGTGATTCCGGTGAGGGCGTTCGGTGCCGGGCACGGTGGTCTTCTTCCTCATCCGCGGTCAGGCGGTGCGGCGGACGAGCAGCACATGGTCGGTCACCTCGGCGGTGCGGCCGTCCGGACCGGTCGCGACACGGCGGGACGCGTCCGCCCGCTCCACCGTCCAGATCGCCGGGTCGAGGTCCATCCCCGCCGCGACCTCCCGCGCACTCGGATGACGGATCGCGGGGTCCTGGTCCCACGACCACGGGGCGGTCGAACCGTGGTCCACCACCAGCAGGCGCCCGCCCGGCCGCAGCGCCCGGGCGGCCGAGCGCAGGACGGCGGACCGCTCCAGTTCGTACGGCGTGTGCAGGTAGTGCGCGGTGACCAGGTCGAACGCGCCGGGCGGGAACGACGCGCGCAGGTCCAGCCGTACGGCCGTGACCTGGTCGTGCAGGCCGTGCGAGCGGGCCAGGGTCGTGAGCCGCTCGACCGCCACGGCCGAGATGTCCGCCGCCGTGACCCGCCAGCCCTGCCGGGCCAGCCACAGCGCGTCGCCGCCGGAGCCGCAGCCCAGGTCCAGGGCGTCGCCCGGCCGCAGTTCCTTCACCGTCTCCGTCAGGCGGGCGTTGGGGGAGGGGCTGTCCGCAGCCGGCCGGGCCGCGTGGACGCCGTCCCAGAAGGTGACCGCATCGTTCGCGCTCATCGAGACTCCTCAGGTCGTCGGGGGCCCCAGTCTCGGCAGCCGAACACCGATCCGGCACGGAATCTTGCCGTTGTGGCAAGCTGGCCCGATGAACCGGGCGACGGACGACGACGTGCTCGACGCCGTGGGGCCACGGCTCCGCGCGCTGCGCCGGGACCGTGGACTCACCCTCGCGGACGTGGCGGCGACGACCGGCGTGTCCGAGAGCACCCTGTCCCGGCTGGAGAGCGGACAGCGCCGGGCGACCCTGGAACTGCTGCTGCCGCTGTCCCGCACCTACGACGTCCCGCTGGACGACCTCGTGGGCGCACCCCGCACCGGCGACCCGCGGATCCACTTGAAGCCGGTCACCCGGTTCGGGATGACCTTCGTCCCGCTGTCCCGCCGCCCGGGCGGGGTTCACGCGTTCAAGCTGATCATCCCCGCCCGGCCGAACCCCGCCGAACCGACGCCCCAGACCCACGAGGGCTTCGAGTGGCTCTACGTGTTCAACGGCCGGCTGCGGCTCCTCGTCGGTGAGCGCGACCTGACGCTGTCACCCGGCGAGGCCGCCGAGTTCGACACCTCCCTGCCGCACTGGCTGGGCAGCGCGGACGGCAACACGGTCGAACTGCTCGTCCTGTTCGGCCTCCAGGGCGTACGCGCCCACCTCCGTACCGACCCCCGCGCCGGACACGACCGGCCGTGAGCATGCGGAAGGCCCCCGTCCGAGGACGGGGGCCTTCCGCATGGCAGGCGGCCACCTGCGGTGGTGTCACCTCACACCGGCCAACGCACGGTCAGGCGTGCGCGTGACCGCCCCGGTGGCTGCGACCCGCGAACACCCGGTACAGGGCAAGGAGAATGACGGAGCCGATGATGGCCGCGATCCACGTGGACAGATCGAAGAAGCCGTCGATGGAGTCCACCCCGAAGATCACCTTGCCGAGGAAGCCACCCAGCAGACCTCCCGCGATACCGATGAGCATGGTGATGATGATGCCGCCCGGGTCCTTGCCCGGCATGAGCGCCTTGGCGATGGCGCCGGCAATCAGACCGATGAAAATCCAAGCGATGATGCCCATCAAAAGACTCCCTTGTAGTCGGTTCGTCGAACGTGTTTCCACGATTCGCGCCTTCTAACAGGAGTCAGCTCGCCGTGACGTCGGTGTGCAGCAGATGGTGGTCGGAGTACGCGCTGTCCAGCACCTCGTGCCCCAGGGCCGAAAGGCCCCGCAGGAACACGTAGTCGAACTTGCTCTGCCAGTCGGTCGTCGCCTCGCAGTCGCCGGCGGAGGAGGGCCGGCAGCCGGCGTCCGTGTCCTCGGCGAGCGCCCACATCGGGGCGAGTTCGGGGGATTCCGGTACGGCGTTGAAGTCGCCGAGCACGATGGCGCGGTCGTACCGCGCGACCTGCGGCGCGAGCACCCGGATCTGCTCCTCGCGCACCGACTCCTGACGCCGCTGCGCCAGGTGCGTGTTGAAGACCCGCACCGGCTGTCCGGCCACCTCGGTGGAGACGGCGAGGTAGCCGCGGTCCTCCGACCCGCCGTGCGGGTACTCCTCGAGGACGACGTCGGTCATCGGGGCCGCCGACAGCAGCGCCTGCCCGTAGCCCCCCGGCTTCCACGGAGCTCCCCCGCAGCGGCTCCAGTTGCGCAGCACCGGCCCGTACTCGACGTGGTAGACCAGCCCGTGCAGGTTGGCCAGGTGGTCCCTGATCCGCTCGACGTCCCGTACGCACGCCTCCTGCAGACCGACGATCTGGGGGGCGTACCTGGCGATCTCCGCCGCCCGGTCGACGTTGTCCTGGTCGCAGGGGTTGCAGAGGTTCCACGTCATGACCCGGTTCGGCACCACGTCCTTGGCGGCGTCGGCCGGCACCGTCCTGGCGAAGGGAAGGCCGACGGGTGTGCTGGGACCCAGCACCAGCATGCCGGTCACCGCCACGACGCCCGCGAGCAACCACGCACCCCTACCGAACACCCCCGCCTCCTCGACGTGGACCCGCACCGCACCCGGTGTCTCCTGCGACGAGGGTAGGCGACGAGGGTGTCAGCACCGCGTGAGGGCCGCTCGTCCCCCGCGGAAGGGGAGTTGACGCCGCTCGGGACGACGGGCGCGGGGGAGCGGTCCGTGACCGGACCGCCGTCAGCCGTACATCGCCAGGCGGTGGAAGGCCTCCAGCGCCGCGTCGACGGCGTGGGGCCGCGGACGGCCGGAGGCGTCGAGTTCGTTCCACCGCTGGAGGTTGACCGCGACGCACCACTGCCGGCCGCCGTCGGCGCGGGCCATGGCCAGCGCCCCGCCGCCCCAGACGGTGCCGCCGTGCCCCCAGTACGTCTCCTGCCCGGGGCCCGCGGTCTCCATCGGGTGCAGACCGAGGCCGTAGTCGATCGTCCTGCCTTCCTGCGACACGACGGGAACGGTGCGCCGCATCTCCGCCAGCGAGGACGGGCCGACGATCTCACCGGCCGACAGCAGGGCGTGGAAGCGATTGAGATCCGAGACGGTCGAGACCAGCGATGCCGAGGGGCCCACCCACGACATGTCGTGGACGCTGTGGTCGCGCGGCGGATCGATCATGCCGAACCACGACTCGTAGAGGCACGAGTGCGGTCCGTCGACGTGTGCCCCGACGGCGAGTTCGGTGTCCCGCAGCCCCGCGGGCCCGATGACGTCACGTGCGACGCACCCCTCGGCGGAGAGGCCGGTCACTTTCTCCAACAGCTGCCCCAGCAGCAGGTAGTTGGTGTTCGAGTACACCCCGGGAGTGCCGCCCGGGACCCCGACGGCCGGCGCGGCGACCCCCATCCCGATCAGCTCCACGGGATCGAACCGGGTGAACCGCAGCTCCTCCAGGCTCTCCGGCCCCGTCTCCGCGAGCGCCGGGAACGCCTTCAGCGACGGATAGGCGTAGGGAAGGTACTCGGCGAGACCACTGGTGTGGTTCAGCAGCATCCGTACCGTGACGGCGTCCCCGCGCGCGCCCGGGACCAGCTCCGGCAGATACCGCGAGACCGGCGTGTCGAGCCCGATCAGCCCGGCCTCGACCTGCCGCAGCACGGCGGCGGCGGTGAAGGTCTTCGTGACGCTGCCGACGCGGTGCCGCATCCCGGCGGTGACGGGCCGCCCCGTCGTCACGTCGGCCACCCCGGCGGCGCCTCGCCAGACCTGTTCGCCGTCCCGCACCTCGGCGAACAGCCCCGGCATCCCGGCGCGGTGCACGGCCTCGAGGGCCGCGTCCAGCGCGTCCGTGTCCAGGCGGTTTTCCATGACGTGCCTCCCTTCGGCTCCGGGCCGGGCGCCCGCGAGGGGCGATGCCGGGCCCGCTCATGCACCCATTATGCACGCGGTGCGTGCAACGCCAAGTGTATAAGTTAGGGTGGACCCCGGACGACCCGGGACGATCACGGCGGGAGGAACGCGATGGCAGGCCGCAGGCGCTGGTCGACCGAGGAGATCCTGGACGCGGCGGCGGACCTGCTGCGCACGAGCGACGCCGAGTCGTTCAGCGTGCGCAAGCTGGCGGCGGTGCTCGGCACCGACTCCTCCAGCCTCTACCGGCACTTCCGCAGCAAGACCGAACTGCTGCGCGCGGTCGCCGACCGCACCCTCCTCGCCGCCCTGGACGGCTACCGCCCCGAGGGCGACTGGCGCCGGCGCATCACGTCCCTGGCCCTGCGGATCAGGGACGCCTTCGGCCGGCAGCCGCAGCTCGCGGCGGTCTGGGGCCGCTACGCGTCGAGCGGCACCGGTTCCCGGCTGATCATGGAGGAAGTGCTCCAGGCGCTGCGCGCGTCCGGCCTGCCGGACGAGGAGGTCCCGGCGCACTACCACCGTCTGGCGGTACTCATCGCCGCGCTGATCGCCTCCGACGCCGGCATCGGCACGGTGACGGCCGAGGAGCGGGAACAGGGCCTGGAGCTGTTCCGCGTCGCGGTCCTGGGCGCCGACCCCGAGCGCTTCCCGGCGCTGGCCCACTTCGCCCGCGACGTCCGCCCGCTCGGCGCGGACCGCTCCGCCGCCTTCGAGGAGATCCTCGCCGCCCACCTCGACCACATTCAGGCCGCCGTCGAGCGCGGCTGACGGCTCGCCCCGTTTCGGGGGAGGACGAGCGCCTCCCGGCGACGTGCTCAGCGGCGCCCGCGGGTGTTCAGCCGGGCCGCCTGACGCGTCAGATGGTCGCGCTCGGCGAGGTTCGGGGCCTTCAGCGCGGCCTCGGCATACAGCGCCGCGGCCTTCCCCGGGTCACCGTCGCGCTCATGGAGGTACGCCGCGACCGCCGCGTACCGGGGAAGCGAGTCGTCCAGCGTCGCGAGCTCCGCAAGCCCGGCCCGCGGCCCGTCCGCCTCGCCGACGGCCACCGCCCGGTTGAGCCGCACCACCGGGCTGCCGGTCAGCCGGACGAGTTCGTCGTACCACTCGACGATCTGCACCCAGTCCGTCTCCTCGGCGCTCCGCGCGTCGGCGTGCAGCGCCGCGACGGCGGCCTGCGCCTGGAACTCGCCCAGCTGGTCACGGGCCAGGGCCGCCTGGAGGATGCCGATGCCCTCGGCGATCAGGGTCGTGTCCCACCGGCCGCGGTCCTGCTCGGCCAGCGGCACCAGACTCCCGTCGGACGCGGTACGGGCCGCCCGCCGCGCGTGGTGGAGCAGCATGAGCGAGAGCAGCCCCGCCACCTCCGGGTGGTCGATCACAGCCGCGAGCTGCCGGGTGAGCCGGATCGCCTCGGCCGCCAGGTCGACATCGCCCGAATAGCCCTCGTTGAACACCAGGTACAGGACCCGCAGCACCGTGGACACGTCGCCGGGCCTGTCGAACCGCACGCCGGAGACGGTGCGCTTGGCGCGGCTGATGCGCTGCGCCATGGTCGCCTCCGGTACCACGTACGCCTGCGCGATCTGCCGCGTGGTCAGTCCGCCGACGGCCCGCAGGGTGAGCGCGACCGCGGACGCCGGCGTCAGCGACGGGTGGGCGCACAGGAAGTACAGCTGGAGCGTGTCGTCCACCGAGGGCGCGGGCCCGGGCGGCGGCTCCTCCTCGACCCGGTCCTCACGCCTGCGGCGCGCGGTGTCGGCCCGCGTCGCGTCGAGGAACCGGCGCCAGGCCACGGTGACCAGCCAGCCCTGCGGATCGCGCGGCGGGTCCTCCGGCCAGACGCGGACCGCCTCCACCAGCGCCTCCTGCACGGCGTCCTCGGCCGCCGCGAAGTCAGCTCCGCGGCGGACGAGGATCCCGAGCACACGCGGGGTGAGCGCCCTGAGCAGCGCCTCGTCCATCGGCGAGGTCACTCGGTGACGGTGGGGTGCGCGGTGAGGAAGGGGCGCACCTCGAGCCACTCGTGGATCGGCCTGCCGCCCGCGCCGGGCGCGGCCGACAGCTCCCCGGCCAGTTCGACGGCGCGCTCGTGGCTGTCGACGTCGATCACCATCCACCCGGCGATGAGGTCCTTGGTCTCGGCGAACGGCCCGTCGGTCACCGGCGGACGCCCTTCGCCGTCGTACCGGACCCACGACCCCTCGGGCGCCAGCGCCTGGGCGTCGACGAACTCGCCGGTCTTCTCCAGCCGGGCGGCGAAGTCGTTCATGTAGCCCACGTGCGCGGAGATCTCCTCCGGGGTCCACCGGTCCATCGGGACGTCGTTCACCGGGTCCGGAGCGCCGCGGTAGTGCTTCAGCAGCAGGTACTTGGCCATCGTGGATCTCTCCTCGGTGTGGTGCGACCCATTGTCGTCGCGTTCACAGCGGGGACGGAGCCGGACGACGGTTCTCGACACCACCGGCGAAGATTCTTTCCAGGCGTCCGGACAGGATGCGTGGCCCACGTCGTGTGTGCATGGTGGGAGGGTCCGAGGCCACGGGAGCCACCATGTCGTACGACAACCTGGTCATCGTGCTCGCCGTGGCCGCGGCCGTTCCGTTCCTCCTCGCCCTGGTGCCCCGCCTGCCACTGCCCGGCCCGGTCCTGGAGATCGTGGCCGGAGTCGTCCTCGGACCGGCGGTCCTGAACTGGGTCCAGCCCGACGGGACGGTCGAGGCACTGTCGGTCATCGGGCTGGGCTTCCTGCTGTTCCTCGCCGGACTGGAGATCGACTTCGAACGCTGGCGCGGACCGGCCGCACGGCTCGTCGGCCTGGGCCTGGCCGCCACGCTCGCCCTCGCCGCCGCCGTCGGCTGGTCGCTGGACCTCGCCGGGCTGGTCGAGAGCCCGCTGCTGGTCGGCATCGCCCTGGTGGCCACGTCCCTCGGACTGCTCATCCCGGTCCTCAAGGACGCCGGCGCGGCCGACCGCCCGGTCGGACAGCTGGTCATCGGGGGCGCGTCCGCCGGGGAGTTCTGCGCGGTGATCCTGCTGTCGCTGTTCTTCTCCGAGCACGCCTCCGGCCTCGCCTCACGGCTGCTCCTGCTGCTGGGCCTGGCCTGCCTGACGGTGCTCGTCGTCGTGACGTCGATCCGCGCCACCCGCTCCCGGTGGCTGTCCAGGACCGTGACCGGCCTGGCGGACACCAGCGCCCAGATCCGGGTCCGGCTGACGATGCTGCTGATCGTCGGCCTGTCCGCGCTGGCCATGCACCTCGGCTTCGAGGCCGTCCTGGGCGCCTTCGTCGCCGGGGCCGTGCTCCGCCTGGTCGACCCGGACGCCGAGAGCCGGCACCCCCAGTTCCACACCAAGCTCGACGGCATCGGCTACGGCTTCCTCGTCCCCGTCTTCTTCGTCACCAGCGGCATCCAGTTCGACCTCGTGGCGCTGTTCGCCGACGCCGGCACCGTCCTGCGGGTGCCGCTGTTCCTCGCGGCCCTGCTGCTCGTGCGCGGACTGCCCGCACTGCTCTACCGCGGGGCGGGCCTCTCCCGCGCGGAGCTCGTCGCCGCCGGACTCCTGCAGGCCACGTCCCTGCCGCTGATCGTGGCGGCCACGACGATCGGGGTGCGGCTCGACGCCATCCGGCCGGAGAACGCGGCCGCGCTGGTGGCCGCGGGACTGCTGTCCTGCATCGTCTTTCCCCTGGTGGCCCTGCCCCTGCTCGGCCGCACGGACACCGCGCCCGCGCGGGGCGACGGTCCCGCCGAGATGCCGGGCCGCCCCGACTCCTGAAAAATGGGGACTGCCCGCTCGGAGAATGGGGATGCGACATGGCCGTCATTTCACGCGGGTTCCACGGTCGGGCGCGGGACGAGGGACACGAACTGCCTCCCGGGCAGTACGAGACCACCGGATTCCCCGTGCTGTCCGCGGGCCCCACGCCGGAAGTGAGCCTCGACGACTGGGAGTTCACCATCCGCACCGAGACGGGTGTGCGACACCTGTGGAACTGGGAAGAGCTGATGGCGCTGCCCTCCCAGACCCCGACCGTCGACCTGCACTGCGTGACCAAGTGGTCGAAGTTCGGCACCCGATGGCAGGGCGTCTCCCTGGACGTCCTGCTGGAGGACGTCGAGTCCGGCGCCGAGTACGCCCTCGTCCACTCCTACGGCGACTACACCACGAACATCCCGGTGGAGGACCTCCTCGACGGGCGGGCATGGATCGCCTACCGCTACGACGACGACGAGATCCCCCCGGAACACGGAGGTCCGGCGCGCCTCCTCGTCCCGCACCTGTACTTCTGGAAGTCCGCGAAGTGGGTGCGCGGCATCCAGCTGCTCGACGAGGAGGAACGCGGCTTCTGGGAGACCGTCGGCTACCACGATTACGGTGACCCATGGCGCGAGCAGCGGTATCAGGGCGACTAGGCGGGCGGCTGCTCTGGCTGCCGGCCCGCCTGACCGAGCGGCGGGACGAGTCGGACAACGCCCGCACCCTCGTCTTCGACGTACCCGGCTGGCCGGGCCATCTGGCGGGGCAGCACGTCGACGTGCGGCTCACGGCGGAGGACGGCTACAGCACCCAGCGCAGCTACTCCATCGCCTCGGCGTCCGACGGCGAACGCGTCGAGCTGACCGTCGAGCGGGTCGACGACGGCGAGGTGTCGCCGTATCTGGTGGACGACCTCGCGGTGGGTGACCTGGTGGAGCTGCGCGGGCCGGTCGGCGGCTGGTTCGTCTGGCGGCCCGACGTCCAGCGGGAGCCCGTCCTCCTCGTCGGCGGCGGTTCGGGCCTGGTACCGCTCATGGCCATGATCCGCACCCGGCGCGCCGCCGCCAGCCGCGTCCCCTTCCGGCTGGTGTACAGCCTGCGCGGCCCCGAGTCGCAGCTGTTCGTGAGCGACCTGCGGACGGACGACCCGGGGCTCGACAAGACCTTCCTCTACAGCCGCTCCGCTCCGGAGCGCTGGCCGCGGCCTCCCGGGCGTATCACCGCGAACGATCTCACCGTCGCGGGATGGCCGCCGGACTTCGAGCCGACCTGCTACGTCTGCGGATCCACCGGATTCGTCGAAACGGCGGCCGGTCTGCTCGTGGCACTCGGACACGACCCCGGCCGCATCCGGACCGAACGTTTCGGACCCACCGGATGAGCGAAGGAACGGGATTCCCATGACCGTCACGCAAGGCTTCCTCGACGGCAACGCCGCCGCCGGGGACCTGGAGTCGCTGTTCGGCACCGACATGACCATGGCCTCGGGACAGTGCCAGGGCTGCGGCCGGCGGATGATGCTGGCCGAGGCGCACGCCTACCTCGGAGGCCCCGGCACGGTGCTGCGCTGCCCCGGCTGCGAGGACGTGCTGCTGCGCATGGTCCGCTCCCCGCAGCACATGTGGTTCGACGCGAGCGGCCTGAACTACCTGCGGGTCCCCGCCTCCGCCTGACCACGGGCGCGCCCGCACGGTCCGACGGAAGACCCCGGGAACGGCGTCGACGGGGCACGGCCGCCGGCCCGCGCGAAACGGGCGGCGGCCGTGGGGAGTTGCTGCGGGCCGGCGGCTCGTCAGCGGCCGGGGAGCCGCTGCTGCACCTCCTGCAGCACCCAGCCGTTGCCGTCCGGGTCGCTGAAGGTGGCGAAGGAGCCGTAGGACATCCGGTCCGGGTGGAGACCCGGAAGCCGGCCCTGCCCCTGGCCGGGGTCGTGGGTGAAGTCCCCGCCGCCGTGACCGTGGTAGAAGACGGCGTTCGCATCGTGGAAGACCTCGCTCACCTCGACACCGCGGTCGACGAGTTCCGCGCGGCTCTTCTCGATGTCGGTGACGACGAGGTACATGCCCTGCGCGGAGCCCGGCGGCACGGACGTGATGCCCTTGCCGAAGATGACCGAGCACTCCGAACCGGGCGGCGTGAAGTGCACCGCACGCCAGTCCTCACTGGCCGCCTTGTCGAGGTCCAGGCGGAATCCCAGGCCCTCGTAGAAGGCCTTGGCCCGGTCGACGTCCGAGACGGGCAGCACGATGAGTTCGAGTTTCAGATCCATGAGAGTGTCTGCTTTCCGTGGACGGAACTCCCGTTCCGCCGGCCGGAGTCGGGCACGACGGCGGTCGGTCCCGAGGCCGCATGGCCGCCCGTGGACGGCACATGGGCTCCGGTCCGGGGGTCGGGCGGACTCAGGCGACGGCGACGACCGTCTTGCCGGCCGTCCCGGACTTGGTGCGGAACGCGTCCGGCGCCTCGGGAAGCGAGCACACGCGTCCCACCAGGGGCCGCAGCCGCCCCGTCCCGCACCGGTCGACGACCTGCGCGAGGTGGTCACGGCCGGGCTCGACGATGAAGTACAGGGCCCGTCCGTCCTCGGGCCGTACGGTCGGAGGGCGGGAGATGCTGATCAGGGTGCCGCCCGGTCTGAGGACGGCCGCCGAGCGGTCGAGCACCGTCCCGCCGACGGCGTCGAAGACGAGGTCGACGAGGCCCACGGCTTGCTCCCACGCCGGCTGTTCCAGGTCGACGAACTCCTCGGCGCCCAGTTCCAGCACCCGCTCCCTGCTCTTCGCGCGGCCCGATCCGAGCACACGCGCGCCGGCGTCCCGGGCCAGCTGTGTGGCTGCCATTCCCACCCCCCCTCCCGCTCCGTGCACCAGCACGCTCTGTCCGGTCTCGATCCGGCCGTGCACGAACAGCCCCTGCCAGGCCGTGAGGCCCGGCATCGGCAGGGCCGCCGCGTGCACGTGATCGATGCCCGCGGGAAGCGGCGCGAGATCGCGCGCCTCCACCGCCACGTACTCGGCGAGGGTGCCGTCCCGGTTCCAGTCGGTCAGGCCCACCACCCGCTGTCCCACGGACAGTCCGGTGGTGCCGACCGACACCTCCGCGACCTCCCCCGACACCTCGTGCCCCGGTACGACGGGGGCCCGCTCCCGGCCGCTCCGGTCGACCCACGAGGCGGGCCAGCTGAGTTCACCGGGGGTGAAGCAGGCCGCGTGCACCTTGACGACGACGTCGCCTTCGCCCGCGTACGGATACGGGGCCTCCTCCGCGACCAGACCGGCCACGGGTGCGTCGCGATCATGAGCTCGTACCGCTCTCATCGAGGCCCCCTGACGAGTGTGGAAGACCTCCTCCTTCCAGCATGAGGGCACAACGCCCTCAGGTCGAACGGAGCGGCGGAGTTTCGCACGCGCCCCTGTGCGCCGCCACCGCACGACCGGAGGCCGCCCGGCCCCGCGGCGCGTCCGCCGCGGGTGGTACGGCGGGCGGCTCCTCACTCCGTCGGCGCAACCCCACCGGCCCCGGCAGGAGCAGCGCCACGACTGTAAGCCCCCTGCCACCGGCTGTACCGGTCAACAGGCAACAAAGACGGCACGCGGTTGCCGCGAGCAACGACGTTCTTGCGTTCCGCTGCGTCACCGTTCAGACTGGTGATATGAGGCATGCGTTCCCCGGCGGCACCCCGGCACTCGACTTCCCGGGCACGCTGCGTTTCCGGCACCGCTCCGAACCGCGGGAGGACCTCGACTCCCCGGAGAGTCTCGGGGTGTGGTTCCGCGAGGCGGGCATCAGCGTGGACGACGTCCCCGCCGGGCCCGACGACCTGCGCGAGGCGCTGACCCTCCGGGAGGCGGTCCACCTGCTGGTCCGGGCCGCCATGGCGGGCGAGGACTACGACCGGGACGCGCTGGCACTGGTGAACGCGTACGCACGCAAGCCCACGCCCGTGCCCCAACTCACCACCCAGGGGCGGCAGGTGGACGCCACCGTCGAGCAGGGGCTCGCCCACGTCGCCCGCGACGTCGTCGTGACCCTGAGCGGTCCGGACGTGCCGCTGCTCAAGGAGTGCGGCAACCCCGACTGCTCGCAGGTCTTCATCGACCGTTCCCGCGGCGCGCGCCGCGAGTGGTGCGCCATGGATCCCTGCGGCAACAAGATCAAGGCCGCCGCCTACCGCGCCCGCAAGCGGGCGAACGGCCTGCTCACGGCGCGTCGGTCCGGCTAGCACTCGGCGTCCCCGCACGGCACGCGCACGGTGACGATCCGCCGCCCATACGCGGCGGGCGCGGCGGGCGCGTCTGGCGGGGCGGCCTCGGTGGCCCGCCGTTCGCCGTGAAGGCCCGCGCCGCCTGTGCGAAGCTGGTCACATCCTCGAGACCGGGTCCGCCGGAACCGCGCCGCGCGCCGGGCGGCTTCACGCACCGGACGGATGCCGACGGGCGCGCGGCGGGCCGGCCGGGCCGGAGGGAGGCCGACCATGCCTTCTCGTCCGTCCGTCCTCGTCACCGGCGCCGGCGGTGTGGGCCGCGCGGTGGTCCAGCAGCTTCGCGCGGACGACGTACCGGTACGCGTCCTGGTCCGTCGCGACGACGAGCGGGCGGCCGAACTGCGCCGGCTCGGCGCGGAAGTGGTCCTCGGTGACCTCACCCGGCCCGAGACCGTCGCCGCCGGCCTGTGGGACATCGACCGCATGTACTTCGCCATGCCGGTCTCCCGTGATCACCTGCTGGCCGCGACCGTCGTGGCGAGCGTGGCCCGCGAGTACGGCGGGCTGGACGTCCTGGTCGGCATGTCCCAGATGACGGTGTCGCAGATGACCGCCACCAGCACCGACGAGTCCCACCAGCAGCGCCTGCACTGGCTGGCCGAGCGGGTGCTCGACTGGTCCGGGCTGCCCGTGGTGCACGTCCGGCCCACGTCGTTCCTGGACAACCCGCTGTTCACGACGCTCGCCGCCCGGTCGATCACGGCGGACGGCACGCTCGCGCTGCCCTTCGGCGGCGGACGTACGTCCCCCGTCGCGGTCGCCGACGTCGCCCGGGTCGTGGCCGGCCTGCTGGCCGGCCGGCGGGGCCACCTGGACCACGTCTACGAGCTGACCGGCCCGCGGTCGATGGACATGACGGAGATGGCCGGGGCGTACTCCCGGGCCCTCGGCCGGTCCGTCGTCTACACGGACGTGCCCCTGCAGCGGTGGCGGGAGGAGGTCCTCTCCCGGGCGGGACTGCCCCCGCACATCGAGGACCACATCGTGACCATGTGCAGGCTGCACCAGGAGAACCGCTACGACCGGGTCACCGACGACGTCGAGCGGGTGACGGGCGTACCGGCCCGGACCGTCGAGGAGTTCGTGGCCGCCCGCCGGGACCAGTACCTCGCCCCGGAGCCCGCCGACCACCTCGGCTGAGCGATCCGCCCCGCCGGTCATCTCGGCCGCCGGGCGCACCCTCTTCTCGTCACCTGTTTGACAGGTGACGAAACGTGCCGCATGCTCGTCACCATCCTGACCGGTGACGCATTCGGCGCCCGGTCACCTCTCCCGAAGTGGATGCGTCACCGCATGAACCTCAAGCTGGAACTCGTCGTCCTGCCCGTCTCCGACGTCGACCGGGCCAAGGCGTTCTACGAGCGGGCGGGCTTCCGCCTGGACGTGGACAAGGCCCCCGTCGAGGGATGGCGCGCCGTGCACCTCACGCCCCCCGGTTCCGAGGCGTCGATCCTGTTCGGCGAGGGACTGACCACCGCCGAGCCCGGCTCGGCCCAGGGCCTGTACCTGATCGTCACCGACATCGAGGCGGCCCGCGCCGAGCTCCTGGAGCGCGGCATAGCGGTCAGCGAGGTCTTCCACGACGGCGGAGGCGTGCTCTTCCACGGCCACGCCGACGGCACCGCCACCCACGGCCTGCCCGCCCAGCAGCGCCTGGCCGGCCGCCACCCCGAGGGACTCTCCTACGCCTCCTACGCCACGTTCAGCGACCCGGACGGCAACGGCTGGGTCCTGCAGGAGATCACCGAGCGCTTCCCCGGCCGGTAGGGGAGTCCGTGCGGGGTGGCGGCCGGCACCGGCCGCCACCCCGCCGCGGGCACAGGCCCGCACCACCGCCACGACCTCAGGATCAGTGATGAACGAAGCAACGACGGGCCGCGGCGTCCGTGAGTACGACGTGGTCGTCGTCGGCGGGGGCCCCGTCGGCGAGAACGTGGCCGAGCGGGTCCGCTCCGCGGGCCTGACCGCCGTGATCGTCGAGCGCGAACTGCTCGGCGGGGAGTGCTCCTACTGGGCGTGCGAACCGAGCAAGGCGCTGCTGCGCCCGGTCGTCGCGCGCGCCGACGCGCTGCGCGTCCCCGGTCTGCGCCGAGCGGTCGAGGGGCCGTTGGACGTCGAGGCCGTCCTCGCCCACCGGGACGCGACGGCCTTCCACTGGAAGGACGACGGCCAGGCCGACTGGCTGGAGTCGGTCGCGGTCGACCTCGTACGGGGCCACGGCCGGCTCGACGGCCCCCGGCGTGTGACGGTGACGACCCCGGAGGGCGACACCGTGCGCCTCGCCGCACGGCACGCCGTCGTCCTCGGCACCGGCAGCGTCCCCTCCCTGCCGCCCGTGCCCGGCCTCGACGGGGTCCGCGCCTGGACCAGCCGCGAGGCCACAGGAGCCCGGCGCGTCCCCGGCTCCCTGGCCGTGGTCGGCGGCGGTGTGGTCGCCGTCGAGATGGCCACCGCCTGGCAGGCCCTCGGCTCGCAGGTGACCATGCTGGTGATCGAGGACCATCTGCTCGGGCGGATGGAGCCGTTCGCGGGCGAGATGGCCGAGGGCGGTCTGCGTGCGGCGGGCGTCGACCTCCGCTTCGGAACGGCCGTGGAGTCCCTGCGTCGGGACGGGGGATCAGGGAGCCAGGGCCCGGTGCGGATCACCCTCACCGGCGGTGAGGAACTGACCGCCGACGAGATCCTGTTCGCCACCGGCCGCGTGCCGCGGACCCGCGACGTGGGGCTCGACACCGTCGGACTGACCCCGGGCGACCGGCTCGCCGTGGACGACACCTACCGCGTCACCACCGTCCCGGACGGCTGGCTCTACGCGGTCGGCGACGTCAACGGGCGGGCGCTGCTCACCCACCAGGGCAAGTACCAGGCCCGCATCGCCGGTGCCGTCATAGCGGCCCGGGCGGCGGCACGGCCCGTCGACGACGCGCCCTGGGGCGCCCACGCCGGCACGGCCGACACCGCGGCCGTGCCCCAGGTGGTCTTCGGCGTGCCCGAGATCGCCGCGGTCGGCCTCACCACGATGGAGGCCGAACGCACCGGCCGCCGGGTCGAGGTCGTCGACCACGACATGACGGGCGTCGCCGGAGCACACCAGTACGGCGAGGGCTACCGAGGCCGGGCCCGGATGCTGGTGGACCCGGACCGCGGCACCGTCGTCGGCGTCACGTTCGCCGGGCCCGGCGTGGCCGAGCTCGTCCACTCGGCGACCTTCGCGGTCGCCGGGGAGATCCCGGTCGAACGGCTCTGGCACGCCGTACCCGCCTTCCCCACCCTCGGGGAGGTGTGGCTGCGTCTGCTGGAGAGCTACCGCGGACCGTGACGCGGCGGGGCATCGGGGGAGGGGCTGCCGCCCCCGATGCCCTGACGGTCCGCGGCGCGGGCCAGCGAGCGGCGGAAGGCGTCGGGGAACTCCCTCTCCACGGCGGCGTCGAGCAGCGTGAGCTGGCGGCGCACCGCCGGACGCCGCTCCGCCGGCACACCCGACAGCAGGCCCTCCAGCAGGGCCCGCAGACGCCGGCACACCTGCAGCGAACCGACGCCGTACTCGCGCACCTCCGTCACGCCGAGCTCCAGGTACTCCTCCCAGCTCCGGCCGGGTACGACGGCCCGCGGCACGCCGTCGGCGTCGCCGAGCACGTGCCGGCCCCTCAGCTCGGACCTGCCCACCGCGTGCAGGAACGCGTCGACGTGATTGAGGACCTGCACGGCGGTGGTCGGGTCGTTCACCGCCGACGACAGCGCCCGGGCGGCGATGTCGACCAGCACGCGCAGCGCGAAGGCGGGGTCCTGCTCGACGGTCCGCTCGGCGCCCAGCGCCACCAGCCCGGCCAGCCGGCGCGCGTCGGGCGGAGTGCGGGGTGCCCCGTGGACCTCGATCAGCACGGCCCCCGGAGGCACGAAGTCACCGACGCGGTGCGCCACCACCAGCACGCAGTCGTGGCGCGCGGCGGCCCTCGTCAACCCGCCCACGTCCATCCCCTGAAGGGCCCCGCCGTCGGTGGAGCGCACCACATCGGCCGGCGTGCCGTGTCCCGGGTGGGCCGCCTCGTCGAGCAGGGTGCACCGCCCCTGGGCCTGCAGCGAGGTGCCCAGCACCCGCAGGCCGGTGCGGCGCACCCGGTCCGCGATGGCCACGGGACGCAGGTCGTGCACGAACCGGTTGAGGTACACCAGCAGCATCACCAGACTCACCGCGACGGCCAGGCCGGCCAGGGTGACGCCGAGATCGGGCACCGTGCCGGGGCCGATCCGGCGCAGCAGCGTGAACGCGAAGGCGAAGGTGCCCGCGAACAGCGACAGCACGGCCTTCTGCAGCCGGTTGCGGTACCACAGGCGCATGTAGCGCGGGGACAGCGTGCCCGTGGCCTGCTGGACGACCAGCAAACCGATCGTGACGACGAACCCCAGCAGGGCGACCATGGCACCCACGATGGCCGTCAGCACGCCCGTCGCGGTGGTGGCCGTGTACCGCCAGCCGGTCGGGATCCCCACCATGTCGTCCAGGGCCAGCGCGCCCTCGCCCAGGAGAGCTCCCAGGGCCAGTCCGAGCACCGGCAGGATCCACAGGCTCGTCCTGACGTACTGCCCCAGCTGGAACCGGAACGACCAGGTAGGCATGGGAAGCCTCCGCAGTGCCCGGGAACGGGCCGTCGCCCTCACGCTACCGCCGGGGCCCGGCCGACGCAGAGCGCTGACGTCACCTGTTTGACAGGTGACGAAGCCGCACGCATACTCCTGCTGACCTGACGGGTCACAACGGCGGCCCCCGGACAAGGAGCAGACGCATGGACCAGATACGTGAACCCGGCAACGAGGCGGAGCCGCGGCGCCGCACGCGCTTCTCGCACCTGCCCGACAGGATCCGGATCGAGGACACCGTCGAGGAGCGGCCCGCCGCGCCCCGCGCCTCGGCGGACGCCGCCGTCACACCGGACTGGTGGCTCATCCGTATGGGCGGCGTCTGAGTGGCGCCCCGCCCCGGGCGGTACGGCGCACCGCCGGACGATTGAGCGTCCCGAAGTCTTCACGGTGCACCTTTTCCGGAGCCGGACGGGATGTCGCCGGACGATTACGTCCGATTTGGCGGGATCCATGATGATGTCCGACCATTGCTCCGGCCCGGCGATCCCGGGCGCCAGTTCGAAGAGAGGCGCACCACCCCATGCACGTCACCGGAACCGTCCCCCCACCGGCTCCGGCCCCGCAGGCCACCACCGACGGCCCCGCCCACTCCGGCGACACCCCTGACGGCACGGGACGGCGCACCCGCCGGTTCGGCCTGCCCGTCGCCACCGCCCTGGTCATGGGCAACATCATCGGCGGCGGCATCTTCCTGCTCCCGGCCTCCATCGCCCCGTACGGCACCATCAGCCTCGTCGCCTTCGGCGTGCTGACCGTCGGCGCCATCGCCCTGGCCCTGGTCTTCGGCCGGCTCGCCGAACGCGACCCCAGGACCGGCGGCCCGTACGTCTACGCCCGCGAGGCGTTCGGCGACTTCGCCGGCTTCCTCGCCGCCTGGGCGTACTGGATCACCACCTGGGTCTCCAACGCGGCCCTCGCCGTCGCCGCCGTCGGCTACCTCGACGTGCTGATCCCGGTGAACGAGCACCGCTGGACCGCCTGTCTCGCCGCCCTCGCCCTGCAATGGCTGCCCGCCCTCGCCAACGTCGCCGGCACCCGCTACGTCGGCGCCGTACAGGTGGTGTCCACCGTGCTCAAGCTGGTACCCCTGCTGCTCGTCGCCGTCGGCGGCCTGTTCGCCTTCGACGCGGACAACCTCGGGCCGTTCCGCGCCGGCGGGGAGAGCGCGACGGGCGCGATCTCCGCGGCGGCCGCCATCCTTCTCTTCTCCTACCTCGGCGTGGAATCCGCCGCCGTCAGCGCCGGCGAGGTGCGCGACCCCCGGCGGACCGTGGGACGCGCCACCGTGATCGGCACCGCCGGAGCGGCGATCGTCTACCTGCTGGGCACGCTCGCCGTCTTCGGCACGGTCGCCCACAACCGGCTGGTCGACTCCACCGCGCCGTTCTCGGACGCCGTCAACGCCATGTTCGGCGGGGCCTGGGGCGGCTGGGCGGTGGCGCTCGCCGCGCTCGTGTCGATGACCGGCTGCCTCAACGGCTGGACCCTGATGAGCGCGCAGACCTCGTACGCCGCGGCCAAGGACGGACTCTTCCCCGCCGCCCTCGCCCGCAAGCGGCGCGGGGTGCCGACGGCCGGCGTCGGCGTCACCGTGCTCCTCGCCTCCCTGCTCACCGTGTGGAACTACGCCTCCGGCACGGCCCGGATCTTCGAGACGCTGGTCCTGGTCACCACCTTCACCGCGACCGTGCCCTACCTGCTCGCCACCGCCGCGCAGCTGTTCCACCTCGTCTGCGGGCACCGGGAGCGGGTCGACCGGGGACGCCTGGTCCGCGACGCGGTGGTCGCGTCCGTCGCCGCCGCGTTCTCGCTGTGGCTGGTCGCGGGCGCCGGCTACCAGGCCGTCTACCAGGGAGTGCTCTTCCTGTTCGCCGGTGTGCTGGTCTACGCCGTCATGGCGGCGCGCAAGCAGCGGGCGGAGGCCCGTACGGCCGAGGGGTGACCGGCGGGCCGCACGGCGATCCGCGGCCTGCGGACACCGGCCCGCCGTCCGGTGCCTGTGGCCCGCCGCCTTGCCCGGTCCGGCGCCCGGCGCGCGCCGGCGGGTCGGGCAAATGGGGCAGCTTCGGCGACAGGGCGTTGCCTCCGGGCGGTCCGGCAGTTGATCCAGACCACGGCGCACGTGAGGCGGCCGGGCTTCCGGCCGCCTCACGTGCTGCCGTGTCCCCCTGTCCCGCCCCTCCCACCGGAGGCCGCCAGCGATGCGCGAACCCGCCCAGCCGTCCCCCCGCCCGGCCGACCCGCCGACAGCGGGGCGGCGACCCCCGGAACCCCGCCTGCTCAGCGGCGTCTACGGGCTGGTCCTGGCCAGCGCCCTGGCGGCCGCCCTCGACTCCCCGGACGAGCAGACGACCCCCGGTTCGGACGCCCTGTGGGTCCTGCTCACCGCCCTCGCCGCCGCGGCCGCGCACGGCTACGCGCACGTCCTCTCCCACCGCATGTCCGCGGAGCCCGGGGGACTGATGGCCGGACTGCGCGCGATGATCGCGGAGTGGCCGGTCGTCGCCGCGGCGGTCCCCACGGTGATCCTGCTGCTGTTCGCCGTGCCGGACTGGTGGTCGGAGGCCGACGCGGTGGACGTCGCGCTGGTGCTCAACACCCTGATCCTCGCCGGATGGGGCGTCTGGACCGCCCGCCACGCGGGCCGGCGCTGGCCGGCCGCGCTGCGGGCCGGACTCGGCGACATGTTCATCGGCCTGGTGATCATCGGGGCCAACGCCGTGATCAAGTAGCGGCCGCCCGGCGACGGGTGGCCCTGGCCGTCGCGACCGGCCGCGGCGTCAGCGGCGCGGGGCGGACGGGGCGGGCTCCGACAGGACGGCGAACCGCGCGGGCCCGACGGTCAGGACGCCGTCGTCGAGCGGGGTGCACCGGACCCCGCCCTTGTCCCTGAGCGCGCGCTGCGCGCCCGGGCCCACGGTGACGTTCATCCACGCGCACGGTCGCGCGGGCCGGTTCACGGAGAAGCGCACCGGCCCGGGCCCGCAGTCCAGACTGATCGTCGCGCCCACGTACGCGTCGATGCCGACCCCGCGGAGCAGGACGTTCCGGCGGGTCTGCCGCAGGTCGACGGCGGGATCGATGTCCGTGGGCAGGTTCTCCGCGGACATGATCGTCACGGAGGCGTCGCGGTGGGCGGGCTGCGCGTAGTAGCGGTCGCCCACCAGCCCCAGCCTCGCCCGCACCTCGGCGCGCGGGACACGCTCGTCGTCGGGACCGGGCGCGGGCCCGTCCGAGGGCCGGCCGTCGAGCCGGTGGGAGGGCGACACCAGAAGCTGGACCACCTCGACGTCGATCATGCGCTTCCTCGTCGGCTCCGGCGAACACAGCGGAACCGACCCTACCCGTCCCCCTTCACCTGCGCGGAAGCGGAACCGGACCCCACCGGACCGGAACCTACCGGACCGGCACCCGCCGGCAGGGTGCCCCCGATGCGGGCGCCTCCGCGCCGGAGCCGCCGGCAGCGTGGGGGACGCCGACCGGGCTGGTCCCTCCGCCGGCTGGTACCGCCCGCCGGAGCGAGGGTGCCCGTTGTCCCGGGCATCTACGGAGTGGTGCGGGTCGGGGCCGGTGGCAGCGGTTGGGGGCGTCAGCCGAGCGGGGGCTGTTCGCCGGGCCGGGGCTGCCCGCCGTCCAGGGCACCTGCGGAGCGGTCCGGGACGGGGCCATCTGCAGCGCGGGGCAGGTTCCCCATGCCGGGGCCGTCAGCCGGGCCGGTCAGGCCTCCCATAGAGGGGCCGTCCGCCGGGCCGGGAAGGACTCCCGAGCCGGGACCGACTGCCGGGCCGGGCACCGGCGATCCAGGGTCCGCCGATCCGGGGTCCGCCGAGCCAGGGCCCCCCGAGCCCGGCGCCGCCGTCCCCCTCCCGGACATCCTCAGTGTCACCGCCGCCGCGATGCCCGCCAGCGTGCCCCACAGCATCGCGGCGCTCGTCCCCTCGCCGAGCCCGGACGCCGCCTGCAGCAGACCCCGGTAGTTCCACGACCCGTCGGCCACCGCCACACGCACCAGATGCCGGGCCAGCAGCCCGAGGACGACCGCACAGACCGCGCCCGCCGCCATCGCCGGGACGGAGACACGGGTGAGTACGCCGGGCAGCCACCGCAGCGCGCACCAGACCACGGCCAACAGCAGGACGTCCCCGAGCCGCACCAGCAGCCAGTCACCGAAAGGGCTCCCGGCCGGACCGGACCACGCGCTCAGCACCAGCCACTGGCGCAGCAGATCGCCCGGCTCGCTGAGGAAGCCTCCACCCGCGAACGCCGTCTGGATTCGCGCCGCGTTCTCCTGGTACGACAGCACGACCACCGACACCGCGACCACGCCCGTTCCCACGGTGGCGGCCACGAGCGCCGCCCGCGCCGGTACGTCCCCGCGGGGCTGCGGCTCCGCGTGCTTCAGCGCCAGCCGGGTCACGAGCACCGTCCACACCGCCACGGCCAGCGCCAGCGGCACCAGGACCGTCCGCCCGGAAGAGGACAGCCCGGCCAGCTGTGGCAGGAAGCGGTAACTTCCGCGTCCCCCGGCCGCGATGAGCCAGGGGGACGACACCGTCACCGCCAGCGTGCCCGCCACCACGCCCCAGGCCCACAACGCCAGCAGGGCCGGCCCGACCCGCCCGCGCTCCGCGGGGATCCGCCGGACGAGCAGCAGGGCCCCGGCCGCGTAGAACACGAACACGGCGACGAAGCGGATCTGCATCGCGGTGTGGTGCAGGCCGAGGTAGTGGGAGCCGTCGGGCGTCGGCACGGCGGACCCGTGCGAGAGTGCGCCGGCGTAGGGGCCGTACGCCCACGGGTACAGCCAGCTCCGCAGGGCGGCGTCCGTCTCGATGCCGAGCACCCCCGTCGCGCCGTCCAACTGCAGGGCGTCCGCACTGCCCCCCGCCCACCACAGCAGCAGTGTCAGCATCAGCCCGCCCGCCACGGCCGGTATCGCCGCGTACCGGTACTCCATGTGCCGCCCCCGTCCCCCGAGTTCACCGTCCAGGCCACGAAGCCGTCGTGGCCAGGCGGACCTTACGCGTCCATGATCACGTGGGGATCACGGTACCGCTGTGCACGCCTGAGGCGCGGGCGCGGCACCCGACAGGAAACGGAAGCGTGTTCGCGCCGGGAGCGGGAACGAGTGGTCGCACGGACCGCCCGGTCCGCACGTCACAGCTCCACCGCAACACCTCAGGAGGCCTTCATGATGGTCGTCGGCATCGTCGCCGTCTGCGTGGTCATCGCCGTGCTCGCGTTCTTCGTCCCGCGTCTGTCCCGACACCCGCAGAACGGCACGCAACGCACGCTCGGCCTCGGTTCCCGAGCCGGTTCCAAGGCTCCGGGACCGCTCGGGCGGCTGTTCAGCAAGCCCTTCAGCTCCAGCTCCCGCGCGGTCGGCCGCAGCGGCTCCGCCGGCCGTCGGGCACGCGGCAAGATGCCGTTCTGACCCGCGTGCGCGGACCCGCCTGCGGTCCTCCTGCGAGCCGCCGAGCCCTTGCATGACCCCGTCGACGGAGACGTTGGTGATGGTCGTCAGCTTCATGCTGTCCGCTCATCTTCGCCAATTCCTGGGGCGTCATGCCCTAGCCGGCAAGCAACCCGGTCGCGGCACCCCTGCAGGCGGCCGGGCGAGCCGAGGGACGTCGTCCCCCTCCACGGCGCATACTGTCCGTGACGCGCCGGCGCGGGACGGGAGACCGCACATGAGCACACCGAGGGTCGACTACCGGGCCTTGTTCTCGGTCATGCCCAGCCCCTACCTGGTGCTGGACCCCGATCTCGTGGTGGTCGAGGTCAACGAGATGTACCTCAGCGTGACCGGCCGTGCCCGTCAGGACCTGATCGGCCAGTACCTGTTCGACGTCTACCCGGACAACCCCGACGACCCGGCGGCGGACGGCATCCGCAACCTGAGCGCTTCCTTCCAGCGGGTCCTCGATACGGGGGAACCGGACTCCCTGGCCGTGCAGCGGTACGACCTCGCGGTGCCGGGCCGCCCCGGCGAGTTCCAGGAACGCTGGTGGTCGCCGGTCAACACACCCGTCCTCGGACCCGACGGCGAGATCGCGTGGATCGTGCACCGCGTCGAGGACATGACCGAGTTCCTGCTGTCCCGCACGGCGCACGACGCGCCGACGGGCCGGGGCAGGACCCGGGCCGTGACGGAGGCGGAGCTGTACGCGCGGGCACGCGAACTGCAGGAGACCAACGAGAAGCTCCGCGCCGCGCACGACTGGGAACGCAGGACCGCCCTGGCCCTGCAGGAGGTCATGCTGCACGCCCCGGACCTGGCCTCCCACCGCGGCATCGCCGTGCGTTACATGCCCGCCACCCGGTCCCTCAACGTGTGCGGCGACTGGTACGACGTGGTGGACCTGGCCGACGACAGCTTCACCGTCGCGGTGGGCGACGTCGTCGGCCACGGCCTGGAGGCGGCCGCCGTCATGGGCATGCTCCGCAGCGCGCTGTCCGCCGCCGTACGCGCCATCCAGGAGCCCGGCGGGGCGATGGACCTCCTCAGCCGCTACGCCCGCACCTTCGAGGGCGCGCTCGCGACGACCGCGGCCAAGGCCGTCGTCGACACCCGCGGCCGGCACATCACCTACACGTGCGCCGGTCACCCCCCGCCGGTCCTCGGAAGCCCCGACGGCACGGTGCTCCTGCTCGACCAGGCCACCGACCCGCCGCTCGGCATCCTCACGGAGCGGACCCCGCGACCCCAGGCCACGGTCGACTACCTGCCGGGCGACACCCTGGTGCTGTACACCGACGGGCTCATCGAACGCCGGGGCGAGGACATCGACGCGGGCCTGCTCCGCCTCACCGACGCGCTCGCCGGCCACGCGCACCTGGACCCCGAGCCCCTGGCCGACACCCTGCTCACCCGCCTGGGCGTGGCCGACGGAGGCCGCGACGACATCGCCCTGATCGTGGTACGCCTCTGAACGGTCCTCCCCGACCCGCCTGCGGAGTTCCCGCTGCCGCGACCCGTGAGCATCGACGCCCTCGTCCTCGACGTGCTGGGCACACTCGTCGACGGTGCCGGCGGTGCACCTGGTACGAGTCAGGCCCCGGACCGCCGGGGGGGGGGGGGGGGGGGGGGGGGCCCCCCCCCCCCCCCCCCCCCCCCCCCCCCCCCCCCCCCCCCCCCCCCCCCCCCCCCCCGCCCCGGGGGCCGGGGGCCCCCCCGGCGGCGGGGGGGGGGGGGCCCCCGGGCCCCCCCCCCCCCCGCCCGGCGGGGGGGGGGGGGCGCGCGCCGGCCCCCCCCCCCCGACCGTCCGTCACGTCACTCGGCCGCCGCCACGCGCTCCCTCGCCGGCTTCCGGCGTGCCACGGGGGCGTCCAGGTGGACGACGACCGTGGTGTAGAAGCGGTGCACGGCGTCGTCGACACTGCGGATGAAACCGGTCTCGGCGTTGCCGCGGCCACTTCCCATGCCCTTGAACAGGGACAGCCGGAACCCGGTGATCCTGGTCGCGCCGTCCTTGGGGAGCAGGTCCGCCGGTTCGGGACGCAACCGCTCCAGGGTGCCGCGCGGACCCGGGCCGGTGCTGTCGACGAGGGTCTCGACGTGCAGGTCCGCCGGTGCGTCCGCCAGACGCCGGACGAGCCGCTTGGCCCAGCTCAGCGGGTAGCCCTGCTCGGGTGCGGGGACGTCGATGGCGGTGCGCAGCTTGCCGGTGCGCAGGTCCGCGCCGACGGTCAGGACGCCGGGGGTGCCGTCGATCCGCAGCTCGGCCTGGAGGCGCCCGTCGAGGCAGAGCTGGTCGGCGAGGCGGTCACGGCGTTCCTTCGGGTCCGTCCCGCGCTTGGCCCGCTGGACGGGCAGGACCTTCTGGCCCAGCTCGCCACCCAGCCTGAGGCAGACCTGGCGGATGAGCCGTTCCCAGTTCTCGACGACCTCCAGCGCCCGGCCGTCCCCCTGACAGAGGGTCTCGTCGTCGATGCCGTTGCGCACGGGGACCCAGGAGGGCCCCATGTTCTGGAAGCCGTGGCAGCCGGAGTTCTCGTGCTGGAGGTAGTGCAGCAGTTCCTGCAGCAGCCAGGCGTGCGCGGCGTTGCCCACGCCCTCGTGCCTGATCAGCATCTGCGCCTGGTGGGCCACTTCCGCCCAGGACAGGTGCCACAGGGCGACCTTGTGCTTGCGCCGCCTGTCGATCTTGACGTCGACGAGCGGACTGCCTTCCAGGGCGACGTCGTTCGTCAGCGTGATCACGGCTTCGTAGCCGCGGCGCGCGGCGATGTCCATGTACGCCTGCACCTGCTCGGCCTTGAGGGCGTTGCCGTTGGTCTTCGTCTCCACCAGGGCGGTCCACAGCTTCCCGGCCCGTTCCACGCGGATGACGCCGTCCGGGCGGCGCGGGCTGTCGCCGTGGGGCAGGGAGACTTCCGTGAACGTCTCCATGCGGCCCGCCGGGGCCCCGAACGCCGCGGTGAGCCGTCGGCTGAACTCCGGTACCTGCGCCATCACCGACAACAACACGGAGGTGGCCCGCATCTCACGGTCCCGGTCGCTCTTGAGTGCGGACACCGGGAACAGCCTCGCGGCCTTCCACGAGTCGTTCTCCGCCAGAGTCTTCTTCACCGTGGCGGGAAGGGTGACCTTCTTCTTCGCGGTACGCGGCCGGGCGGCCGTCTTCTTGGCCTCGTCCCTCCGGGCCGCGTCCGCCTGGCCCTTGTCCGCCTGGTCGTCGGGCCGGCGGGGGGCGGGAACGGCGTCCATCAACGCCTGCCCGGCCGACTCCGCGACGGGCACGGACGCCGTCACGCCCCCTTGCCCGTCGGCTCCGGCGCTCCCGCCGACGGCGTCGAGCAGCGCTCCCGGCTCTTCTCCCGCCTCCGCCTCCGCCTGCGCGTCAGCGTCCGCTGCCGCCTCCGCCTGCGCCTGCGCTTCCGTGGCCGCGTCGTCCTCGATGTCCACGCCGAAGTCGGTGGCCAGCCCGGCGAGCCCGGTCGCGTATCCCTGCCCGACGGCGCGGAACTTCCACTCCTCGCCCCGCCGGTACAGCTCGCCGAAGATGACCGCCGTGACGGAGTCGGCGTCGTCGACGGCGAACCGCAGCAGGCCCTCCCCGGCCGCGTCGGCCAGCGTGATCCTCACGTCCTCCAGCTCACCGAAGCTGGCACCCTCGTACCTGCTCGCGGCGACGACGATCCGCTCGACCTCGCCGGGCACCGCGGTCAGGTCGAAGCTGATCCGGTCCTCGCTGCCGTCCGCCGCCGGCGTCTTCCCCAGAAGCTGCACGCTTCCGTCGTCGGCCACCGGATGGTTGTAGAAGTAGAAGTCGCTGTCGCTGCGCACCTTGCCGTTCGCGTCCAGCAGCAGCACCGACACGTCAGCGTCGCCCTCGCCGGTGGGGCTGGCCCAGCCCAGACTGACGATGACCGATCCGACGTCCTCGCTGAGGTCCGCCAGGGCCACGTTCGCACCCTTGACCATTTCCTGCATGAAGCCCCCCACTGCGCACCTCGGGCACACGGAATCAATCCGGCCCATCCATCTCTTGCGCGACACAAGATGACCAGTCGCGCAGAGAAGACTGTAATACGCACGCAACACCCGCGTGGAGATTCCGTGAAGCCCGTTCGCCGGCGATCGAGGGGCCGGGGCCCGTCGTCGGGGCGTGCGGTGCGGCCCGTATGCTGCGTCAGTCCTGGGAAACGCCGTGCTCAGAAAGGGAAAGCGCCCCCATCGTGTTTCAGCTCACCCCCGTCTATGACCGCCTCGTCGCCGAACGCGGGGACATCCCCGTCCAGGTCCGTGGAGAAGCCGACCGGATCCACCGTGACCTGGCCGAGGTCCTGCCCCAGCTGCCCTCGTCCCCGCCCGCGTACGACGCCGCCGAGGCGCCCCCGGGGCCTGCCGCCCCGCAGCGGCACCCGTAACGCCACCTACAGGTGGACGGCGTGCGGGGCGGCACCGCAGGGCGGCATCACGTCGCTGACGCCTCCCCGACCGCGCCGCACGCCAACGGGACGTCGTCAGTCACAGTTGATCCGGGCCCCGGTCTCCACGCTGTAGTTCGCACACCAAGGCGTCCAGCCACTCCACCCCAGAAGGGACCGTGACATGCCCAGCGACCGTCTCATGCGCATCCACAGCGCCGAGTTCCAGGCCATGGCGGAGAGGGTCCTGCGAGTCACCGAGCTGACGTCCCGCCTGAACGTCCTGCCGTTCGACGACGAGGAGGGCAAGGCGCGGCTGTTCGAGCAGATCCTCGGCAAGCCGCTGCCGTCGCGGGTCACGATCTACCCGCCCTTCTTCACGGACCACGGCCTCAATCTCGACCTGGCCGAACGCGTCTTCATCAACCAGAACTGCACGTTCCTGGACTACGCGGGGATCCGGATCGCCGAGCGCGTGATGATCGGTCCGAAGGTCACGTTCATCACCGGCGGACACCCGGTCGACCCGGAGGAACGCCGGCTGTACCTCACCGGCGCGCCGATCGACGTGGCGGAGAACGTGTGGATCGGCGCCGGCGCCACGATCCTCCCCGGCGTCACCATCGGCCGTGACGCGGTCGTCGCCGCCGGCGCGGTCGTGGCCGAAGACGTGCCGCCGGCCAGCCTGGTGACCGGAGGCAAGGCAACCGTGCACCGGCAGTGGTGACGCCGCCTGCAATCTGCGGATTCGTCTCACACGCACCATGGTCACGCGGCGGTGTCGGGGCCGACCTCCCAGTGATCCCCCGACGGCCGCGTCAACTCGACCCCTTCCACCGATCGACGCGACGGCATGGTCTCGTCCAACTCCCAGTAATGCAGGCACTCCTCACACCGAACGCCGTCCACGAGGACCTCGGTCTCGCCGTTCGGGCAGGCCGTGCCGTCTCCCCGGCCCGCGCACATGCGGTCTGCTGTGGTGTCCCCCATACGTCCGAGCCTGCGCGGTTGCTCCCTGTCCACGGGAGGAGCCGATAGGGGCGCACGGGCGCGCAGGGGATCGCATGCCGCCCCAACCGTCAAGCAGCGTCACACAGAGGGGCCGGACACGCGGCCCACCGGATCAGACGGACGCCAGCCAGGCTGCCGTGGCGTCGGGGTGGTCGAAGCGGTGGGTGTCGAGCGGGGCGAAGCGAGGATCGCGGACACGGCACTCGATCTCGCGGCTACGGGGCGCGTGTTGCGACCAGGCCCACCAGGCCGGGTGCTCCCGGCTCAGCCAGCCCGACACGGTCTCCCGGTTGCCGCCGAACAGGACCTCACGTGTGACGGTGCGCCGCAGGGACCGGCGCAGGACGCGAGGCATGACGACGCGCTTGGGATAGTCCAGCCAGACCACCGTGTCGGCCCGGTCCCACAGCAGGTCACGGACGTCCGGGTAGCCGAGGGAGTCGATGATCCAGCGAGGCTCGGCGGTGAGCCTCGACACGTCCTCGACGAAACGCTCATTGACGGCCCACCGGGGCCCGCTGAAGTACAGAGCGTCCAGCTCGTGGTACGGCAGGCCCAGACGACCGCTCAAGGCGCGGGCGAGCGTGGACTTGCCCGCCCCGGTGACACCCACGACCACGATCCGCTCCACGCACGCACCCTAACCCGGAGCCCGTCGACGACCGCCCGGGTGATCAGCGCAGCCGGCGATCCGTGAGCGCCTTCCGGCCCGTCTTCGTACGGACGCTGCGGTAGTGGAGCGACGCCACGTGCGCGTACCGCCACGGGAGCGCCTCCGCGAAGCCGTCGACATGGCGGAACTGCTCCCGGGCCGACCTGTACCGGCCCTGCCGGAACAGGAAGTAGCCCAACAGGTGCCGTACTTCCGGAAGCCTCGGGTGATCCGGATCGGCCAGTGCGACGTCGGCGACTGCCGCGTCGACCAGTGCACGTCCCTCACGGGCCGAGGAAGTCGGCGGCACCCGGCTTGCCGACGTGGTTCTCGTACCAGGCGATCATCGGCAGCACCGCCAGCAGGCTCCCCGGCGGCGCACCGGCGGCGGCCTTCTCGGCGAACTCGCGCGCGAGCCGATGCGAGCCATGCCATTTTGCGGTCCAGTCCTGAAGCGCACTGCTGTGTGCCTCGAAGTGCTGGGGGGCCAGGTCCGTGACACGGGACAGCAACGCGTGCACCTCCTCGTGGGAGTACCCCAGTCCGCGCGCTCTCAGGATCTCCGCGACGAGCGGCGACGGGTCGTCGGGGCGGAGCGCCGTAGCCCGCTCGATGTCGTCCCGCGAGGCACGCAACTCCCGGTGGAAGCCCTCGAACTGGCTCCGCGACGTTCCCCTCGCGGACGCGCCGCCTCGCACCCTCCACGCGTACGCCACTGCGGCACGCGCCGCCACCAGCGCGGCGTCAGGGTCTTCGGGCCTGGACTCCTCCCACGCCTTCCAGCCAGCGGTCGCGCCCTCCGGCGGCGACCTGTACCAGCCGCTGGGCGTACAGGCTACGGCGCTCCCAGTCCTGACCGGCCTCCTCGAAGAGCCGGGCCGCGGGCTCCCAGCGGCCCCGCGAAGCGGCCTGGCACGCGCGCTGCAGCGAGGGATCCGGGCCGGCGAGGCGCGGGTTAGCCACCGCAGCGGCAACAGGCCGTACGTGAGCCAGCACCAGAGCAACAGCAGACAGGGCAGGACAAGGGGTGACAGGGCTGGGCGAATCCCTCCGGAAGGAGCGCTGTGACGCACACCGTGGGGGGTGCCGGAAGTACGCCTGCCGTACGAGTGGGGGCGATGTGCGGGGTGCCGTTTCGCGCTCGGACCGTTGCCGGTCGACGTCCGGCAACGGTCACGAGAGCACGTAAGGGAGGGTCACCGTGAGGAACGCGCAGGCCGAGGGGCTCCGGTGGAGGCCCGCCCCCGTGCCGGTGGCCCGGCGTGCGCCCCCGTCCGCGCGGGGTTGCCGGCACGCGCCGGCCGCACCGCCTCCCGCGCCCGCCGTCGTCCCGTCGTCACGTACCACTGGACGGCGAGCGCGACCGCGAGGAGGACCTCGACCGCGTCGCCGCCGTAGTACATGAGCTGCGCCCCGGCCCGCAGGTCGGGCGGCGCGAAGGCGGTGCCCGGCGGGCCGGCCGCGTACAGACCCTTCGCCAGCACCGCGTGGGCCGCCCCCGCCGCCAGCAGCGTCACGGCCCGCAGCGGAAGCCCCCACCGCCTGCGGACGGGATCGACGGCGCACACGGCCATGGCGAACAGCACACCCGCGAGCAGCATGTGCAGCTCCAGCAGCGCCCCGAGTACGGAGTGTCGGTGGGCGGCGGACCACAGGTCCGTGCGGTACAGCGCCCACAGCCCGCCGATGTCGACGACCGCGGCGACCGGCGGGAACAGCAACCACCCGGCGACGGGGGAGTGCGCCACCCGCAGCAGCCCCCGACGGAGAGCGCCCGGGGGCAGGAGTCGCAGCACGAGGGTGAGCGGACGGGCCACCGCGAGCAGCGCGGGACCCGCCATGGCCACGAGCAGATGCCGGCCGGTGTGGGCGGTGAACGGCCCGCCCGGCACCGGTCCCGCCAGACCCCAGACGACCGCCGCGCAGCCGCCGGCGAAGACGCAGTCCCGCCACCACGGCCAGGCGTCACCCCGCCGCCTCAGCCGGACGGCACCCGCCACGTACGCCGCACCCGCGAGGACACATGCGAGGACGGCCGGCGCTCCGAACGCCGTGGACACGGCGGGCGTCACGACGGCCGTCGCCCTGCCCGCCCGGACGGCACATGTCCCGCCCGGGCACGTCCCGCCCGGACGAGGAGGGCGCCCCCGGCCAGCAACAGCACGAGTCCCGCCGCGATCCACGCCCAGTCGTACGGGGTGACATCGACCCCGTAGCGGATCTGGTGCACCCGCAGCACCTTGTGGTCGACGACACCGTCGAAGACCTGGAAGGCGCCCGCGCCCAGCAGGGCCCCGCTCCACGCGTGCGCCGTCGACAGCGCCCGGCGCCGCCGCAGGTCCGCGAAGAGGAAGAACCCGGCGACGAGCGCCAGCAGTTCCGCGGTGTGCAGGAGACCGTCCGACAGCAGACCCACGCCCGGCGTGGAGCGGTCGTAGAAGTGGTGCCAGTGCAGCACCTGGTGGAAGACGATCTCGTCCACGGCCGCCATGACGGCCGCGCCGATCAGCGCGCACACCAGCAAAGACCGGCGAGGCTCCGGGCGTGGTGCGGTAGTCGTGTCGGCCCACGGGTCAGGGGTGCTCACGGTGCGGTCCGTCCTTCCGAACGATCGGCTGCCGCTCGCCGTCTACCCCGCACGGCGCCGGCCAGCCCCGCCGGCCGGCGCCCGTCGTGCGGGTTCAGCTCCCGCCCATGGCCTTGCGCACGGTGTCCTTGGTGCGGTCCATGAGGGCGGCCACCGGACCGAGGGCCATGTTCTTCGCGCCGGACTCGACACCCGGATGGGGCCGGGTGGGCGCCATCGCTTCGGCCGCCTTGATGGCCCTGGCCATCGCGGCGAGGTTGGTCACGTCGGTGCTGCGGCGGATGTGGTTGAACTCGTAGCGCTCCTCCGCCCGGGCGTGCGTCTGCACGTCGTGTCGCAGCTGGATCAACTGCGGGAGGAACTGCGGGTCGTCGGGGTCCATCTCGTCCAGGGACGCGAGCATCTCCTTGGCCTCACGCTCCTCGGTGAGCCGGTCCTCGACGATCTGCTCGCCGCCCGCCACCGCCCGGCGGACGAAGGGGTGGACGACCTCTTCCTCCGCGGTCTCGTGCACCGCCAGCAGCCGAACCAGTCGCCGGAAGGCGTCCCGGCGTTCGTCGCCGGCGGTCGCCTCAACCTCGTCGAAGAGGTTGCGGATGTCGCCGTGCTGGCGCATCAGCAGTGCGACGACGTCGTTGTCCGGGGCGTGGTCGTCCCCGGCCTGCGGAGTCTGCAACTCGGACATCTGGGGCCCCTCCCTACTTCTCGCGCTGGGCGGGGTCGGGGTGCTCACCCTCGGTCTGCACGCGGTACTCGCGGCCGAACATGGCGTCGTGCTCGTGCATCACCCGGTCGCTGGGCGGGGCCTCACCGCCGTGGATCTGCTCCTGCATCTTCTCGAACCGCTCGTGCGCCTCACGCACGTAACCGGCCCCGAGCGTGGTCAGGTCCATCTGCGTGTCGAGCAGCTCCCGCAGGTAGGCCTTGTTCGGCTCGAAGGTGAGCACGTTGGGCAGCTCGGGGGCGAGCACCTCGGCGGGCTCACGCCCGTCGTGCTGACGCATCAGGTCGCAGGCCGTGTGCAGGTGCTCCAGCTCCATGTTCAGGTGCAGCTCCCAGATGGCCTTGACCTTCGGGTCGCTCTCCTGCTCCATGAAGGAGTAGTACAGGTAGCACTCGTTGTACTCGTGGTTGACGAGCTGCTCCCACCACGTCTCACCCGGGTCCACCAGGGACTCGTAGTGGGTGACGTGCTCCTCCTCGATCAGCCCGATCTCCTGGTACAGCTGACGGGCGATCGGCTCCATGTAGGTGGGGCCGGTGTTCATGTAGAAGTTCATGGTCTGCTGCTCCGTCGACATGATCGTCAACGCGTGCAGCTTGGACAGCGGGCTGGCCTGGTCCTTCGCGTAGGGGTCGCGGACGTTGTCGACCGGGTTGCGGTGGTGGTACCGCGTGGGCCGGCCCGGCATGACCTCCGTGAGGTTGTCGACGATGGACTCCGCCTTGCGGTGCTCGATCATCTCGTACAGGTTGGCGTACCGGTACAGGTGGTCGAAGTCCTCCAGCACACCGAACTGGTAGGCCTGCTTCAGATACGGGTCCGGTTCCATACGGGCCACCCAGGCGGTCAGGTCGACGGCCACCTGCTCGTACGCGATGGTCGTCTCCAGCACCGAGGACAGGCCGGGCAGCAGCCAGTTCACCACCTTCTGCTGCTGCGCCTCGATGTACCGGGTCCGGGCCAGCTGCCGTTTGATCTCCGGGTCGGGGGTGTGGCGGGCGAGCTGGTGGCTGAACAGGATCGCCTCCACCTCGATCCCGTTCATGGTGATGATCCGGCACCGCGTGTACGGGTCGCACCGGTCCGGGTCGATCGGTTCCACGTTCAGCTCGCGCCAGTTGCGCAGCTGGCGGTCCAGCGGGATGCCACGCTGTTCCAGGGGGTTGAAGGTCATGGGCACTCTCCTCGTCGAGGGGCCGAGCGGACGGAGTACCCCACGACAGCGGAGGGAGTCCGATGTCCGGCAGGGCACCCCCCATGCTCGGCCCGACCGGGCGGGCTCGCCACGCCACACGCCCGTCGGGCACGGACGCGCCCCGGATGCCGCATCCGGATGGCCCAGGGGGCGGTGCCATGGACAATGCGGGGCGTGGCTCGCCTGTGGGGGCGACGGCGCGGCCCCCTCCGCCGGCTCGCGGCGGCGGGTGAACGTGGGGGAGGCACTGATCGAGCAACGCCTGCCGGCAAGGCGCCCTGGACATCGCGTGACCGGACGGCGGGCCGCGATGTAAGATGTCAGCCGACATCTACTGAGAGGTAGTGAACGATGGGCCGTGTGTCGAAGGCGCAGGCGCAGGAGAACCGGCAGCGGGTCGTGGAAACCGCCTCCCGCCTCTTCCGTGAGCAGGGCACCAACGTCAGCGTCGCGGACCTGATGAAGGCCGTCGGCCTGACCCACGGTGGCTTCTACAAGCAGTTCGCCTCCAAGGAAGCCCTGGTCGACGAGGCCACCGCGTACGCCTTCGAGGAGACCGCCGACGCGTACCCGCCGGAGTACGGCGTCCGTGAGGTGGTCGAGAGCTACCTCTCCGTAGAGCACCGGGACGGCGCGGCGGAGGGCTGCCCGATCACCGGCTTCGCCCCCGACAGAGCGCGGGCGGGCAGCGAGTCCGAGGCCCACCGTGTGTACACGGAGGGCGTGCGGAGGTTCGCCGACACCCTCACCGACGACGACCAGGACGGCTTCGTCCGCCTCTGCACCATGGTGGGAGCCCTGACGCTCTCCCGTGCGACGAAGGGGGACCCCGTCTCGGAGCAGATCCTCACCGCCGCCCGCGAGGCGCTGATCGCACAGGCGCAGGCGGGCGCCGTGGACCCCCAGGACCCGGGCGCGTCCGGCTGACCAGGGGGCGCACACGCCCGCCCGACGAGGGGGCAGGCGCTCACGGGCACCTGGCCGTCATCGCGCCGCCCCCCGTCCGCCGCCCGGCCCCTGCCGCTCGCGCCCCCAGGCGGCCAGCGGCTCCAGGGCGTCATTGAGGCGCTCACCGTCCTCGGTCAGCGAGTACTCCACGCGGGGCGGCACCTCGTCGTAGGAGACCCGGCGCACCACGCCGTCCGCCTCCATCTCCCGCAGATGGGAGGCCAGCACCTTCTCGGTGACGCCGGGAAGCAGCCGGCGCAGCTCACCGAAACGGCGGCGAGGGTGCTCGTGCAGCGCCCACAGGATGAGCACCTTCCATTTGCCGCCGATCACCTCCATCGCCGTGTCGATCCCGCAGACGTGTCCGTCCGACGCGCCCGGCCGGTTCGACGTCGCCATGTCCCCACCCCTTCGACCTGCTCGCTCACCCCAAGGTAACCACCCACTTGCGAGTGCGTACTTGATCACCACCGCGGGTACGGCCAGCCTGACCGGTATGTCGCACACCACCGGGACGAAGACTCCCGTCACCCTGCTCGGCCTCGGCGCGATGGGCACCGCGCTGGCCCGCGTCTGGCTGGCCGCCGGCCACCCCCTCACCGTGTGGAACCGCACCCCCTCCCGCGCCGCGGCGCTGACCGCCGCGGGCGCGCGGGTGGCGGACAGCGCCGCCACGGCGGTCGCGGCGAACACCCTGACCGTCGTGTGCCTCCTGGACGACGCCTCGGTCGAGGAGACACTGAACGGCACTGATCTGACCGGCAAGGACCTGGTCAACCTGACCACCGGCACGCCCGCCCAGGCACGTGCCCGCGCCGCCTGGGCCCGCGAGCGCGGCGCCCGCTACCTGGACGGCGGGATCATGGCCGTCCCGCCGATGATCGGCGTCCCGGACGCCGGCGGCCACGTCCTCCTCAGCGGCTCGCGCGAGCTGTTCGATCAGCACCACCAGACCCTCGCCGTCCCGGCCGTAGCCACCTTCGTCGGCGAGGACGCGGGCTTCGCGGCCCTGTACGACGTGGCCCTGCTCAGCGCCATGTACGGCATGTTCGCCGGGGCGGCGCACGCCTTCGCCCTGATCCGCGGGGAGGAGGTCGACCCCACGGAGTTCGCCCCGCTGCTCGCCGACTGGCTCGTCGCCATGGCCCCCGCCGTCCATCAGACCGCCGACCAGCTGCGGAGCGGCGACTACACCAAGGACGTCGTCTCCACGCTCGCCATGCAGGTGGCCGGCACACCGACCTTCCTGACCACCGCCGAGGAGCAGGGTGTGAGCCCAGAACTGCTCACTCCCTACTTCGCGTTGATGCGCCGTCGCCTGGCCGAGGGCAGCGGCGAGGAGGACCTGACGGGCGTGATCGACCTCCTCGTACGCTGACCGGCCCACGGCGCACACGCTTCCCCTAGGCTGCGCCGATGGGACACGCGACCGAGAAACCCGAAAGCCCGGCCCACCCCGCCGACGCCGACGCGGACGCGCACGCCGACGGAGTGAACGACTACGACCGCGCCCCAGCCCGACCCGGCCGCCCGCGACCTGTTCCCCGACGCCTTCCGGGACCTGTCCACCCGCCCCACGTTCCTTTTCTTCGCCGCCGGGACACCGTCATGAACGAACAGGGCCCCGCCCGGCGGGATCCGCCGGGCGGGCCCCCTCGCCTCGCAGCGCGGTCAGCGCTTGAGCGTGAAGGTGAAGTCACCGGAAAGACGGCTGCCCAGCCGGACCGCCGAGACCAACTTCCCCTCCGCCGCCAGCCGTTCCGCCTCACCTCGCGTGAGACCGAACCCGTCGGCGACCAGACGCACCGGCCGGACCGGGACCCGTGCCGCGAACCGGACCGAGACGTCGGCCACCTCCTGGACGAGGTGGTCCGAACCGCCGGTGTCGAGCCGCCAGGCGCCGGCCCGGTCGAGGGCGACGCGGTTGCGGCGCAGCACGGCGGGGTCCTGGAGCAACTCGGCCGTCAGACCGAGGTCGTTGTCGTGCAGCCGGTCCAGCATCTCGGGCCGCACGGAGCGCACACGCACGCGCTCCAGCACCGAGAGCTTCACCGTCTCCCCGCACCCCGTGCAGAGCAGGAGGAGCCAGACGTCGATGAGCTTGTGGTGGGCGTTGACGCGGAACCTGCCGCTCGGCCGGAAACGACCGGACGCACAGGTGTGGCAGCGGCGCCGGACCAACGGCAGGCAGGTGGGTATGACAACCCAGGTGTTGAGCACAGAAGTACACCGTTCTCCGCGTGAGATCCGCGAGAAATCCGCAGCAGGGATCAGCACGCCGCCGCGAAGGCGACGCGCGACAGATCAGCGCTTGGGAGGTCTCACACGGTGTACAACGGCTGTCCTTGGCTCGGCGGTTCGGACGCGGAGCACTGTAGCCACGGACGGAGACGCCGCTCCACCGGTTTTCCGCGCGGGCCCGGGGGTCTTCCGGTGGGCTCGTCCGCGCCGGCCGCTCAGGCCCGTCGCGACGGTTACCTGGGGGGTACGCCGGGGGTGCCGGTCGGGCGGGGCAGGAGGACGCCGTCCACGTACAGGTCGACGTACTCGTTGTAGAACGCCGCCAGTCCCGCGATGCCCGACGACTGGACGGTGGGGAAGTCGTACGCCCAGAGGATGTTCTCGTGGGTGCCGGCCTCGCTGTCGAAGGACCAGTAACCGCTCGTCGTCCCCTTGTAGGGGCACTGGGTGACGTTGTCGGTGTGGCGCAGCAGCGGCCAGTTGATGTGCGCCGGGTCGAGGTAGTACCGGGTCGGCAGGCCGGTCTCGAACAGCTTCACGCAGTGCGGGGCGTCCGCGAGGACCACGCCGTCCAGCTCCACGCGCACCGCACCGGACGAACGCAGCGCGTCCACCCGGGTGTAGGGGCTCCGTGGGTGGACGAAGACCGGTTCGTCCTCCTCCAGCCACCGGTCCAGCGCGTCCCACCGGAAGCGGACGGTGCCGACGACGGCCTCCGGCGCGCCGTCCTGCCAGATCCAGGCGGCGCCCTCGCGGACCGCGTCCCGTACCCGCAGGGAATGGCGTCGGGCGGGCCCCGCGCCGAGCTTCCCGGTCCGGCCGTCGTCGATCAGCGTGCCCTCGACCAGGTCCTCCGGCGGGATGCTGTACTGCGGGTATCCCGGCCACTCCCACACGTACCGGGCGCGGCGGGTGTCGAAGACGACGTGCCCGTCCACGAGGCCGCGCACGCGGCGCGGTACGGGTTCGACGTGCCCGACCGGGACGATCAGGCTGGGGTGCAGGACACTTTCGTCACCCATCGGCGGCCACCTCGATCCACTGGGGTCCACGGGTCCCCTGGGATCCACGCGGCTCCGGTCTCGTCTGCACCGGGCACGCTACCGTGCGTGACCGGCGGAACGCGTCAGCGCGGACCCACGTGTCATGAAGGCCGGGGGGGGGGGGGGGGGGGGGGGGCGGGCGCCCCCCCCCCCCCCCCCCCCCCCCCCCCCCCCGCCCTGCCCGGCGCCCTAGCCGAGCGTGACGGCGTAGATCTGCACCCGCGGATCGTTCCGCAGACCGAGCGAGCGGACCGTCTTCGTCGCGTCGAGGGCCACCGAGTCGGCGAACAGACGCACCGGCGGGCCGTCCACGCCCTGCCCCCGCTTGATGCGGTGCGGCATCTCCAGCGCGACGGAGGTGCCCGCCGGCGCGGACCCCGCCCAGTCGCCCACGGTGACCGGCAGCTCCGCGGTGGTGCCGTCGGTGTAGCGGACGGTGAGGCCGGTGGTCACCGGGCCGTGGTGAGCCGCGCCGACCAGACGCAGGGTGCCGTACGACCCCGCCGGCAGGAGCATCGCCTGACCGCGGGCCTCGACGAAGTTCGCGGCCGAACCGGACGGATCGGGGGCGTCGTAGGTCACGCCGTCCCACACGACGGGTCCCGCCGCGGGCAGCAGGTCACCGTCGAAGCTCCACCCCGAACCGTCGAAGTCCCCCTCGCCGGAGGCCGCGACGGTCGCGGTCCCGTCGTGGTTGCGCTCCCTGCCCAGGTCGACGGCGCACTGCTCACCGCCGTCCCCGGCACAGCGCGCGGCCTCGCGCACCTCGACGGTGGCGACCCGTTCCACGCCCTTCACACCGCTCGCGGCCGCCGTGATCCGCACGGTGTACGTGCCCGGCGCGGTCCCGGCGGGGACGCGCACGTCCACCGTCGCGGTCCGCTGCACCGGGAGCCGCTGCGACGCCAGGGTGAGCGGGCCGGAGGTCCTCACCGCCCACCCGTCGGGCACCTCGGCGCGGACCGACGCGCGAAGCGTGCCGGGGGCCTGCCCCAGTACGTCCAGGTGCAGCCGCACGTCCTGGGCGCTGTCGGACGTCGGCACCACGTCGGCCGCGGTACGGAGCGAGGCGTCGAGGTGGCGCCGGGAGTCGGCGGCCGCGCGGTTCACGGACGGCGGCTCGGCGCCCTTGCCCGTGCCCCACGCCGACGGCCTGTCGCCCATCAGGAAGGAGAGGTGTCCGCCCTTGGCGACGGCGTCCCAGTCCAGCCAGGTGGCGCGCAGGTCCCTGCCTCCGAACTCCGCCCGCTGCACGTACCGCCGGCTGTCACTGGTGCCCGGCGCCTTCACGGTCAGGGTGCCGCCCTGCCGGTTCCCGTAGGCGCCGATGCGGATGACCGCCGAGGGGAACTGCGGGCTGGACACGGCGAGGAAGTCGCCGCCGTTCGTCGTCGGGTACAGGCCCAGGGACGAGAAGACGTACCAGGCGGACATCGTGCCCAGGTCGTCGTTGCCGGTCATGCCGTCGGGGCCGTCGGTGAAGAGGGTCGTCGCGGCGCGGACCACGGTGGCGGTCTTGGCCGGAGCACCGGCCCACAGATACATGTACGGGGCGTGCAGGTCGGGCTCGTTGTTCGGGTTGTAGGTCGGCTTGCCGTAGTAGTCGTACGGCGCCGAGATCCACTCGTCGCGGGCGGTCCCGGCGGGGTCCTTCAGCAGTTTGTCGTAGGCGAAGAAGGCGTCGAGCCGCTGCTCCGTCTTCCGCTTGCCGCCCATCAGCGCCACCAGGCCGGCCGGGTCCTGCGGGACCAGCCACTGGTACTGGTAGGCGCCGCCCTCATGGAACTGGTGCCCCGCCTCGACCGGGTCGTACGGCGTCATCCAGGTGCCCTCGGTGGTGCGGGGCCGGAACTGCTGGATGGAGGAGTCCCACAGGTTGCGGTACCACTGGCCGCGCGCCGCGAACAGGCGGGCGTCGGCGCCGTGACCGAGGCCCTTGGCCATCAGGGCGAGGGACGCGTCCGCCGCCGCGTACTCCAGGGTCGCGGACGCGGGATGGACGCAGTCGTTGTCACCCCCCTTGTCGGGGCAGTCCTTCCCCAGCTCCAGCCCGCTGGGCACGTAGCCGCGCTCCAGGTACGCGGCGATCCCCGCGCGGCCGTTGTAGGGGGAGTCGTCCGGCGGCGTCTCCAGGGCGTTCTTCCGCAGCAGCGCGTACGCCTCCTTCTCGTAACCCTTGAGGAGGCCCTTCGACCAGGCCTCGACGAGGAAGGGGGTCACGGGGTCGCCGGTCATGATGTTGGTCTCGCTGTTGGCGAGCGACCAGCGCGGCAGCCAGCCGCCGTCCCGGCCGATCGCGACGACCGACAGCGCGACGTCGCGGGCGACCTGCGGCTCCAGCAGCTGCAGCAGCTGGTTCTGCGGACGGTGCGTGTCCCACAACGACAGGTTCTGGTACGGCGTGAACCCGGACGCGGCGTGCACCTCGCCGTCGAAGCCCGCGTACCGGCCGTCGACGTCCCCGGCCAGGTTCGGGTGCAACTGGGCGTGGTACAGGGCCGTGTAGAACGCGCGGCGCCGCTCGGCCGACCCTCCGCCGACCGTCACCGCGGCGAGCCGGCGCTCCCACGCGTCGCGCAACGCGGCCCGCGTGGCGTCGAAGTCGTAGGAGTCGTCCGTCTCCGCCTTCAGGTTCTTCCGGGCTCCCTCGACGCCCGTGTACGAGAGGCCCACCTTGACGACGACGTCATGGTCGTCCTCGGCGTCGAAGGTCACCCAGGCGCCGTTTCCGCCCTCACCGGACGCGTCGCGCTCACCGGGGCTGCGGGTGTCGCCCCGCCAGGTGCCGTGCGAGGCGAACGGCCGGTCGAAGGTGGCCGTGAAGTACACGGTGTGGCGGTCCTTGCCCGCGCAGAAGTTGCCCGCCTCGACCCGGCCCTCGACCGTCCGGTCACCGACGACGTGCACCTCCGAGGTGTACACCCGCTGGTTGGCCTTGCCCGTGTTGAACAGGACGTTGGCGCGGTCGGTGGCGGGGAAGGTGTAGCGCTGCCAGCCCGTGCGCGGGGTGGCCGTCAGCTCGGCGTCGATGCCGTACGTCGTCAGCCCTACGCGGTAGTACCCGGGTTCGGCCTCCTCGTCGTCGTGCGTGTAGGCCGAGCGGTAGGCGTCCGGATCGACGGTGTCGACGGCCCCGGTGGTCGGCATGAGGGGCAACTCGCCCATCACGGAGCAGCCGACGCCGGACAGGTGGGTCTGGCTGAACCCGTGGATCTTGTCCTGCTGGTAGTCGTAGCCGCCCTGGCCGCCGGTGTCCGGGCTCACCTGGACCATCCCGAACGGCGCGCTCGCCCCGGGAAAGGTGTTGCCGAAGTTCTGGGTGCCGATGAACGGGTTGACGAGTGAGGTGAGGCGCTCACCGGCCGGAGCGGACCGGGCGGCCGAGGAGGGCCGCTCCGCCGAGGGGGACTGGGCGAAGGCCGGTACGGGGGCGAGGCCGGCGCCGGTGACGACGAGTGCGGCGAGGACGGTCGAGGCGCGACGGCGCCATCGACGGAGGGGTCTGTGCATGGAAGCGGTCTCCTGTTCCTCGCCTGCCCCGTGGTGCGGCACGGGAGGCGATCGTCAAGGGACGGGGTGAGTGGGCTCGTTGCTCACCCGGCGGGACGGAAGCGGACTAGATCACGGTGCTGACATCGTTGTCAATAGGTCTGACGGTGACCTGTCCGGGGGGTGGGTGGTGACCTGTCCGGCGGGGCGCCGGTGACCTGTCCGTCGAATCCCTGCGGCGGCCTGTCGAGTCAATCCCCGCGGTCGCGCCGGATGTTCAGGGAACGGCGCACCGGCGCAGCACCATGAGCGAGTCCTCCACCGCGGCGGCCATGGCGAACGGGAACCGGTCGAGTTCCAGGCAGAGCGTGACGTCCTCCGGGCTGGACCCCCGCCGCACCCCCCGCGTCAGTTCGGCGGCGGCACGCGACGCACCGGCACGGCGCAGGAACTCCGCGGCGTCCGTCCCGGACCCGCCGGCGCGCGCGGCGATGTACTCGGCGCACGCCAGGTCCTCCTCGGCGCGCCCGTCCTCGCCCGTGACGACGAACGTGACGCTCCCGGACCTCCGTTCACGCAGCACCCGGGCAGTGGCCTCCGCGACGACGAAGCCGGCGCAGAGCACCAGCGAGGCGTCCTTGACCGCGAGGGCGCCGACGGTGCCCGCCGTCGTCTTCTGCACGACGGTGCGCCCGTCGAGGTCGGCGGACCGCAGCAGGGCGGGGGAGTTGACCAGGTCGAAGCCGGGCGCGGGCGGGCCGTCCTTGAGTGCGACCCATGCGGGGTGACGCGCCTTGAGGTCCAGCGCGTCCTCCAGGGACTCGGCCAGGACGATCCGTTCGGCGCCCCGGGCGAAGGCCCAGGCGGCCACCGTGCAGGCGCGCATGACGTCCACCACGACGGCCACGTCCGGGACATCGGTCAACTCGGCGATACCGAGGAAGCGCGCCTCCATAGGGTCATGATGAGGCAGGCGGGTGCTCGGGCGCTCCTGCTTTTTCCGGTACTGCAATCCCACGAATCCCTTCGCAGGGGCGCGAGTCGGCGGGATCGCGTGGACCCGAGCCGATAGGGTCCGACGTCCGGTCACGGTGGACGTGCACGGCATGCCGTGCACGTCCGCGTGGAAGGATGCCGCCTGTGACCGGATTGTCTTCCTCACCCGTCGCCGAAAAGGCGCCCAGCCGTCCCGGCCTCGGCCCCAGGGCCGCCGCCGTCCTGGTCTTCGGGGCCTCGGCCGCGGTGCTGGTCGTCGAGATCGTCGCCCTGCGCCTGCTCGCCCCGTACCTCGGCCTCACGCTCGAGACCAGCACCCTGGTGATCGGCATCGCCCTCACGGCGATCGCGCTCGGCTCCTGGCTGGGCGGGCGCATCGCCGACCGGGTCGATCCGCTGCGGCTCCTCGGACCCGCACTCGGCATCTCCGGCGTGGTCGTGGCCCTCACTCCGGCCGTGCTCCGCGGCACGGCGGAACGGGCGCCGGCGCTGCTGATCCTCGTCGCGGCGCTGGCCGTCCTGGTGCCGGGCGCGCTGCTGTCCGCGGTGACACCCCTGGTGACCAAGGTGCGCCTGACCAGCCTCGCCGAGACCGGCACGGTGGTCGGCCGGCTGTCCGGCATCGGCACCGTGGGGTCGATCGTCGGTACCGTCCTGACCGGCTTCGTCCTCCTGTCGAGACTGCCGGTCAGCGGCATCCTGATCGGCCTCGGCGCGCTGCTGGTGATCGCCTCGGTGCCGGTCGGCCGGCGGACACGCGGCGGGAAAGGCGCCCCCGTCGCCCTGGTGCTCGCCCTGGGCGCGGGGGGTCTGGCGGCTTCCGTCGCGCCGGGCGGCTGTGACGTCGAGACCCGGTACCACTGCGCGCGGGTCGTCGCCGACCCCGCCCGGGACGGCGGCCACACGCTCGTCCTGGACGGCGTGCGGCACTCCTACGTCGACGTCGACGACCCGGCCCACCTGGAGTTCACGTACGTCAAGGCCGTCGCGTCGGTGGCCGACGCCGCGTACCCAGGGGACCGGCCGATCACCGCCCACCATCTGGGCGGCGGCGGGCTGACCGTGCCCCGCTACCTCGCGGCCACCCGCCCGGGCACGCGCAGCGTGGTCTCCGAGATCGACGGCGGGGTCGTCCGCATCGACCGCGAACGATTCGGCCTCGCGCCGGGGACCGGCATCGACGTGCGCACCGAGGACGGCAGGCTGGGGCTGAAGCGGCTGGACACCGGCCGTCTCGACCTCGTCGTCGGCGACGCCTTCGGAGGTGTCGCCGTGCCGTGGCACCTGACCACCGTGGAGGCGCTGACGGAGGTGCGGCGCGTCCTTGCCACGGACGGCCTGTACGTCGCCAACCTCATCGACCACGGCGACATGTCCTTCGTGAAGGCCGAACTGGCCACGGCCGGCGAGGTGTTCCAGTACGTCGCACTGCTCGGCGAACCCACCGACATCGGCCTCGCCCGCTCCGAGGCGCCCGTGGGCGGCAACGTCGTGGTCATCGCCTCCGACCGTGCCGTCGACCTGCGTGCGGTCCAGCGGGCGCTCGACACCCGCCGCACGGGCTGGAAGATCGCCACGGGCGCCGCACTCACCTCATGGACCGGCGACGCCCCCGTCCTCACCGACGACCACGCCCCCGTCGACCAGCTCCTCCAGCCCCACGCCTCACCCGGCCGCCGCTGACCCGCGTGACGAGGCCGCTGCCCGCCGCCGCTGTCGTTTTCGTCCAAGACGGCCGCCCCCGCCTCCCTCTAGCGTGAACGCTCGAAGCACAGGGGGACCGAGGAGGCGCATCGTGCGGAAACTGGTGTACACGGGATTCATGTCGCTGGACGGCGTGGTGGACTCGCCCGGCAGAGGGCCGGGGGAGGAGCACCGCAGCGGCGGCTGGGTGTTGGACCTCGACTTCGTCGAGGAGGCCTGGTCGCTGAAGGGCGAGGAACTGGCCGACACGACGGCGCTGATGTTCGGCCGCCGCAGCTACGAGGCGTTCGGGGCCGTCTGGCCCGGCTCGGAGGACCACGCCGCCTACCGCGACCTGCCGAAGTACGTGGTCTCGACGACGCTGGCCGAGGACGGCCTGGTCGACGGGTGGGGGCCGACCAGCGTCCTGCGCTCGGCCGAGGACGTCGCCGCGCTCAAGGAGGGCGACGGCGGCGCGATCTTCATCCACGGCAGCGCGGAACTGGCCCGGCGGCTGTCGGAGGCGGGCCTGATCGACCAGTACAACCTGCTGGTCTTCCCCGTGCTGCTCGGCGCCGGCAAGAGCCTGTTCGGCCGCGCCGACCGGGACAAGCAGATGCTCGCACTGCGGGAGTCGCAGGCGTACTCCAACGGCATCATCAAGATGATCTACGACGTCAGGCGCTGATCGACGTCGAGGCCGATCGCGCCGCCCGCGCCCTCACGCAACTGCCCTGCGGTACGCCCGACATACGTCCGCAGGGCCCGGGCCAGATGCGGCTCGTCGAAGTAGTCGAGCTTGACGGCGACGTCGGTCGCCGGATGGCCGGCCGCCAGCAGCTGAGCCGCCGTGCGCGCCCGCTCGATCTGCCGTACGGCGCCCTGGGTGAGTCCCGTCGCGGCGCGGAAACGCCGCTCGACGGTCCGCTGCGAGACGGCGGGCCGACGGCCGCGGAGCACGTCCGTGACGAACGGATCGCGGGCCAGCACCCCGGCCCGCACCATCCGCTCGACCAGCGCCTCGGCGTCGTCGGGCCCGGGCGTCTCCCAGCGGGCGCCGTCCAGCCGGAACGTCCGGTGCGACGTGTCGGGGAGCACGACACCGCCGTCGACCAGCTCCGCGGTCGGCACCATGCGCAGCGTGCTGCCCACGGCGAACTCGATCCCGGTGAACGTGGCCCCCTCGGGCACGGGCGCCGTACCCGTACGGGTCTCGGGGCCCGTGACCGTCGTGTACGACCGCCCGTCCTGCTGCCAGAACACCAGACCCAGCCGCACGCCGGCGACGGACGTCATGGTGGTGACCCGCTCGCTGGTGCACGTCCACACGCTGTCGACCCACGGCGAGTCGGAATGACGTGTCTCGAACTGCAGCTCCACGTCCGCAGGTTACTCCGCGGGGAGGGTCGGAGCGCGGGGAACGGCGGCGGACGCACCGTGTGCCCGGCCGGTCGCCCACGGTGCCGGCCGGTGGTCCACGGTGCCGACCGGAGGCCTACGGAGCCGGCCGGTGGCCTACGGTGACGGGACCAGACCGTCCGCCACCAATCCCTCCAGCACGGCCTGACCGAGCGCCTCCACGGCGGACCTGGGCCTCACCATCACGGTGAACTCCTTGATCCGGCCGTCCTCGTCGAAATGCAGCAGGTCGATGCCATGGATCTCCTTGCCGCCCACCGTGGCGCGGAAGAGCAGCACCGCGGACGGCAGCGTCGCCCCGTCCGCGCTGGTCTGCGCGGTGCCGGTGTGATGGCCGACGTAGCGGAAGTCCGCGAAGGTGCGCAGCAGCACCCCGAAGAGGCCCGTCACCATCGGCTTGCCTTCGAACGGCGTGAACTTCACCGGGCTGTAGAGGCGGATGTCGTCGGTGAACAGGTCCTCCAGGGCCGCCAGGTCCCGGCTGTCGACGGCTGCACGGAAACGGTCCGCGGTGTTCACGGGCCACACCACCTTGATAGTCATGGATGTGAGTAGTCAGATTCATGACTATCATGGGGGGCCCGCGACGCGACAGAGGCGGACAGGAGGGGATCACATGGCACTCAAACACGCGGTGCTGGCGGCGCTGCTCGACGGCGAGCTCAGCGGCTACCAGCTGGCCAAGGCCTTCGACGTGGGCGTGGCCAACTTCTGGTACGCACAGCCCCAGCAGCTCTACGCCGAGCTGACCCGGCTGGAGCAGCAGGGCCTCGTCGAGGGCCGGGAGGTGGTCCAGGAGAGCCGGCCCAACAAGCGGCTGTTCCATGTGACCGACGCCGGCCTCGCGGAGCTGGAAACCTTCACGGCGGCCTCCGCCAAGCCCGCCTTCGTCCGGGACGACCTCATGGTCAAGGTGCAGGCGGCGGACCGGGTCGACACCGCCGTCCTCGTCGAGCAGCTCACGGAACGCGCCGAGATCGCCCGCGCCCGGATCGAGCTGTTCGAAGCGCTCCTGCGGCGCCTGCGCGGCGAACGCGACGAGGAGGACTTCCTCCGCCACGGCGAACGGATCGGCCCCTACCTGACCTGCCTCCGCGGCGTGGCGTTCGAACAGGAGAACCGCGACTGGTGCCTGCGGACCGTCGCCGTACTCGAAGGAAGGCGGCACAGCCGTGCCCAGCACTGACACCCCCTACCTCCGCTACGTCGCCCTCGGCGACAGCCAGACCGAGGGTGTCGGCGACGGCGACGACATCGGCGGCCTGCGCGGCTTCGCCGACCGTCTCGCCGAGCACCTCGCCCGCCGCGAGCCCGCCCTCCAGTACGCCAACCTGGCCGTACGGGGCCGCCTCGCCGCGCAGATCCACGCCGAGCAGCTCGCCCCCGCCCTCGCGCTGCGGCCCGACCTCGCGACCGTCGTCGCCGGAGTCAACGACCTGTTGCGGCCCCGCTTCGACGCCGACGAGGTCTGCACCCACCTGGACGCGATGTTCGGCGCCCTCACGGCACAGGGTGCCCGGGTCGCCACGATCACCATCCCCGACCTCTCCCGCGTCTGCCCGATCGCGCGTCCCCTGATCCCCCGGGTCACGGCCCTCAACGAGGGCATCCGCGACACCGCCCGCCGGCACGGGGTGGTCGTCGCCGAGACGGCGCTCCACCCGGTGGCGGGCGACCCCCGGCTGTGGAGTCACGACCGGCTCCACGCGAGTCCGCTGGGCCACCGGCGCATCGCCGCCGCTCTTGCCCAGGCCCTGTCCCTGCCGGGCAGCGACGACGCCTGGACCCACCCCCTTCCGCCGCAGACCCTGCCCACAGGCCTGCGCGCCGCCGGTACCGAACTGCGGTGGGCCGCGGGCTTCCTCGGACCGTGGCTGCTCCGCCGGCTGAGGGGCCGGTCCTCCGGCGACGGCCGTGGCCCCAAACGCCCGCTGCTCCACCCGGTGCTGGACGCACCGCTCACCGCTCCGGACGGACGGCGTCCCGCTCCGGACGATCGGCGTCCTTCGCTGGACGACCGGCGTCCTGTGGCGGATGATCGGCGTCCCGTGACGGACGGCTGATCCGGACGCCCGCGTCTCAGGGACCTGTGCGCGCGGCCGGCCGTTCCAGCGAGCCGACCAGTGACCTGGTGAACGGATGCCGGGGAGCGCTCAGGACCGCCTGCGCCGGGCCCTGTTCGACGACCTCTCCCGCGTCCAGGACGGCGAGGCGATGCGCGAGGGCCGCTGTCTCCAGGTCGTGGGTGATCAGGACCACGCTCATGTCGGCGCGCTCCCGGACCAGTTCCGTCAGGGTCCGCAGGATGTCCCGGCGGGTGACCATGTCGAGGCCGGAGGTGATCTCGTCGCACAGCAGCACGCGGGGGCGGGCCAGCAGGGCACGGGCCAGGGCGGCACGCTGGAGTTCGCCACCGGAGAGACCGCCCGGCCGGCGACGGACCAGGTCTTCCGGCAGACCGAGGCGGGCCGTGGTGGCCAGGGCCTCCCGCCGCGCCGTCTCCGCGTCGGCCCCGCGCAGACGTACCGCGCTGCGGGCCACCTGGTGCAGCACGGACCGGTGCTCGTCGAAGGAGGCCTGCGCGTCCTGGAACACGTACTGCACGGCGGCGAGTTGGGCGCGGTGGCGGTCGCGCAGGCTGCGGGGGAGCGGCGTGCCGTCGAGCAGGACCTCGCCGTCGTGGCCGCGGTGCAGACCGGCGAGACAGCGGGCAAGGGTGGTCTTTCCGCTCCCGGACCTGCCGACCACGGCCAGACACTCCCCGGCCCCCAGATCGAGCTCGGGCACACGCAGCACGACGGTGGTGGAGGCGGCGGACCGCGCGCCGCGATGCCGCGCCGTCAGCCCGCGCACGCTCAGTGCGGGAGGCCCGACGCGCAACGCGTCCTCGAAGGAGGGCAACTCCTTGCCCGACCGCAGCAGTTCACGTGTCCACGCATGGCGTGGAGCCGCCCACACGCGCGGGGAGGGGCCCGACTCGACGATCTTGCCCGCCCGCATGACCACCACCTCGTCGGCGAGCGCCCGGACGACCTCCAGGTCGTGGCTGAGCAGCACCACGGCGATGCCGCGGGCCGCGACGGCCGCGAGCTGCTCGACGACACGGCCCTTGGTCAGGCTGTCCTGCCCCGTCGTGGGTTCGTCGGCGACGACGATCCGCGAGCCGAGCAGCAGGGCCTGGGCGAGCACGGCACGTTGCTGCTGACCACCGGACAACTGATGCGGGTACCGGCGCAACAGATGCTCCGCGTCCGGGATCTGCGCGTCGGCGAGTGCCCGCACCACCAGCGTGCGGGCCGCCGCCCGGCGCCGCCCGCGCGGCAGATGGCGCACCCGTGGCCGGGCGATGTCGGTGAGCAGGGCGTCGATACGCCGGGCCGGCGCGAGCACGGTCGCCGGATGCTGGGGGATGTGGCCGACCCGCTCCCCGGCGGCCACCCGCACCTCGCCGGTGACCCGGGCGCCGTGCGGGTACGAGCCGAGCAGGGCCAGTCCCGTCGTCGTCTTGCCGCTGCCGGAGGCACCCACCAGCGCAGTGATCTTGCCGGGCAGCACCCTGAAGGAGACCCCGTCGACGATCGCCCTGCCGCCGATCTCCACGCGCAGGCCACTCACCTCGGCCACGGGCCCCTCGTCGACGTCGCTGTCGTGCTTCACGGACGCGTCTCCTTCCCTGTGCGACCTTCCGGAATGCGACCGGCCGTCTCCGACACGGACACCGACATGGACACCGACGCGGACCCCGACTCGGGCACCGACGCGCGGCCGTACCCCCGCTCGCCCTTGTCCAGTGCCGCGTCGAACAGCAGGTTGGTCCCCGTGGTGAGGGCGACGATCAACAGCGCGGGCACGACCACGGCCCAGGGCTGCACGAACAGCCCGGTCCGGTTCCGGTCGACCATGACGGCCCAGTCGGCGGCGTCGGGCGCCGCTCCGACGCCGAGGAACGCCGCCGTGGCTACCAGGTACAGCACACCCGTGAGCCGGGTACCGGCGTCGGCGGCCAACGTGCGCACCATGGAACGGCCGACATGGCCGACGGCGACGCGCCACCACGTCTCCCCCTGCATCCGCAGGGCCTCCACCGCCGGGCGTGCCGCGATCTCCGTCGCCGTCGCCCGTACCAGCCGGGCCGCGTCCGGCACGTTGACGACCGCGACCAGCAGCGCGAGCCCCACGGCTCCGGGCGAGAACACGGTGGCGACCAGCAGGATCATCAGCAGTGACGGCACGGCGAGCAGGACGTCCAGCGGCCGCATCAGCAGTTCCTCCAGCCACCGCCGGCGGGTGAGCGCGCCGGCCAGGCCGATCGGCAGTGCCACGAGGTAGGCCAGGGCGGAGGCGGCGAGCGCGGTCAGCACGACCGGCCGCCCGCCGTGCAGCACCTGGTACCCGACGTCACGGCCGACGAAGTCGGTGCCGAACAGGTGCCCGCCGCCCTCGGCGAACGACGCGGCCCGCGGGCCGGGTTCGCCCGCGAGGACGGGCCCCAGCAGGGCGAGCACCACCGGCACGGTGACGATCGCGGCCCCCAGCGCGAAGCGGCCCGTCCGCGCATGTCGAACACTGTTCACGCCGCCACCCCCGCACGCGGGGCGAGCCGGTGCGCCACCAGGTCGGCCCCCAGGTTCAGCACGACGGTCACCACACCGAACACCACCGCCAGCCCTTGCACGACAGGAATGTCGCGCTCACCCACGGCGCCGAGGAGAACGGTGCCGAGCCCCGGGATCACGAACAGCGTCTCCACGACCACGACCCCGCACAGCAGCCAGTCGATCGTCCGGGCCAACTGCTGGACCGCGGGCACCAGCGCGTGCGGCAGCGCGTGCAGGAAGCGCACGCGGACGCCCGGGACGCCGTACCGGAGGGCCTGCGCCACGTACGGGGAGGCCAGCGCGTCGATCATGCCGGCGCGCACCAGCCGGACCAGGGAGCACACGGGCCGGGCGAGCAGTACGACGACGGGCAGGACGAGCACTTCCGGCCGGCCGAGCAGGTCCGTGCCGTGGCCGACCGCGGTCGGCGGCAGCCAGCCCAGCCGCAGCGCGAACACCGTGATCAGCAGCACCCCCAGGGCGAACTCGGGCACCGCGTACACCGCGAGCGTCACCGAGCTGATCAGCCGGTCGACCGCGCGGCCCTCGTACCGGGCGGCGAGCACCCCCAGACCCAGCCCGGCCGGCACCAGCAGCACCACGGTGAGCGCGGCCAGCAGCAGGGTGGGACCGAAGCCGTCGGCGAGGTACCGGCCGACCGGACGCCCCGAGGTCAGGGAGGTGCCGAAGTCCCCGTGGAGCAGGCCCACCGTCCAGTCCGCCAGCCGCTCCCACGCGGGCCGGTCCAGCTCCATGGCCGTGCGGATCGCCTCGATGCGGGCCGGGTCCGGCTGGTCACCGGCGAGGGCGACGGCGGCGTCGCCCGGCAGCGCCTCGGTGAGTGCGAAGACCAGCAGCACCACGGCCACGATCTGCAGCACACCGAGGAGCAGCCGCCGGGCGACGAAGGAGCGCAGTCCGCTCACGCGAGCCACACCGTGTCGAAGCGCGCCCAGTCGAGGGTGTTGGCCGGCGCGTCCGTCGCGACCCCCCGCACCGTGCGCGCGGTTCCGATGATCCAGTCGGCGAACCCCCAGACGAGGAACCCGCCCTCGGAGTACAGACGGCGCTGCATCCGCTCGTAGACGGCGCCGCGTTCCCGCCGGTCGCGGGTGGACTGCGCCTGCCGGTACAGCGCGTCGAAGTCCCGGTGCCGCCACCGGGTGGCGTTGGTGGTGGAGTCGGTGAGCAGGCGCTGCGAGAAGTGGGACTCGATCGGCATGGCGCCGGAGCGGTAGCAGCAGAGGGTGCCGCGGTCGAGGACGTCGCTCCAGTACGTGTCCTTGCCGCCCATCCGCACGTCGACCGTGACTCCCGCCCGCTTCGCCTGGTCGCGGAAGACACTCGCGGCCTCGGTGAAACCGGCGGCGACGGCAGAGGTGTCGAGGGTGACCCGCAGGTCCGCGGCACCCGCCTGCTCGAGCAGGAACCTGGCCTTGTCCAGGTCCTGTTCGCGCTGCGGCAGACCGTCGGCGTAGTACTCGTAGCCCTTGCCGAACAGGTCGTTGCCCGTCTCGCCGGCACCGGACAGCGCGGCGTCGACGAGTTCCCGCCGGTCGGCGATCAGGAAGAACGCCCGGCGTACCCGTACGTCGTCGAAGGGCGGCCGGTCGGTCTTCATGCAGAACGCCTGCATGGCGCTGTTCCGCAGCCGCACGATCCTGATCCGGCCCTGGTCCTCGTGGGCGCGGGCGGTCGTCGGGGCGAGCTCGTGGGCGTACTCGACCTGTCCGCCGAGCAGGGCGTTGACACGGGCCGACTCGTCGTTGGCGACGACGAACTCGACCTCGTCCAGGTACGGGGCGCCGTCCCAGTGGTCGTCGTAGCGGCGGAAGACGGCCGAGCGGCCCGGGGTGAACGACACGAAGCGGAAGGGGCCGGAGCCGACCGGGTTCCGGTCGAAGTCGGACGCGTGCGCGGGCACGACGTACGCGCCGAACGCGGCCAGGACGTTGGGGAATTCGGCGGTGGGCCGCTTGAGGACGAACTCGACGGTCCGCCGGCCCGTGGCACGGCTCGCGTCCAGGTCGACGGGTTCCAGGGAGGCCCGGGCCCGGAAGGACTCCCCGGGATCCGCGATACGACGGTAACTGTGGAGGACGTCCTCGGCGGTGACCGGTCTGCCGTCGTGGAAGGTCGCCTCCCGCAGGGTGACCTGCCAGCGATCCAGGGTCGTGTTGGGCTCCCACCGCTCCGCGAGGCGCGGCCGGGCGGACAGATCGGGGCCGTAGTCGGCGAGTTTGTCGAAGAGCGCCTTGGCGCGGGCCGCGTCGGCGAACAGGTTGGCCCGGTGCGGGTCGAGCGTCTCACTGGCGCCGCCGCCCGCGAACGCGGCGCGCAGCCGGCCGCCGCGCTTCGGCCTGCCGCCCGGCTCGGGGTCACTGTCGTCTCCGGGGCCGCCGCAGCCGGCCAGGGAGAGCGCGCCGAGGGAGGCGGCGCCGGTGGCGGCGAGGAAGCCGCGTCGTCGCAGGCCCGCGAAGCGGTCCTGGGGCAACGGGAGAGTTGTTCCTTCGTGCATGGGGATGTCCTTGCGGGTGTGTGGTCGATGGTCGGTGGTGCCCGGAGACGGACGCGGAGGCAGATGTCAGGGCTGGGTCAGGCGGGCCACGACGTGCAGCCGGTCGGCGTCGGCGGTGCGGCCGGGGAGCAGCCCCTCGCGCCAGGGCGGTTCGGTGCGCGGGCCCGGTCCGTCGTGCAGTTCCAGGACCTCGAAGCCGTGGAAGGCCAGGAGGTGGCGCAGCTCCTGCGGGAACAGAAGCCGCCACGCCGTACGCTCCTCGACGGGCTCGGCGCCGTCGTCCGCGTGCCACACGCGGACCCGGCGCAGGAGCTGGGCCGTCCGGTCCACGGTGAGCGTGGTGACGGACCGGTGGACGGTGCCCCGCCAGTCGAACGCGGCGACGGCGGGGGAGCCGAGCAGGTCCGAACGCCCGAGGAAGTAGGCGCCGTTGCGCATCTCCGCCACCAACAGGCCGCCGCGGTCCAGCGCCCGTCGGCAGGAGGACAGGAAGCGGTCGAGCTGCTCGTTGGTGTGGCAGTACAGCAGAGCGCTGTCAAGGCACACGACGGCGTCGAACGCGGCCCGTCCGAGGTCGAATCCGTGCAGATCGGCGCGCACGTAACGGGGCCCCGGGTGATGGAGGCGGGCGTGGGCGAGCATCCGCTCGGACAGGTCCGCCGCGGTCACCCGGCGTCCCGCACCGTGCAGGTGGGCGGCGTCGCGCCCGGTGCCGCAGCCCACGTCCAGCACGCGCGGCCCCGCGTCGTGCCGTCGCAGGCAGTCCTCCGCCCACCGCCCGGCCAGCCGGCCGGGATCGGGGAAGCGGGCCTCGTACAGCTCGGGACGGTCCGTGAGCAGGTTGCGGCTACGCCCGTCGGACGGAACAGTCATGCCGGTCTCTCCTCCCTCAAGCCGTCGCAGGCACGGCGGACTTAGGCGACGCGGGCAGCGCCCCTGTCCGGCGCAGCCTGGCCACCGCCAGGGCCGACGCCAGCCCGAACAGCGCACAGCACGCCCACGGCAGCCATGCCGCGCCGCTGTGCCCGGCCGTGTCCATGGCCCAGCCGACGACGGTGTTGCCCACGGCCGCCGCCACACCCGAGACGACGTAGAAGACCCCGAAGTACGTGCCCGTCAGCCCCGCGCGGCCGAAGTCGGGAATCAGCTCCATCACGAACGGCTGTGCCACCATCACCCCGAGGCTCAGCAGCAGCGCCCCCGTCAGCACGGGCAGCACACGCAGCGCCCCGTCCACGACACCGTCCGGCCCCCCGGAGGCGCCCGAGGCCAGGGCCGGCGGCAGGAACGCAAGCGCCATCAGGGCGAGGCCCGCGACGACCCAGAGCCCCCGGTGCCCCCGCCGCTTCAAGGCGCGGGTGACCCGCAGCTGCAGGGACAGGTGGGCGACGGTGCCCACGAGGAGGACGAGCCCGGCGGAGCCGTCCCAGCCGGTGGCCCGCCGCGCGCCGTCGGGCAGCAGCAGATACAACTGGCTCTCCAGGGTGAACATGCCGACCATGGCGAGCGCGAAGGCGAGGAACGCCCGGTTGCCGAGGACCTCCCGCCAGTCCGCCGACACCGTCCCGGCACGCGGCCCGGTCGTGCGGGCGGGCAGCACCATGACCTGGGCGACGGTGAGGACGGCGAAGATTCCTGCGGCGGTCAGGGCCGAGGTGCGGAAGTCCACCAGCAGCAACGCGCTGCCCAGCAGCGGCCCGGCCAGCGCACCCGTGGCGGCGAACACGTTGAACAACGCGAACGCCTCCGCCCTGCGCCCCTCCGCCTCCTGCGCGAGGTAGGCGCGCACGGCGGGGTTGAACAACGCCCCGGCGAAGCCGCTGAGCACGGACGCGGACAGCAGCACCGCCAGGCCGTCCCCGAGCGCGAACAGGGCGAACCCGACGGTGCGCAGCGCGCAGCCGGCGATGATCACACCCCGGGCACCGAGCCGGTCGGCGGCGGACCCGCCCACGACGAACAGGCCCTGCTGGCTGAGGGTGCGGACACCGAGGACCATGCCGACGAGGGCGGCCGACATGCCGAGGTCCTCGGTGAGGTGGGTGGCGAGGTAGGGGATCAGCAGGTAGAAGCCGGTGTTCACACCGAACTGGTTGACCAGCAGCAACTGGACCGCGAGCGGGAAGCGGCGTATCTCCTGCCAGGTCCTCACGACACACCCACCGGCCCCCCGGCGCGGTGGCGCACGCCTCGTGGCGCGACGCCCAGCCCCGGCAGGCCACTTGGCCGTACGTACCCGTCCTCGCCGCCGATGCCGGTCCACGGGTCGTGGGCCAGCAGCAGATGCCCGTCGAGGTCGGTCCAGCGGGCCCGCCCGGCCAGATGCACCGCGGGCGCGATGCCGAGGCTGCTGGCCGTCAGACACCCCAGCATCAGCTCGGTACCGCTCCCGGCGACGGTTTCGGCGATACGCAGGGCCGCGTGCACACCGCCGCACTTGGCGAGCTTGACGTTCACCCCGTGGACGCGTCCGGCGAGCCGGCGTACGTCCTCCGGACCGACGGCGTCCTCGTCGGCGACGACGGGCAGCGGCGAGCGTTCGGCGAGTGCGGCGAGCGCCTCGGGATCGCCGGGGGCGACGGGCTGTTCGACGGCCTCGACGCCGAGGTCGGCGAAGCGGGGCAGGAGCGAGGCGGCCTGACGGGTGGTCCAGGCACCGTTGGGGTCGAGGAGCAGCCGGGCGCGGGGCGCGGCGTCCCGGACGACACGGAGGCGCTCGACGTCGTCCTCCGGGTCGGGGCAGCCCGCCTTGACCTTCAGGATGCCGAAACCGCGGGCCGTCAGCGACCTCGCCCGCGCCGCCGCCTCGAGCGGCGAGGTGATGCCGATGGTGCGGGCGGTGGCGGCCACCGGAACCCGGGGGAAGCCCAGAAGCCGGTGCACCGGCAGACCCGCGAGAACCCCGGTGAGGTCGAGCAGCGCGGACTCCACGGCGGCGCGCACCGCCGGGGGAGTGGCCCCGCCGGCCAGCTCACCGGCGCGCAGCGACTCCAGGGCGCTCACCGGATCGGCGTAGCGCGTCAGGTCCCTGGCGGCGTCGGTGAACCACCGCTGCAGGCCCGCGGCGTCCAAGCCGTAGTAGACGCTGGTGACGGCCTCGCCGTGACCGGTGGCGCCGTCGTGTTCGACGCTCAGCCACACGGCCTCGCGGGCGGACATCGTCGCACGGGATATGCGCAGCGGCTCGGTGAGTTCGAGCCGCACGGTGCGCGTCGCGGCCTTCACGGGGTCCTCCCTGCGGGGGGTGCGGTCTTCAAGGGGTCGGTGACACGGGTGCAGCGCGCCCAGCCGATGGCCTCGGCGGCGCGGGGGTGCGGGATCTCCACGGGGCGGGTGGCCGCGGTGGCGGGGTCGAGGCCGTGGGCGGAGGTGAAATCGTCGTCGTAGACGGTGCCGAGGTAGCGGTGCGGGCCGTCGGGGAAGACGGTGGCGACGACCGCGCCCGGGTGGACGCGGGCCGCCCAGGCGGCGACCCGGGCGACGGCGCCGGTGCTCCAGCCGCCGGTGACGAAACTGCCGGAGGCGAGCCGCCGGCAACTGTCCACGGCTTCCGCCGGGCCGATCCAGTGCACCTCGTCGAACGCGTCGTAGGCGACGTTGCGCGGGTGGATGCTGCTGCCCAGCCCGCGCATCAGCCGCGGCCGGGCGGGCTGCCCGAAGATCGTGGAGCCGGTGGAGTCCACGCCGATCAGCCGCAGCGCGGGCCAGTGACGTCGTAACGGACCGATCAGCCCCGCGCTGTGCCCGCCGGTGCCGACGCTGCACACGAGGATGTCCAGGTGGTCGAGCTGCACGGCCAGTTCGGCGGCGAGCGAGGCGTAACCGGCGCTGTTGCCAGGGTTGTTGTATTGATCAGGCCAGTACGCTCCCGGCAACTCGGCCAGCAGCTCCCGGAGCCGGGCCAGCCGGGCCGCCTGCCAGCCGCCCCGTGCGACGGGACGGTCCACGATCTCCAGCCGCACCCCGTGGGCCCGCAACAACTGCCGCATGGACGGCTCCAGTTCGCCGTCGCCCACCAGGACGACGGGGTGCCCGAGGGCCTGCCCCGCGAAGGCGAGGCCGAGCCCGAGCGTGCCGGACGTCGACTCCACCACCGGTGCGCCAGGACGCAGGTCGCCGCGTTCGCGGGCGTCCAGCAGCATCGACACGGCGGGCCGTGCCTTCATCCCGCCGGCCGACAGCCCTTCGAGCTTCGCCCAGAACCCCGGGTGCGCGTGCGGCAGACCGGTGGTGACACGGACGACGGGGGTGCGGCCGAGGAGGGTCAGCAGTTCCGGACGGGCGGTGGGAGGGGCCGCCGGAGCGACGGTGGCGGTCACCCGACGCCTCCCCGACGGTCGGCGCGGTAGTGGTGGAGCGTGCTCGGACCGCCGTCCAGCCAGAAGAAGGGGTACGGCTCCGCGCACACCGCGCTCACCCCGTGGCCCAGGAAGCGGGGCAGCACGGCACTGCCCGTCTGCGCGAACGCCACCAGTTGCCTGCCGTGCTCCAGCGCGTGCCGCCGCAACGGCTCGAACGTCCCGTTGCCCAGGGTCATCCCGGAGACGAGCAGCGCGTCACAGCGGCCCGCCTCGGCGCACGCGTCGGTGACCACGGGCTCGCCCCATTCGGTGACGCCGCCCTTGAGATCGCAGGGCACGTACGCCAGGTGGCGGTTCCGCAGGGCCTCCAGCAGGGAGTTGACCACGCCGACCACGAGCACCGTGGATCCCGGCGGCAGGTCGAGCAGCCCGACGACCGCACGCGCCCGGGCCCGTGACTTCTCCAGCGAGCTGCCGGCCGGCACCGGCACCGGCAGCGCCCCGTGGGCCGGTGAGTGCGGGGTGACGTGCATCAGGTAGGCGTCCAGGGCGGCCACGCGCACCGGGGCCAGCGGATGCGCGAGCAGCCGGTCCACGCCCGCGCCGGCACACTCCTCGACCACGGTGTCGGAGAGCGTGCCCGGTTCCACCGCGCAACTGCCGACGGCCTCGCCGAGACGCAGCCCGAGCACCTCGTTGCGGTAGCCGGTGCCCCGCCCGTCGTGCCGCACGGCCTGCCGCGTCGTGAACGCCACGGCGATGCGCAGCGCCGCCGGATCCGGCCCGAGCGCTCCGCCGCGGACCCGCGCCAGGAGCGTCTCGTACGTCGTCGCGCCGGCGGACGCCAGGCTGCCGGGGATCGTCGCAGGGACCGCGGCCGTCCGCTCGGCCGGAGTCGCCCGGCGGACGATGGTCGCCGGGTCGGCGCCGGTCGTCGGACCGGCGGTGGTCAACGGATCGACGGTGGTCATCGGATCACCAGCCCGGACCGCAGCTCGCCGAGCAGGCTCTCGACCCTGGCCCGGGCGCCGGACCCCTCCGGGTCGCCCACCATGACGTGCCCGAGGTACTCGTTGTTGCTGCCCGCCGCCCTCACCTGCCGTCCCGGCTCGGCGAGCTCCACCTCCAGCACGTCCGGCAGCGACCGGAGTCCGGTTCCGTCCAGCGCCGTGAGCGTGCCGGTGGACTCCGGCACGAGGAAGCCGACGGCGGCGGACCGCAGTCCCGTGTCGGTGCGCCGCAGATCGGGAGCGCGGCCCAGCGAGACGTCCACGAAGGCCGCGACGAGGTCGACACCGGTGACACGGCGGACGAGTTCGGTGATGCGGTTGCCGGCGGGCCGGGGGTTGACCTCTACCACGCGCGCTCCCGCCGGGGTCAGCTTGATCTCGGTGTGCGCGACGACGCCCTCCGTGAGACCCAGCGCCTTGAGCGCGTCCGTCGCGGTCCGCACCGCGTCGTCGGCCTCGGCGGCCGTCAGCGCGGCGGGGAACATGTGGCCGGTCTCGATGAACGCGGGCGCGCCGCCGATGCTCTTGTCGGTCACCCCCACCACCTGGACCGCGCCCGCGTGCGACACGGTCTCGACACTCACCTCCGGCCCGTCCAGCAGCTCCTCCAGCAGCACCGCCGGAGCCCGCCGCTGACCGCGCGCGTTGACCGGGAAGTCGGCCAGCGCGGCCACCGCGGCGGCGAGTTGGGCCTCGTCGTCCACCCGTCGCACGTACATCCCCGCACACAGGTCGACGGGCTTGACGACCAACGGGTAGCCGATGTCCCGCGCCGCCGCGGCGATCCGCGCCCATTCCTCGTGCACCGCGAACCGAGGACCGGGCACCCCGGCCTCCTCCAGCACGCGCCGCGTCGTGTCCTTGCGGCAGGCGTCCCGCACCGCCGCGGCGTCCGGCGCGGGCAGTCCGAGCCGCTCGGCCGCGAGCGCCGCCGTCGGCAGGTAGTAGTCGCAGGACGTGAGCACGCCGTCGAACCCGAGCACCTCGTGCAGCCGCGCGACGAGCGGCAGCAGGGCGTCCGGGTCGTTGGTGTCCGCCGTGATCACGTTGCGGGCCCCGAGCAGCGGGTGCGCCGCGCCCTCGGACGCCGTACGCAGGTAGTGGTGCAGGTCGCGGGTGAGGAACGTGAACGTGTGTCCACCCTCCTGTATCGCCCGTGGCAGCAGCCTGCTCATCGATCCGACCCAGCTCTCGACCACCAGCAGATGAGCCACAACTCCCCTTTTCGTGCCGTGTCCTGAGGCGCGGTCGCCATGTTGCGGCAGCCCGACAGGACCCCTGCGGGAGGGGCCGGGCCGTCGCACTGGACACGATAACGGTAATCATTTTCAATGTCAGCCGTCGAGGGGGTGCGGTTGTTTTGACGGTGTGTCGGGCCGCCGGGCGGTCGCGTCCCAAGGTTCGCCGGCCGGTCGCGGACGGAGACGGAACGGCGGACGGCCGGGCCCGGCGCGGGCCCCCCCCCCCCCCGCCCCCCCCCGGGGGGGGGGGCCCCCGGGGGGGGCCCCCCCCGCCGCCCCAGGGTTAACCCGCCCCCGGACCCGCTGT
>NZ_JBITSH010000002.1:777238-788602 GCF_044540535.1 Streptomyces sp. NPDC085937 | reverse complement strand
GGGGGGGGGCGGGGGGGGGCCGCGGCGGGGGGGGGGGGGGGGGGGGGGGGGGGCGCGCGCCCGGGGGGGGGGGGGGGGGGGGGGGGGGGGGGGGGGGCCCGCCCCGGGGGGGGGGGGGGGGGCCCCCCCCCCCCCCCCCCCCCCCCCCCCCCCCGTCCTGCCGGTTCGTCCGCCGCCGTCCTGCCGGTTCGTCCCCCCTGAAGCGCGGGGCCGTCCGCGGGCGCGGACCGCACCGCGCGCGCTCCTGCCGGGACGCGTCCGCCCCGCGCCGTCAGTCCCGCGCCGTCAGTCCCGCGCCGTCAGTCGCGCGCGGTCGCGACCTTCACCCGTGCCGCTATCGGCAGGTGGTCGCTCCCGGTCGGCGGGAGGGTCCAGGAACTCTCCGGTTCGGCGCCCTTCACCAGGATCTGGTCGATCCGGGCCATCGGGAACGACGCGGGCCAGCTGAAGCCGAAGCCGCTGCCCACCGCGCCCTGCGTGGACCGCATCTGGGAGGTGACGGCCTTCAGGGAGCGGTCGTTCATCGTGCCGTTGAGGTCGCCGAGCAGGACGACGTTCTCCAGCGGTTCGCCGGCGATGGCCTCGCCCAGCGCGTCGGCGCTCTTGTCGCGCTGACGGGCCGTGAAGCCGGCCTCCAGCTTCACCCGTACCGAGGGCAGATGGGCGACGTAGACCGCGACCCGCCCGGCCGGGGCGTCCACCGTGGCGCGCATCGCACGCTTCCAGCCCAGCCGGATGTCCACCGACCGCACCTCGCTGAGCGGGTACTTGCTCCACAGCCCGACCGTGCCGACCACCGCGTGGTACTTGTACGTCCCCGACAGCGCCGTCCGGTACGTCGGCACCGCGGACGCCTTGAGCTCCTCCAGCGCCAGCACGTCCGCGCCCGAGGCGGCCACGTCCCGGGCGGTGCCGGACGGGTCGGGGTTGTCGGCGTTGACGTTGTGGGTGGCCACCGTGAGGTCGCCGCCGGCGGCGTTCTTGTCGCTGAGCAGACCGCCGAACAGGTTCAGCCAGACGACCACCGGCAGGATCGTCGCGAGCACCGCCGTCGCCGACCTGCGCACCAGGGCGAGGACGACCAGCACCGGGACGGCCAGCCCCAGCCACGGCAGGAACGTCTCGACCAGACTTCCCAGGTTGCCGACGCGGTTGGGGATGTGGGCGTGCGCCAGCATCACCAGGGCCACGAGAAGTGCGCACACGGCCACGACCCAGCCCCGGCGCCAGATCCCGCGGTCGCCCCGCAGCGCCCCGCCCAGCCGGTGCAACAGGCGCCGAAGCGGGGAGGCAGGGTGCTGGGGACCCTGATGTCCGTCGTCCGTCTCCGTCATGTACGCCTGCTGCGCCATACCGTCGCCTCACAACCTGCCGTGCACACCGTCGCCCCCGTGTCCGTAAGACCCTAGGGGATGATCGGTTCCTTTCCCGCCGCGCGCGGCGGCCGTACGGGAGCGAGGACGTGGCGGATCGCGCGGGCAGTTCCGGGGCGGGGTCGCGAAAGCGTCTTCTGTGACGAAACGCGCACATGGTGACCGCGGTCAGCCGCCGGCCGGGCGCAGCCCTTCGAGCAGCGTGTCGACCACCCGTTCGGCGAGGTCGGCGGGGAGGTCCGCGTCGGGCCGCAGCACCGTGCGGACGAGGACGGGGCCCACGACGACGTCGTTGAGCAGTTCCAGGTCGACGTCGGCGCGCAGTTCGCCGTTGTCGCGGCCCCGGCGCAGCACCTCCAGGCCCACCCGGCGGCGCGGCTCGATGACGGTGTCGTGGTAGGCGGCCCACAGGTGGGGGCTGCTCTTCATCTGGGCGCGGACGTTGTGCAGGATCGCCGAGGTCCGGCCGGCCAGGCCGCGCAGCCGCAGGGACTCCAGCAGCACCACCAGGTCGTCGCGCATGGAGGTGCCGGGGAGTTCGGGGTCCGGGGGTTCGGCGGCCCGCATGACGTCGACGAAGAGCTGCTCCTTGCCGCTCCAGCGCCGGTAGATGGTGGCCTTGCCGACGCCCGCGGTGCGGGCGATGCGCTCGATGGAGAGTTCGGCGAGCGGCACGCCGTCCTCCAGGAGCTTCATCACCCCCTCGATGATGGCGTGTTCGACCGCCTCGCTGCGGGGGCGGCCCCGCGCGGGGCCGCCCTGCCGGGGGCCGGTGCCGGCCAGGTCCACGTCGTGACGTCCTTTCGGTGGCGGGACGACGATTCTCCCCGGTCGGCGGTGGCGGCACGCCACCGCCCGGAGGTTTTCGTCCCCTGCTCCCCCGCGGAACTCCCCCGGCCCGGTGTCAGTCCCCGGTGGACTCCGTTGTGGACACCAGCCGCTGTTCCTCGTCCTCGACCGGGGGGTCCGCCGTGCGGCCGGGCAGGAACACGGCGACGACGACCGCGCCGAGCACCGCGACACCCGCGCCCCACAGCGCCGTGACGTGCATGGCGTGCAGGAAGGCGCTGTCGGCCGCGTCGACGAGGGCACCGGCGCGCGGGCCGAGCCGCTCCGCGACGGCCAGCGTGGCCTCGATGGACTCGCCGGCCGCGTGCCGGGCGGCGGGCGGCAGCACCGCGAGGTCGTCCTGGACGGCGCCGCGGTAGGCGGTGGACAGCACCGAGCCGAGGACGGCGATGCCGAGGGCGCCGCCGACCTGGCGGAACGTGTTGCTCAGCGCGGAGGCGGAGCCGGCCTTCTCGCGGGGCAGGGCCTGCATGATGACGACGCTCACCGGGGTCATCACGTGCGCCATGCCGGCGCCCATCAGGAAGAAGATCACTTCGAGGAGCCAGATCGGGGTGTCGCGGTCCAGCAGGGCGAACGCGGCCAGCATCGCCGCGAGGACCACCAGTCCCGCGGTGGTGGTGGCCTTGTTGCCGAAGCGGTCCACCAGCAGCCGGGCGCGCGGGGCGAAGACCATCTGCGCGGCGGCCAGGGGCAGCATCAGCAGGCCGGTCTCCAGCGGCGAGTAGCCGCGCACGCTCTGGGTGTAGAAGACCGCGAAGAAGGTCACGCCCATCAGCGCGAAGAACACCAGGGCGATGGCGACGATCGCCGCCGAGAACACCTTGTTCCTGAAGTAGCCCATGTCGATGGACGGGTGGTCGCTGCGCTTCTCGGCGATCACGAACGCGGCGAGCACGGCGAGTCCGCCGCCGATGGCGCCGAGCACGACGGAATCGCCGAAGTCGGCGAGCTGGCCGCCCTTGATGATGCCGTAGACCAGCAGGACCAGGCCGGCCACGGACAGTACGACCCCCAGTGGGTCGATCCGGCCCGGGGCGGGGTCGCGGGAGTCGGGCACCAGCCACAGCATCAGGCCGATGCCGAGGACCACGATGGGGACGTTCACCAGGAAGACCGAGCCCCACCAGAAGTGCTCGAGCAGCAGTCCGCCGGTGATCGGCCCGACGGCGATGGCGAGTCCGACGCCGCCCGCCCAGATGCCGATGGCCTTGGGCTGCTCGTCGCGCTCGAAGACGTTCATCAGCACCGCGAGGGTGGCCGGCATGACGAAGGCGGCGCCCAGGCCCATCACCGCGCGGAAGCCGATCAGCTCGGCCGGGGTGCCGGAGAACGCGGCGAGCGCCGAGCCGATGCCGAACACCGCGAGCCCGCCGACCAGCACCTTCTTGCGGCCGAGCCGGTCGCCGAGCAGGCCCGCGGAGAACAGCAGGCCCGCGAAGACCAGGGTGTAGGAGTTGATCGCCCACTCCAGCTCGCTCTGCGTGGCGCCGAGACCGGTGGGGGCGGGCGTCGAGATCGTCTTGATGGCGACGTTCAGGATCGAGTTGTCCAGGACGACGATCAGCAGGCTCAGCATCAGCACGCCGAGGATCGCCCAGCGGCGCCGGTGGACGGCTTCCGGGACCCGGCGGGCGGGGGCGGCAGGAGAAGTCATGGGATCCACCCTAGTGATTTCCGATACGGAACCGTCTCGTATCGGAAAGGCTTTGCCGAGAACTTGCCCCGTCATTGCACCGCACGGCCCCCTCCGGAGCGGCGCGCCACGGCGGGGGCGGAGCTCACGGGGGTGCCTCTGGCCCTCTTCCGGCGGAGGTGCCACCATGGACGTGGTCCGGGGACGCCGTCAGGGCGCCTCGAGATGACGTGTTGGGAGACGGATCCATGACGCAGCTTTCGGCTGCCCAGACCGGGACGCCCGGTTCCTCCTCCGGCGGCAAGACGCTGTACGGGGGCAAGGGCACACGCCGCATCACTGTCCGCGACATCGCGCTCGCCAAGGAGCGGGGCGAGAAGTGGCCCATGCTCACCGCGTACGACGCGATGACCGCGTCCGTGTTCGACGAGGCCGGCATTCCCGTGATGCTCGTCGGCGACTCCGCGGGCAACTGCCACCTCGGGTACGAGACCACCGTGCCCGTCACCCTCGACGAGATGACGATGCTGGCCGGCGCCGTCGTCCGGGGCACCTCGCGCGCCCTGATCGTCGGCGACCTGCCGTTCGGCTCCTACCAGGAGGGTCCCGTGCAGGCGCTGCGCTCGGCGACCCGGCTGGTGAAGGAGGCCGGGGTGGGCGCCGTGAAGCTGGAGGGCGGCGAGCGCTCGCACCGGCAGATCGAGCTGCTGGTGGAGTCCGGCATCCCCGTGATGGCCCACATCGGGCTGACCCCGCAGTCGGTGAACGCCATGGGCTACCGGGTGCAGGGCCGCGGCGAGGAGGCCGCGCAGCAGCTGCTGCGGGACGCCAAGGCCGTCCAGGACGCGGGCGCCTTCGCGGTGGTCCTGGAGCTGGTGCCGGCCGAGCTGGCCGCCGAGGTCACCCGGACGCTGCACATCCCGACCGTCGGTATCGGCGCGGGCCCGGAGACCGACGCCCAGGTGCTGGTGTGGACCGACATGCTCGGGCTGACCGGCGGGCGGGTGCCGAAGTTCGTCAAGCAGTACGCGAACCTGCGGGACGTGATGACCGGGGCGGCCAAGGCGTTCGCCGAGGACGTGGTCGCCGGGTCCTTCCCGCAGGAGGAGCACTCCGTGCACTGACCCCCGCCCGGGTGCCGGGAGCCACTGCCGTACACCCCTGTGAGCCACTGCCGCACCACCGCGACGGCCCGCCGATCTTCCCCCGTCGGCGGGCCGTCGCCTTGCCCGGGGCCGGTCCCGGGCAGGCGGCACGGGGTGTCGGCGGGATGTCGGCAACGCTGTCGGCGGGATGTCGGGGCTTTGTCGGTGGCCGCTGGAATCGTCTGGGCCATGACGCGAAACGACAAGGGAACGGGGGGCGCGGGAAGCGCCGTGACCGTGCGGGGACTGGTCAAGCACTACGGGGAGACCAAGGCCCTGGACGGTGTCGACCTGGACGTGGCCGAGGGAACCGTGATGGGGGTGCTCGGGCCGAACGGGGCCGGCAAGACCACGCTGGTGCGCGTCCTGTCCACGCTGCTCGCACCGACCGCGGGCCACGCCACCGTCGCCGGGTACGACGTGGTCCGCCAGCCCCGGCAGCTGCGCCGGGTGATCGGGCTGACCGGGCAGTACGCCTCCGTGGACGAGAAGCTCTCCGGCTGGGAGAACCTGTATCTGATCGGGCGGCTGCTGGATCTGCCCCGCAAGGAGGCGCGGTCCCGCGCCGACGGGCTGCTGGAGCGGTTCTCGCTCACCGAGGCCGCCCGGCGCCCGGCGGGCACCTACTCCGGCGGGATGCGCCGCCGGCTCGACCTGGCCGCCTCGATGATCGGCCGCCCGGCCGTGCTGTACCTGGACGAGCCCACCACCGGTCTCGACCCGCGCACCCGCAACGAGGTGTGGGCCGAGGTCAAGCGGCTGGTCGGCGACGGGGTGACGGTACTGCTGACCACCCAGTACATGGAGGAGGCCGAGCAGCTCGCCTCCGAGCTGACCGTGGTGGACCGCGGCAAGGTCATCGCGAGCGGCGGCATCGAGGAGCTGAAGGCCAAGGTCGGCGGCCGCACGCTGCGCGTCCGCCCGGCCGACCCGCTCCAGCTGCGCCCGCTCGCGGCTGCCCTGGACGGGCTGGGCATCACCGGGCTCGCCGGCACCACCGTGGACGCCGAACGGGGCGCGGTGCTGGTCCCCGTACTCAGCGACGAGCAGCTCACCGCCGTGGTCGGCGCGGTCACCGCCCGCGGGATCACCCTCAACTCCCTCACCACCGAACTGCCCAGCCTGGACGAGGTGTTCCTGTCCCTCACCGGACACCGCGCCAGTGCCCCGCAGGACCCCCTGCCCGCCACCACGTCCGAGGAGGTCGTCGCCGTATGAGTGCCGCCACCGCCGCTCCCGCCGCCGGCGTCCGCACGGACGCGCGGATCTCGCCGCGGGCCCATCTGCGCCACACCGGCGCGCTCGTGCGCCGCAACCTGCTGTGGATCCGGCAGGACCCGGAGTCGATGTTCGACGCCGTGCTCTTCCCGGTCGTCTTCACCCTGCTGTTCGTCTACGTCTTCGGTGGCTCGATCGGGCAGTCGCTGGGCGGCGGGCAGGACGCCTACGTGCAGTACATCGTGCCCGGACTGATGGCCATGATGGGCATGAACATGGCCCAGGGGGTGGGCACCGGGTTCAACCAGGACTTCAACACCGGGGTCATGGACCGCTTCCGGTCGCTGCCCATCGGGCGCGGCTCGGTGCTGTTCGCGAAGATCTCGGTCGAGCTGGTGCGCATGCTGATCGCCACCACGATCCTGCTGGTCGTCGGGGTGCTGGTCGGCTTCGACATCACCCACTGGCCGGGGCTGTTCGCCGCCGTGGGCCTGTCCACGGTGTTCGGGTCCGCCCTGATGTGGATCTTCCTCACGCTGGGCGTGGTGATGAAGAACGCCCAGTCGGTGCAGGCCATGGGCTTCCTGGTGCTGATGCCGCTGCAGTTCGGCTCGTCGATCTTCGCGCCGACGCAGTCCATGCCGGGCTGGCTGCAGAACTTCACCGAGTACAACCCGCTGTCCGCGCTGGCCGACTCCGCCCGCGGGCTGATGGTGGGCGGCCCGGTCGCCCACGACCTGTGGATGGTGCTGGCGTGGTCCGTCGGGATCACGGCGGTGATGGCGCCGGTCGCCATCCACAAGTTCCGTACGAAGACCTGATCAGGACGGGTCCAGCAGGGCGTCGGCCTCTTCCTCGGAGAGGCCGGCGCCCTCGGCGTACGCGTCCTCGTAGTCCGCGTCGCCGAGCGCCGCGCGGGCGCGTGCCTCCGCGCGTTCGCGCACCGCCCGCTCCACGAGCCCGGACCGGTGCCCGGGTGGCAGCCACGCGTCGGCGGCTCCGACGCAGCGGGCCGCGTCCCGGGCGTGCCGCCCCCCGTCGAGGGCGGCGAGCGCGACGGCACCGAGGGTGACGTACGCCGAGTGCATGTGCGGTGCCATGGCAGTGGCCAGTGGATCCTTGGCCTGCCTGACCGCCTCGCGGACGATCTCCAGGCCCCGCTCGTCATGGCCCGCGGCCACCTCCAGCCAGCCCTCGGCGCCGAGGATGAACGCGTCGAAGACGACGTAGTGCGCGATGCGGAACTCCTCACGCAGGGCCCGCAGATGCTCGCGGGCCTCCTCGGTGCGCCCGGTGGTGCTGAGCCAGCCGGTCAGGAAGAGCCGGGCGGCGGGCAGCGCCTCGGTGTGCCGGCCCTTCGTGCTGTCGATGACCTCGCGCAGCAGCCGTTCGCCGCGCTCCGCCTCGCCCGCCTCCAGCAGCGCGTTGGCCAGCCGGGCGGTGAGCACGTCCGCGTGGGCGCGGGCGTCCAGGCGGTCGGCGTGTCTCCTGGCCGCCTCGAAGTCCGCGGCGGCCTCGTGGAACTCCCCTGCGCGTTCGCGGGCCTCGCCACGGGCGGAGAGCGCCTCGGCGATCCCCCAGGTGTCGCCCAGCCTCCGGTGGATCTCCAGCGCCTCGTCGGCGTCCCTGCGGGCGTCTCCGGCCCAGTCGCTGCGGTTGGCCAGGAAGTTGGCGCGCAGCTGGAGGCCGGCGGCCAGCTCCCATTCGAACCCCGGGTTGCCCCGGCAGGTGCGGATCGCCGCGTCGACCACCTGGCGCAGCCGTTCCATGTCGCCGGTCAGCATCACGGCGAAGACCCAGAGCAGCCCCGGTGGCCGGCAGACCTGCGGCATGCCCGGCTCGTACGTCGCCGTGATGAGCCGCAGCTTGTGCTGGGCCTGCGGGGTCTGCCAGTCGTCCAGTTCGGTGTCCATGTGGGCCAGGTGGGCCAGGTGCACCCCGCGGCGGGCCTCGGCGAGGAGTTCACCGGTCATCGGGGGCGGGGCGTCGGTGCAGCGCTCCCACAGCGGTGCGGCCGGCCTGACCGGATCGGTGAACGGGTCGGGGGCGAGGGCCATGACCTCGGAGCACCAGTTGCGGGCCTCGATGCGCAGGTCGCGCATCTGCCAGTACCAGACCAGGGACAGGGTGATGCAGAGCGCCTCCTGCTCGTCGCGCAGGGCGACGGCGTGACGCAGGGCCGTGCGGACGTTCTCGTACTCCCGCTCCAGGCGGGCGACGGCGACCGTCTGGCCCGCCCCGCGCAGCATCGGCTCGGTGGTGCGGGCCAGTTCGCGGTAGTACGTCAGGTGCGCCCGCTCGGTGTCGGCGCGCCACCCGGTCTCGTCGAGGCGTTCGGCCGCGTACTCGGAGACGGTCTCCAGGAGCCGGTAGCGCATCCCGCCGTCGCCCGAAGGGGCGGCCACCACCAGCGACTTGTCGACGAGGGAGCCGAGCGCGTCCAGGGCGGCCGGACCGCACACGGCCTCGGCGGCGGTGAGGTCGCAGCCGCCCGCGAAGACCGACAGACGGCACAGCACGTCGCGTTCGCCGGTGTCGAGCAGGTCCCAGGACCAGTCGACGACGGCCCGCAGGGTCTGCTGCCGGGGCAGGGCGGTGCGGCTGCCGGAGGTGAGGAGGCGGAAGCGGTCGTCGAGCCGGTCGGCGATCTGGCGCGGGGTGAGCATCCGCAGCCGGGCGGCGGCGAGTTCGATGGCGAGCGGGAGGCCGTCGAGGCGGTGGCAGATCTCGGCGCACGCCTCGGGGTCGTCGTCGGTACGGAAGCCGGGGCGGGCGGCGGCCCCGCGCTCGGCCAGCAGGCGCAACGCGACCGGTTCGGGCAGGGGCTCCACCGGGCGCAGCAACTCGCCCCGGACGTTGAGGGGTTCGCGGCTGGTGGCGAGCACGGTGAGGCCGGGGCAGCGTTCGAGGAGGGTCTCCACGAGCCGGGCGGCGGCCTCGACGACGTGTTCGCAGTTGTCGAGGATCAGCAGCATGCGGCGGGGCCCGCAGTGCTCGGCGAGCCGTTCCACGGGGGCGCTGTGCCGCTCGGTGACGGCCCGCATACTCTCCGCGCCGGCGCCGTACAGCACGGTCTGGCGGGCGCCGACCGCGGTGAGGACCGCCTCGGGCACCGCGTCGGGATCGTCCACGGGGGCCAGTTCGGCCAGCCACACCCCGTCGGGATGGGCGGCCCGTACGGTCTCGCCGGCCTCCTGCGACAGCCGGGTCTTGCCCGCCCCGCCCGGTCCGAGGAGCGTCACCAGGCGGGCGGCGGTCAGGTCCGAGCGGATCGCCTCGATGTCGCTCTCCCGGCCGACGAACGAGGTGAGCCGGGCACGCAGGTTGCCGGGCGGTCCGCCCGCCTGCCGCTCGGGCGGCCGGCCCGGCTCGGGGGTGAGCAGCTCGGCGTGCAGGGCGCGCAGTTCGGCGCCGGGGTCGGAGCCGAGCCGGTCGGCGAGCAGGCGGCGCACCTCCTCGTAGGCGTGGAGCGCCTCGGCGGTGCGGCCGGTGTCGCGCAGGGCGCGCAGCCGCAGCGCCTGGAGGGGTTCGTCGAGGGGGTGGCTGTCGCACAGGGCGGTCAGTTCGGGCAGGGACTGCTCGGCGTCGCCGAGGGCCAGGGCGGCGGTGTGCCGGGCGCGCAGCACGTCCAGGTGGCGGGTCTCGACGCGGGCCGCCTCGGCGGTGCGGTCGGGCAGTCCGGCCAGCGCGGGGCCGCCGCGCCACAGCGCGAGGGCGTCGTCGAGCAGGGCGGCCGCCTTGGCGGGGTCGCCGTCGGACAGGGCCCGCAGGCCCTCGCCGGCCAGCCGCTCGAAGCGGTGCAGGTCGACGTCGTCGGGGGCGGCGGTGAGCCGGTAGCCGCCGTCGACGGAGGCGACCGCGTCGGCACCCAGCACCCGGCGCAGCCGTCCGACCAGGGCCTGCACCGCGCCGGTGGCGTCGGCGGGCGGGTCGCCGTCCCAGACCTCCTCGACCAGCATGCCGACGGGCACGGTGCGGCCGGGCCGCAGGGCGAGCACGGTCAGCAGGGCGCGCAGCCGTGCCCCGCCCACGGGGACGACGGTGCCGTCGGGGCGGACTGCCTGGGTGGTGCCGAGGATGCGGTAGCGCACGGGGTCCATTCTCTCCGGTGCCGGCCGCGGCGGTGAGGCGGCCCGGCGTCAGGGGCGCCCCCACCTTGCACGGAACCGGCTGCCCGTGCGAAACGTTTTCCCGGCGTGCCCGGTACGGTCGGGCAGACGCGCGGGCGCCCCCGCCCCGCCCCGCAAGCCCTGGGAGTTCCATGACCACCGCCGCCACCCGTTCCGGCGACCGCAGGGTCAGCCCCGTCTTCCTGGGCATCGTGGCCGTGACGGCGGTCACCGGCTGGGCCACCTGGACCGGGTTCTCGGACGTGCCGGGCCTCGCGGTGTTCCTGTTCGTGACCTCCGCGTGGATCGTCTCCCTGTGCCTGCACGAGTACGCGCACGCGCGCACCGCGCTGCACAGCGGTGACATCTCGGTCGGCGCGAAGGGCTATCTCACGCTGAACCCGATGAAGTACACGCACGCCCTGCTGAGCATCGTGCTCCCCGTGGTCTTCGTGATCATGGGCGGGATCGGTCTGCCGGGCGGCGCGGTGTTCATCGAGCGGGGCCGGATCCGGGGCCGCTGGCGGCACAGCCTGATCTCGGCGGCGGGCCCGCTGACCAACGTGCTGTTCGCGGCCGTGTGCACGGCGCCGTTCTGGCTGGGCGTGCTGGACGGCGTGCCGCCCGCCTTCCGGTACGCGCTGGGCTTCCTCGCGCTGCTCCAGGTGACGGCCGCGATCCTGAACTTCCTGCCGGTGCCGGGGCTGGACGGCTACGGCGTGATCGAGCCGTGGCTGTCGCGGGAGGTCCGCCGGCAGGTGGAGCCGTTCGCCCCGTTCGGGCTGCTGTTCGTCTTCGCGCTGCTGTGGGTGCCGTCCGTGAACGGCGTCTTCTTCGACGGGGTGGACGCGGTGCTGCGCGTTCTGTGCGTCGAGGAGATCGACAGGTATTGCGGCTTCGATCTCTTCCGCTTCTGGCAGGAGACGGGCGAGGTCTGCGTGGTGTGAGGTCTCGGCGCCGCCGGTGCCGGGGACTGTCGTACGCCGGGTGCGGGCCGGTGGGGGTTGCTCGCGCGGTTCCCCGCGCCCCTGGAG
>NZ_JBITSH010000002.1:602670-777140 GCF_044540535.1 Streptomyces sp. NPDC085937 | reverse complement strand
AGAGGCGCCGACTGCGGGCAGTCGTGCCACCGGGGCCGAGTCGCGCAGTGGGCCTTGCGGCCACCGGGGTGCCGAGGGCTGTCGTACGCCGGGTGCGAGCCGGTGGGGGCCGGTCGCGCAGTTCCCCGCGCCCCTGGAGAGGCGCCGACTGCGGGCAGTCGTGCCACCGGGGCCGAGTCGCGCAGTGGGCCTTGCGGCCACCGGGGTGCCGAGGGCTGTCGTACGCCGGGTGCGGGCCGGCGGGGGCCGGTCGCGCAGTTCCCCGCGCCCCTGGAGAGGCGGGGTCAGTCGGTGGTCGGGGTGGCGGCGGAGGCGCGGCCTCGCTTCACGTAGTACCAGGTCATGTTCGAGGACAGGCCCGCCAGGAGGACCCAGACGATGCCGATGAGCACGCTGCCCTCCACGAAGGAGACGACGGCCGCGGCGACGGCGAGGAGGCACACGACGAGGGCGTAGACGGCGAGGCGGGGCATGGCGGGGGACTTCCTGTCGGGGGACACTGCTACCGCTCCAGTGTCCCCCATCGCCTCATACGTCCGTGACCCGGAGCCCGGCATGCGCCTTGTAGCGGCGGTTGACCGAGATCAGGTTGGCGACCAGCGACTCCACCTGGTGCGCGTTGCGCAGGCGCCCGGCGAAGATGCCCCGCATGCCGGGGATGCGCCCGGCCAGCGCCTGGACGATCTCCACGTCGGAGCGGACCTCGCCGAGCACCATCACGTCGGTGTCGATCTCGTCGATCCCGGGGTCCTGGAGCAGTACCGCCGACAGGTGGTGGAAGGCGGCGGTGACCCGGGAGTCCGGCAGCAGCGCGGCGGCCTGCTGGGCGGCGCTGCCCTCCTCCGGCTTCAGCGCGTAGGCGCCCTGCTTGTCGAAGCCGAGCGGGTTGACGCAGTCGACGACGAGCTTGCCGGCCAGCTCCTCGCGCAGGGACTCCAGGGTCTTGCCGTGGCCGTCCCACGGCACGGCGACGATCACGACGTCGCTGCGCCGGGCGGTCTCGGCGTTGTCGGCGCCCTCGACACCATGGCCGATCTCCTCGGCGGCGGCCTGGGCCCGCTCGGCGGCGCGGGAGCCGATGATCACCTTCTGGCCGGCCTTGGCGAGCCGGTAGGCGAGGCCCTTGCCCTGCGGTCCGGTGCCGCCGAGCACGCCGACGACGAGGCCGGAGACGTCGGGCAGGTCCCAGGGGTCCTTGGCGGGGGCCTTCGCGGGCTGCTGTGCACTGTCGGTAGAGGTCATGGCCCGACTCTACGTGCGGACGGCCCACCCCACCGGCCGGGTCCGGGGCCCGCCACGGCGCTCCGGCCGCGACCGCCCTCCGGTGTCCCCAAGGCGGGCGAATCAGGGCCGAACACCGGGACGCGGGCACGCCGTTGGGGGCAGGATGCGGCGGCATGGATGCCGTACGGGTCGCGCTGCTGAGGGAAGTGCTCGCCGGGACGGAGTGGCTGGGCGCGACCCGGCACTTCGCGGGGACGCTGCGCGGGCAGGTGGTGTCGCACGGCGGCGGGCTGCTGCTCGTGGGCACCCCGGACTACGAGCCGTGGCATCTGGCGGCGCACCTGGTGGACGAGGCCGCCTGGTCGGGCACCCCGGAGCTGGCGCCGACGCTGGTCCGGCACGACGCGCGCGCCACGGACCCGGCCCACCTGGCCGTGGGTCTGGGGAGGCTGGAGGCGGCGCGGCGGGGCGAGACGCTGCTGGTGGTGGCGCCCGACGCGCCGTCCGGGGCGCTGCTCGACCGGGTGGCCGACGCGCGGCGGGCGGGGGCGACGCTGCTGTCGCTGGGGCCGGAGGCGGGGGAGCTCCCGGCGATGGCCCACGAGGTGCTGCCCGTGCCGGCCGGCTCCGAGCTGGACCTGGACACCGTGCAGCACCTGGTGAGCGCGGCGGCCGGGGAGAACGCCCTGCCCGCCCGCCGGGGCCCGCGCCGCTTCCGGGACCGGCTGTCCCGGCTGGCGGACCTGCTCACCGCACCGCCGCCGACCCGCTGGTAGCGGGCCTCCGGCTCAGTCCTCGTCCCGGCCCTTGGGCGCGTCGTGCCAGGCGGGGTCGTTCTCCCACTGGAGGTTGCGCTCGCGGGCCGTCTCCATCGCGTGCTCGGCCTCCGCGCGGCTCGTGTACGGGCCGAAGCGGTCCTTGGCCGGGCACTCGGGCCCCTCCTCGACCTTCTTGTGCTCCAGGCAGTAGTACCACTCGCCCGGTTTTCCGACCGTGCGCTTCTTGAACAGGGGCATGACCGGCTCCTCTCGCCACGGAAGATGGTCCCCCATCGCCGCTGAATTAGACTCGCCGCATGTCTGGCCAGTCACTCCTCGTACCGGGGAAGCTCTCCCCCCTCCGCACCGTGCCCGGGAACATCCGCCGTCCCGAGTACGTCGGCAAGCCCGCCCCCACGCCGTACACCGGCCCGGAGGTGCAGACGCCCGAGACGGTCGAGGCGATGCGGACCGCCGGCCGGATCGCGGCCCGCGCGATGGAGGAGGCGGCGAAGCTCATCGCGCCCGGCGTGACGACGGACGAGCTGGACCGGGTGGCGCACGAGTACATGTGCGACCACGGCGCCTACCCGTCGACGCTCGGCTACCGCGGCTTCCCCAAGTCCCTGTGCTCGTCGGTCAACGAGGTCATCTGTCACGGCATCCCGGACTCGACGGTGCTGCGCGACGGCGACATCGTCAACCTCGACGTGACCGCGTACATCGGCGGGGTGCACGGCGACAACAACGCCACGTACCTGGTAGGTGACGTGGACGAGGAGAGCCGGCTGCTGGTGGAGCGCACCCGCGAGGCGCTGAACCGTGCGATCAAGGCGGTGCGGCCGGGCCGGCAGATCAACATCATCGGCCGGGTGATCGAGTCGTACGCGAAGCGGTTCGGCTACGGCGTGGTCCGTGACTTCACCGGCCACGGCATCAACACGTCCTTCCACTCGGGCCTGATCGTCCCGCACTACGACAGCCCGCACGCGACCACGGTCATGCAGCCGGGGATGACCTTCACCATCGAGCCGATGCTGACGCTCGGCACGCACGAGTACGACATGTGGGACGACGGCTGGACGGTCGTCACGAAGGACCGCAGGCGCACGGCCCAGTTCGAGCACACGCTGGTGGTCACGGACACCGGGGCGGACATCCTGACGCTGCCGTGACGCCCGGCGCGCTCGCGCCGCATCGTCGCAGGCCCGCTCTCCTCAGGGAGGGCGGGCCTTTCGCGTATCCGGACCGTTTGCCCGGGGCGCGGCGAGGGAAGTTCCCGACAAGATGTCGGCATACCATTGACTTAGGTAACCCTAACCAAGAAGATCGGACCATGGACTCCTTCTCGACCCTGATCCGCACCGCGTCGCACGAGCAGCACGTGGAGGCGGAGACCTCGACCTTCATGACCGATCTGCTGGGCGGCCGGCTGGGCGTGGACGCCTACGCGCGCTACACCGAGCAGCTCTGGTTCGTGTACGAGGCCCTGGAGTCCGGTGCGCGGGACCTGGCGTCGGACCCGGTGGCGGGCCCGTTCGTCCGCCCGGAGCTGTTCCGGCTGTCCGCCCTGGAGCGGGACCTGGAGCATCTGCGCGGCCCCGGCTGGCGCACCACACTGACCGCCCTGCCGGCCACCCGGGAGTACGCGGACCGGGTCGCCGAGGTCGCCCGTGAGTGGCCCGCGGGATACATCGCCCACCACTACACCCGTTACCTGGGCGACCTCTCCGGCGGTCAGATCATCCGCGACAAGGCGGAGAAGACCTGGGGATTCGACAAGAAGGGCGACGGCGTCCGCTTCTACGTCTTCGAGGGCGTCTCCAACCCGGCTGCGTTCAAGCGGGAGTACCGCGAGCTGCTGGACCGGGTCCCGGTGGACGACCTGGAGAAGCAGCGCATCGTGGCGGAGTGCAAGCGGGCGTTCGGCCTCAACTCGGGGGTCTTCCGCGCGCTGGGCGAGGAGTTCCCGCTGTCCGCGTGAGGCGAGCGGGGCCCCTTCCCGGCATCACCCAGGGCAGGGACTCCCGTACGCCGGTGACCGGGCGGCACCCTCGACGGTGCCGCCCGACGGCGTGTCAGCGCTCCAGGCGGACCCGGCCGCCGACCTCCGTCCAGCCGTGCGGCTGGGGCGCGGTGAGGATCTGGGAGCCCATGCCCTGGGTGATGTTCAGCGCGCGGCCCAGCCGGTCGGTGAGCAGCAGCGCCGCGGCGCCCGTCGCCTCGTCCTCGTCGATGCCGTCGTCCCGGCCGGGGAAGGCGCGGGCCCGGATCCGTCCGGCCGGCTCGTCCAGCCAGGCCCAGGCGTAGATCCACTCCCCCTTCGGGGGCGGGGTCAGCCCGTCCACCTCGGCGGCGGTGGCGTACTGCCGCAGGGTGCGCGGCGGCACCCACTCCGCCCGGGCCTCGATCCAGCAGAACTCCCCGTCCTGCCGGGCGCCCACGACCCCGGCGGGCGTGACGAGTTCGGGCACGTCGAGTAGCCAGGCGGTGCCGACGCAGGGGTGGCCCGCGAAGGGCAGGCGCGAGGTCGGCGTGAAGATGTCGATCACCCCGCGCTCGGGGTCGTCGACGAACACGGTCTCGCTGAAGCCGAGTTTGGCGGCGAACTCCTGGCGTTCGTCCCGTCCGGGCAGGACCGAGCCCTCCCGGACGACACCGAGCTCGTTGCCGTATCCGCCGCGGGGGCCGCAGAAGACACGCAGCACGTCGTAAGCAGTCACGGGGGCATTCAAGCACCGTCCGCGCGTCCGCCGTCGGCCCGGCCGCCCACGGCACCTCTCGGGGTCGCGGACCCGGGATGTCCCGTAGGGAGCGGGCCGGTGGTCGGGGACGACTCAGGGGCCGCCCTCGTCACCGCGTACGATCCCGCCGTCGTCCTTGATCACCAGGATGGTCCCGTCCGCAGCACCCACCGCCGCGATCGGAGCCCTTCCATGACCTCACGCACCACCGCCCGCGTCCGCGTCACGGCCGCCTCGGCCGTACTCGTCTCCTCCCTGCTGCTCGTCCCCCTCGCCGGGACGGCCACCGCACAGCCCGCCTCGGCGACCGCAACGGCCGCGCACACCGCGCCCCGGACCGGCACGTTCGACCCGACCGCGCTGGAGCAGGAGCTCGCCGGGGTTCCCGACGGGGACGTCTCCGCCGCCCTGATACGGGTCGGCGGCAAGGGAAGCTGGGCGGGCAGCGCGGGGGTCCGGGACCTGCGCACCGGGGCCCTGGCACTGCCGCACGCGCGCTTCCGGGCAGGCTCGACCACCAAGGTGGTCACGGCGGCGGTGGTACTCCAGCTCGTCGCGGAGAAGCGCCTCGATCTCGACGCCCCCGTCACCCGCTATCTGCCCGGTCTGCTCCCGCCGTCGTTCACCGAGCCCCCGACGGTGCGTCACCTGCTCACCTACACGAGCGGGCTGCGTCCCGGCGCGAGCCTCGGGTCGACGACCGAGGAGATGTACGCCCACCGGTTCGAGACCCTCACCCCGGAGCAGGTGGTGGCCGCGTCCGTTGCCCAGGGACCGGCACACGCCCCCGGCGAGCGGCAGGAGTACGGCAACATCCACTACACCGTGCTCGGCCTGCTCATCGAGAAGGTGACCGGCGACCGCTACGCACACCAGGCCGCCGTACGGGTCTTCCGCCCGCTCCGGATGCGGCACACCGGGTTCCCCGCCGGCCCCGACCCCCGCGTCCACGGCCCGCACCACCGCGCCTACACCGACATCGGCGGCCGGACCACCGACGTCACCGAGTGGAACATGTCCGACCGCTTCGCGGCCGGGGACATGATCTCCACCACCGCCGACCTGGAGCGCCTGGTGTTCGGCCTGTTCGGCGCCAAGGTGGTTCCCCGGCCGCTGCTGGACCAGATGCTCACCGTCCCCCGCGTCGACGGCGCCACCTACGGGATGGCCCTTGAGCGGTACGTGATCGGCGGCCGGGAGATCTGGGGCAAGACCGGGTCGCGCCCCGGCTACCACACGGTGCTGGCGGCCACCCGGGACCTGTCCCGCACCGTCGTCTACTCGGTCAACGCCAAGAGCGCCCGCGAGGACGGCTTCCCGCTCGTCCGGCGCTTCGCCCTGCCGGCCTTCGAGAGCTGAGAGCGGGCGGCGGGCGCCTCGGGGCGGGCGGGGTCAGGTCACGGTGTGGCCGCTGTGCCCGGTCCCGGCGTCCGCGCCCTCGGGCGCCCCGGTAGGGTTCGCCTCCGGGAAGGGGAAGGTGAAGGAACCGGATGAGCAGGGATCTCGGCCTTCGTAGGCTCCGGGGACGCGGGCACCGCGGACCCCGCCGCGTGCTGGTCGCGGCGTCCGTGACCGCTCTGTCGCTGACGACGGGCGGCTGTGTGGTGGTGCACGGTGAGCGCGAGGTGCTCCCGGCCGCCACCCGCGCCGAAGCGGCCAAGGCGCTCGAGGAGTTCACGGCCGCCTACAACGCGGCCGACAAGGCGTACGACTCCTCCCTGGACGCCGACCGCACCACCGGCGCGCTCGCCGACATCGACGGGGCGCGGCTGAAGGCGGGCAAGGTCAACCACCCCGACGGCAACCCGCGGCACGCGCCGCTGGAGCTGACGGACGCGACGTTCACCATCCCCGCGAAGGCGGGCTGGCCGCGCTGGTTCCTCGCCGACACGGCCGCCAACAAGGGCGGTGACGTCCGCTGGCTGCTGGTGTTCACCCGCGACACCCTGGCCGACCCGTGGGAGGTGGCGTTCCTGACGCTGGTCTCCCCGGAGGACATACCGGAGTTCAAGACGGACAAGGACGGCTGGGCCGAGGCGGTCCCCGCGAACTCCACCGACGTGGCCGTCCCGCCGGGCGAGTTGAGCCAGAAGTACGCCACGTATCTGAAGGACGGCGGGGACGGTTTCGCGGACGGTCCGCACACCAGCGGGTGGCGGGACACCCGGCAGAAGCAGTCGGTGCGGCCGGGTCTGGCCACGCAGTACATCGACGAGCCGATGGTGAACGGCGACTACGCGCCGCTGGCGCTGCGCACCGCGGACGGCGGGGCGCTGGTGTTCTTCACCACCCGGCACTTCGAGAAGCAGACGGCGGCGGCGGGGGCGTCGGTGCCGACACCGAACGAGGACGTGCTGGCGCTGACCAGCGGGGAGATACGGCAGTCCCTGACGATGGAGTTCGTCTCCAACGAGGTGGCGCTGGACCCGGCGGACGGTCCGGTGGAGGTCCTGGGGCGGATCCAGGGGCTGACGGCCGCGAAGGGCGAGTGACGGCGGGCCCGGTCCGGGAGGTGCGGGACGCGCGGTCGCGGGGTCAGTGCCGCAGGGGCCAGGCGGCTTCGGCGGGGCCGGTGTGCTCGCCGGCGTACCGGGCGCAGGCGTCCGTGAGGTACTCCAGCAGGCTGAGCGGGTCGGGGAGCGGATGCTCGGGGCCGCGTACCCAGTGCACCGACGGGTCGTCGTCGCCGGGCAGGCGGGCCGGCGGCACCAGGACGTAGGAGCCGCGGCAGTGCCAGCGCAGTCCGGGATGCTCGTCCATGGTCTCCGGGTGGCAGTCCAGCTCGCAGGGCCACCACTCGTCCTCGTCCTCGGGGGTACCGCGGGTGAGGGTGAAGAACAGCATGCGGCCGTCGTCGCTCTCGGCGACCGGGCCGACCTCGACCCCGGCCTCCACCAGCCGGCCGAGGGCCTCGCGGCCCGCGTCGAGGGGGACGTCCAGGACGTCGTGCACCATGCCGGTGGCGGTGATGAAGTTGGCCTGCGGCTGGTGGCGGGCCCAGCGCTCGATCTGGCCGCGGTCGGTGGTGGACTGCGTCTGCCAGGCGAACGACACCGGGTGCCGGGCGGGGGTGGGACAGCCCACGCGGTCGCAGGAACAGCGGTATCCGGAAGGGTGCGCGGCGGGCGCGAGCGGCAGTCCCGCCTCGGCGGCGGCGAGCAGCAGGGCCTCACGGTCACCGTCGGCCGGGACCTGCTTCGGGCGGCGTCCGCGCAGCCACTGGGAGAGTTTGCCCTGCCGGCCGCTCCGGCCGCCGAACTCCGCGCTCATCTATCTCCTCGCCTCGCCGTCGTGCGCTCCAGCATGCCCCATGGTCCCACGTTCCTGCGCATCGGGGGGCCGGAGCCCACAATCGGCGCAGGTGGGACGAGGGTGACCCGTCGGGGCGAGAGATGACCGGTGGGGCGAACAGGACATGCGCGCGCCGGGACGAACCGGGCACCCGGGCGGCCGGACGGACGGGGTGTCATTGCACGCTCTGCCGGGACCGGTGCACCTACCGTGGCGGCATGGTCACGTGGATCGCGTCGACGGCACCGGCCGCGCTGGTGTCCCTGGTGTCCCTGGCCGCGCTGACGCTCACGGGGCACGGCGGTCCGCCCCCGCTGGAGTGGGGCGAGGGCCCGCTCACGGTGGACTCGCTGCCCCGGGTGACGTACGTCGCCCACCGGGGCGGGGCGCGGGGGGTACCGGAGAACAGCATGTCGGGGCTGATGGCGGCGTACCGGCGCGGTACGGCGCAGGTGCTGGACTTCGACACCCGGGTGCTGCGGGACGGCACCCCGGTGGTCTTCCACGACGAGACGCTGAACCGCACCACCTTCCTGGGTGGCGAGGTGCGCGGGCTGGATGCCGAGGAGTGGAAGGGCGTACGGCTGCGTCCGCGCGACCGGCTGCCGGGGAGCTGGCGGCCGGAGCGGCCGCCGACGGTCGAGGAGGTGCTGGACCGGCTGGGCGGGCGGATCGTGCTGATGCTGGAGCTGAAGGACCCGGGCGGGCTCGACCGGGTGGCGGGGATGCTCCGGGCGCGCGGTCTGACCCGCTCGGTGTTCGTCAACACCAACGACCCGGCGGTCGCGGAGCGGGTGCACCGCGCGGGTCTGCTGACGCAGCTGTGGCGCTCGGCCGACCAGATGCGCGGCGACCGCCCCGAGCGCTGGCGCTCCTGGGTCGACCTGCTCGACGTCGACATCCGGGCGCGGGACGACGACCTGCGGCGCGCGGTGCGCTCGGGCGTCCCGCGGGTGTGGGCGCACACCGTCGTCACCCCGGCCCAGCGCGACCGGGCCCTGGCCCTCGGCTGCGACGGCGTCCTCACGGACGCGCCGGGACGGCTGGCCCGGTACCGGGGGCGGGTGCCGGGACCGGTGAGCGCGGTGACGGGGCGCTGAGGCGAGCCGGGCTCTTCCATGAGCCGGATCAGCGTTCCCGGAGCCGGATCAGCGTTCCCGGAGCCGGATCAGCGGGGGGCGAGGCCGTTGAGGGCGTAGTCGACGAGGGTGTCGGAGTAGTGGTGGCTGATCGGGCCGGTGTGCTGCAGCCAGCGCTGGGCGAGGGGCGAGACGAAGAGTTCGAGCGCGATGCGCGGGTCGACGTCGGCGCGGACGTCCCCGGCGTCCTGGGCGGCCCGTAGCCGGTCGACGTAGAGCTGGAGCTGCGGTTCGAGCAGCTTGGCGACGAAGCGCCGGCCGAGTTCCTCGTTGACGAGGCCCTCGGCGGCCAGGGCGCGGGAGGGGGCCTCGAAGGCGGGGTCGCGCAGCTCGTCGACGGTGGCCCGCAAAACGTTCTTGAGGTCGGCGGCGAGGTCGCCGGTGTCCGGGATGGCGTACGGCGCCTGCCCGGCAGCCTCGGCGGCCTGGTCGCTCAGGTCCAGGAACGCCTCGAGCAGCACGTCCGCCTTCGACGGCCACCAGCGGTAGATGGTCTGCTTGCCGACACCGGCGCGGGAGGCGATGCCCTCGATGGTGGTCTTCGGGTATCCCACCTCGGCGACGAGGGCGAGGGCGGCGTCGTAGATCGCGCGCCGGGAGCGCTCGCTGCGGCGCGTGGTGTCGGGGGCGGACTGGTTCTGGGCCATGACGCGAATTTATCAGCCTGACAAGACGCCACGTCTCGCCGGAGGGGGCGGCGTCGGCTGGTCCTGGGCGGACGGTGACGGCGCCGGGGGCCAGGGGTCGCCCCAGTCGGTGTCGCGGGCCGCCCGGTAGAGGTCGCCGTGGCGTTTGGTGACCGTGGTGCGGCGCAGGGACGGGTCCGTCTCGCACAGGTCGAGGAGGACCTGGCCCTTGCGGATCTGCGGCTTGCGGACGACGCGGGAGAGGGCCGGGGCGACCGGGTCCCGGGTCGCCGCGACGTAGCTGAACTTCTCGTCCTCGTAAGGGAGGGTGCCGCCCTTGATCTGGCGGTGCAGCGAGGAGCGGCTGACCCGGGCCGAGAAGTGGCACCAGTCGGTGCCGGGCACGATGGGGCAGGCGGCGCTGTGCGGGCAGGGCGCGGCCACGTGGAACCCGGCGGCGACCAGGCGGTCGCGGGCCTCGATCATCCGGCCGTAGCCGTCCGGGGTGCCGGGCTCGACGATCACCACGGCCCGCGCGGCAGCGGCGGCGGCGTCGACCAGGGCGGCCCGGTCGGGCGCGGTGAGCTCGTTGAGCACGTAGGAGACGGTCACGAGGTCGGTCGGCCCGAGGGTGAGCGCCGGTCCGATCCGGGCGCGCTCCCAGCGGGCGCCGTGCAGGGTGCGGTGTCCCGCGGCCAGTTCACGGCCGAGGTCGAGCGCGGGCCCGGCCCAGTCGAGCACGGTCACGGGGCGCTCCCCGTCCCAGGTCGCCCCCACCGCCCAGGCGGCCGCGCCGGTGCCGCCGCCGATGTCGACGTGGTCCCCGGGCGTCCACCCGGGCACGGCGGCGGCGAACGCGCGCAGCGCCGACCGCACGGCCTCGAAGGTGGCGGGCATGCGGTAGGCGGCGTAGGCGGCCACGTCGGCGCGGTCGCGCAGGATGGGGGTGTCGGTGGGGGTGGCGCCCCGGTAGTGGGCGATCAGCCGCTCGACGGCCTGCGCGGCCTGCCGCGCCGGAATCCCGTCCAGCAGCCCGGCGAGGGCGGCACGCAGGGAGTCGGCGGTCTGCAGCGGTGCGGGGGCGTTCACCCGGCGATTCTACGAGGACGGGCGGGGGCGGAACACCTCGCTCCGTCACGAGCACCCGACACCCGGCATCCACCGCCCCGGCGGCCCTCCGGCGCCCCTATTCCGCCGCGTGCCTCTCCAGGGCGAGGAGCACGTGGCCCACGTCGTGCGGCATCACGGCGATCTCGACGACGCCCACGGAGGACTCGCACACGACGATCATGGCCCGAGGGTTCACCCTCAGCACCCCTTCGCGCCACGTCGGCCCCCGCGTACCGACCTGCCGCAGCGCGGTCGGCGGGTCCAGCCTGGCGCCGGCCCGCGTGCGGGATGTCCACGCGAGCGTGGACGGGCCGACCGCCATCCGCCCTCGCAGCCAGCGCCGTGCTCGGGCGGGGTGCCGCAGCATGCACGGCACCTCGATCACCTCGCCCCGGGCGGCACGCCCGTCGCGGCGCCGTATCGTCCCCCGCACCACCCAGGCCGTCAGAGCACCGGCCACCAGGACGCACACGAATCCGATCACCGGGGCATTCAAACAGCACACGGCCTGGACGCCCGGTCCCCGGCCGCCCCCTCACCTCCCCCGCAGTGCCCGCGCGACCCTGGTCGCCGCGGCTGCGCGGGGGGTGCTGTCGGGTGGGGTCGGGCGGCGGGGGTGGACCGTGTTGGCGAGGAGGACCACGAAGGTGTCCGTGGCGCGGTCCAGGACCAGGGAGGTGCCGGTGAAGCCGGAGTGCCCCGCCGCGCCGCGTCCCGCGAGGGCGCCCATGAACCAGGGCTCGTCCACGGCGAAGCCGAGGCCGGGGGCCCGGAGCATCAGGTCCACGTGGTCGGGGCCGAGGATCCGGGCGGGCCCGTAGGCCCCGCCCGCCAAAAGGGTGCGGCAGAAGACCGCCAAATCGCCCGCGGTGGAGAAGAGTCCGGCGTGACCGGCGACCCCGCCCAGCGCCCAGGCGTTCTCGTCGTGCACCTCGCCCCGCAGCATCCCCCGGTCCGCCTTGGCCCAGGGCCGGCGCTGGTCCTCGGTCGCCGCCGCGGACGGACACGGGCCGAAGCCGGTCGCGTTCATGCCGAGAGGCCGGGTGATGCCCTCGCGCACCAGGACGTCGAGGGTGCGGCCGGTGATCCGTTCCAGGACGTGCTGGAGCAGCAGCATGTTGAGGTCGGAGTAGAGGTACGTGCCGGGCACGCCGACCGGCCGCTCCGCGCGCAGCAGCGCCAGGCGTTCCGCGTCGTCGGCGCAGTCGTACAGGGGGAGTTCGGGGCGCAGCCCGGAGGTGTGGGTGAGCAGCTGGCGCACGGTGATGCCGTGCCGTGCCGCCGCCGTGAAGTCCGGCAGGTACGTGCCGACGCGGGCGTCCAGGCCCAGCGCCCCCCGCTCGATCTGCTGCACGGCGACCACCGAGGTGAACAGCTTGGTGACCGAGGCCAGGTCGAACGGGGTGTCCACGGTCATCGCCACCCGCTGCTCCGGCGGCAGCTCGACGGGCGCGCCCGCCCTCCCGTCGTAACCGGCGTGGCGCACCGCCCAGCCGGCCGCCTCCTCGACGGCGATCACCGGGCCGCGGCCGACGACCACCACCGCGCCCGCCGCCCAGGGCCGCGCACCGTCGGTGCGGGCGCGGACCTCCTGGACCAGACGCCGCAGCTCCCCGGCGTCGAGCCCGGCCCGCTGCGGGCTGCCCCGGCGCAGTCGCGGCGCGCTCAGACGCCCCCGCCCTTCTCGCTCGTCCCGTTCTTCCACGGACGGCACATTCCCAGGAAGCAGGCCGTCGCCACCAGGGCGGAGGCCAGCTGGACGACGGCCATCGGGACGGCCGTGTCCTCACCGGCGATCCCGACCAGCGGGGAGGCCATCGCGCCGATGAGGAAGGACGTCGTGCCGAGCAGCGCGGACGCGGAGCCGGCCGCCTGCCGGGCCCGCATCAGCGGCAGCGTCTGGGTGTTGGGCATGACGATGCCCATGGACGACATCAGCACGAACAGCGCCGCGGCGACCGGCACCAGGCCCACCTCGCCGAACACGCCCAGCGACATCAGCAGCAGCGCGGTGGCGGCGGCGATCACGACGGCGAGTCCGATGCCGAGCACCTTGTCCAGCCGGACCCGGCCGACCAGGATCTTCCCGTTGACCTGGCCCATGATCATCAGGCCGATCGAGTTGAGCCCGAACAGCAGGCTGAAGGCCTGCGGGGAGGCGCCGTAGATCTCCTGCATGACGAACGGCGAGGCGGAGACGTACGCGAAGAGGGACGCGAAGGCGAAGCCGCCGGCGAGCATGTAGCCGGTGAAGGCCCGGTCGGCGAGGAGCCGGCGCATCGCGCCGAGGGTCTCGCCGAAGCCGCCGCCGTGCCGGTCGGAGGGAGCCAGCGTCTCGGGCAGCCTGGTCCAGACGAGAACCGTCAGGAGCACCCCCGCGACGGTGAGGACGACGAACACGCCCCGCCAGTCCGTGAACCGCAGGACCTGGCCGCCGATGAGCGGCGCCATGATCGGGGCCATCCCGGAGATCAGCATCAGGGTCGAGAAGAAGCGGGCCAGGGCCACCCCGTCGTACAGGTCCCGGGCGACCGCCCGCGCGATGACGATGCCGGCCGCTCCCGCGAGCCCTTGGGCCAGCCGGCAGGCGACGAGGAGTTCGACGGTCGGCGCGAAGGCGCACAGCGCGGTGGCCACGACGTAGAGGGCGAGCCCGACGAGCAGGGGCCGGCGGCGGCCCCAGCGGTCGCTCATCGGCCCGACCACGAGCTGCCCCAGCGCCATGCCGGCCAGGCAGGCGGTGAGGGTGAGCTGGACGGTCGCGGCGGGTGCGTGCAGGGACCGGGTGACCTCCGGCAGAGCGGGGAGGTACATGTCCATCGCCAACGGCGTCACGGCGGTCAGGCCGCCGAGGATGAACGTGACCAGCAAGCCGGTACGCGGCACCGCGACCGCGTCGCGCCGTTCCGGCGTGGCCGCCGGCGTGCCGTGGGCGCCGGCCTCCACCACCGGGCCCCCCGATGCCCCGCTTTCGGTCGATTCGGATATGGACGCCCCACCCTCGGGCATGTGACCCCTCCCTTTCCCTGCCATCGGCTACCTATGCTCTCAGCTCGTACGCAGTGCTCGGCGTCGACGACGATGCCATGGGAGCGCTTCCACGCCACAGCCCCAGGGCGAAGCGTTGAGGGAACACACGAACAGGGTGGGACGAATGACAGAGCAGAAGGTGCGCTGGGGGATCCTGGCGACCGGCGGCATGGCGGCGACGTTCGCGGCGGACCTGGTGGACATGCCCGACGCCGAGGTCGCGGCGGTGGCGTCCCGCTCGACGGAGTCGGCCGAGGCGTTCGCCGAACGGTTCGGCATACCGCGCGCGTACGGCGACTGGGACACGCTCGCGGCCGACGACGAGCTGGACGTCGTGTACGTCGCCACGCCCCACTCCGCGCACCGCGCGGCGGCCGGGCTGATGCTGGAGGCCGGGCATCACGTGCTGTGCGAGAAGCCGTTCACGCTGAACGCCACGGAGGCCGCCGAACTGGTCGCGCTGGCGCGGGACGGCGGGCGCTTCCTGATGGAGGCCATGTGGATGTACTGCCATCCCATGGTGCGGCGCCTCAAGGCGTTGGTGGACGACGGCGCGATCGGCGAAGTGCGCCACGTGCAGGCGGACTTCGGCCTGGCGGGCCCCTTCCCGGCCACCCACCGGCTGCGCGACCCGGCGCTCGGCGGCGGCGCGCTGCTGGACCTCGGGGTGTACCCGGTGTCGTTCGCCCAGCTGCTGCTCGGGGAGCCGTCGGACCTCACGGCGCGCGCGATGCTCTCAAAGGAGGGGGTGGACCTCCAGACGGGGGCGCTGCTCTCCTGGGAGAACGGCGCCCTCGCCTCGGTGCACTGCTCCATCGTGGGCGGTACGGCCACCTCCGCGTCGATCACCGGGTCGAAGGGGCGGATCGACATCCCGGACGGCTTCTTCTTCCCGGAGCGGTTCGTGCTGCACCGGGAGGGACAGGACGCCGAGGAGTTCACGGCCGACCCGCTCCACGGCCCCCGCGCCAGCCTCAAGCACGAGGCCGCGGAGGTGATGCGGGCGCTGCGGGCCGGCGAGACGGAGTCGCCGGTGGTCCCGCTGGACGGCACCCTCGCCGTGATGCGGACGCTCGACGCGATCCGGGACCGCGTCGGCGTCCGCTACCCGGGCGAGGCGGCCGACGGCACGGTGCCCGACGGAGTGGTGCCGGCCGACGGAGTGGTGGCCGGCGGCGCGGCGGTCACGCCGGCTTGAGCCCCGGCTCCCCCGCCTCCGTGACGAAGGAGGCGGCGGTGGTGAGCGGCGCGCCCTGCGTGGTGACGTGGGAGACCGTCTTGAAGTCGGCGCGCGCCCGCTCCCGGCCGAGGGTGACGGTCGTGTAGCCGCGCAGGCCGTTGTAGAAGCGCATGTGCGGGTTGGCGGCCGTCATGGTCTCCCAGTTGGCGGGCTTCGCCGAACCGTTGCCACCGCTGGTGACCGAGGAGGTGACGATCTCGGTACCCACGGTCTTCGAGCCGGGATCGGCGAAGTCCCGCTTGATGTCGAAGCCGTAGTGGACGTGCACGTCGCCGGTGAGGACCATCAGGTTCTCGACGCCGGCGGCCCGCGCGCCGGCCAGGACGCGCTCGCGGGAGGCCGGGTAGCCGTCCCAGGAGTCCATGGAGACCTTGGCCGGCGGGGTGGGGGTGTCCAGCCGCTGGGCGAAGGTGACCTGCTGCGGTACGACGTTCCACACCGCGTCGGACCGGCGCCAGCCGTCGATCAGCCAGCGCTCCTGGGCGGCGCCGGTCAGGGTGCGCGAGGGGTCCTCGGACTCGGGCCCGGGGAACTGCCAGCCGTCGCCGTACGCCTGGTTGGAGCGGTACTGGCGGGTGTCGAGCACGTCGAACTGGGCGAGCCGGCCCCAGTGCAGCCGGCGGTACAGCTTCAGGTCGGGGCCGTCGGGGAGCTGGGGCCGGCGCAGCGGCATGTTCTCCCAGTAGGCCCGGTAGGCGGCGGCCCGGCGCAGCAGGAACTCCTCCGGCGGGACGCTGTTCTCGGGGGTGTCGTCGGCGTAGTTGTTCTCGGTCTCGTGGTCGTCCCAGGTGACGACGAAGGGGTGCGCGGCGTGCGCGGCCCTGAGGTCGGGGTCGGACTTGTAGAGGGCGTACCGCAGCCGGTAGTCCTCCAGCGTGACGGTCTCCCGGTTGAACAGGCCGGAGGGCAGGGTGCCGGCCGGGTAGGCGCGGGAGCCGCCGGCGTCGTTCACGGCGTACTCGTAGAGGTAGTCGCCGAGGTGGAAGACGACGTCCACGTCCTCTTGGGCGAGGTGCCGGTAGGCGGTGTAGTAGCCCTGGTCGTAGCGCTGGCAGGAGACGATGCCGAAGGTGAGCCCGTCGGCGCGGCTGCGGGGGGCGGGCGCGGTGCGGGTGCGGCCCGCGGGGCTGACGAAGCGGCCGGCGCGGAAGCGGTAGTGGTAGACGCGGCCGGGGGCGAGCCCGCCCACCTCGACGTGCACGGTGTGGTGGAACTCCGGGTGGGCGTCGGCCTTGCCGCGTCTGACGACGCTGCGGAAGCGGGCGTCGAGGGCGAGCTCCCACTCGACGGTGACGCGGCGCGCGGGCAGCCCGCCGTCCGCCTGGTACGGCGCGGGCGCGAGGCGGGTCCACAGCAGCACCGAGTCGGGGTGCGGGTCGCCGGAGGCGACGCCGAGCGTGAAGGGATCGTCGGTGATCCGCGCGGTGTCCAGTTCGGCGGCGGCCGCGGTGCCCGCGCCGGGCACGCCGACGGCGAAGGCCAGCGCGGCGGCGGCGCCGGTGACGGTCAGGAAGCGGCGGCGGCCGATGTGGCGTGCGGCGGCGCGGAGTTCCGGCGCGTGGGGCGGGCGGGCCTCGGGTGCCGTCGGTCCTTGTGTCATCGGTTCCTGCGTCATCGGTTCCTCCCCTGGCGGGCCTGTGGGTGCGGAAGGAATTGCAGTGGCCGGGGACGACGCGGCGTTGTCGCGTACACAGCATCCGGATGACGGTCGCATGAGGTCCGTATGGCGAACCCTCGCCTACGCTGCGGTGCCATGAACGCCAAGGAAACGGACGGACGGGCCGGGGTCGCGGTGGTCACCGGGGCCGGATCCGGCATCGGGCGCGCGGTGACGCGTGAACTGCTGGGCGCGGGCTGGTCGGTGGCGCTGGCGGGGCGCCGCGCGGAGGCACTTCAGGAGACGGCGGGGGCGTCGTCGGGCCGGGACGGCGGGCGGGCTCTGGTGGTCCCGGCGGACGTGTCACGACCCGGGGACGTGGAGGCGCTGTTCGCCGCCACGGTGGACCGGTTCGGCCGGGTGGACCTGCTGTTCAACAACGCCGGGACGTTCGGCCCGGGCGGGGTGCCGGTGGAGGAGCTGCCGTACGAGGCGTGGCGGCACGTGGTGGACACCAACCTCAACGGGGCGTTCCTGTGCGCGCAGGCGGCGTACCGGCAGATGAAGGAGCAGGCGCCGCAGGGCGGCCGGATCATCAACAACGGCTCGGTCTCGGCGCACGTCCCGCGCCCGCGGTCGGTCGCCTACACGGCCACCAAACACGCGTTGACCGGTCTGACCAAGTCCCTGTCGCTGGACGGGCGTCCGTACCGGATCGCGGTGGGCCAGATCGACATCGGCAACGCGGCGACGGACATGACGGAGCACATGGAGACGGGTGCGTTGCAGGCGAACGGGGAGGTCGCGCCGGAGCCGGTGATGGATGTGGCGGACGTGGCGCGGACGATGCGGCACATGGCGGAGCTGCCGCTGGAGGCGAACGTGCAGTTCGCGACGGTGCTGGCGACGGCGATGCCGTACGTGGGGCGGGGGTGAGCCGCTCCGCGCGGCCGGCGTGCGCTGATCCCCACAACCGGAATTAACGCATCCGCCCCATTGCGGCCGGTGGAGAACCTATGCTCAACTTCTCTGCACCAAAGCTTCACAGTTGAGGCAGCGTTCTTCCGTCAGACCACATCCAGGGGGGAGGCGGCAGCCGTTCCACACCGCCGGCTGGGGGTGGGCCCGCGCGGGACCGCGGGTGCACACCGGCGGGTGGAACGGCTGCCGCACGTCTTACGCGGCCCCTTCCGCTTGTCGTTGGAGGACGCGCTCCACCTCCGCCATCTGCTGCTCGCTCAGCGGCCCCTTGGCGAGCGCACCGGCGTTCTCCTCGGCCTGGGCGACCGACCGGAAGCCAGGGATGGGCACGGTGCGCGCGCTGCGCGCCCACAGCCAGGCCAGGGCGCCCTGGGCGAGGGTGCGGCCACCGCTGGTGAGGATCTCCCTCACCGCGTCGACGCGGGCCAGCCACTGCGGGTCGGCGCCGCTGCCGTCGCCGAAGCCGGGCAGCCAGGCGGGCGGACGGCTGCGGATGTCCCCGGCCTCCAGCGGCCGGCCGCTCCTGTGCTTGCCGGTCAGCAGACCCATGGCGAGGGGGCTGCGATTGACGGACGCGAGGTCGGTCTTCTCGCACAGCCGCAGCATCTCGGGGGCGTCCTGGAGGACGTTGAGCGCGTGCTGCACGGCGGCACAGTGCGGCCCCTCGGCGAACACCGCGGCCCGCGCGGGGTCGTCGGTGCTCCAGGCGTACGCCCGGATCAGCCCCTCCCCCACCAACTCCTCGCACGCGTCACGCAGTCGGACGGCGCGCTCGGGGTCGGCGTCGGCGATGTGCAGCTGGTAGAGGTCGACGTGGTCGGTGCCGAGCCGGCGCAGGGAGGCGGTCAGGGCCCGGCGCAGGTGTTCCGGGGAGTCGTCGGTGCCGGAGGTGGTGCGGGTGTCGGGGTCGAAGAGGTTGCCCCACTTCGTGGCGACGACGACGTCGTCCCGCCGCGAGCCGAGCGCCCGCCCGAGTACGCGCTCGCTGTGCCCGGTCCCGTAGACGTCGGCGGTGTCGAAGAAGGTGACGCCCAGGTCGAGGGCGCGGTGGATCGCCCGCACCGACTCCTCGTCGTCGACCTTCCCCCACCCGAGTGGCTGCCCGGCACCGTCCCCCCACTCTCCGCCGATGGCCCAGCACCCGAACCCGAGCGCACTCACCTCGATACCGCTACGTCCCAGTGTGCGTGTGAACTCCATACCGGGGACGGTAGGAGTTGGAGTGCGCGCGAGGGCAAGGGGGTCGTCGGGAGTGAGGGCCTCCCGGCCTTCTCACGGAGCGCGAACGTGGCGGGGCCCCGGCCATCAGACGGCAACCACGTGCACGTGCTTCGGCGCGAGGACCGCCAGGCGGGCCCGGATGTGATGCGGGTCCGTCGTGAAGATCACCGCGCTGCCGTGCCGGGCCGCCGTCAGCGCGACCCAGGCGTGCGTGCCCCGGCCGACGGCCCTGCCGGTCCCGGCCCTGGACGAGTGCCAGGCCTCCTCGACCTCCCGCCGCTCCTGCTCGGTCAGGTCCGCGGCGGCTTCGGCATCGCCTTCAGCGGTGGGAAGTCCGTCCGCTGCCTGCTCCGCCCGTGCGACGAGTGCGTCCACCTCGGCGAACAGTCCCTCGTCGGGCGGGCCCGGCGGTGGCAGGCGGCGAGCGTCGGCAGGGGCGATTTTCGGACGGTTCAGTGTTCAAGCAGATCCGGTCAACGGGCGGTCTGTCGCTGCTGACAGATGATCAATAACCTTGTGCAGTACACGAAATACGATCGCAGGGAGCCCCATGTCCACCGCCCAGCAGGTGCCCGACATCCTCTCGCCCGAGTTCGCCGCCGACCCCTACCCCGCCTACCGCGCGATGCGGGAGACCGCCCCCCTCCTCTGGCACGAGGCGACCAAGAGCTACATCGTCTCGCGGTACGAGGACGTCGAGCGGGTCTTCAAGGACAAGGCCGGTGAGTTCACCACCGACAACTACGCCTGGCAGCTCGAGCCCGTGCACGGCAAGACGATCCTGCAGCTCAGCGGCCGTGAGCACGCCGTCCGCCGGGCACTGGTCGCGCCCGCCTTCCGCGGCAGCGACCTGGAGCAGAAGTTCCTGCCGGTCATCGAGCGCAACTCCCGTGAGCTGATCGACGCCTTCCGCCACAAGGGCTCCGCCGACCTGGTCGACGACTACGCCACCCGTTTCCCGGTCAACGTCATCGCCGACATGCTGGGCCTCGACAAGGCCGACCACCCCCGCTTCCACCGCTGGTACACCGCCGTCATAGCCTTCCTCGGCAACCTGTCGGGCGACGCCGAGGTCACGGCGGCCGGCGAGCGGACCCGGGTGGAGTTCGCCGAGTACATGCTGCCGATCATCCGTGAGCGCCGGGAGAAGCCGGGCGACGACCTGTTGTCCGTGCTGTGCAGCGCCGAGGTCGACGGCGTGCGGATGAGCGACGAGGACATCAAGGCGTTCTGCAGCCTGCTGCTCGCCGCCGGCGGCGAGACCACCGACAAGGCCATCGCCGGCATCTTCGCGAACCTGCTCGCCCACCCCGACCAGCTCGCCGCCGTCCGCGCCGACCACTCGCTGATACCGCGCGCCTTCGCCGAGACCCTGCGGTTCACCCCGCCCGTGCACATGATCATGCGGCAGTCCGCGACGGAGGTGACGCTCAGCGGCGGCACCGTGCCCGCCGGCGCCACCGTCACCTGCCTGATAGGCGCGGCCAACCGCGACGAGCGCCGTTACGCCGACCCCGACCGGTTCGACATCTTCCGCGACGACCTGACCACCACCAAGGCGTTCTCGGCCGCCGCCGACCATCTGGCCTTCGCGCTCGGCCGGCACTTCTGCGTCGGCGCGCTGCTGGCGAAGGCGGAGGTGGAGATCGGCGTCGGCCAGCTCCTCGACGCCATGCCGGACGTACGGCTCGCCGAGGGGTTCCAGCCGGCCGAGCAGGGTGTGTTCACCCGCGGGCCGCAGAGCCTCCCGGTCCGGTTCACGCCGGTGGCCGGCTGACCGGTACCGGCCACGTCGTCACTGCCGTACGCGCCACCTCGCCCCGACCGGCTCCCGCACCGGCCGGGCCCGTCCAGGCCGGATCCCGTACGGGCCGAGTTCCTCTCGGCCGGGCCCACCCCGGCCGAGACCGGCCGCAACGGGCCGTCCCGACCAAGCTCCGCCGCAGCAGGCCGTCCCGGCCGAGCACCGCACCGGCTGGCCCCGTACCGGACCCGTCCGCCCCGGCCGGATCCCGCCGTACCAGGGCGTCCCGGCACAGTTCCCCCGCACCGGGTCGCCCCGGCCAGAGCCCGTACCGACCGGGTCCGCCCCGGCCGGATCCCGCGGCTCCGGGCCACCCGCGGGGCAGCGCCCCGCCGGTGTCCGCCCGCGGGGGCGGGGCAGCGCCCCCGGCTCCCGAACCCGCCCGCCGGCGGAGCCCTACTGCACCACCGGTGTGAACCGCACCGGCAGGTCCAGCAGTCCCCGCATCCAGATCGACGGCCGCCACACCAGTTCCTCCGGTTCGACGGCCAGGACCAGGTCCGGCAGGCGTTCCAGCAGCGTCTCGACCGCCGTGCGCGCCATGACGTCCGCGAGCAGCGGGGCCGGGTACGGGCAGCGGTGTTCGCCGTTGCTGAAGGACAGGTGCGCCGCGTTCTCCGCGCCCACGTGTCCCTCGGGCCAGATCTGCGGGTCGGTGTTGGCCGCCGCGAGCCCCAGCACCAGGCAGTCGCCGGCCCTTATCTGCCGCCCGCCCAGCTGGACGTCCCGTACCGCCCAGCGCCCGATGAAGTTCTGCGTCGGGGTGTCCAGCCACAGCACCTCGTTGAGCGCCTCGCCGACGCTGAGCCGGCCGCCCGAGACGTTCACGGCGAAGCGTTCGTCCGTGAGCAGCAGCCGCAGGGTGTTGCAGATCCAGTTGGCCGTCGGCTGCTGGGCCGCAGCGATCACGGAGATCAGGTCCTGGACGACCTCCTCGTCCGTCAGGCCCGCCGGGTGCGTCAGCATCCGCGAGGTGACGTCGGCGCCGGGAACGGCCCGCTTCTCCTTCACCAGCTGCCGCAGCCGTTCACCCACGCGCGCGTACGCCGCGACCGGGTCGTCGCCCTCCCCCGCGTCCAGAGAGATCCGCAGGTCGTCGACGAGCCGGCGGGTGTCCTCACCGGTGGCCGGCATCCCGCACATCTGCACGACCGTGCGCATCGGCAGGGCGTGCACGTAGTCGGCCATCAGCTCCGCCTGGCCGCTGCCCGCGAACCGGGCGATGAGGTCGTCGGCGATCAGCAGGCACTCGTGGGACAGCTCGAACTGGTCGATCCCCTCCAGCGCCTCGGTGATCACCCCGGCCCGCCGCCGGTGCTCCTCGCCCTCGGTGAACAGCACCGACGGCTGGTAGCCGACGAAGGGCAGCAGCGGCCAGTCCTGCGGGATGTGCGCCCACTGGTTCCAGCGCCGCGAGTCCCGCGCGAACAGCTCGTCGTGGCTGGTCACGTAGGTGACCTCGGTGTAGCCCAGCACCAGCCAGGCCGGGATGCCGCCGTCGAGCAGCACCGGTGCGACGGGCCCGTGTTCCCGGCGCAGGGCGCGGTACAGCTCCGACGGCGACTGCTGGTACTCCAGCCCCGCGAGCGGCACCGCGCCGGCGTGCTGCCCCGTCGGCAGCGCCGCGCCGGCGTGCGCGGGGCAGCCCGGCGGCGGCTCCTCACCGGGGCGGGCCGGGTGCGCGAAGGGATCGGCCTGATCGGTCACGGTGTCGCCTCCTTGGCGGTGGCCAGGTCGTGGAGGTGGTTCACGAGGGTGATCAGCACGTCCTTGCCGGAGGCCCGGACCCGGGCGTCGCAGTCGACCATCGGCACGTGCGCGGGGAGGGCGAGCGCCTGGCGTATCTCGTCCAGGGAGTACCGGGCGTCGTCGTCGAACCGGTTGACGGCCACCACGAACGGCGTGCCGTGGTGCTCCAGCCGGTCGATGGCGTACCAGGAGTCGTCCATCCGGCGCGTGTCCACGAGGACCACGGCGCCCAGGGTGCCGGAGAACAGCCGGTCCCACAGGAACCAGAAGCGTTCCTGCCCGGGCGCGCCGAACAGGTACAGCACCATGCGGTCGTTGAGGCTGATCCGCCCGAAGTCGAAGGCGACCGTGGTGGTGGTCTTCGCGGCCACCCCGTCGGTCTCGTCGACGCCCACACCGGCCTGCGTCATCACCTCCTCGGTGTTGAGCGGCCGGATCTCGCTCACCGAGCGGACCAGGGTCGTCTTGCCCACGCCGAACCCGCCCACGACGACGATCTTCAGACCCGTCTCCGCCGTGTCTCTCAGCGGTGTGCGGTGGGTGGGCAGCTCAGAGGTTGCGGAGTCCATGGAGAACCTCTTGGAGTAGGGCGGAATCGGGCAGGGAGGCGACGGACGCCGCCGCGCGCGGGTGACGGGCGGTGATGCGCCCGGTGTCCAGCAGGTCGCCGAGCAGGATGCGAACGACCGTGATCGGCAGCCCGAGTTCCGCGGCGATCTCGACGACGGCGACCGGGTGGGCGCACAGCTCCAGGATCCGGGCGTGCTCGGACTGCATCCCGGGCGTCGGCGCGCTCTCGCTGACGATCAGGGTGACCAGGTCGAAGGACTCGTCGGCGCGGCTGCGTCCGCCGGTGACGGTGTAGAGACGGTCCGGGTCGCCCGTGTCGACGGGTTTGCGTGGGGTCACGAGGTGCCGCTCCCCGCGGATCCGGTTCGCGGTTCGGCGCGCAGGTGCTCGCCGATCTGCTCGACCAGTTCCGTCATCTGGTGGCCGACCACGCCGGGGTCGGCGTCCTCCCCGGCGACGACGGCGAGGTGCGCCCCCTCGCCGGCCTCCACGATGAACAGCAGGCCGCCGTGGAACTCCGTCATCGACTGCCGTACGCCGCCGGTGCCGTCGCCGAACTCCATGGAGGCGCCCTGGGCGAGGGCCTGGATGCCGGAGCAGATCGCCGAGAGGTGGTCGGCCAGGTCGAGGGTCAGGTGCTCGCTCCAGCAGAGCTTGAGGCCGTCCCGGGACAGGACCAGGGCGTGGCGTGCGCCGGGGGTCCGCTCCAGGAGACCCTGCAGGAGCCAGTTGAGGCTGTTGTCGGTGGTCGTGGTCTGCATGGTGGGTGTTGGGACGGTGGTGTCCGGATGACCGGTCACCGGCCCGTTCCTCCTATCTCACGTGCTCGAGCGGGAAGGGGCGCCGTCGCCCCGGACGCCGTGCGGGGCCGGGGGCGGCGCCGTACGGGAGGGGTGGACTAGGGGGCCGTGGGCGGGCGGGATCCGGGTCGGGGGTCGATGCCGGGCGTGCCGGTCGTCCCGGGGGCACCGTCTCCGGGCGAACCTGCGGTCCCGTCGGCGGACACGCCGGTGATCCCGTCGGCGGACGCGCCGGTGATCCCGTTGCCGGACGTACCGGTGATCCCGTCGGCGGACACGCCGGTGATGCCCTTGCCGGACGTGTCGGTGCTCCCGTTCCCGGACTGACGTGCGCGGTGGAAGGCGCCGAACCGGGTGCCCGCGTCGCGCGCCCCGCGCCGCACCGACGCCGTGTCACCGGCCTGGGCGGCCGTCGACTGCCGCTGCTCCCGCTCGCGTTCGGCCTCGGCCATGGTGCGGCCGGGCGCGCGGACCGGGAGGCCGTTCGGCGTGGTGCCCTCGGGCTGCCGGTGCCGTCCCTGGCCGGGGACGGCGGTCAGGTCGGGCCGCTCGGTGCGGGCGCCGGGGCGCTCCGGGGCGGCGGGCGGCGCGGCGGCCGCCGGGCGGACGTCGGCATCGTTGTCGGCACGGGTGCCGCCAGCGGTGCCGACGGGCAGCGCGGCCGGGGCGGACGCGTCGGACGCGGCCACGGCACGCGGGGCCGGGACGGGCACGCCGCGGGCGGTGACACCCCGGGCGGGGGTCGCCTCGGTACGGCCGGCCGTCTCGTGCGGGGCCGGTTCGCGCTGCTGGGCGAGCAGGTGCAGGGGCAGCAGGACGACGACGCCGGTGCCGCCGCGGGAGGACGGCCGGTAGTTGACGCTGATGCCGTACTTGGAGGCCAGCCGGCCCACCACCGCGAGGCCGAGCCGGGTGCCCTGCAGCGAGGCGAGGTCGGTGACGCGGCCGGTCACGGCCTCCTCGGCGCGGCGCATGGCCGCGTCGGCCATCTTCAGGCCGCTGTCCTCGATGGTGACGACGATGCCGGCGCTGCGGTCCTCGACGTAGACGTGCACCTCGTCGATGGGCGGGGAGAAGTTCGCGGCGTTGTCCATCAGTTCGGCGAGCAGGTGCATGACGCCCTCGGCCGCGAAGCCGGCGACGGCGGTGCGGGTGGAGCAGTGCAGGCGCACCCGCTGGTAGGCCGCGATGCGGCCGGCGGCGCCGCGCAGGATGCTCTCCATCACGATCGGCTTGTTCCAGGCGCGGCTGGACCGGCCGCCCATGAGCAGCGCGAGGCGGTCGGTCATCAGGCCGAGCTGGGAGGTGCCGTGGTCCAGCTTCAGCAGGTCGCCGAAGACCTCCTCGCCGTGCCGTTCCTGCATCTCGCGCAGGTCGGCGAGCATCTGTACGGCCTTGGCCTGGACGCGGCTGAGCGCCTTGGCGGACGCGGCCTGGGCGGCGGCGGCGCGGCGCTCGCTGTGGGCGAGTTCACGGATGAACGATTCCGCCGGGCCGCGCAGGGCGGGGTGCTCCGGCAGATCGGTCTCGGCCAGCACGGTCTGGGCGGAACGGCCCTCGCGGAGCCGGGCGATCGCGGCGGGCATCGTCTCCCGTACGAACCGGTCGTGCTCGGCCGTGGTCCGGTCGAGTTCGCCGCGGATGGCGCGGTACTCGTCCTCCAGGGTGACCACCCGCCGTACGTCCTCCTCGACGGTGGCGGCGAAGGCGTGGGTGACGCGGGCGAGTTGCGGGTCGGACGGCGGGGGCACGCTGCCCAGTACGTCGGCGGCGCTCGCGCCGTCCCGCAGCCGCTCGGCCACGGCGGGCAGCGTCACCCCGGCCAGGTGGGAGATCTCCGCCGAGCGCCGGGCGGCCTCGGCCCTGAGGCGGCTGTTCTCCGACTCCCGCTCGGTGGCGGTGCCGCGGGCGCGCAGGACGAGGCGGTGGTCGACGAGGAGGGTGACGGCCACGCACACCCAGCCGGTCGCCACGACGGCGAGGGCCCACGTGGTGGCGCCGGACGGCGCCAGGGCGACGGCCGCACCACCGGCGGCGGCGCTCGCCACCAGCACGGCCACCCGTGCGGCGAACGAGGTGCGCGGCGCCCCCGCCGGTGGGTGCTGGCTGGGAGAAGCAGGCACTGGCATGGAGCGGTCCCTCGGTCGGTGAGAGCAGGGGAAGGGGGCGGCCGCACGACGGCGACCGCGGGCCGGGAAACGGATCAGCCAACAGGAGGGCGATCTTCCGACCACGTACGGCTCATGCTAATCACCCTGATGCGCGCGGGAGTCCCGCTTACTGAACAGCGCGTCAGCAAAATGAGTTCGTCGTGAACCCATCGCTCGTACGTTCCGCTGTGCTAGTCAGGCCGAGGCCGGACACCCCCGGCCGGAGTGCGACAACGCACCTGCCACTCGACCTGACGGAACGTCACATTCGTACCGCAGCAGGCCTCCCACCGCTCCCGTCACTCACGCGAGGCAACGATTTTCGGCCAACTGTGCTTATGCCAAAGGCTTTTGACCCTCGGCTGTCGTAATGACGGGGACATGAAGGTGAAGGAATCCCGCCACTCGTGAAGCTCCGGTGACGACGGCCCGCGCCGGTTTGCGTGAGCGAGGGCGCGCAGGGCTCCGGCGGAGGGCGACGGCGGCTCTTCCGGAGAAGAAGGGGAGCGGCAGACGAGTCGGGCTGTACGCCGGGTTCTGTTCCGGCGGGTCCTCGCGGTCCCGCCGGCGACGGCCATCCATCTAGGGCCGGTGTTGCCACCGGCCTCGTGCGGTCTACCCGCGGACTCGGGCGAGCAGCCCTCGGTCGTCCGCGCAGAAGCACCGAGGTGCTTCCTCTTGACCTTGCTCCGGGTGGGGTTTACCTAGCCGCCTGAGTCACCCCAGGCGCTGGTGGTCTCTTACACCACCGTTTCACCCTTACCCGGCGCCGAAGCGCCGGGCGGTCTGTTTTCTGTGGCACTGTCCCGCGGGTCACCCCGGGTGGCCGTTAGCCACCACCCTGCCCTGTGGAGCCCGGACGTTCCTCGGGAAGCCCCCTAAGGGGACTCCACGCGGCCGCCCGCCCGGCTCGTCTGCCGTGTCGACCATGGTACCCGCCGGCCGGCGGGCTTCCGCTCCCCCGCGTTGGCCAGCACCGATCCGGTGAGGATCAGGACGAAGGCGGCCAGCACCGTCGCGGTCAGGGCCTCGTCCAGGAACAGCGCGCCGGCCGCGACCGCGATCGCCGGATTGACGTACGTGATCACCGAGGCGCGGATCGGTCCGGCCTCCCTGATCAGCTCCATGAAGGCGACGAACGCCACCGCCGTGCAGACGACCCCGAGGGCGGCCAGCGCGGCGAGGGTCTCCGGGGTGGGGAGGGCCGCGGGGCGGCTCGCGACCGCTGCGGGGGCGTAGATCAAGGCCGCCAGGGCCAGGCAGGGCGTGATCAGGTGCAGCGTCGGCACGGCCTTGAGGTGGCGGTCGGCGATCAGCGGGGCCGTCGCGTAGCCGACGACCGTGACCAGGACCTCCGCGAGGGAGAAGGCGTTGCCGCCGGTCAGATGGGGCACGGTGAGGACGCCCACGCCGCCGAGACCGAGCGCGAGGCCCGTGATCCGGCGGGCGTCCAGCGACTCCGCCCGGCCGAAGGAGCGGGACAGCAGGACACCGACGATCGGCACGCCCGCGATGAGCAGCCCCGCCGTGGAGCTGGAGAGGTGGCGCTCGGCGTCGGTCAGCGTGTACCAGGGGCCGACGATCTCGATCACCGCGAACGCCAGCATCGGCTTCCAGTGCGTCCGCACGTTCCGGACGAGGCCGGCCTGGCGCAGGGCGAAGGGGAGCAGCAGCAGCGCGCCGACGGCGCAGCGGGCGAAGACCACCCCGGAGGGGGACACCTCGTCCACCGCCACTTTGATCATCAGGTAGGGAATGCCCCAGACCACTCCCATCAGGGAGAACAGGAACCAGCCGCGTGCAGTCATGCGAGGAGTGTCCGCCGGGTCAGCACTCCGCGTCTTGAACGCTGTTGCGGTACGCCGCCGGGGTCACCCCCAGCACCCGGCGGAACCACCGGGTGAGGTGCGCCTGGTCCGCGAAGCCGACGAGCGCGGCCGTCTCCGCGGGCCGCAGCCCGGCGTCCAGCAGGGCGCGGGCCCGGGCCACCCGGTACTGCGCGAGCCACGCGTACGGCGGCACGCCCATCGTCGTACGGAACGCCCGGAGCAGCTGGTAGCGGGACAGGCCCAGGTCGGCGGCGAGGTCGGCCAGGGAGGGCGGGGCGAGGAGCTCGTCGGCGAGGCGGTCGCGGACGCTGAGGGCGACGGACCGGGCGCCGGGGACGGTGCCGTCGGCGGCGCGTGAGGTGGAGTGGCGGCGGGCGAGCGCGGCGAGCAGCCAGGGCAGGCGCGACTCCGCCTCCAGCGGGTCGGGGTGCGCGCTGAGATCGGTGTGGGTGCGGCGCAGGGCCGCGGCCAGGTCCGGGTCGTGGAGAACCGGTTCGGGGAAGTACGGGCGTCCGGTGCCCACGGTGCCGTCGCCCAGCAGGGCGGGGGCGGCGTAGAGGGCGCGGTACGAGTAGCCCTCGGGGGCGGCGGGACCTCCGGTGTGCATCTCACCGGGTTCCAGGACGACGATCGAGCCGGGGCCGGACACGATGCGCCCGCCGCGGTAGGCGATCACCTCGAGGCCGCCCACGGTGACCCCGACCGTGTACTCCTCGTGCGCGTGGGGGGGCGTACTCGTGCCGGTCGAAGCGGGCGGTGAGCAGGTCCAGCGCGGGCCCGCACCGCCCCAGCCGCGCCCTGGTCCAGCGCGCCTGTTCCCGTTCGCTCCGCGCCACGTCGCACCCCCGGTCACCAGGGGATCAGAGGAAGTCGGCGGTGTCCAGGTCGAAGGCGAAGGGTTCGGGGAGGGTGAGGGGTTTGCCGAGGGGACGGGTGCGGCGGTCCCGGTACTCGTCGTCCTCCGGGTCGCCGAACAGAGTGATCGAGGAGGTCTCACGGTCGACCAGGAGGTACAGGGGGATGCCGCCCCGCGCGTAGCACCGGCGCTTGGCCTCGCGGTCCGCCTCCGGCTTCGAGGAGGTCACCTCCACGACCATGGCCACGCCCTCGCACGGCATCCACGGGTCCGCGCCGCGGTAGAGGCGCAGCTCCGTGGGCGCGAAGGTGCCGTCCGGAATGACGTGGTTCTTCGGGCAGGCACCGCCGCTCCTCAGCTTCAGCCCTTTGTTCCCGGAGAACTGCATGTCGGTACGGGATCGTCTGATCACCTGCGTCACGATCAGCCCGATGTAGTCCTCGTGGTCCCCGTCCGGTGGCGGCGTCACGACGATCTCCCCCTCGATCAGCTCCGCCCGGAAACCCTCCGGGGTGTCCAGGGCGAGGAACCCCTCCAGCAGGACGTCCGCCTGCGTGAGCGGTTCATGGGCCATGGCCGTCATGTCACGCCCCTCCTTCGGTCGCTCGCCAGACTGAGGCATCGGCTGATCACCTGTCCGTGGGATGGGGAACCGTTCCCTCGATCGTGGCACAGGAGCACGGCCCCCGCCGGGAGCCGCGGTGTTCGCTTGACCCTGCCGCGACGTCAACGTTTCTACTGAGGGCATGCGGATCGGAGAGCTCGCCACGGCCGTCGGGGTCACCACCCGGGCGGTGCGGCACTACCACCATCTGGGGCTGCTGCCCGAGCCCGAGCGGCTCGGCAACGGCTACCGGGACTACACCCTGCGGCACGCCGTCGTGCTCGCCCGGATCAGGCGGCTGACCGAGCTGGGGCTGGGGCTCGCCGAGGTGCGGGACGTGCTCGCGGACGAGGCCGGCAAGGACCTCGCCGAGGTGCTCGCGGAGCTGGACGCGGACCTGGCGCGGCAGGAGGCGGCGATCCGGGAGCGGCGGGAGCGGCTGCGGGCGTTGCGGGAGTCGGAGGGCGGGACGGCCGCCGAGGGTCCGGTTTCCCCGGAGCTGGCCGCGCTGTTCCGGAGCACCGCCGGGCTGTCCGACTCCCCCATGGCCGCCAAGGACCGCGAGATCCTCGCGCTGATCGAGACGTCCGCCCCGCCGGAGGAGCGGCAGCGGCTGATGGGCCTGATGAGCGGGGCGGTCGGGGCGCCTGGCGGGCGCAAGCGGGCCGCGACCGTGTACCGCCTGCTCGACGAGCTCGCCGACGCCGGCCCGGACGATCCGCAGGTCGAGGAGGCCGCCCGCGCGCTCGCGGAGTGCGTGCCCGCGGAACTGCTGCCCGAGGACGTGGTCCTCGACGGGAGCAACAGCTTCCTGACCGCCCTCTACGCGGACTTCGCACCCGCCCAGGCGGAGGCGTTCCGGCGGGCGCTGCGGATCGTGACGGAGGGGCGGGGATGAGCCGGCGGACGGAGGGAGAGGGAGCGGTGGGAGCGGCGGTGCGCGTCGGGTGGGCGCTGGTGCGGCACGAGGCGCGGCTGATGGCGAGCCTGGTGCTGTGGCTGGCACGGCGGACGCACGGGGCGGGCGCAGGCACGGCGTTCGGGTACGCCCGCGGCGAGGCGGCCATGATGTTCGGGTTCGCGTTCGTGTGCGTGGTGGAGACGGTCGCGATGTCCGTGCTGCTGGCCGACTGGCCGACGGTGCACGCGGTGGTGCTCTTCCTGGACGTCTACACCGTCGTCTTCGTGATCGCCCTGTACGCCGCCTCCGTCGTACGCCCGCACGTCGTCGGCCCCGACGGGCTGCGGGTGCGCCGGGCCGTCCACGTCGACCTGCGAATACCGCGCGAGCGGATCGCGTCCGTGCGGCGCGAGCTGCGGATGACACACGAGCCGGCGGACGGCGAGCTGAACCTCGCCGTCGGCTCGCAGACAACGGTGACGGTGGAGCTCGCGGAGCCGGTCGCGCACCGGTCGTTCTTCGGGCGGACCCGGGACGTGCGCGTGGTCCGCTTCCACGCCGACGACGCCGACGGCCTGGTCCGGGCCCTCACCGCCGCCGCTCCGGGGCCCACGGACCACGCCGTACCCTGACAGGCGAGCTCGATCGAAGGAGTACGTGTGCTTGTCCTGCTGCCGCCGTCCGAAGGCAAGGCCGCTTCCGGCCGCGGTGCCCCGCTGCGGACGGAGTCCTTGTCGCTGCCGGGACTGACCGCTGCGCGGGAGGAGGTCCTCACCGAGCTGGTCGACCTCTGCTCCGGCGACGAGGACAAGGCACGCGAGGTGCTCGGGCTGAGCGAGGGGCTGCGCGGCGAGGTCGCGAAGAACCGGGAGCTGCGCACCACCGGGGCCCGTCCCGCCGGGGAGATCTACACCGGGGTGTTGTACGACGCCCTGGACCTGGCCGCGCTCGACACGGCGGCGAAGCGGCGGGCGGCGACGTCCCTGCTGGTCTTCTCGGGGCTGTGGGGCGCGGTCCGCGTCACGGACCGTATCCCCTCCTACCGCTGCTCGATGGGGGTCAAGCTGCCCGGGCCCGGCGCGCTGGGCGCGTACTGGCGGGCGCCGATGGCCGAGGTGCTGCCGGAGGTGGCGGGGCAGGGGCTGGTCCTGGACCTGCGCTCGGCGGCGTACGCGACGGCGTGGAAGCCCAAGGGCGAGGTGGCCGGGCGGACGGCGACGGTCCGCGTGCTGCACGCGCCGACCCGCAAGGTGGTCAGCCACTTCAACAAGGCCACCAAGGGCCGGATCGTGCGGAGCCTGCTGACTGCCGGGGCGGCGCCGAAGGATCCGGCGGAGCTGGTGGAGGCGCTGCGCGACCTCGGCTACGTGGTGGAGGGCTCCGCCCCGGCCCGGGCGGGGACGGCGTGGGCGCTGGACGTGCTGGTGGACGAGGTGCACTGAGCCCTCTCCGTACAGGCCCTTCCCGTACAGGCCCTCCCCGGACGCGCCCCCCGGACGGGCCCCTGTACGGCCCCCCTACGGGCCCTCCCAGGACGGGCTTCCCGGACGGGATTGCAACATGCGCAACGGCCTTTGCGCAGGGTGCGCGCCGACGGCAGGATGACCGACATGAACGCCTCCCTGCCGTCGCCCGCCGCGCCCGAACCAGCCGCCGCCCCTTCCGCCTCGGTGCTCGGGCTGGCGCCCGTGGTGCCGGTGGTCGTGATCGAGGACGCCGCCGACGCCGTACCGGTGGCGCGTGCGCTGGTGGCGGGCGGGCTGCCCGCGATCGAGGTGACGCTGCGGACCCCGGCCGCGCCGGACGCGATCCGGGCGATCGCCGGCGAGGTCCCGGGGGCCGTGGTCGGCGCCGGGACGGTGATCACGCCGGAGCAGGTGACCGGGGCGGTGGCGGCCGGGGCGCGGTTCCTGGTCAGCCCGGGGTGGACGGACGCACTGCTGACGGCCATGCGGGCGTCCGGGGTGCCGTTCCTGCCGGGGGTGTCCACGGCGTCCGAGGTGATGGCGCTGCTGGAGCGCGGGGTGCGGGAGATGAAGTTCTTCCCGGCGCGGGCGGCGGGCGGGACGGCGTTCCTGAAGTCGCTGGCGGGGCCGCTTCCGCAGGCACGCTTCTGCCCCACCGGGGGGATCGGCCCGGACACCGCCCCGGAGTATCTCGCCCTGCCCAACGTGGGCTGTGTGGGTGGCAGTTGGATGCTGCCCGGGGACGCGGTGGCCGCGCGGGACTGGGACCGCGTCGAACGGCTGGCCCGGGAGGCGGCGGGGCTGCGGCGAGTCGATCGCGGTGAGGCGGCGGCGCCGCGGTGAGGCGGGCGGGGCCCGCCCGGGTCTACCGCAGGTGTGACGTGTCGTTGAACAGGCGGACGCTGGCGTTGTCGTCGGCGTAGTACGCGACGGCGGACAGCGAGGCCGCGGACAGTTCCATGCGGTACAGCGCCTCGGGCGGGGCGCCGAGCGCGAGCCGGATCAGGGTCTTGATCGGCGTGACGTGCGTGACCAGCAGGACCGTACGGCCCCGGTACGCCGCGAGCAGCTTGTCGCGGGCCTGGGCGACCCGGGCGGCGGTGGCCGCGAAGCTCTCCCCGCCGCCGGTGGGTTCGACGTCCGGCGAGGCCAGCCAGGCGTTCAGGTCCTCGGGGTGGCGTTCACGCACCTCGCCGAAGGTGAGGCCCTCCCAGGCGCCGAAGTCGGTCTCGCGCAGCCCCTCCTCCACGGCCATGTCCAGGCCGAGGCGGGCGGCGACGATCCCGGCCGTCTCGCGGGTCCGGGCGAGGGGCGAGGCGACGACCGCCTGGACGGTGCCGCGCCGGGCGAGCGCGGCGGCGACCTTCGCGGCCTGCTCACGGCCGATGTCCGAGAGGGAGGGGTCGCTGCCGCCGCTGCCCGAGAAACGCTTCTGCGGGGTGAGAGGGGTCTCGCCGTGCCGCAGCAGCACGAAGGTGGCGGGCGTGCCCATGTCGGCGGGCGCCCACCCGGAGGAGGGCGTGGCCACGGCCTGCGCGGCCCGCCGGTCGGCATCGGCGGACGTGCCCCTCACGGGCATGTCCCGCGCCGGTGCCGGCGCCCCGGATGCGGGAGCGTCCGTCGCCGGTGCCGGCTTCCCGGAGGCGGGGGTGTCCGTCGCCGGACGGTACGCGGCGGACGAGTCCGGGCCGTCGGTCCGGGCATCGGCCGCGGCTCGCTCGACGGAGGCGCCCGCGTCACGGCCCGCGGTGGCCCGGTCCGTCGACGCCGTACCGTCGGCATCACCCGGAGCGGAACGTCCGCCGACGGCCTCCGTCGAACGCCCCTCCGTCGCCGAAGTCATCGCCGCGCGGACGCGGGCCGCTCCCGCCGTCGCGTCCCCGGGTGGGCCCTCGGGGGCCGGGCGGGCCGGGGGCGTGTCCAGGTCGGCGCGGCTCGCGGCGGGCGACCACTGCTCACCCCGCTTGCCGGCGTCCATCGCCTCGTTGGCCAGACGGTCCGCGTGGGTGTTGCGTTCGCGCGGGATCCACTCGTAGGTGACCCGCCCCGGCGGGAAGACCGTCGCCGCCTCCGCCGCGAGCGGCTTCATCGCCGGGTGCTTGATCTTCCAGCGGCCCGACATCTGCTCGATGACGAGCTTGGAGTCCATCCGGACGTGGACCGTGGCCTCCGGGTCCAGGTCGCGGGCGGCGCGCAGGCCGGCCAGCAGCCCCCGGTACTCGGCGACGTTGTTCGTGGCGACACCGATGTACTCGGCCGCCTCGGCCAGCGTCTCCCCCGTCGCCGCGTCGCTCACCACGGCGCCGTACCCGGCGGGCCCGGGGTTGCCCCGTGACCCGCCGTCCGCCTCGACGACGAACTCCCGCATCGAACTCGATTCCCCTGGAGAAGTTCCGGCAGGCTTGCTTACAGTCCCGACTCCGCCGTGCGGACCAGGATGCGGCGGCAGTTCTCGCAGCGCACCACGGTGTCCGGGGCGGCGGCCCGGATCTCGTTCATCTCGGTGATGGCGAGCTCCTGCCGGCATCCCTGACAGGTGCGCGCGGACAGCTTGGCCGCGCCGACGCCGCCCTGCTGCTCGCGCAGCTTGTCGTACAGGCTGAGCAGCGGGGCCGGTACGGAGGTGGCGACGACCTCGCGCTCCTTGGTGACGGAGGCGGTCTCGCCGTCGATCTCCTCCAGGGCGGCGTCCCGGCGGGCGGTGGCGTCGTCGATCTTGCCCTGCACGGAGCCGACCCGCTCGGTCAGTTCGGCGACCCGCTCCTGGGCGGACTCGCGGCGCTCCATGACCTCGAGGACGACGTCCTCCAGGTCGCCCTGCCGCTTGGCGAGGGAGGCGATCTCGCGCTGGAGGTTCTCCAGGTCCTTGGGCGAGGAGACGGCACCGGAGTCGAGGCGCTTCTGGTCGCGGGTGGCACGCTGGCGCACCTGGTCCACGTCCTGCTCGGCCTTGGTCTGCTCGCGGGCGCAGTCGCTCTCCTCGGTCTGCGCGGCGACGAGCAGGTCGCGCAGCTGGGCGAGGTCGCGGTTCAGCGACTCGATCTCGGCGTGCTCGGGGAGCGACCTCCGCCGGTGCGCGAGCTGCTGGAGGCGGACGTCGAGGTCCTGGACGTCGAGAAGACGGATCTGGTCGGCGGGCTCGGCGTTCAGTTGGGGGCTCCAGATGTGTCAGTGATGGCGCTGGACGACGCCGCGTGGGCGGTCCAGGGGTCGGTGACCGTGCGCGACACGTGGACCCTCAGGTCCCAGCCGTGCCGGTCGGAGATCTCGTCGAGCTGGGCGGCGGCCAGCTCGCACCAGGGCCACTCGGTGGCCCAGTGCGCCGCGTCGAGCAGCGCGAGAGGGCTGGGGGTGTTCACCGCGGTGAACTCGGACACCGGGTGGTGGCGCAGGTCCGCGGTGAGGAAGGCGTCCACGCCGGCGGCCCGGACGTGGTCGAAGAGGCTGTCGCCGGAGCCGCCGCTGACGGCGACGGTCCGCACGGTCGCGTCCGGGTCGCCGGCGACGCGGATGCCCTGCGCGGTGGCGGGCAGCCGCTCGGCGGCGCGGGCGGCGAACTCACGCACCGTGACCGGGTGGTCGAGCTCGCAGACGCGGCCCAGTCCCCGGCGGCCCTCGGGGTCGGAGGGGTCCGGCACCAGGGGGCGTACGACCCGGAGGTCCAGCGCGCCGGCGAGGGCGTCGGAGACTCCCGGGTCGGCGGTGTCGGCGTTGGTGTGGGCGACATGCAGCGCGATGTCGTTCTTGATGAGCGTGTGCACCACGCGGCCCTTGAACGTGGAGGCCGCGACCGTGGTCGTCCCGCGCAGGTAGAGCGGGTGGTGGGTGACCAGCAGGTCGGCGTCGAGCTTCACCGCCTCGTCGACGACGTCCTGGACCGGGTCGACGGCGAACAGGACCCGCCGGACCTCCTGGCCGGGCTCGCCCACGACGGTGCCGACCGCGTCCCAGGACTCGGCCCGCTCGGCGGGCCACAGGTTCTCCAGCGCGGCGATGACTTCTGACAGACGGGGCACGCCGCCAAGGCTACCTGGCCCTTTCGCACGGCAGTACCGGCTCCGTTCCCTCGGGACCGGGGCCCGTGCCGCCGCGGGGACGGAGCGGTCGCCGCCGTACGGCCCGCGGGAGTGCCGGCCCCGTGGAGCACACTCCCTCACCCTTCCTCAGCAGAATCGTTCCTGGAGCACCCTTACGTGTGAAGCGGGGCCCGCCGCTCCGCCACCTCCGCCCGCGAAAACTACGTTCGTCACCGGAGGTGACCGACAGATGACGGTCTGTGCCATCGAACCTACGGCGGGACACGGGACGGGAGCGGGACGAGCGGGCTGCACCATCACCGCGGACGGCGGGTACGCCGCACGCCTGGCCCTCGCCGGCGACTCCCTGTTCCCGGAGCGCTGGACCCTGGACGGCCCGGAGCCGTACGCGGTGCCGCTGCCCGGCAACCAGCCCGAGGAGCCCGGCACCGAGGTGCAGCCCCTGAGCGACGGCCGGGTCCTCGTCCGGCGCCTGCTGGACGGGCGGCACTCCTTCTCCCTGCTGTACCCGACCGGCCCCGGCACCGGCGAACTGCCGCTGGGCACCGTCGAGTGCCCGGACGAGGAGACCCGGCTGCGGCTGCTGCCGCCGGCCCCCGGTGGACGCCGGGCGTACGCCCTCGCGGCGGGCCGGCACGCGGCGGTGGTGTGGCTGGTCACGGGCGGCGCGAACGGCCCGGAGCGGGTCGCGGAGGTTCCGGGCGGCTGCTCGGGCGGGGTGTGGCTGGACCGCGCGGGACGGATGCTGGCCCTGGACCGGGAGACGGGCGGGCGCACCAAGTCGGTCGTGGTGGACCTGGAACGCGGCGGCGAGATGTCCCCGCTGCTCCAGATCACCCCCGACAGCGACGACCGGGTCCTGCTCGCCGACCCGGACAGCGGCCTGCTGCTGATCCGCTCGGACGCGCCCTCCCCCGGCCGGGAGCGGCTGGGCTGGGGGGTGCTGGGCAGCACCCTGCCGGTGCGGTTCCCCGAGTGTCTGCGGCTGCCGGACCGCGCGGTGACGCCGTTCGCGATCCAGCCGGGGCAGATGCTGACCCCGGAGGCCTGCGCGGTGGCGCTGCGCGTCGACGGCGCGAGCGGCAGCTGGGTCGGCCTGTGGCGGCCGGCGGAGCGGCAGGTGCACCATCTCGCGGCCCCGTCGGGGTGGCTGACCGGCACAGGCAGGTGGACGGCGGACGGCGTGCTGCGCCTCCCCTGCTCGACCCGCGCCGACCCGTGCGGGATCGCCACGCTGACGATGCCGGGGGACGAACGCCGGTCGTCCGAGCCGGGGTTGGAAGGAGGTCCCACGGAACGGGACGAGCGGCAGACAGCACACGGCGAGCTGCCACCGCTCGACGATTCGGCGTACGACCGTCAACTGGCGTCCACAGACACGCATATGGCTGAACGGCACGCCCAACTGCCGTCGGATCACGCCCCGGACGCCCCATCGACCACCCGCCCCGTGCCCCTGCAACAGGCACCTTTGGGGCGGCTTGTAACGAACTAGTGGCGGTTGGCGTGGCCGCCTGGATTCGGGGTGTGGTGTGCCGGTTAGACTCGCTCGGCTGTAGGAAAGATCATGTTTACGGGGTGAATTCCTTCCGATGAGCGACGTCATCACGCACGAGCCGCAGCCCGTCGAGTACGGGCAGGTTGCCGGGGGTCACGGCAAGCACCGGGGACCGGTCTCCACGCAGGAGTCCGAGACGTCCCCGCGTGGCCGTCACCGCAGGCCCACGCAGGAGCACGAACACGCGGAGTCGGCCGCCTGACGCACGTCAGATGGCCGTTCACCTTCCGCGGGTGGAGCGAAGCACGGCCCCGACCGTCGTCCGACGGTCGGGGCCGTTCCCGTGTCCGGCGCGGCCCGCCGTCAGTCATCCGGCGCCACCCGCCGTCAGTCGCCCGCGGCGGCTCGCCCTCCGTCCACCGCGAGGTGCACCGTCGCGTCCGTGAGCACCGGGGCGTCCCCGCGTTCCACCGCGCTCACGTCCACCCGAGCGGTGCCGGCCCCGCGCCACATCCGGACGCGCAGCGTCTCGCCCGGGTACACCACGTCGGTGAACCGGGCCGTGAAGGAGCGGACACGGGTGACGTCACCGTCGAGGAGGGTGTCGACGACCGCCTTCAGGGTCATGCCGTAGGTGCACAGGCCGTGCAGCACGGGGCGGTCGTACCCGGCGCGGCGTGCGAACTCCGGGTCGGCGTGCAGGGGGTTGAGGTCGCCGGTGAGGCGGTGGAGCAGCGCCTGGTCCTCCCGTACGGGGCGCTCCACGACACGGTCCGGGGCGCCCGGCTCCTCCCGCGCGTCCGCCGACGGCCCCCGTTCGCCTCCCCAGCCGCCCTCGCCGCGTACGAACACCCGCGCCTCGGTCGTCCACAGCGGGCCGTCGGCGTCGGCGGCATCGCTGCGCAGCACCAGGAGGGCCGCCTTGCCCTTGTCGTACACGGCGGCGATCCGGTCGGTGCGGGTGGCGGTGGCGCGGACGGGCAGGGGGCGGTGCACGGTGAGTGACTGGCCGCCGTGCAGGACGCGGGCGAGGTCGACGTCGACGCCGGGCATGGACAGGGCCGCGATCACCCCGGGCGGTCCGCCGCCGGCGACGGTGGCGAAGCTGGGCAGGACGTGCAGCCGGGACTCCAGCGTGTAGCGCAGCTCGCGGGGGTCGGTGGCGGGCACGCCCGCGCCGATGGCGAGGTGGTAGAGCTGGACGTCCCCGGGGGCCCAGGAGATCTCGGTGGTGCGGGGCCCGGCGGCGAGCGCCCGGGCTGCGTCGACGGGCATGCGGCTCCTGATCGCCGGGGTGTGGTCCGGGACCCTGTATAGCCCACGACGACGGCCACCACCCGCGCCGGCCCCCGCCGCCCACGGTCCCGGCGCGGCGCCGGAAGCAGCCCGCGCCGTCGTCAGGCGGGCGGCTTCGCCGGGGTGCGGGGCAGCCAGGCCCACATCAGGACCGCACCGACCGCCAGGACCGCCGTCCCCGTGGTGAAGACCAGGGCGTAGCCCTCCGTGAGGGCCTCGGGGGTGTCGCGGCCGTCCGTGCGGGCCGCCGCGAGGGTGGCCATGACCGCGAGGCCCAGGGAACCGCCCATCGTGCGGGAGGTGTTGACCAGGCCGGAGACCAGGCCGGCCTCCTCGGGAGCCGCGCCGGACGTGGCGAGGGAGGCCAGCGGGGTGCCGGCGAGACCCGCGCCCAGCATCATCAGGACGCCGGGGATCATGATCGCGGTGAGGTAGGCGCCGTCCGCCGTCATCGTCGACTGCCAGGCGAACCCGGCCAGTGCGATCAGCGTGCCGAGCACGGCCACGGCGCGTGGTCCCGTCGCCCGCATCAGGCGCGGTGCGGCCTTGGAGCCGAGGATCACGGCGACGGAGCTGGGCACCAGGGCGAGTCCGGCCTCCAGCGGGGTGTAGCCGAGGACGTTCTGCGCGTACAGGGTCATGAAGAACCACATGCAGAACATCGCGGAGCCGCTGAGGAACATGGCGACGTTCGCGGAGGCCACCGACCGCAGCTTCAGCAGACCGAGCGGCATCAGCGGGGCCTTGGCGCGGGCCTCGACGAGCAGGAACAGGGCGACGAGGGCGAGCCCCGCGGCCAGCGGCAGCAGGGTGGCCGTGGCCGTCCAGCCCTCGGCCTCGGTCTGGGAGACGCCGTAGGCAAGGGTGGCGAGGCCCGCCGTGACCAGGACGGCTCCGGGCAGGTCGAGGCGCCGGCCGTCCCCGGCGCGGCTCTCCGTGATCCAGCGGGCGGCGGCGACCAGCACGACCGCCCCGACGGGCACGTTGATCAGCAGCACCCAGCGCCACGACAGCGCCTCGACGAGCACCCCGCCGACGAAGCCGCCGGCCGCGCCGCCGCCCGCCCCGACCGCGGTCCAGGTGGCGATGGCGCGGGCGCGGGCCGCGCCCTCCGGCACCGCCGAGGTGACGAGGGTGAGCGTGGACGGCGCCAGCACGGCCGCCCCGAGCCCCTGCACGGCCCGCGCCACCAGCAGCTGCCAGCCCTCCTGGGCCAGCCCGCCGGCCAGCGACGCGAGGGTGAACAGCCCGAGACCGACCAGGAACATCCGCTTGCGGCCGTAGAGGTCGCCGGCCCGGCCGCCGAGCAGCATGAAGCCCGCGAAGGCGATGGAGTAGGCGTTGACCACCCACTGCAGGCCCTGTTCGTCCAGCGCGAGGCCGGTGCGCAGGGACGGCAGCGCGACGTTGACCACGGAGATGTCGAGGACGACGAGGAACTGGCCGGCGCAGGCCAGCGCCACCACCAGCCACACGGGAGGTGCGGTGCGGGCGGGGGCGTGGGTGGTGTCGGGGGCTTCGAGCATGAGGGTCATGCTCTCAACCGCCGCGAGCCGCCCGCATCGGCATTTCGCCCGATTCCCGTCTCCGCCCTCCGGCCGGGCGCGGTCGCCCTGGCGCCTACGACCGGTGGACGGAACGCTCAAGTCCGGGCGTGCGACGGGGGGGACGGGCCCGCGCGGTCGCGCGGAGGACCGGTGCGCGGACGCCCAAGGAACGGTCAAGAAATCGTTAGCGGGCCGAAACAACGGAATAGTTGCCTGGGCAGACAGGGTTCAGCATCCACGTAACAGCCGTTCGGTCGCCTGGAGGCACCCTTCATGACACAGACGACGTCCGTCCGTCCCCCCGGCAGAGCGGGCGGCGCGGTGGTCCCCGTCCTCGCCTTCGCGGGCATCGTCGTCGCGGTGATGCAGACCCTGCTGGTCCCGGTGATCAAGGATCTGCCGCAGCTGCTGCACACCGCTCCGTCGGACGCCACCTGGGTCCTGACCTCGACCCTGCTGTCCGGCGCCGTCGCCACCCCGATCATGGGCCGCCTCGGCGACCTCTTCGGCAAGCGCCGCATGCTGGTCGTCAGCCTCGCGGTGATGGTGGTGGGCGCGCTGGTCAGCGCGTTCACCAACGATCTGCTGGTGATGATCGCCGGCCGCACCCTGCAGGGCTTCGCGATGGGCGCGATACCCCTCGGCATCGGCCTGATGCGGGACATGCTGCCGCGCGAACGGCTGGGCTCCGCGATGGCGCTGATGAGCTCCTCCATCGGCGTCGGCGGCGGCCTGGCGCTGCCCGCCGCCGCCCTGGTCGCCCAGCACGCCGACTGGCACGCCCTCTACCTCGGCGCCGCCGCGCTCGGTGTGCTCGCCATCGGCCTGACGCTGGCCGTCGTGCCCGAGTCGCCGGTGCGCGCCAAGGGCACCTTCGACCTGCCGGGCGCGCTGGGTCTGTCCGCCGGGCTGGTGCTGTTCCTGCTGCCGGTGTCCAAGGGCAGCGACTGGGGCTGGACCTCCGGCACCACGCTGGGCCTGTTCGGCGCGGCGGCGGTGGTGCTGCTGCTGTGGGGGCTGATGGAACTGCGGGTGAGCGCGCCGCTGGTGGACCTGCGCACCACGGCCCGCCGCGAGGTGCTGCTGACCAACCTGGCCTCCATCATGGTCGGCGTCTCCTTCTTCGTCGTCTCCCTGGTCCTCCCCCAGCTGCTCCAGCTGCCGACCGCGTCGGACGGGCTCGGGCAGTCGATGGTGGTCGCGGGCCTGTGCGTGGCCCCGCTGGGCCTGACGATGATGTTCACCGCGCCGGTGTACGCCCGGCTCTCCGCCCGGTACGGCCCCAAGGTCACCCTGATCGTCGGCCTGCTGGTCATCGCGGCCGGTTACGGAGGCGGCCTCGGGCTGATGAGCGCCGCCTGGCAGACCGTGCTCACCTCGGTGGTCCTCGGCGCGGGCATCGGCCTCGCCTACTCCTCGCTGCCCGCGCTGATCATCGGCGCGGTCCCGGCCTCGGAGACCGGGGCGGCGAACGGTCTGAACACGCTGATGCGCTCCATCGGCACGTCGGTGTCCAGCGCCGTGATCGGCATGGTGCTGGCGAACACCTCGCACGTGGCGGGCGGGGTGGCGGTGCCGACCCTGCACGGGTTCCGCCTGTCGTTCGGCATCGCCACGGCGGCGGTGGCCGTCGGCCTGCTGCTGGCCCTGTTCCTGCCCGGCCGGCGCCCGTCGGCCCACCCGCAACTGCGGGCGAGCAGCGAGGAGGAGGCCAACCTGGAGCGCGCGGAGGAGGCGCTGCGCGGCTTCCGCGGGCGGGTGCTGGACGCGTCCGGCGCGCCGGTCGCCCGCGCACGGGTCACGCTCATCGACCGGCACGGCCGCAAGGCCGGCGCCACGGTCTCCGCGACGGACGGCAGCTACGCCCTGGCCGTCCCGGCGCGGGGCCCGTACGTCCTCGCCGCGCGCGCCCCCGGCCACGGCCCGCTGGCGTCCCCCGCGACCCACCCGGGCGACACCCACAGCGTCGCCCTGGACCTCTCCCTCCCGGGCGAGACGATCCCCGCCTGACCGGCTCCGGTACCGGCGCCCCGCGGACGGTCACGGGGCGCCGGTCGCCGGGTCGCCGGCCGCCCGGCACGCTGCTCCGGGCCGGACTCCCCCGGTCACCTCCCGGTACCCCCTTCACCGCCCTCGCGGGGGCTACGGCAGCATGGCTCCGTGGAGACTTCCAGGACCTGCGGAGAGGCGGACCTCATGGTGAAGGCGCCGGAGGCGGCCGTACTCGCCGCGTTCGAGGCGGCGAAGGGGTTCATGCCGCTGGACGAGGGCCTCGCCCTGTACGCGGCGGCCGTCGAGGCGGGGCGGCTGGGGCTGCCGCTGCTGGAGATCGGCACGTACTGCGGGCGCTCCACGATCCTGCTCGCCGACGCGGCCCGCGCGGCCGGCGTCACCGCCCTCACCGTGGACCACCACCGCGGCAGCGAGGAGCAGCAGCCCGGCTGGGAGTACCACGACCCGGACACCGTCGACCCCGAACTGGGCGTGATGGACACCCTCCCCACCTTCCGCCGCACCCTGCGCCGCGCGGGTCTGGAGGAGCACGTGGTGGCGCTGGTGGGCCGCTCCCCGCAGATCGCCGCCCTGTGGGGCCGTCCGCTCGGTCTGGTCTTCATCGACGGCGGCCACACCGACGAGCACGCGGGCGCCGACTACGAGGGCTGGGCGCCGCACGTCGCCGAGGGCGGCCTGCTGGTCATCCACGACGTCTTCCCGGACCCGGTGGACGAGTTCACCGGGCAGGCCCCGTACCGGGTGCACCAGCGGGCCCTGGCGTCCGGCGCGTTCACGGAGATCTCCGCCACCGGTTCCCTGCGCGTCCTGCGCCGTACGGGTGCGGCCGCCGGACCCCGTTAGGGTGGCTGCGTGTCGTACACCGGTCCCGACTTCGATCCGCCCCGGAACCCCCGGTCCCGCCGCCGGCCGCTGACCGTGGCCGTCGCCGCGCTCGTCTGCGGCGGCCTGCTCGGGTGGGGCGTGTACGCGGCCACGGGCGGAACGGACGACGACGGGGCGGGCGCGGAGGCCAAGGGCTCCCCGTCGGCTGCCTCCCGTACGCCGTCGCAGCCCGCCTCGCCCTCCGCCGGGGACACCGGGAGCGCCGAGGGCGGCGGGGGCGAGGAGTCCCCCGCCTCGCGGCGGCCCTCCGCCTCCGCTCCCGCCGCGGCCGGCCCGCTCAAGGGCAAGGTGGTCGTCATCGACCCGGGGCACAACCCGGCGAACTTCCGGCACACCGCCGAGATCAACCGCCAGGTGGACGTCGGCACCCACCGCAAGGAGTGCGACACCACCGGCACCTCCACCAACGACGGTTACGCGGAGGCGGAGTTCACCCTGGACGTCGCCCACCGGATGCGCGCGGTCCTCCAGAAGCAGGGCGCCACGGTGAAGCTGACGCAGGACCGCGACCGCCCGTACGGGCCGTGCGTGGACGAGCGGGCCCGGATCGGCAACGAGGCGAAGGCCGACGCCGTGGTCTCGGTCCACGCCGACGGCTCCGGCGCCGGCAACCGCGGCTTTCATGTGATTTTGCCGGGCTCGGTGAACGACGGCGAGGCGGACACCCGCGCCATCGTCGGACCTTCGCGCGAACTCGGGGAGCGCGTCGCGGGCTCGTTCGTCCGCGTCACCGGCACCGCTCCGTCCAACTACATCGGCGGCGGTACCGGACTCGTCACGCGGGAGGACCTCGGCGGTCTCAATCTGTCAACGGTTCCGAAGGTGTTCATCGAGTGCGGGAACATGCGTGACAGCAAGGACGCGGCGCTGCTGACCAGCGGCGCGTGGCGGCAGAAAGCAGCGCAAGGGATCTCCGAGGGAATCGTGAGCTTCCTGCGCGGGTAGGGATCGGCCCACTGATCCGGGCGGACAGCCCGATCCGGCGGACGATAGTGTCGTCCGTACGATCAGGGGCCACCCCCGCGCTTCGCACCAGCACCCTCCGGGCGACATGGTGACAGCGACGCCTCTTCCGACGACGAGACGACCTACGAAGGACCTGAAGTGAATATCCGCTCCCTCACTCGAGGCGACGGCGTGGTGATCGGAGCAGCGGTATTGCTGTTCATCGCGTCGTTCCTCGATCTGTACTCGATCGACGGCGCCCCGGACAGCGTGGACATCCCCAGCCTGTGGGCCAGCGGTCCGGTGCTGCTGGGCGTCGTGCTGGCGGGCATCATCGGCGCGGCCCTCATCGTGGTCGCCCGGGGCCTGCCGCAGCCGCCGAAGGTCGCGGGTCTCGAACTGGCGCCGTTCGGCGTGGCCTTCGCGGTGTTCGCCGCCTGGACCGCGCTGGGCAACGTCTTCGACCCGGCCGGCGGTGCCGACAACTTCGGGGGTTCGAGCGACGGCCCCGACGCGGGCATCGGTCTGATCCTCGCGCTCGTCGCCACCCTGGTGATGGCCGCCGCCGCCGTGGCCACGCCGCTGGTGCCGGCGCTCAAGGGCGCGCTGCTCCCGGCCGCCCGTCCCGCCGTCGCCCCGCAGCAGCCGTACGGCGGGCAGCCGCCCGGCGGTTACGGCTACCCGGGCGCGCAGCAGCAGGCGCCCTTCGGCGGCGGTCAGCAGCCGGGGCAGCCGGGGCAGCCGTTCGGTGGTCAGCAGCCCCCGCAGGGTCAGCCGGCCGCGGCGCCCGCCCCCGAATTCTCCCCGTTCTGGTTCGCCGTGCCGGTGCCGCGCCCGCTGTTCCCGGAGGACGGCTCGCCCACCCCGATCGCCGAACTGGCGCCCGGTACCTGGTACCTGGCGGTGGAGCAGCGCGGTCAGGCGCTGGTCGCGCAGACGCAGGACGGCCGCCGCGGCGTGCTGCAGGACACCTCGGGCATCCAGCGCGGCTGAGCCCCGGTTCCGTCGTCACGGCCCCTCGCCCTCGCGGGCGGGGGGCCGTTCGCGTGCCGAGGCCGCGAACGGGGCTGGTTTCAAGCGGTCGTTCGGGGCCAGACGGACAGCATGTCCCCTCGATATCGCTCTGGTTCCACCTCCGCGGGGACGGTCATCGCGGTGATCGCGGACGTCATGGCCGTCATCCTCGGACTGTGGATTCTGATGTATCTGCTGGACGCCAACCGGGCCAACGACCTGGTCCGGTTCGTCCATGACGCGGCCAACTGGCTGGCTGCCTGGTCGCGTGACCTGTTCACCTTCGACGAGGAGTGGGCCCGGGTGGTCTTCGGCTACGGACTCGCCGCCGTCGTCTACCTGTTCATCGGCCACGCCATCGCCGGCCGCCTCCGCCGCCACTGACCCGGTCGGCAACCCGCCCCGGACACGCCCGCCCACGGCCCAGCCGCGTGACCCGGGGGTCCGGGGCCACCCCCCGGGAGAACACAGCACCTTCGACGAGGAATGGGCCCGGGTGGTCTTCGGCTACGGACTCGCCGCCGTCGTCCACCTGTTCATCGGCCACGCCATCGCCGGCCGCCTCCGCCGCCACTGACCCGGTCGGCGCTGCCTCGGGTCCGGCCGGCCCGCTGGTTCACGGGCCGGTACGCCGTCAGGCGTCCGGGCAGCAGTCCGGGTCCATGCCCTTCGGCAGCTGTTCCCCGCCGAAGACCGCACAGGTCGGCTCGTGACCGCCGAGGGCGGCGACGGCCAGCAGTAGTGAGCCGGCCGTCCAGGTGGTCAGCTCGCGCGGCCATATGGCGTCGTCGTCGAAGACGTACCCCGTCCAGTACAGGCCGCTCCCCGGGTCGCGCAGGTGCTGGATGGACTGGAGCACCTCCAGCGCGCGGTCGGACTCGCCCGTCGCCCAGAGCGCCAGGGCGAGTTCGGCCGACTCGCCGCCGGTGACCCACGGGTTGGGGACCACGCAGCGCACACCGAATCCGGGCACGACGAAGCGTTCCCAGCCCTCCTCGATGCGGTCCCTGGCCTCGGCACCGGTGAGCGCCCCGCCGAGCACCGGGTAGTACCAGTCCATCGAGTAGCGGTCCTTGTCCAGGAACCGCTCCGGGTGGCGTCGGATGGCGTGCCGCAGCGCGCCCACCGCCAGCTCCCAGTCGGGCTGTGGCTCCTCGCGCTGCTCGGCGATCGCGAGCGCGCACCGCAGCGCGTGGTGGACGGAGGAGGAGCCGGTGAGCAGCGCGTCCGTGGTGGGCGTGCCGTCGTCGTCGCGCCGCCAGCCGATCTGCCCGCCGGGCTGCTGGAGCTTCAGCACGAACTCCACGGCCGCGCACACGGCGGGCCACATGCGGTCCAGGAAGGTGTCGTCGCCCGTGGACAGGTAGTGGTGCCACACTCCGACGGCGATGTAGGCGACGAAGTTGGTCTCCCGGCCCCGGTCGGTGACGGCGTCCGGGTCGCCGTCGGCGTACGCCGCGTACCAGGAGCCGTCCTCCAGCTGGTGCCGGGCCAGCCACAGGTAGGCCCGCTCGGCGGCCTCGTGCTCGCCCGCCGTGTCCAGCGCCATCGCCGCCTCGACGTGGTCCCACGGGTCGAGGTGGTGGCCCCGGAACCACGGGATGGCGCCGTCCTCCCGCTGCACCGCGAGGATCCCGGCGACGGTCCGCGCCGCCTGCTCGGCCGTCAGCACGCCGTCGAGGACGAGGTGTTCGGACTGCGGGGTGCGGCGGTCGCCGGCCGGGCGGGAGGTCGTCACGTGGCGTCCGCCTCGGCGCGCGGCAGGTGCGGCTTGGTCGCGTAGGCCACGAAGCTCTTGCCGATGACCGGGTTCAGCGCCCGCTCGGCGACCCGGGTGGCCAGCGGCTTCTTCATGATGTCCCAGACCAGCAGCTTGTGGTACGCCCGCACCGGCAGCGCCTTGTCGTTGTCCACGCCGAAGGCGCACTTCAGCCACCAGTACGGCGAGTGCAGCGCGTGGGCGTGGTGGGTGCCGTAGGGGCGCAGGCCGGCCTCGCGGATCTTGCCCAGCAGTTCGTCCGCCCGGTAGATGCGGATGTGGCCGCCCTCGACCTCGTGGTAGGCGTCGGACAGGGTCCAGCAGACCTTCTCCGGGCCGTAGCGCGGGACGGTGACGGCGATGCGTCCGCCGGGCTTGAGCACCCGGACCATCTCGGCGAGCACGCCCTTGTCGTCGGGGATGTGCTCCATCACCTCGGAGATGATGACGACGTCGAAGGACTCGTCGGGGAAGGGCAGAGCGAGGGCGTCGCCCTCCATGGCGGTGGCGGTGGCCCCGGCGGGCGCCTCGCCGGCCTCCTTCATCGCCGCGAACCACTTGGCGACCTCGCGGATCTCCTCGCCGTTCTGGTCCAGCGCGACGACCTGGGCGCCGCGCCGGTAGCACTCGAAGGCGTGCCGTCCGGCGCCGCATCCGAGGTCCAGGACACGGTCGCCCGGGGCGAGCGGGAACCGGGAGAAGTCGACGGTCAGCACGTGGCCCTGCTTTCACGGTCGGAGGTGTCGGCCGCGGTCACGGGTACGCCGCCCGTGTCCGCGAGAGCGTCGGGGACGAGGTCGAGGTCCTCGGGCGCCGGGGCCTTGGGGGCCGGTGCCGCGGCGCGCGGGGCCCCGCCCCGGCCGGCGCGGGCGGTCTCGATGGCCTCGCGGTAGCGGGCGACGGTGCCCTCGGCGGCGCGCGCCCAGGTGAAGTTGGCCAGGACGCGCTCACGTCCGGCGGCGCCGAGGCGGGCGCGCAGCTCGCTGTCGCCGAGCAGGCGGGTCAGCGCGGCGGCCAGCGCGCCGGCGTCACCGGGCGGCACGGCCAGGCAGGTCTCCCCGTCGCGGCCGGCGACCTCGGGGATGGCACCGCCGGTGGTGGCGACGAGCGGGGTGCCGGTCGCCATGGCCTCGGCGGCCGGGAGGGAGAAGCCCTCGTAGAGCGACGGCACGCAGGCGACCTGCGCCGAGCGCACCAGGTCGACGAGTTCGGCGTCGGAGATGCCCTTGACGAACTCGACGGCGCCTTCGAGGCCGTAGTGCTCCATCGCCTGGGCGACGGGGCCCTCGGCGGGGCGCTTGCCGACCACGACGAGGTGGGCGTCGGGCTGTTCGGCGCGCACCTTGGCGAGCGCCTCGACGAGGAAGACCAGGCCCTTCAGCGGCACGTCGGCGCTGGAGGTGGTGACGATCCGGCCCGGGACGACCGCGACGGACGGGTCGGGGGAGAACAGGTCGGTGTCGGCGCCGATGTGGACGACGTGGATGCGGTCCTGCCGTACGCCGAGGTCCTCGACGATCTCCGCGCGGGAGCTGCCGGAGACGGTGAGCACGGACGGCAGCCGGCGGGCGACGCGCTTCTGCATGCGGGTGAACGCGTACCAGCGGCGCACCGACATGCGGCGCTTGAAGTTCTCGGCGGCGTCCAGTTCGAGGCGGCGGTCGACGGTGATGGGGTGGTGGATCGTGGTCACCAGGGGCGCGCCGATGTCGCCGAGCAGGCCGTAGCCGAGGGTCTGGTTGTCGTGGACGACGTCGAAGTCGCCGCGGCGGGCGCGCAGATGACGGCGGGCGCGCAGCGAGAAGGTCAGCGGCTCGGGGAAGCCGCCGGTCCACATGGTGCCGACCTCGAGGGCGTCGACCCAGTCGCGGTACTCGTCGCGCTTGGGGGTGCGGAAGGGGTCCGGCTGGCGGTAGAGGTCGAGGCTGGGCAGCTCGGTGAGGCTCAGCCCGTCGTGGCCCTCGTCGAGCACCGGGTAGGGCTGGGATCCGATGACCTCGACGCGGTGCCCGAGCCGGGCCAGTTCGCGGGAGAGGTGGCGTACGTAGACGCCCTGGCCACCGCAGAACGGGTTTCCCTTGTAGGTGAGGAGCGCGATGCGGAGCGGTCGCGAGCCGTCGGATGCGGGGCCCGCCGAGGGCCCGGCCTGACTGGCCTCAGCGGTCACTGCGGGACCCCCTTCTGCCTGCGCTGTCCCGCGACAGTACGACGGGACGCCGATCTAGAACAAGTTTCAGAGTTGATCGTTCGGAGGATCCGAATCTACCGGCAGGTAAGAAGGCTGGCAGCGGTGGATCAGGTGATTCACGCCACGACGGACGCCGTGCCATGCTGTCCGATCATCGATCCTCACCGACTGTCACGGACGGGACCCATGCCCGCGGAAGCCCACAGGACCAAGGCGGCGCCGGACGCCGGGCGCACCGACCCGGCCTCCCCGCTCACGGAGCGGCAGGAGGCCCGGCGGCGGCGCATCCTCGACGTGTGCGCGCGGCTGGCGTCCCGGGGCGGTTTCGACGCGGTGCAGATGCGGGAGGTGGCGGAGTCCTCGCAGGTGGCGCTGGGCACCCTGTACCGCTACTTCCCGTCCAAGGTGCACCTGTTGGTGGCCACGATGCAGGACCAGCTGGAGCATCTGCACGCGACGCTGCGGAAGAGGCCGCCGGCCGGGGACACGGCGGCGGAGCGGGTCGCGGAGACGCTGATGCGGGCCTTCCGGGCGCTCCAGCGCGAGCCGCACCTGGCGGACGCGATGGTGCGGGCGCTGACCTTCGCGGACCGCAGTGTGAGCGCGGAGGTGGAGCAGGTCTTCCGGCGGACGACGGCGATCATCCTGGACGCCACCGACCTCACCGACCCGACACCCGAGCAGCTCTCGGCCGTGCGGGTCATCGGGCACACCTGGCACTCGACGCTGATCACCTGGCTGTCGGGCCGTGCCTCCATCGCGCAGGTGGGCGTGGACATCGAGACGGTGTGCCGGCTGATCGACCTGACGACACCGGAACCGTCCGGGCCTCCGACTTCCCCTGACGACACCGGCGCCCCCTGACGGGCCGGCCGGCCGCGCCGCCCCCGCGTCCCCTCGTGTGCCGCCCGTCCCACCTGTGCCGTGACCTCGGTCACCGCACGCGTTGGTGTGCCTTCCGCGCGCACGCGGGCACCCCCGACCCCCGCCCCGGGGGCGGGTAGAGTGGCCGCGTCGTCCACGCCGTACGGGGGGAAGCCGGTGCAAATCCGGCGCTGACCCGCAACCGTGAGCCGTCCACGGGACGGCGAGCCGGAATGCCCCGCACGGATCGTGACCGGCTCACGTGCCCGGCAGCCCGCCGGCGCACGGGCACCGTCGAGGTATACGGAGCCGAGCCGCCGGGGTGTCCCGCGCTGCCCGGCCCTCTTCAGGGAGAGGCCCCGCCCACCATGAACGTCCGCCGCAGCGCCGCGGTGCTGGCCGCCGTCGCCGTCATAGGCGCCGCCGCACCGGCCGCAGCCGACTCGTCCCCCTCGCCCTCGCGGCCGGCCCTGCCGTCCGCGCTGTACGGCGACACCGACCCGCAGTACGACGGGGTGTGGCGCCAGTCGCTCGCCCTGCTCGCCCAGCACGCGGCCGACGCCGAGCCGCCGAAGGCCGCCGTCGACTGGCTGAAGGGCCAGCAGTGCGCCGACGGTTCGTTCGCGCCGTTCCGGGCCGATCCGGCCGCCGCGTGCGACGCGAAGACCATGGTCGACACCAACCAGACCGCCGCCGCCGTCCAGGCGCTCGCCGCGCTCGGCGGCCACGACGCCGTCACGGACAAGGCCGTCGGCTGGCTGAAGTCCGTCCAGAACGAGGACGGCGGCTGGGGCTACACCAAGGGCGGCGCGAGCGACACCAACTCCACCTCCGTCGTCGTCGGCGCGCTCGCCGCGGCCGGTGAGAAGCCCGGCGAGGTGAGGAAGGGCGGCAAGTCCCCCTACGACGCGCTGCTCGGCCTTGAACTCCCCTGCACGGGCAAGGGCGCGGGCGCCTTCGCCTTCCAGCCGGAGAAGGACGGCGGCCTGACCGCCAACCTGGACGCGACGGCGGCGGGCGTGCTCGGCTCGCTGGGGCAGGGCCTGCTCGTCGAGCCCGGCACGGGCGACGGCGCCGCGGCCACCGGCTGCGAGAGGGCCACCACCCCGGAGCGGGCCGCCGCGAACGGTGCGGCGCACCTCGCCGGCGCCCTCGCCGCGAAGGGGCACCTCCTCGCCGTCACGCCCGGCGCCGAGGACCAGCCCGACTTCGGCAACACCGCCGACGCGGTGGTCGCGCTCGCCGCGCAGGGCGACGCGGCGCAGGCGAAGAAGTCCTACGCCTGGCTGGAGGCGAACGCCGCCGACTGGGCCGCGCAGAGCGGACCCGCCGGTTACGCGCAGCTGATCCTGGCCGCCCACGCGACGGGCGCGGATCCGCGCGACTTCGGCGGCACGGACCTGGTGAAGCAGCTGACCGCGACCGGCCCGGCCGCCGCGCCGGGGAAGACCGCGAAGACGGGCGAGGAGACCAAGGACGAGGAGGACTCGGACTCCCCGTTCGGCGTCTGGTGGTTCGTCGGCGTCTGCCTCGTCGCGGGCATCGGCATCGGCTTCCTGATCAGCAACCGCGGCAAGAGGCAGCAGCCGTGATCCGCCGGGTCGCCCTGCTGTTCCTGGCCGCGCTGCTGCCCCTGCTGGCGGGCGCCGGCCAGGCTCAGGCCGCCGGCTACCGCTACTGGTCCTTCTGGGAGCGGGACGGCGGCGCGTGGACGTACGCCACCGTGGGCCCGTCGCTCGTCCGGCCCGCGGACGGCTCCGTGCAGGGCTTCCGCTTCTCCGTCAGCGAGGACTCCGGCGACGCGGCCAAGCCGCGCGGCACGGCCTCGTTCGACGAGATCTGCGCGAAGACGCCCCAGCAGGACGGCGCGAAGCGGGTGGCGCTGGTCGTCGACTTCGGCACACCCGCGGACGCCCCGTCCGGGGAGAAGCCGCCGGCCGTCCGCACGGCGTGCGCCCAGGTGCCCGAGGACGCCTCGACGGCGGAGGCCCTCGCCTCGGTCGCCAAGCCCCTGCGCTACGACAGCAAAGCCATGCTGTGCGCGATCGAGGGCTACCCGGTGAAGGGCTGCGGCGAGCAGGTCGCCCTGGACAAGGAAGGCGCCTCCTCCGGCGCGCGGGACGACACCCCCGGGCAGGACTCCGCGCAGGAGGCGGACGGCTCCGGGCCCTCGGTGGGACTGATCGCCGGTGCGGCGGTGGTGGTCCTGCTGGGCGCCGCGGCCGTCTGGCAGGTCCGCCGCCGTGCGTGAGTCACGCGGCTCCGGGCGCCCGGGCCTTGCCCGGTCCCGCCCGGAGCGGGAGGCGCCGGCCGCCGGCGCCCCCGTCCCGCGCTCGCGCCGCGCGGGGCTGCACCCCGGCGCGTGGTGGCTGTGGGCCCTCGCGCTGGGCACCGCGGCCACCCGCACCACCAACCCGCTGCTGCTCGCCCTGCTGATCACCGTCTCGGGTTACGTCGTGGCCGTCCGGCGCCCGCACACACCGTGGGCCCGTTCCTACGGCGCCTTCGTCAAGCTCGCCGTCGCCGTGCTGGTGCTGCGGCTGGCCTTCGCGGTAGTCCTCGGCTCCCCCATCCCCGGCACGCACACCCTGTTCACCCTGCCCGAAGTGCCCCTGCCCGGCTGGGCGCAGGGCATCCGGCTGGGCGGCCGGGTCACCGCCGAGGGCCTCACGTTCGCCCTGTACGACGCGCTGCGGCTGGCCGCGCTGCTCATCTGCGTGGGCGCCGCGAACGCCCTGGCCAGCCCCTCCCGCCTGCTGAAGTCCCTGCCCGGCGCGCTGTACGAGCTGGGCGTGGCCGTGGTGGTGGCGCTGACCTTCGCCCCGAACCTGATCGCCGACGTGCGCAGGCTGCGCGCCGCACGCCGGCTGCGGGGCCGCCCCGACAAGGGGGTGCGCGGTCTGCTCCAGGTGGGGCTGCCGGTCCTGGAGGGCGCGCTGGAACGCTCGGTGTCCCTGGCCGCCGCGATGGACGCGCGCGGCTACGGCCGTACCGCCGAGGTGCCGCCCGCCGTGCGGCGCACCACGGCCGCGCTCACGCTCGGCGGTCTGCTCGGCGTCTGCGCGGGCACGTACGGGATCCTCACCGCCGAGGGCGGCAGCTACGGGCTGCCCGTGCTGCTCGCCGGTCTGGCCGCCGCGCTGGCGGGCCTCTGGCTGGGCGGGCGGCGCACCCTGCGCACCCGCTACCGCCCGGACCCGTGGGACGCCCGCGCCTGGCTGGTCACCGCGTCCGGCGCGGTGGTGGCGGCGCTCCTCGTGCTGGCCGGCGCCCGCGCCCCCGGGGGCCTCAACCCCGGTGTGGTCCCGCTGGTGGCGCCCACCCTGCCCCTGTGGCCGGCGGCGGCCGTGCTGATCGGCCTGCTGCCCGCCTTCGTCACCCCCGCCCCCGAGGCGGTCCGCGACACCCGCAAGGAGCCGACGCCGTGATCCGCTTCGAGAACGTGTCGGTGACCTACGACGGCGCGGCCGGACCCGCCGTGCGGGACGTCGACTTCGAGGTCCCGGAGGGCGAACTGGTCCTGCTGGTGGGCCCGTCCGGCGTCGGCAAGTCGACGGTGCTGGGCGCGGTCAGCGGGCTGGTCCCGCACTTCACCGGCGGCACCCTGCACGGCAGGGTCACGGTCGCGGGCCGCGACACCCGCACCCACAAGCCGCGCGAACTCGCCGACGTGGTCGGCACGGTGGGCCAGGACCCGCTGTCGCACTTCGTCACGGACACGGTGGAGGACGAACTCGCCTACGGAATGGAGTCGTTGGGTCTGCCGCCCGAGGTGATGCGCCGCCGGGTGGAGGAGACCCTGGACCTGCTGGGCCTCGCCGACCTGCGGGACCGTCCGATCTCCACGCTGTCCGGCGGCCAGCAGCAGCGGGTGGCGATCGGCTCGGTGCTCACCCCGCACCCGAAGGTGCTGGTCCTGGACGAGCCGACGTCCGCCCTGGACCCCGGTGCCGCCGAGGAGGTCCTGGCGGTTCTGCAGCGTCTGGTCCACGACCTCGGCACGACGGTCCTGATGGCCGAGCACCGCCTGGAGCGGGTCGTCCAGTACGCCGACCAGGTGGCGCTGCTGCCCGGTCCCGGCGAGCGCCCCTGGCTGGGCGCTCCGGCGGAGGTCATGGCGGTCTCGCCGGTGTGCCCGCCGGTGGTCGAGCTGGGCCGGCTGGCCGGCTGGTCCCCGCTGCCCCTGACGGTCCGCGACGCCCGCCGCAGGGCGGCCCCGCTGCGGGAACGCCTGGAGGGCAGGCGCCCCGGGCGGGAGACCGCTGCTCCCGTGACCGCTCCCCCGGTGAAGCGTCTCTTCGGGCGCGGGAAGAGGGGGGCCGCCGACGCCCCCGAGCCGGTGGCCGAGGTGCGCTCCCTCGCCGTCCGCCGGGACCGCGTGCGGGCGCTGACCCACGTGGACCTCACCGTCTCCGCCGGGGAGACGATCGCGCTCATGGGCCGCAACGGCGCGGGCAAGTCGACGCTGCTCGGCGCGCTGGTCGGGCTGATCGCCCCGTCCTCCGGGTCGGTCCGCACCGGCGGCGCGGTCCCGCACCGCACCTGCCCCCGCGACCTGGTCCGCAAGGTCGGCCTGGTCCCGCAGGAACCCCGGGACCTGCTGTACGCGGACACGGTGGCGGCGGAGTGCGCGGCCGCCGACCGGGACGCGGGGGCCGAGCCGGGCACCTGCCGTGCGCTGCTCACCGAGCTGCTGCCGTCGGTGGCCGACGACGTCCACCCCCGGGATCTGTCCGAGGGCCAGCGGCTGACCCTCGCCCTCGCGGTGGTCCTGACCGCGCGGCCGCCCCTGCTGCTGCTCGACGAGCCGACCCGCGGCCTGGACTACGCGGCGAAGGCCCGGCTGACGGCGATCCTGCGCGGGCTGGCCGCCGAGGGCCACGCGATCGTCATGGCGACGCACGACGTGGAGCTGGCGGCGGAGCTGGCGCACCGGGTGGTGCTGCTCGCCGAGGGCGAGGTCATCGCGGACGGCCCGGCGGCGGAGGTGGTCGTGGCGTCCCCGGCGTTCGCCCCGCAGGTGGCGAAGATCCTGGCGCCGCAGCCGTGGCTCACGGTCCCGCAGGTCGAGGAGGCGCTGGAGCGATGAACGAACCGATGCCCGTGCGGCGGACCGACCGCCAGGCCCGCGCGCTGCGGCTGGGGGCGCGCTCCTGGCTGGCGCTGGCCCTGGTGAGCGCGGTGGGCGTGGCCGGGTTCGGCTGGCCGTTCCTCGCCCCGCCCGAGTCGGCGGTGAACGCGCACGCAGCGGACGCGCCGTGGCTGTTCGCCGGGCTCCTCGTCCTGCTGGTGGCCGTGGTGGCGGCGGCCCTCTCGGAGTCCGGCCTGGGGCCGAAGGCGGTGGCGATGCTCGGCGTCCTCGCGGCGGCGGGCGCGGCCCTGCGGCCCATCGGCGCGGGGACGGCCGGCCTCGAGCCCATGTTCTTCCTGATGGTGCTCAGCGGCCGGGTCCTCGGTCCGGGTTTCGGCTTCGCCCTGGGCTCGGTCACGATGTTCGCGTCGGCGCTGCTCACCGGCGGTGTCGGTCCCTGGATGCCGTTCCAGATGCTGGCGATGGGCTGGTTCACCATGGGCGCCGGCTTCCTGCCGGGCCCCGACCGGCTGCGTGGCCGCGCGGAGGTCTGGATGCTCGCCGGGTACGGCTTCTTGGCCGCCTTCGCCTACGGCACGGTGATGAACATGGCGGGCTGGCCCTTCATGTCGGCGCTGGCGTCGAACATCGCCTTCTCCGCCGACGCCCCGCTCGCCACCAACCTGGCCCGCTTCGTCGCGTACTGCCTGGCCACCTCCCTGGGCTGGGACCTGGGGCGGGCCGTGATCACGGTGGTGCTCACCCTCACCGTCGGCGCGACGGTGCTGCGGGCACTGCGCCGCGCCACGAGAAGGGCCGCTTTCGAGGCGCCCGTCACATTCGGCGACGCCCCTCGGTAAGGGTTCGGACGCGTACCGTAGGCGAGTTGGTGAAGCACCCCACATGACTGGCGTCACATACGAACGGGCACCGTAGACCGACCGCGTACCCCTTTGGGGCGATTCCATCCTGAAACGGATGTTGCGAACGCAAGGACACCGCCCCCTCCGACCGCCGGTAGTAAAAGGGACCTTTGCGGGCAATCCCAAGATTTGTTTCTGTGGAGCAGTCGCCAGGCGCCGACGTCCCCCACGGGTCGCGGCGCCGACGTTTTGCCCCGCCTCACGGCAGGGCGCGCGACTCCCCTGCTTCCGACCGAAAGGCCGCCTGTGTCCGCCGCTTCCTTCCTCCGCTCCGTCGCCACCCCGAAGAAGGCCATCGCCGGTGCCGCCCTCACGGCCGCCACCTGCGGCACGCTGATCGCCGCCGCGCCCGCGCAGGCCGCGCCCACGGCGGCCCCGACCGCCGCCTCGGCCCAGGCGACCGCGAAGAAGATGATCGGCAACTCGGCCGAGTTCCAGTGCTTCTCGAAGATCGTCTCGCACGAGAGCGGCTGGAACCCGCAGGCCACCAACGCCTCCAGCGGCGCCTACGGCCTGGTCCAGGCGCTCCCGGCCTCGAAGATGTCCTCGGCCGGCTCCGACTGGAAGACCAACCCGGCCACCCAGATCAAGTGGGGCCTGGACTACATGAAGGACCGCTACGGCAGCGCCTGTGACGCCTGGTCCTTCTGGCAGGCCAACAACTGGTACTGACGGACGAGCGTCACCCTGATACCGAAGGCGGCGGCCCCACGATCCCCGGGGCCGCCGCCTTCGCCTGCGTTCAGCCGAGGACCAGTGGAAGCCGCTCCCCCAGGCCGCCCAGCGCGGCGGTCTCGTCGGCGGTGGGCGTACGCCTGCCCGTCCCGATGAGCAGGGCGTCCGTGTCGGACAGCTCGCCCGGGAAGGGCGCGCCCGCGATCCTCTCCAGCGCAGTGCGGGCCGCCGTGAGGATCTCGGCCGAGGGCCTCGGCGCCGACGGCAGACGGGCGATCAGGTCGAGGTGGTGCAGGGTCCACTCGAGGACGTACGCCGAGAGGTAGTCGCCGGCGGTGAGCACCTTGCCCTTGGTGCTCACGCGGGCGGCGGGATCGGCCAGCCGGGCGGCCCGCCCGGCCGCAGCCCCCACGTCGGCCAGGTGGAACTTCAGCAGCGCGGGGTCGCCGTACGCGGCGGCCAGACGCGGGATCAGCGCGTCCAGCGGGTCGTCACCGGTCGGCGGTCCGACGAGGTCCCAGTACGTCGTCGCGTCCGCCGTGGGTGCAGTGTCGGCGGGGGTGACGAGCGTGATGAGGACGTCCTGCGCGTCGATGACGAGATGGCAGACGAGGTCCCGCACCAGCCAGCCGCGACAGCCGGAGGGCCGGTCGAAGTCCTCGTCCGGGACGTCGGCAACGGCGGCGAGCAGGGCGCTCCAGGAGCGGGAGAAGTCCGTCACCGGGGTGACTGTGCGGTCGTCGTCCAGGACAGGAAGGCCGCGAAGGCACCGGGCCGCAGGGTGAGCATCGGCCCCCGCGGGTTCTTCGAGTCCCGTACGGCGACGGTCGTGCTGTGGATCGCGGCGACCTCGACGCAGTTCCCGCCCTGGTCGCTGCTGTAGCTGGACTTACGCCAGTTGATCTCCATAGCGTTCCTCCATCACGTGCCGGATCAACTCCGCCGAATCCTTCAACGGGAGCGCGGCAGCCTGGAGATGATCGTAACGGAGCGAGCAGTTCTTCACTGTGTCCGGATTCGCGGTCGGGTGTGCGCTGCCGTAGCCCTCCGTGTAGACGATGGCCGGGTCGTGCTCGAACCGGTAGATGTCGAACGAGCCGGTCATTCCCGCGTGCGCCCCCGCACGGAACGGCAACACCTGGATGTTGACCAGCGGGTTGTGCTCGAACGACAACAGGTGGCCCAGTTGCTCCCGCATCGTGGCCGGACCCTCCATCTCCGTGTGGAGGGCCGCCTCGCAGAGAACCACCCAGTACAGCAGAGGGTCCTCCCGCACGAGGATGCGCTGCCGGTCCAGGCGCACGGCGGTCCGGTCGTCGAGGTCCGTGGTGTCCAGCGCACCGAGGACGGCGCGCGCGTACGCCCTGGTCTGGAGGAGCCCGGGCACCATGCCCAGATCGAAGCTGTAGATGGCGCCGGCCCGCGCCTGCAACTCCGCGACCTGTTGGAACCACCCCGGCAGTTGGCTCCGCATGACCAGCGCCACCAGGCGGGACAGCAGCCCGCCCGTGCCCAGCGCCGCGTCCACCCGTTCGCTGAACTCCTGTGTCGGCAGCTTCCTGGCCGTCTCGATCTGGCCGACCAGCGACCCCGTGTAGTTGACGATGTCGCCGAGCTGCCGCTGGGTCAGCCCCGCGGCCTCGCGGTGACGGCGGAGTTCGAAGCCGTAGTAGTCCAGCGGGGACGCACCCGGGTCGAGGACGTTGATGTGGCTCACGCGCAGCCCCTCTCGCGCAACGCGGCCCACGACGGGACCGGTTGTATCCGTTCCGTTGCGGAGCGTAGTCGGCCGAGGTCAGCCTGGTGGCGTGAACGAACACATTGCCCTCACCGTCCTCGCCCCGCGCTGCGACCGGTACGCGATGCGGCTCACCGTGGGTGAGCACTCGGCGCGGCATGTCCGGCGCATCGTGCGGTCGTTGCTGCGCGAGTGGGAGGCGGAGGAGCTGTCCGACGCCGTGGAGCTCGGCGTGACCGAACTGCTCGCCAACGTCGTCCGCCATGTCCCGGGCCGCCGTTGCGCCCTGCTGGTGCTGCGCCGGCCGCGGGGGGTCCGCGTGGAGGTGACGGACGGCAGCGACCAAGTGCCGTGCGTGCCGGACGACTTGGCACCCGATGCGGAACACGGACGCGGACTCGCGCTGCTGGCCGCGGTGAGCGATACGTGGGGTGTGGAGCCCTGTGGGCGGGGCGGGAAGACCGTGTGGTTCGAGTGCGCCCGGGGGCCGCACACCTGACCCGCTTGTCGGATGAACGTCACGATGGCGTATGACGTCTCCATGATCGTGGCCTCTGCCGACCTCACCCTGATCAAGCGCCCGGACACGGTCCCGGACCGGAGGCAACCCTTCCGCTCCTTCTGCCGGCGTCATCGCCTGCCGCTCCTGGCGACGTTGCCCGTGCTGCCGCTGTACGCGCTGTGGTGGGCCGTGCTGGCCACCGGCGGCGGTGACCTCGCCGCTCAGGACGCGTGGGCGGGCTTCGCCGGACGCCACGGCTCATCGGCGTACAACCTCTTCTGGTACGGCGGCATGCACACCGCCAACTACAGCCTGATATCGCCGTACCTGATGGCGGCGCTCGGGGTGCGGGCGCTCACCGTGGTGTCGGGGGTGGCCGCCACCTGGACCGCGGCGGTGCTGATCGGGCGCGTGCGGCCGTGGAAGCCGCTCGCGCCCGCGCTGCTCGCCGCGCTGGGCCTGTGGTGCAACGTGGCCTCCGGGCGCACGACGTTCGCCCTCGGGGTCGCCTTCGGACTGGCCGCGTGTCTGTACCTCACCGAGCAGAAACGTCTCGTCCTCACCGGTGCCTACGCCGCCCTCGCCACCATGGCGTCCCCGGTCGCGGGGCTGTTCCTCGCGGTCGTCGGGGCGGGTTACGTGCTGGTGCGCCGGACCGGACCCGCCGTCGCCCTGCTCCTGCCGCCCGCCGTGGTGGTCGGCGCGACCAGTCTGCTCTTCCCCTTCCACGGGGAGCAGCTGATGCCCGCGGGCCGCGTAGGGATACCCGCGGCCCTCGGCATCGCCGTCGCCGTTCTGTCCCCGCCGTCCTGGCGGGTGGTGCGGTGGAGCGGCGTCGTCTACGCGGCCGGGACCGTGCTGGTGTACCTGATCCCCTCCCCCATCGGCACGAACGTCGAGCGGTTCGCGGAGTACGCGGCCCCCGTCGCCTTCCTGGTCGCGCTGCTCGCGCAGCCGCGCATGGCCGCCGTGCGGCGCGGTCTGCTGGTGGTGGCGCTGGTGTTCTCCGTGGGGTGGACCGGCAAGAAGACCGTCGACGACCTGAAGGTGTCCACGACCGTCCCGGCCTGGGCGGCGCAGACGGACGGGGTCGTCCGGGCCCTGGAGTCGCTCGGCGCGGACCGCACCCGGGTCGAGGTGGTGCCCGCGCGCAACCACCGGGAGGCGGTCGCGCTGGCGCCGTACGTACACCTCGCCCGGGGCTGGAACCGGCAGCTCGACATGGAGCGGGCGCGGCTGTTCTACGACGGCTCGTTCTCCGAGGCGGCCTACCGGGCGTGGCTGGACCGGTGGGCGGTCGGGTTCGTGGTCCTGCACGACGGCAAGCCCGACGGGTTCGCCGAGGAGGAGGCGCGGCTGGTGCGGGCGCAGAGCCCCGACTGGCTGCTGCCGGTCTGGCAGGACGCCCACTGGCGGATCTACCGGGTCCGGGACGCCGTGCCGCTGGTCTCCGCGCCGGGGACCGTGGTGCGGACGTCCGGCGCGGAGCTGGTGCTGCGGGTGGCGCGGCCCGGGACGGTGACCGTGCGGATCGCGTACTCGCCCTGGCTGCGGGTGGACGGCGGCGGGTGTCTGAGCCGGGCGGGCGAGTTCACCCGGCTCGGCGTGTCGGCGCCCGGCGAGTACCGGATCAGCTCGGAGTACGGTCCTTCTCCGGAACCGGAGGCCCGCTGCTGACCTCCGTCCTCTCCTCCTTTTCCGCCGCCGCCGTGACCGTGCGGGCGCGCGGGCCCTGCAACAGGTAGGTCAGGCCGAAGCCGGCGCCGACGACGAGAGCGCCGCCGGCCGCGTCCAGGATCCAGTGGTTGCCGGTGGCGACGATCGCGGCGGCCGTGAACAGCGGGTGCAGCAGGCCGAGGGCCTTCATCCACACCTTGGGCGCGATGATCGCGATCACCAGACCGCACCACAGCGACCAGCCGAAGTGCAGCGACGGCATCGCCGCGTACTGGTTGGTGAGCGCGGTGAGCGTGCCGTAGTCGGGCTGGGAGAAGTCCTGCACGCCGTGGACCGTGTCGATGATGCCGAGGTCCGGCATCAGGCGCGGCGGGGCGAGCGGGTAGAGCCAGAAGCCCACCAGGGCGAGCAGCGTGGCGAAGCCGAGGGCGGAGCGCGCCCAGCGGTAGTGGACGGGGCGGCGCCAGTAGAGCAGGCCGAGGACGGTCAGCGGCACCACGAAGTGGAACGACGTGTAGTAGAAGTCGAAGAACTCCCGCAGCCAGCCGACCTTCACCACGGCGTGGTTGACGGCGTGCTCGATGTCCAGGTGGAGCACGCGCTCCAGGTCCAGGATCTGCCGGCCGTGCTCCTCGGCGCGGGCGCGGCCCGCCGAGTTGCTGCCGCCGGTCGCGGCGAGGCGCACCTTGGCGTATCCGGCGTAGGTGACGCGGATGAGCAGCAGCTCCAGCAGCAGGTTGGGGCGGATCAGCACCCGGCGCAGGAACGGCAGCAGCGGCACGAACGCGAACCGGGCCGGCACGGGCGGGGCGTACGGCGTCGGCTCGGGGTCGCGGAAGTACGGCGAGGTGCGGGCGAGGAACGGCACGGCGGTGGCGGCGGCCAGTGCGGCGAGCAGCACCACGTTGTCACGCAGCGGGTACAGGAACGCCATGTTCGGCAGCATCATCTTGGCCGGCAGTGTCATCACCAGGACGACGGCGACCGGCCACACCAGCCGGTCGCGGGCCCGCCTGCCGACCCGGCCGACGACCGTGAGCAGCACCCAGAGCAGCTGGTGCTGCCAGGCGGTCGGGGACACCGCTATGGCGGCGCACCCGGTGATGCCGACGGCGAGGAGCAGCTGGCCGTCGCGGGCGTAGCGGACGGCGCGCCGCATGCCGAGGGCCACCACGGCGGCGCCGAGCAGCAGGAACACGGCGATCTCCAGCGGGCCTCCGAGGCCGAGGCGGAGCAGGGCGCCGTGCAGGGACTGGTTGGCGAGGGCGTCGGCGGGGCCGCCGAGGCCGACACCCGCCATGTGGTGCACCCAGTAGGTGGTGGAGTCCTGGGGCATGACGGCCCAGGCGAGCGCGGTGGCCGAGGCGAAGGTGACGGCCGTCGTGGCGGCGGTCTGCCGGCGGCCGGTGAACCACAGCAGCGGCGCGAAGAGCAGCAGGGTCGGCTGGAGGGCCGCCGCGACGCCGACGAGGACGCCGCCGGCCCGCCGGCCGTGGGCGACGAAGCAGCCGAGCAGGACGAGCAGCACCGGGATGATGCTGGTCTGGCCGAGCCAGAGGGTGTTGCGCACCGGCAGGGACAGCATGAGCAGGCTGACGGCGACGGGCGCGGCGAGCAGGGCGGTGCGCCGGCCGACCGGCTGGGGCAGCGCGCGGGCGGCGATCAGCGCCAGGGCCACCACCAGCAGCAGGGTGCCGAAGGTCCAGCCCCAGCCGAGGGTCTCCTCGGCCGATCTGGTGAGCGGTTTGAGGACCAGCCCGCCGAAGGGCGTGCCGGTGAACTCGGTGGAGTCGTAGAGGGACCCGCTGACGTGCAGGACGCCCGCGGGGCCGACCCAGGTCTCCAGGTCGGTCAGCCGTTCACCGCTGGGGGTGGTGAGGACGTGGGCGACCTGGCGTACCGCGAGGGCGGCGGCGAGCAGCCACAGTCCGAGGCGTGCCGCCCGCATCCGCGCCTGGACACCGCCCACGGCCGTCGCCCCGAAGGGCTCGGCCGGTCTCCCACCGTGTTCCGCATTCGCCACGCCTCGTCGGCCTCCCGCCCCGTTTTCTCCCCGCGTGTCCCGTGCGGGGGGATTCGTCGTGCGCAGCCTATGAGGCGCGCACCCCTCGACAAGGACGCGGGACACCGCCGCTTCACCTGACGGCCCGCTGTCTTTTGTCCGGATGACGATAGTCCGCGCGGGATCACGTTGCCCCGGGGTGACGCGAGAAGGATCACAACCGGCCACGGCGGAGGGTGGTCCGGGGCGCCGCGGCGTGCCTGGACACACGGCATTTCGATGCAGTATGCAGCTAATTACGTACCGCCCGTAAGGGGGGAAACGGCGCCTATGGTCGCTTGCTTCGGCCCGCCCGACAGTGCCGCCGCGCGGACCCCGTCCCTGATCCCGACGAAAGGCAGGCGAGCGACGTCTTGTCGACTGTCCCGGTCGCCCCTCATCCCGTCGTCCCCGGTCCCGGCTCACCCGCGCCCGGGAAGGCCGGTCCCGCACAGGCACCCGACCCCGCCGTCGGCCCCCCGACGGTCACCGACCCCGCGCTCGTCCGGCGCGCCGTCAAGGCGGCCGCGCTCGGCAACGCGATGGAGTGGTTCGACTTCGGTGTCTACAGCTACATCGCCGTCACCCTGGGCAAGGTCTTCTTCCCCTCGGGGAACCCCACCGCCCAGCTGCTGTCCACGTTCGGCGCCTTCGCCGCGGCCTTCCTGGTCCGCCCGCTCGGCGGCATGGTCTTCGGCCCGCTCGGCGACCGCGTGGGCCGGCAGAAGGTCCTCGCCCTCACGATGATCATGATGGCGGCGGGCACCTTCGCCATCGGCCTGATCCCCTCCTACGCCGCGATCGGCGTAGGAGCCCCGATCCTGCTGCTCGCGGCCCGCCTCGTGCAGGGCTTCTCCACCGGCGGCGAGTACGCCGGCGCCTCCACCTTCATCGCCGAGTACGCCCCCGACAAACGGCGCGGCTTCCTCGGCAGCTGGCTGGAGTTCGGCACGCTCGCCGGATACATCGGCGGCGCGGGCCTGGTCACCCTGATGACGGCACTGCTGTCCACGGACGACCTGCTCTCCTGGGGCTGGCGGATCCCGTTCCTGATCGCCGGCCCGATGGGCATCATCGGCCTGTACCTGCGGATGCGTCTCGAGGAGACCCCCGCGTTCAAGGCCGAGGTCGCCAAGGCCGAGACCGAGCGCCCGAAGGTGCCGCTGCGCGAGATGGTCACCGGCCAGTGGCGCGCGCTGCTGCTCTGCGTGGGCCTGGTGCTGGTCTTCAACGTCACCGACTACATGCTGCTGTCGTACATGCCGAGCTACCTCACCAGCGAGCTGGGCTACGACGCGACACACGGCCTGGTCGTCGTGCTCGGCGTGATGGTCCTGATGATGATCGTCCAGCCGTTCGCCGGCGCGCTGACCGACCGGGTCGGCCGCCGACCGGTGATCGCGGCCGGCTGCGCCGGGTTCCTGGCGCTGTCCGTCCCGGCGCTGCTGCTGATCCGCGACGGCTCGCTGCTCGCGGTGGCCGTCGGCCTGGGCGCGCTCGGCCTGCTGCTGGTCTGCTTCACCGCCGCGATGCCGGCCGCGCTGCCCGCGCTGTTCCCCACCCGGGTCCGCTACGGCTCGCTGTCGATCGGCTTCAACGTCTCGGTGTCCCTCTTCGGCGGCACGACCCCGCTGGTGGTCACAGCCCTGATCGGCGCGACCGGCGACGTCATGATGCCCGCCTACTACATGATGGCGGCCGCCGTGATCGGCGGGTTCGCGGTGTGGCGCATGGCCGAGTCGGCGGGCCGTCCGCTGCCCGGCTCGGCGCCCTCGCTGGAGGCCGGGACGCCTGCGGAAAAGGTCTGACCGCCGGCGGCCGTGCCCCGTGTCCTCGACGGCCGGTTCGGCCGGGCGGGCCGGCCGGCCGGCCGGCGGTTTCGCGCCGGCGCGCGTGGTGGCGTGGGCGGTCCCGGTCGGACGGCTCACGCCCTGCGGCTCACGCCTCGTGGTAGAAGCCGACGTTGACGCTGCGCGGGGCGGTGCGGTCCTGGATGACGACCTCGCCGCTGCCGCCCCGGGGCAGCGCCACGGTGCCGCCGTAGGTCACCGGGTGGGCGTACTCCCCGACGGTCAGCCGCACCTCGGACGACGGCTCGGGCAGCGAGCCGCGCAGCCAGGTCAGGTGCCAGGTGCCGTCCTGGCCGCACTGGAACTCCAGGTGCACGCGGGAGACGAACAGCCAGTCGTCCGGCGTCGACAGCCGGCACAGGGACGAGTCCCGGCCCACCCGCAGCGACGCGCCCGGCTCGCTGGGCGCGTCGGCCATGAGCATCCCGGCCGTGGCGCCCGCTTCCGCCGCGGACACCGCGGCCATGGTGAGTTCGAGCACGTGCGCTCCTCCTGGGAGGTCCTGGGGGCCGGGGCCCCGGCGCCGGCCCGGGGCGGCCGGATCGGCTCCCCGCCGCCGCATGATAAAACGCCCGGCCGGACGGCGTCCGGCACAATGGGCTCATGACCGAGCGAAAGCCACCCGGCGTCGACTTCGAGAGCTGGGTCGACAAGCAGATCCGCGACGCCGACGCGCGCGGGGAGTTCCAGCAGCTGGAGGGCGTGGGCAAGCCCCTGCCGCGCGAGGTCGAGAGCACCTACGACGAACTGTGGTGGGTGAAGCGGAAGATGGCCCGCGAGGGCTTCTCGGTCCTGCCGCCGACGCTGGCGCTGCGCAAGGAGGCCGAGGACGCCCTGGAGGCCGCTCTCGCGGCCCCCTCGGAGCGGGTCGTGCGGAAGATCCTCGCGGAGATCAACGCGAAGATCAGCGACATGATGTTCAAGCCGCCGCCCGGCCCCCCGCTGGGCAAGAAGCCGTACGACGTCGAGGACGTCGTACGCCGGTGGCGGGAGCGCCGGGCGGCGTCGGACGGACGGGAAGCTCGGGACTGACAGGGCGGGCGTGCCGGGGCGGGACGGCTCAGACACCCATCAGGCGCTCCGCCAGCTCGCGGTAGTCCCGCAGCGCGAGGCGCAGTTGCTCGGTGTCGGCGGCCGGCGCGGCCCCGTCCTTCGGCTCGCCCTGGGCGGGCGCCTTCCAGTTCCGCGTGAGGGTGCGGCGGCGCTCGGTGAGCGCGTCGGTCAGCCGCTCGGTCAGCTCCTGCAGGACGAGGTCGGCCTCCTCGACGGCGTCCCGCGGCCGGTCCACGAAACCGGCCACTGCCTGCCGCAACTGCTCGGAGAGCCGGTCACAGGTGTCGGTCGGCAGCAGCCGCCCGTCGGAACCGGTGTGCGGGGAGGACCCGTGCGGGGTGCCGTCCTTGTGCGGACCGGTGGTGCGGGCGCCGGCGCCGTCCGTGCCGGGGGGCGTGGTGTGGGCGCCGGTGCCGTCGGGGCCGGGCACGGAGGTGCGGTCCGCCGAGCCGGGCACCGAGGTGTGGTCGGCCGGGCCGGGTGCCGAAGTCCGGGCGGACGTGGCCGACGCGGTGGCGTCGGTGCCGTGCGTGCCGGTGCCGCTCCGCGGGTGCGCCGCGACCAGCGGGCTGTCGGTCCCGCCGGAACCGGCGGACCCGGTCTCCGTGCCACCGGCACGGTGCGCGGTGTCCGTCCCACGGGTGGCACCCGCCGCGTCGGTCTTGCCGTGGAGCGTGGTCGCCTCGTACCCGGGGTCCGCGGCGGCGGAACCGGAGTGCGGGGCGTCCGGGGCGGGGCCGGACCCCGGGGTGCCGGGGAGCCAGGTGTCCTGGGTGTGACGGGGGGTGTCGGGCATGGCGATCAGCTCTCCTTCGCCTGGCGGCGGTGCAGCATCGACGGGGTGCGGTGGCCGGCGCGCGGGGTGGCCGGGGCCGTGCGGTCACCGGCGACGGCACGGCGTCCGCCCTCGCGCCGCGACGGGCGCACCAGTTCCTCGAACAGCGCCCGCGCCTCGACCATCGCCTCGCGCATCTCCTCCGTGCCGGTGTTCACGTCGTGCGTGCCGTCCGGACGGGTCTGCGCGACGCGGTGCACGCGCCGGTAGCCCTCGACGTGGTGGGCGTGGTGCACGGACAGCGCGGCGAGCTGCTCCTCGTAGTGGCCGTCGGCGGGGAAGCCCCGCGTGCCGGCGAGTTCGGCGATCAGGCGGTCCGCCTCGACGACGGCCTCCCGCGGCGCGTCGACGAACCGCTCCTGCGCGGCCGTCCAGCGCGCCTCGTACGCCTCACGCTGGGCGGGCTCCAACGGCCGTACCTCCAGGGAGCCGTGGCGCTCCACGCGCTCGGCCAGCTCCCGCTCCGCGGCCTTGGTGTCCCCGTCGTGCCGGGCGACGGCACGCTCGTACTCGGGGCCGAAGCGGCGCTTCAGGTTCGCACCGTGCCGCGGGCCGCGTGCGCGCAGGGTCAGGACGGCCGCGACGGCGACAACGACCGCGACAATCACGATCAACGCAATGATCAGGCCAGTGGACATGAATGCCTTCCGGGGGTTTCGTCCCAACCGGCACTCCTCGCGAGCCGGTTCGCGCATCGGGTTGCCCGATGCGCGACGCACAAACTGCGCGGCGCAGACGCCCTGGCCGCCTGCCACCCCCCAATTCGCTTGCGCGGACGCCCCGCAGGGCCCCGACAATGCGGGCATGACCTGGACCGTCGCGCCGGAACAGCCCGGCTCCCCCGCCGCCTCGGCGCTCTGGCGGGCGTACTACACGGAAGTCAGCGACCGCTGGTACCTGCTGCACGAGGGCCGCCGTACCGACCCGGAGGAGCTGGAGCGGGAGGTCGCCGCCGATCCGGGCGCCGATCTCGCCCCGCCCCGGGGCCGGCTGCTGGTCGCCCGGTACGCGGGCGAGCCGGCCGGCTGCGCGGGCGTGCGGCTGCCGCCCGGCGGGCCCGCCGAGCTGACCCGGGTGTTCCTCTACGAGCGGATGCGCGGCCGGGGCGGCGCGGCCCTGCTGGTGCGGGCGGCCGAGGACGTGGCCCGCGCCGCCGGCGCCCGTGACGTCGTGCTGGACACCCGGGGCGACCTGGTCGAGGCGCGAGCCCTGTACGCCCGCCTCGGCTACCGCGAGACCGCGCCCCACAACACGGCCCCGTACGCCGAACACTGGTTCGCCAAGCGGCTCGGCTGACGGACGCCCGTACGGGCCGGGGCCGCCGGGTCAGGAGGCGGGGGTCACCGCGCGCCTGCTCTGGGGGCGTTCGCCCCGGGAGCCGCACAGCTCGTCGTTGAGTTCGTGCACGAGCTGCACCAGGTCGGTCGGGCGGTCCGGGCCCCACCAGTCGCCGAGCAGCTCGGCCAGGGACTCCTCGCGCGCCCGGGCCAGCCGCTCGGTCACCTCTCGGCCCTCGTCGGTGAGCACCATGTCCACGCCCCGGCGCACGGCGAGGTGCCGGCTCTCGACCTGGCGGGTGGCCTCAAGGACGACGTCCAGCGGGACGGGGTTGCGCTCGGCGAGCCGGGCCGGTTCCACCGAGCCGTGCCGGCGGATCCGCAGCAGCAGCCAGCTCGACGCCGGGAGCAGGTCGTAGCCCGCGCGGTCGGTGATCTTTCGGTAGATCTCCCGGCGCCCCTCCCGGGTGCCGAGCACCGAGAGCGAGCGGCACACCTCGTCGTGCGAGGAGCGCTCCACCGGGTTCGGGGCCAGGGTCTCGGACGCGTCGGGCGCGGTGACCGAGGCGCGCAGCGGGTCCTCCTTGAGGAACCACGCCAGCACGAAGCCCAGCAGCGCCACCGGCACGGCGTACAGGAAGACGTCCGTGATGGCGGTGGAGTAGGCGTCGAGCGCGGCCGGGCGCAGGGCGGGCGGCAGGGCGCCGATGCCACGCGGGTCGGCCTCCAGCGTGTCGGCGGAGACGCCGGCCGGGAGGTCCGCGCCGCGGAAGGCGGCCGAGAGCTGGTCGCCGAGCCGGCCGGCGAAGATCGCGCCGAAGACGGCGACACCGAACGAGGCACCGATGGACCGGAAGAAGGTCGCGCCGGAGGTGGCGACGCCGAGGTCCTCGTAGGGGACGGCGTTCTGCACGATCAGGATGAGGACCTGCATGACCAGCCCGAGCCCGAGTCCGAAGACGAAGAAGTACGCGCTCATCAGCGCGGTGGAGCTCTGCGTGTCGAGCTGGTGGAGCAGCAGCAGTCCGACGGCGGTGACGGCGGTGCCCGCGACCGGGAAGACCTTCCAGCGGCCGGTGCGGCTGACGATCTGTCCGGAGCCGGTGGAGGACAGCAGCATGCCCGCCACCATCGGCAGCATGTGCACCCCGGACAGGGTCGGGCTGATCCCGTGCACCACCTGGAGGAAGGTCGGCAGATAGGTCAGCGCGCCGAACATGGCGAAGCCGACGATGAAGCTGATCACGGCGGACAGGCTGAAGGTCCGCACCCGGAACAGCTTCAGCGGCAGCACCGGTTCGGCGGCCCGCCGCTCCACCGCCACGAACGCGACGATCAGTACGGCGCCCAGCACCGCGAGCCCGATGATCTGCGGTGAGGCCCAGGGCCAGGTGTTGCCGCCGAGGGAGGCGACCAGCACCAGGCTGGTGGCGACCGAGGCGATGAGCAGCGTGCCGAGGTAGTCGATCACGTGCTTGGTCGACCGGCGCGGGATGTGCAGCACGGTGGCGATGACGGCGAGCGCGACGATGCCGACGGGCAGGTTGATGTAGAAGACCCAGCGCCAGCTCAGGTGCTGGGTGAACAGTCCGCCGAGCAGCGGTCCGAGCACGCTCGTCGCGCCGAACACGGCCCCGAACAGGCCCTGGTAGCGGCCGCGTTCGCGGGGCGGCACCAGGTCGCCGACGATCGCCATCGACAGCACGATCAGGCCGCCGCCGCCCAGGCCCTGGAGCGCGCGGAAGCCGATCAGCTGGGGCATGTCCTGCGCCGCCCCGCACAGCGCCGAGCCCACCAGGAAGATGACGATGGCGGTCTGGAACAGGCGCTTGCGGCCGTACTGGTCACCGAGTTTGCCCCACAGCGGGGTGGCGGCGGTGGACGCCAGCAGATAGGCGGTGACCACCCAGGACAGGTGCTCCAGGCCGCCGAGGTCGCTGACGATGGTGGGCAGGGCGGTGGAGACGATGGTCTGGTCGAGGGCGGCCAGCAGCAGGCCGAGCAACAGCGCGCCGATCGACAGCACCACGCTGCCGGACACCTGTTCCTTGCTGTGGGCGGTGCCCGGCGCGTCCCCGGCCATGCGGACCTCCAGAGGTTCGTTTCACCATCCATCGTGATCGGAGTGACCGCATATGGCCTGTTGAGTCCTTCCGGAAGTCCCCATTCCGGGGGCGCGCGGACGGGAGTGTGAAGAAGATCTGCATAATCTCTGGAGTTCGCGAGGGGAGGGACGACACGTGGAACAGCCGAACGGACACCCGTGCCCGGAATGCGGTGCGCCCAGGAACAGGGACAACACCCCGGCGTGCGGCTGCACCCGGCGTGCGTCCGACGCCCTGCGCGACGCCCGCACGGCGGAGGCGGCAGCGGCGGAGGACTTCGACCCCCTGCGCATACGGCCGTACGTAGAACTGGACGACTGCCCCACCCCGACTACGCCGGACGGGTTGCCACAGGCAACGGCCACGCCTCCGGCGGGGGACGGAGAACGGGGAACGCCTTCGTCACCGGAGGGGCCGCCCACGGACGGGGCGCCGCCCGCTTCCGGGTACGGGCACACGGAAGCTCCCGGCGGACCGGCCGCCCACGGGGCGCCCGCGCCCCGGGGACCGCACGGCTCGACACCGTCGGGCGCGACCGCCGGGCCGCAGACACCGGAGTCCGGTGAACCGGCGCCCGACGCCACCATGACCCTGAAGGCCATCCGCCCCGACACGCCTCCGCCCACCACGCCGGCCGGACCACCGAACAGCACGGGGGCACCCGCCACGGGCACACACGGCGGCACGGGGGCAGACGCCCACGGCACGGGCGCCTCCGGCGCGGCAACGCCCGCCACCGGCACGGGCGCGCACGGCACAGGAACGCAGAGCGCGGGCGCGGGCCCGTCCGGCACGGGCGCACAGACCGCAGGCGCGGGCGCCCCCGGCGCGGCACCGTCCGCCGCCGCAAGCCCGTCCGGCGCGGGCCCATCGGGCACGAGCCCGTCCAGCACAGGCCCATCGGGCGCAGGCCCGGCCGGAACAGGCGCGCAGACCGCAGGCGCGGGCGCCCCCGGCGCGGCACCGTCCGCCGCAAGCCCGTCCGGCGCGGGCCCATCGGGCACGAGCCCGTCCGGCGCAGGCCCATCGGGCACAGACCCGTCCGGCACTGGTGCGCACGGCGCGGGAGGGCAGCCGGTCGGCGGGGCGCCGGTACCGGACGGCGGCGCGGAGCCGGGGGCGGTCGACGCCACCATGACGTTGCGGGCCGTCCGGCCCGGCGCGGCGGCGGAAGCCGCGGGGACCGCCGCCGCGCCAGCGGCCGTGTCCGGGTTGCCCAGCCCCCTCGCGCCGGGGACGGCACGGCCCAACGCCGACGACCTCGGCCTCTTCGACGACGCCACGCGCCCTCTCCGACAGGTGCCCGCGGGGGCGGCGGCAGCCGCACGGCACACAGGCGACGAACCCCCGCAGCGCGGCCGCCGCAGGCGAGGTGCGCTGATCGCGGCGTCCGGTGCGGCCGTGGCCGTGCTGGGCGCGGCGGGCTGGGCGAGCGGTCTGTTCTCCTACGACTCGCCGTCCCGGGACGACGCGGCACCGGACGACGTCAGGGCGAGCGTGCCGGACCGGCCGTCCGGGTCGCCGTCGGCGGAGCCGTCCCCCGACGCTTCGTCCGCGTCGCCGTCGGCGTCCCCCTCGGCCTCCGGCTCCCCGTCCGCGAGCGCGAGCGCGTCCGCCTCCCCGTCGCCCTCGGTATCCAGTTCCGCGCCGAGCGCCTCCGCGCCGGCCGAACCGTCGGCGACCGCGTCGACCGGCGCCGCGTCGTCCGCGCCCGCCGTGGCCCCGGAGCCGACGGACCCGGGCGGCACCGCGCCCGTGCTGCGGCGCGGCGACCGGGGCCCGGAGGTCACCGCACTCCAGCAGCGCCTGCGCCAGGTGTGGCTGTACCACGGCGACATCAACGGGCAGTACACCCCGCGCGTGGAGGAAGCGGTCCGCGCCTACCAGTGGTCGCGCGGCATCGCGGAGGAGACGGGCGTCTACGGCCCCCGGACCCGCGCCCGCCTGGAAACGGAAACCCGGGCCCCCTGACCGCTCCGGGGGCCGGCTCCGCCCCGGGGCCGGCTCCGCCCCGACCCTCGCCGCTCGAACGCCGGAGGGGCTGATTCCAGCCCGTCCGGCGCTTGAGGACGAGGCCCGCCAGGGCCGTCAGGGGGTCCGGGGCGCAGCCCCGGACAAGGGCCCCGCCTACGCGGCGATGTGCAGCCGGACCATCCCCGAAGGCATCCGCTCCACCCGCACCTGCGTCAGATCACGGACGACCACGTCCGGCCCGTGGAAGCCGGCCCGCGGCCCGATCCCCACCACCCGCATCCCCGCGGCGCGCCCCGCCGCGATCCCCGCACCGGAGTCCTCGAAGACGACGCAGTCGGCCGGGGCGACACCCAGTTCCGCCGCCCCCTTCAGGAACCCCTCCGGGTCCGGCTTGCTCGCGCCGACCGACTCCGCCGTGACGCGGACCGCGGGCTGCTCCAGCCCGGCGGCGGCCATCCGCGCCGTGGACAGGGCGACGTCCGCGGACGTCACGAGCGCGTGCGGCAGCCCGGCGAGGGAGGCGAGGAACTCACGGGCGCCCGGTATCGCGACGACGCCCTCGGTGTCCGCGGTCTCCTCCGCGAGCATCCGGGCGTTCTCGGCGTGGTTCTGTTCCATCGGCCGGTCGGGCAGCAGCATGGCCATCGAGGCGTAGCCCTGGCGTCCGTGCACCACCTTCATGACCTCGTCGCCGTCGAGTCCGTGGCGGTCGGCCCAGCGCCGCCAGATGCGCTCGACGGAGGCGTCGGAGTTGACGAGGGTGCCGTCCATGTCCAGCAGGAGGGCACGGGCGGTGAGTACGGAGGGGGTGGCCGTCATCGGCTGCTCCAAGAAGCGGGGGGCGGGACCGTGGGGGCGGGGTCCGTCGGGGACAGAGCGGCCCCGCCCGCCGGTCAGGGGAAACGGGCGGGAGCCACTTTGTTCATCCACGGTACAAAACTACCCCGCTCTCCCGCCAGCGGGTGCACCGGGTGTTCGCCGGCCTGCCGTCCGGGCGTCACCCGGCGACCGCCTCCCACAGGCTCCACACGCCGAGGGCCAGCATGAGCAGCGCCGCTATCCGCGTGATCAGCTTCAGCGGCACCCGCTTCATCAGCGCCTTGCCGCCGACGATGCCGAGACCGGCCACCGCCCACAGGGCGAGCACGGCGCCCACGCCCACGGAGACCGGGTCGTCGTACCGGGCGGCGAGGTTCGCCGTCATGATCTGCGTGAGGTCGCCGAACTCGGCGACGAGGATCAGCATGAACCCGGCCCCGGCGACCTTCCAGAAGGACTGGTCCTCGGGCTTGCGGACCTCCTCCTCGTCGTCGTCCTTCCTGAACAGCAGCACCGCCGCGCCGCCGAGGAAGAGCACGCCCGTGATCGCGTGCACGAGCTGCTGCGGCAGCAGGGTCAGCACACTTCCCGCCGCCACCGCCAGGGCGACGTGCACCGCGAAGGCGGCGGCGACGCCGGCGAAGACGTACGAGGCGCGGTAGCGGGTGCCGAGGACGAGCCCGGCGAGCGCGGTCTTGTCGGGCAGTTCTGCCAGGAAGACGACGCCGAAGACGACGGCCGTCACGGTCAGGCTGATCAAGGTTCCTCAATCGGTCGGGGGCTGCCCCGCCGAGAGTGACGAACTTGCGCGCAAGACACCTCGGCACGGCAGCACACACGGTGCCCGTGCCGTACGGCACAGGCGTGCACTGCTTGCCGAAGGTCTCGCCGGCCGGCCCTCACGGGCCTGCCTCCGGGCGCCGGCTCAGGCTCGCTGAGCAGTATGTCGACGGTCCGGCAAAGGGCTACTCCCCTTCTGCGCCGCCCATGGTACGTGACGTCCGCGCGGACCCCGAAAGCCCGTCCCCGTGACAGGCCCCGTACCGGTCCCCGTACCTCCGTGCGCGGAAACTTCACACCTGAACCATAGACGTGTCATGAGCACGTCATTAACTTCTTACCGGACCCACGCCTCCCGGCAACACGGCGCCGCGAGCATTCCCCTGCCCGCACGCCAACCCCCGCACCCCACAAGGGAGTTCGCATGACGAAGTTCTACGCGCGTCGACGGCTCAGCATAGCCGCGGCGCTCACCGGACTCATAGCCTCCGCGGGGCTGTTCAACGCCCCGGCCGCCTCCGCCGCCCTCCCCACCCCGGTGAGCGCCGCCACCGCCCGCGGCTACCTCGCCACCCTCCCCGTGCGCACCGAGAGCCGCACCGGCTACAACCGCGACCTGTTCCCGCACTGGATCACCATCAGCGGCAGCTGCAACACCCGCGAGACGATCCTCAAGCGCGACGGCACGAACGTCGTCACGAACTCCTCCTGCGCCGCCACCAGCGGCAGTTGGTACTCCCCGTACGACGGCGCCACCTGGTCCGCCGCCTCCGACGTCGACATCGACCACATGGTGCCGCTGGCCGAGGCATGGGACTCCGGCGCGAGCTCCTGGACCACCGCCCAGCGGCAGGCCTTCGCCAACGACCTCACCCGCCCGCAGCTGATCGCCGTCACCGACAACGTCAACCAGTCCAAGGGCGACCAGGACCCCGCCACCTGGATGCCGTCCCGCACGGCCTACCGCTGCACCTACGTCCGCGCGTGGGTCCAGGTGAAGTACCACTACGACCTGGCGGTCGACTCGGCCGAGAAATCCGCCCTCCAGGGGTACCTCAACAACTGCTGACGCGGCACGGCCCGAACTGCCGGGTGCGCCAATCTCCCCGGTGGCCTCCGTCGCTGCGTACCGTACGGGGCGACGGAGGAAGGGGTCACCATGGCCGGACTGCGGCTCGGACCACTGCTGAGGTACGTCGACGGCTCGTCCGCGAGCGTCTGGGCCGAGACGGACGGCCCGGGCACCGTGGAGGTGCGCTGTCCGGACGGTTCCGGCGGGACGTCCGGCACCTTTCAGGTGGCCGGTCATCACTACGCGCTGGTGCGCGTCACCGGCCTCGCCCCGGGGACGGCCACCCCGTACGAGGTGTTCGTGGACGGCACCCGGGTGTGGCCGCTCGACCGGGAGCCCTTCCCGTCGTTCCCGCCGTCGGTGATCCGCACCCCGGCCGGTGACGACCGTGCGCGCATCTCCTTCGGCTCCTGCCGCTGGGCCTCCCCGCCCACCGGGGAGCCCGACCCCGTGGGACCCGACGCCCTGGACGCGCTGGCGAAGCGCATCGCCGCCGATCCGGAGGGCGAACGGCCCGACGTGCTGCTGCTCCTGGGCGACCAGGTGTACGCCGACGAGACCTCCGAGGCCACGAAGGAGTGGCTGGCCGGGCGCCGCGACCTGAGCCGGCCGCCGGGCAGCCAGGTGGCGGACTACGAGGAGTACACCCACCTCTACTACGAGTCCTGGCTCGACCCGCAGGTGCGCTGGCTGCTGTCCACCGTGCCCACGTGCATGATCTTCGACGACCACGACGTGATCGACGACTGGAACACCTCCGCCTCCTGGGTCGAGGACATGCGCGCCACCTCCTGGTGGCGGGAGCGGGTGCTCAGCGGACTGATGTCGTACTGGGTGTACCAGCACCTGGGCAACCTCTCCCCCGCCGACGCCGACGCCGACCCGCTGTACGCGGCCGTACGGGAGGTCCCCGACGGCACCGACGCGCTGCGCGCCTTCGCCGCAGAGGCGGAGGCCGACGCGACGGCCGTGCGCTGGAGCTACCGGCGCGACTTCGGCCGGGTGCGGCTGGTCATGGTGGACAGCCGTGCGGCGCGGGTGCTGGAGGAGGAGCGGCGCTCGATGCTCGACCGGGACGAGGCCGACTGGCTGCGCGCCCAGGTGTTCGACGACCGCGCCTCGTACGACCACCTGCTCATCGGTACGTCGCTGCCCTGGCTGCTCCCCCACCTGGTGCACGACGTCGAGGCGTGGAGCTCCGTGCTGTGCCGGGGCGACAAGGGGCCGCGCTGGGCCCGTTTCGGGGAGAAGCTGCGGCGGGCGGCGGACCTGGAGCACTGGTCGGCGTTCCCCGACTCGTTCACCGAGCTGGCGGAGCTGGTCGCCGACGCGGGCAGCGGTCCGGACGCGCCCGCCACGGTGTGCGTGCTGTCGGGGGACGTCCACCACGCCTATGTCGCCGAGCCGAACTGGCCGGGGCGTCCGGGGCCGGACGCGCGCGTGCTGCAGCTGACCTGCTCGCCGGTCCACAACTCCATCCCCGCCTCCATGCGGGCCGGCTTCCGCTTCGGGTGGAGCGCCGCGGCCCGGCGGCTGGGCCGGGTGTTCGTGCGGCACGGCGGGCTCGGGCGGCCACCGGTCGGCTGGCGCCGGACGGGCGGGCCCTGGTTCGGCAACCAGCTCATGACGCTGGCCACGCGCGGGCGTTCGGCGGTGCTGCGGCTGGAACACGCCCAGCAGGAGAAGGCCGGTGTGCGGCTCCGGCGCGTGATGGAGCGGCAGTTGAGCCGCTGAGACCGGCGAACACCTGTGAGTCCGCTGTGCAACGGGGGGTGGATCCGGTCACCCCTGCGGCCGGGCGGGCGGTCCGGTGCGCGCGGTGACATGCGGAGAGGGGCGTCGGGGGCGGCCGGAGGGGGCTGAACCCGTGGCCAAATGTTGAACTTGCAAGCATCTTTTAGGCACACCTAACGTGGGATCACGACTCGGTTCCGCCCCCAGGACCGGCCTCTTCCGGGGGCCGGTTCGTGACCGAAGGAGATCCCCCGCATGAACGGACGCCTCACCAGCGCCCAGCCCTACGCCTTGGGCCTGTTCCGCATGGTCGTCGGACTGCTCTTCGCCTGCCACGGCGCCGTGTCCCTGCTCGGCCTGCTCGGCGGCACGGACGGCAACGGCGGCACCGTCGAGACCGGCGCCTGGCCGGGCTGGTACGCCGCCCTGATCGAACTCGTCGGCGGCGCGCTCGTCCTGCTCGGCCTCGGCACCCGTGCCGCCGCGTTCATATCGTCCGGCGCGATGGCGTACGCGTACTTCAAGGTGCACCAGCCCGAGGCCCTCTGGCCGATCCAGAACCACGGCGAGGGTGCGGCCATGTACTGCTGGGCCATGTTCCTGCTCGTCTTCACCGGCTCCGGGGCCTTCGGGCTCGACCGCCTGCTCGCCAAGCGCTCCACGGTGCGGCAGGCACAGCCGGCGGAGCAGACCCCGGTGACCGCGTGACCGCCCCTGGCCGTCTGACCGCCTGACCGCTTCACCGCAACGCACGACCGCACGGCCGCCGGAGCCTCCCCACGGCACCCGCACCGAGTCGCACACGGCGCCCCCTGCCGCACACCGGGCAGGGGGCGCCCTCGTGTCCGGGACGGGAACCGGCGACGCCGGGCGAACGAACCCCCCGTGACCTTTCTGTCACTTACCGGGCGTACGCTGTATGGCTGTCATCGGCCTCTCCTGCCATTCCTGCCGCTTCCCCCGCGACAGCGCGGCGGGGCACGGGCCCACGGGGGCGTACGGGGAGTGCGAGTGGAGAGTGTCGGGTCGCTGGTCGGCAGCCCGTGGATCTACGCGGTGGTGGCCCTGTCGGTCCTGCTCGACGTGTTCCTCCCGGTGCTGCCCAGCGGGGTGCTGGTGATCACCGCGGCCACGGCTGCGGCCGCGAGCACCGCCGCCTACGTGCCCGACATGCTGATCCTGACGCTGTGCGCCGCCACCGCCTCCGTCCTCGGCGACCTGGTCGCCTACCGCCTCGCCTGGCGCGGCGGCCCCCGCCTGGACCGGGCCATCGCGCGCTCCCGCCGGCTGCGGAGCGCGCAGGAACGTCTCGGCGCGGCGCTCGCCCGGGGCGGCGGCGGCCTCGTGGTCCTCGCGCGGTTCGCGCCGGCCGGCCGCTCCGTGGTCTCCCTCGGCGCCGGCGCCGCCCGCCACCGCGCCCGCGACTTCCTCCCCTGGTCGGCCCTGGCGGGCCTGTCCTGGGCGGGCTACAGCGTCGCCCTCGGCTACTTCGGCGGCCAGTGGCTCGGCGCCACGTGGCTGGCCACGGCGGTCTCCGTCGGCGCGCTCTTCGCGGCGGGCGCCGGCGCCGCCTACCTGATGCGCCGTCCCCGCCCTTCCCAGGCCCAGGCGCAGTAACCGACGCGCGGCGGGCGCGCGGCGCGGTCCGCAGGCGTCGCGCGACCCGCGCGACCACCCCGGACCGACGGCGCTTCGCACCACCGCGAGACCACGGGCGACGGCCGCCCACCCAGCGCTCGGCGAGCGTCACCGGCGTGGCACACCATCCGGCTCGCGGCGGGCCGACGGGATGCCGTCGGCCCGCCGGCAAGGGTTCAGCTGGCTGCCTGGCGGGCCGGGGTGCCTCGGACCTCCAGGTTGTCCAGGAGGTCGGCCGTGGCCTCGGCGATCGCCTCGACCGCGCGGTCGAACACCTCGCGGTTGTGGGCGGCCGGGGCCCGGAACCCGGACACCTTCCTGACGTACTGCAGGGCGGCGGCCCTGATCTCCTCCTCCGTGGCCTCCTCGGGCAGCGCGGGCGGACGCAGGGTCTTGATACTCCGGCACATGCCCCCAGTCTTGCGCCTCGGGCCGCCCGGGGCCACGAAGGAGTGAATCCCGCCCCAGGACCCCTGAGTGACTCGCCACCCAAATTCGAACAGGCGTATCATTGTCGTGTGGCTGCGACCTATGACTTTCCGAGTGACCTCCGTGCCGGTCAGGAGGAACTGCATCAGGTCCGGGCCGAGCTGTCGGCCCTGCTGAAGCGGCTCCCCTGGTCGGTCGAACCCCTCGACGGGTTCAGTGACGACAACGGCTGGCGCAAGGTCGAGCGCCCCGCCTCCCCCGGCTGGACCGAGGACGAGCAGGCCGAGGTCGAGAAGCTGCGGCGCCGCGAGCACGAACTCGCGGTGTTCGTCAGCACCCACCGCTACTGGACCGAACTGACCGGCACCGACCGCGTGCACGCCCGCTCCGCGCTGAAGCACGCCCGCGAAGTCGCGGAGGACTCGCCGTAGTTCCCGCGCACGGCCGGTGGATTGCACGGGAGGCGTCCCGGCAGCAGCATGGAAGTGGACCATCGTTCCAGCGCCCGTGCGTCACATGAGGAGACCACGAGAGGCAGAGGTGAGCAGCCGAAACGTCCTGCGCAGGGGAGTCGCACTCGTGGCCGGGGGCGCGCTGCTGCTCGTCGGCGTCGCACTGCTGGTCCTGCCCGGCCCCGGACTGCTGCTCATCCTCGCCGGGCTGCTCATCCTCGCCGAACAGTTCCCCACCGTGGCCCGCTTCGTCGACCCCGTGCGCCGGCGCGCCATGAGCGCGGCCAGGGAGAGTGTCTCCTCGCCCGCCCGGATCGCCGGTTCCTGCCTGGTGGCAGCGGCCCTGCTCGCGGCGGGTCTGTTCTGGGGCGTCATGCCCGAACTCCCCTTCGGCGGCTGGCCGACGGGCGCGGGGCTCATCCTGTCGGGCGTCATCCTCATCGCCCTGCTGGTGTACAGCTACCGCACGACGCGCACCGGTGTCCGCGGGACCGGCTGACGGGATCACCGGGCCGTGCCGTCCGCGCGGTCTCCCGCCGATCTCCCGAAGGATCGAAAGAGGCCCCTCACCGGACGGGAGAGGGGCCTCTGATCTGCGTGGGCGCGGACGGTTTCGAACCGCCGACATCCTGCTTGTAAGGCAGGCGCTCTACCCCTGAGCTACGCACCCCCGGCCCGGGCGGCACCGCCCAGGTCGAGTGGACAGCCTACATGGCCCGGGTCACGGTCCCGCAAACCCCGTCGGCCCCCCGGTCCTGGGGTTATCCCCACCCCGGATCCGCCGGTCGGCCGGATCCCCGTACGCCTCCCGGCTCCGTACGGTCGAAGACGTCCGAACACCTTCGCAGGGCCAGCCGTCCGTTCCAGGGGGAGACCGTCATGACCGCCACCATCCGCGCCGCCCGCACCACCCGTAGCTCCGGCACCCGGCGGGTGCGGGCCCTCGCGCTCGCCGGTGCCGTCGTGGTGCTCGGCGCGGCCCTGACCGCCTGCGCGTCGGCCGACGACGACACCGAGCCGGACCACCGCGCCTTCGCCCTGCCCGGCACCACCCTCACCATCGACTCCGACGACTCGGCGCTGGAGATCGTCGCCTCGGACGCGCAGCCGGCGGGCGAGATCGCGGTCACCCGCTGGTTCCAGGGCAGCGTCACCCTCGGCTCGGACCCGAAGGTCACCTGGTCCATGGAGGGCGACCGGCTGGTGCTGCGCGAGAAGTGCTCGGGCTTCGTCGCGGACTGCGCCGCCAAGCACCGCATCGAGGTGCCGCGCGGGGTCGCCGTCACCGTCGAGGACAAGGACGGCAGCGTCCGCGCCGAGGGCTTCCGGGACGCGCTGAGGATCCGCACCACGGACGGCTCGGTCCGGGTCACGGACACCAGCGGCCCCCTGGAGCTGCGTACCGGCGACGGATCGGTGCGCGCGGAGGTCTCCTCCCGCAGCGTGCGCACGCAGAGCGGGGACGGCTCGGTGCACCTCACTCTCGGCGCCGTGCCGGACCGGGTGGAGTCCCGCAGCGGCGACGGTTCGCTGACCATCGAACTGCCCCGCGGCGCGTACCGGGTGGACACCTCCACCGGCGACGGCGCCGAGGACGTGTCCGTGCCGCGCGACGACTCCAGCGCCCACGAGGTGACCGCCCGCACCGGCGACGGCAAACTCACCGTCCGCACGGCGAACTGACGGGCCCGTGTGTTCGTCCTGTACCGGTGGGAGAATGACATCGGGCCGGGCGAACGACAGTACGGGAGAGGGATGTGACGGCGACACCAGCGCAGCCGTACTCGCCGTCGGAGCCGCGCGTGCCTCGCGCGCGCCGGACCGTGTCCCCCCTGCCGCCGGGGCGGCGCCGCCGCCGGGCCGCGGAGCCGCTGCGCGACACGCTCGCCCTCATGGCGTTTCCGCTGGTCGCCGCGCTCGCGCTGCCCGCCGCGTTCGCCGGCGGCGGCACCCGCCGCTGGTTCGGCGGACGCGCGGAGAACCAGCGCGCCGAGGCGCAGGCCGCCAAGGACGCGGCGGCCGCCGCCTTCTACGAACTCGACACCGCCCAGCGTGATCTGCGGATCTCCGTCGAGACGATCACCGCCGTCGACGATTCCCCCGCCGCCCGCCGGGTCGTCGACGACTTCGCGGCGCTCGGCCGGCGCATCGACGAGGCCAGCCACCGCTACATCACCGCCGTCGACGCCCACGACCTCGACCGGGACGACCTGGACGCCGCCACGGCCTCCCGGGCCCGCACCGAGCTGACCGCCGCCAAGGAGGAGCTGGGCCGGGTCAAGCAGGACCTGGACCGGTTCGCGGACGGGCTCGGCCCGCTGCTCGGCAAGGCCGAGACCCAGCTGGCCCGGCTGGCGCCCGCCGTGGAACGCGCCCGGCAGGCGCTGCTCGCCGCCTCCCAGGCCCTCGACACCGCCCGCGGCGCCGGGCTCAAGGCCGACGACCTCGCGGCCCGGCTCGCCGCGCTCTCGCCGGAGCTGACCAAGCTGAACCAGGGCGCCGGACAGCACGGCGTGCCCGGCACCCTGGACCGGGCGGCCCGCGTCACCCGCGAGGCCGAGGCGGTCCGCGTGGAGGCGGAGCGGCTGCCGGAGCGGGCCGCCGAGATCGACCACCGGCTGGTGTCCCTGCGTACCCGCGCCGAGGCGCTCACCACCCGTTCCGGGCAGGTCGAGCCGGTGCTGAGCGAGCTGCGCCGGCGCTTCACCGTCGCCTGCTGGCAGGACCTCCAGGGCGTGCCCGAGATGGCCGGGCGCAACGTCCGGCAGGCGGAGGAACGACTCACCGAGGCCCGGGCGGCCCGTGACGAACAGCGCTGGGCGGACGCCACCGCGCTGCTGTCCACCGCGCGGGCGCTGCTGAACACCACCGACGAGGCCGTGTCGGCCGCCGGCGACCGGCTGCGGCGGCTGAACGCCGTGCAGAAGAACCCGGAGCGGGAGATCGAGCGCACCCGGTTCGCCATCCGTGACGCCCAGCGGCTCGCCATGGCCGGCCGCAACACCCCCGACCCGCGCCACGCCCGTCCGCTAGACGACGCCGTGGCCCGGCTGGAGCGGGCCGTCGCCGGGCTGGAGGGCCGCCACCCCGACTACTGGCACTTCCTCACCGAGACGGAGGAGGTACGGGAGACGGTGGGCCGCGTGGTCGCACGGATCCGGGAGGAGCGCGGGGCCGGCGCCAACTGACCGGTCCGCCCCCGCCGGTCCGGTTAACCTGTGCCCATGCCTCGCTACGAGTACCGCTGCCGCACCTGCGGCGACACGTTCGAACTGAGCCGTCCGATGGCGGAGTCCTCGGCCCCCGCGGCCTGCCCGGCGGGCCACGACGACACGGTGAAGCTGCTGTCCACGGTGGCCGTGGGCGGCACCGCCGCCGCGTCCGCGGCGGTCCCGGCGCCCGGCGCGGGCGGCGGTGGCGGCTGCTGCGGCGGGGGATGCTGCGGCTGACCTCCGTCCTCAGGTCCCCTTCAGCTTGGTCTTCCTAGCGTGGGGGCATGACAGCCGGCGCAGCACACGGGATCACATCCGCCGCGGACACGGGCGGCGGACCGCAGTGGGTCAACGGCCTCATGGACGCCCTCGGCGCCCCGGGGGCCGGGCTCGCCATCGCGCTCGAGAACCTCTTCCCGCCCATCCCCAGCGAGGTGATCCTGCCGCTCGCGGGGTTCGCCGCGAGCAGCGGGCGGATGAGCCTCGTCGCCGTGCTGCTGTGGACCACCGCCGGCTCGGTGGTCGGCGCGCTCGCGCTGTACGGGGTGGGCGCGCTGCTCGGCCGGGACCGGACGCTGGCGCTCGCGGGGCGGCTGCCGCTGGTGAAGGTCGGGGACGTCGAGAAGACGGAGGCGTGGTTCCTGCGGCACGGGTCGAAGGCGGTCTTCTTCGGCCGCATGATCCCGGTCTTCCGCAGTCTCGTCTCGGTGCCCGCCGGGGTGGAGCGGATGCCGCTGCCGCTGTTCCTGGGCCTGACCACGCTGGGCAGCGCGATCTGGAACACGGCGTTCGTGCTGGCGGGCTGGGCGCTCGGCGACAACTGGACCGAGGTCACGTCCGTCGTCTCGGCCTACTCCAAGGTGGTGCTGGCGGCTGCCGCCCTGGCCCTCGTGACCTTCGTGGTCCTGCGCCTGCGCCGCGCCCGCACCGCCAAGGACGACGCGTCCGCCGGGCCGGACGACACCCCTCCCGGCCCCTCCCCCACGGACACCCTGACCCTGCGCCGCCCCGACTGACGGGGGCCGCCCCGCCAACGCCGTCCCCGCTCTCCGCGAGCGGCGCCCTGCGGGGCCCGTGCCGCCGCGGGGCGGGGCGGAGTCAGCGGGAGCGGATGGTGCGGAGGAGTTCGCGGAGGATGCGTTCGCCCGCCGCCACGCCCCGCTCGGGCAGGGAGCGGATGCCGGGGGCCGTCCAGGACGCCTCGGCGAGTTCGCCGTGGCCGGGGCGCCAGCCCAGGTCGGCGGCGAGGAGCAGGTCCGCGTCGAGGAGGGAGTCGCCCGCGGCGAGGGTGAGGTCCGCGCCGGTGCGCCGGACGACCTCCCGCATGGCCGCGCTCTTGGTGAGCGGCTTCGGCACGGCGTAGATCTTGCGGCCCTGGAGGGACACCGTCCAGCCGCGGTTCTCCGCCCACTCCCCGAGTTCCTTCACCCACTCCTCGCGCAGCAGCTCGCGCTCGACGACGAGGTAGGCGAAGAGGTCCTCGGCGGACCGGTGCTTGCGCACCCACACGGGGTCGGCGGTGCGCAGCAGGTGCTCCTGCACCTCGGCCAGCGGGGCGCACTCGTCGGCCAGCCGGGCCTGGACGCCCGCGTGCCAGTCGGGGTCGGAGACGCCGTCGACGAGCAGGTGCCCGCCGTTGGCGCAGATCGCGTACGTCGGGGCGGGGCCGGGCAGGTTGATGCGCTGGTACTGCTTGCGGGTGCGGGTCGTGGTGGGGACGAACAGGGCCTCGTCACCCAGCTCGGTGAGGAGCTGGGCGGCGGTCTCCGTCAGGTAGGAAAGGGGCCGGCTCTCGTGGACCTCCACGCACAGCAGCCTGGGCGCCCGCGCGTCGGGCATGGTCAGCGCGAGGGCGGCGGCGGAGTAGATGAGGGTGCGGTCCAGGTCGCTGGCGACGACGACGGGCATCAGCGGCTCACCGCCGTGCCGTCGGCGCCGGTCGCGCCCCGGGTGAAGCGGGGGTGGATCAGGCCGACGCAGGTGTACGGCAGGTCGGCGACCTCCTCGACGGGGACGCCCCGCTGCTCCGCGAGCAGGCGGACGTGGTCGAGGTCGCTCCCGGCCCCGGCGCGGGCCAGCACCTTCCACGGCACCCGGCGCAGCAGCACCCGGGTGGTCTCGCCGACGCCGGGCTTGACGAGGTTCACGTCGTGGATGCCGTACTCCTCGCTGATGCGTTCCACCGCGGCCCAGCCCTCCCAGGTGGGCGTGCGGTCGGCGGCGAGCAGCTCCTTGGCCTCGGCGCAGGCGGCCTCGGTGACCTCCTCGAAGCGGGCGGCGACGGCGTCCAGGAAGGCCACCGACAGGTCCGCGCCGGCGAGTTCGCGGTAGTACTTGGCGCCGTGGTAGTCGTCGGGACCGACCAGGTCGGCGCGCAGCACGGTGCGCGAGATCAGGCCGGACACCGTGGAGTTGAGGCACGCGGACGGGATCAGGTAGTCCTCGCGGGTGCCGTACGTACGGACGCAGGAGCCGGGGTCGGCGAGGACCGCGATCTCCGGGTCGAAGCCGGTGACGCCCTCGGTCTTCTCGAACTCCTCGACGGCCTGGGCCAGTTCGCGGGTGATGGCGCCCTTGCCGGTCCAGCCGTCGACGAACACCACGTCGCGCGGGTCGTGGTGGGCGGCCAGCCAGCGCAGGGCGTTGGCGTCGATGCCGCGGCCGCGCACGATGGAGACGGCGTAGTGCGGCAGGTCGAGGCCGTGCCGGTGCCGCGCCCAGCGGCGCATCAGGATGCCCACCGGGGTGCCGGCGCGCGCCAGGGACACCAGTACCGGGCGGGGAGACCGCTCTGCGAGGACGGACTCGGTGACCACGCCGACGGCGTGCGCCAGGCGGGCGGCCGACGCCTCCAGGGCGCTGTGGAAGAGCTGCTGGTACTGCTCGCTGGGCTGGTACTCCACGGGCAGCGACTCGGCGTAGTGGGCGCCGCCGCTCTGGATGGCCTCCTCGCGCTCCTCGGTGGGCGCCTCCAGCGTCACGTCCGAGAGGTCCTGGAGCAGCCAGCCGACCTCCTCGGGCGCGTACGAGGAGAAGGCGGGGCCTCGGAGGGGCTCGGGCAGCATGGTGGCGGGCCTTTCGGGGGCGTCCTGGACGGCGGCGGGCGCGGTGGGCACGTACGACGGTACGACCGCGAGGAGGACCCGCGGGGTGTGTTCGGCGAGCCGGGCGAGCAGGCCGTCGGGCGCGTGCAGCGCGGGGGTGTCGGCGGCCGAGTCGACGACGGCGACGACGGCGTCGAAACCGGCGCCGGCGACGTTGTAGGCGTAGCGCTCGCCGGGGCCGTCGGCGGGGTCGTCGTGGGCGGGGAAGACCAGGCGGGTGCGGATGGCGTATCCGGGGTCGTCGACCGCGAGGACGGGTGAGCGGGTGGTGGTGGAGTAGCGCACCTCGGCGCCGGTGGTGCGCTCCAGCTCGGTGGCGAGGCGCAGGGGGGCGTACATCAGTTCCTCGAAGCCGAGGACGAGCACGCGGTGCGTCTCCTCGGGGAGGACGGCGGATATGCGGGCCGCCATGGCGGGGAGGGCGGCGTCCAGCCGGGTGCGGTGGGCGGGGGTGAACCCGTGACGGCCTCCGTCGGGGAGACCGGCCGGCCAGCGCAGGTCCACTCGCGTGAGGTCCCCGGCCGACTGCGGCCCGGTGGGCGCCGCGGCCGTCTCATGTTCCGCGACCAGCGCCTGCCCCTTCTCCAGGACGCCGTCAGGCAACCGCACCGTCCCCGACGCGACCGTCACCAGATCGATCCGCGCCCCGATCTCCCGGCCGAACTCCTCCAGCCGCCCGGCGTCCGCCGCCGACCGCATGTCGACCAGTGCGACGACGACGTACCGTCCCCGCGGATACCGCGCGTGCAGAGCGCGCACGGTGTTCAGCACCGTGTTCCCCGTCGAGAATTCGTCGTCCACCAGCACCAGCGGCCCGTCCCCCGCCAGCAGCGCCGGATCCTCCGGCAGCAGCAGGTGGGAGGTGGCGTGCGAGTGGGACTCCTCGAAACCGCCGGCGGTGGCGACCCCGGCGACCGGCCGGCGCGTGGAGTGCAGGTAGGGGGCGGTGCCCAGGCCGTCGGCGACGGAGTGGCCGAGCCCGGTCGCGGTCTCGGCGTACCCGAGCACGACGGCGCGCGCGGCCGCCTCCGCGCCCAGCAGCTCCCGCACCCGGCGGCCGAGCTCGACGCCGTGCCCGTGGACCACGGACGGGGCCTGGGGGACGTGCTTGCCGAGGACGTTCGACACCAGCAGGTGGGCCCGCTTGGGGTTGCGGCGCAGCGCCAGCCCCAGCAGGCCGGGCAGCCGCTCGTCGCCGGTCAGCTCGACGCCGAGCCGCTCGGCGACCCAGGTGCCGGACCAGGTGTCCGCACCGGCCGGGGTGTCGTGACGCGTCGGTCGGCGCATCCCCTCGTTCACAGACCTGTTCTCCCTCTCGGTCACTCCGCCAGGCCCGCCGCGAGCAGTTCCACGAAGCCGATGTCCTCGTTGGCGACGCCGAAGACCTCGGCGCGCAGCATGGTCCGCTCCGCCCAGGCGCGGTGCGGCTTCACCTCGTTCATCTTGTTGGTGTACGCGGACCTGAGTACACCTCCGCCGCCGCGTTCCGGCCGCAGGATGTCCTGGGCGTCGCTGTACTCCTCGTGACTGACGACGGACAGCGCGTGCACGGGCAGCACGTGGGACGGATGGATGCAGGTCTTGCCGAGCAGGCCGTTGGCCCGGTCGAGGGCGATCTCCCGCAGCAGGCCGTCCATGGCGTGTTCGATCAGCGTCTCGCGCAGCTCCGTGGCCTGCACCTCCAGGAAGGGGCTCTGCCGCAGCTGTGGCTTGAACATGCGCTCCTGGACCCGGAAGTACTCCCACACGGGACCGGTCACGGTGAATCCGGTGCCGTCGGCCCGGGCCAGCATGTTCACCACGTCGGAGATCACCGAGGCGACGACCTGGATGTCGTACGCCGTCATGTCGGGGCCCCGGCGCAGCCCGTAGGAGGAGCAGAAGTCGGTGACGCCCAGGCGCAGGGCGAGCACGCGGTCGCGGTACTTGTCGACGGCGCCGAAGATGCCCTCCAGGGTCTCCACGCGGCTCTCGCGGTAGAGCAGCTCGGGCGACTCCAGCACCGGCATGGCGAACAGCCGGCGCCCGCTCGCGGACTCGGCGGCGGTGAGCGCCTCGAGGAACGGCAGTCCGCGCTCGGCGGTGAACTTCGGCAGCACGAATCCGGACAGCAGCGAGACCGCGGGGCCGAGGCGGCGGGCCAGGTCGGGGATCTGCTCGGGGACCCGGACCCGGACGAACAGCAGGGGCAGGTCCGCCCCGGGCCGTCCGGCCAGGTCGGTGAGCTGGCGGACCAGGTTCTCCTCGCCGGCGGCGACGTCGGCGTCGCTGATGGAGTCCTCCAGGCAGAGCACCATGGAGACCACGCCGCGGGCGCCCCGCTTGACGACGTCGTCGGCGAGCCGGGACCGGGTGGCGGGGCTGTAGAGGGTGGCGCCGAGCGCGGCGGACAGCACCCGGGCCGGTGAGTCGGCGGTGAAGGAGCAGGGCTCCCGGTAGAAGAGACGTTTCCGCACCGCAGGGGCGATGTGCCCGAAATGACGCATTGAACTCCCCCGTGGCTGTGGTGGACGCTGTGATGTGCCGAAAGGTGGCCGGTAATAGTACGTAGAAGTCCATGTCGGCGGTTCCCGCCGGGCATGAACTTCAGGTAACCCCGTGGTGTCGGAGCCAACCCCCCGCATTGTCGTGACCAGGACGGAGAAGGCAGGATGACCGCATGACGCACGCGATGCTGAAGGGGTCGAACGTCCCTCTCGAGGCCACCACGGTACGCGCCGTGCTGCGCTGGTCGCCCGGGCAGGGGGTGCCGGACGTGGACGCCTCCGCGCTGCTCCTCGGTCTCGACGGCCGTGTGCGCTCCGACGAGGACTTCGTCTTCTACAACCAGCCCCGGCACCCGTCCGGGAAGGTGTGGCGGCTCGGGAAGAAGCGGGTCACCGAGGGCCTGACCGACACGATCCAGACAGACCTGGCCGGTGTCGAGTCGGGTGTCGGCCGGATTCTCCTCGTCGCGTCGGCGGACGGGGTCACCTTCGACCGCGTACGGGACCTGCGCATCCTGCTGTACGACGCGCAGACGTCCGACGGCGAGGCGCTGGCGTACTTCGACGTCAAGCCGGAGACGGGCCGGGAGACCGCGCTCATCTGCGGTGAGCTGTACCGGCGCGGGGAGGGCTGGAAGTTCCGGGCACTCGGCGAGGGCTACTCCAACGGGCTGAAGGGCCTGGCGACCGACTTCGGCATCTCGGTGGACGAGTCGGAGGCCGCCGAGGGACCCGACGCGGACCGCCCGGCCACGCCGGAGCCGCCCGCGCAGGCCCCCGAGGGCGTCTCGCCCGACGCGCTGACCCAGCCGCAGGCCCCGGTGGTGCCGGCGGCCCCGGAGCCGTCCCGCCCGCTGCCGCCCGAGCAGCCGCCCGCGGCGGTCCCCACGCAGCCCGCGTACGGCTATCCCCCGCAGCAGCCCCCGGCCACGCAGCCCGCCTACGGCTACCCGCACCCGACGAGCCCGCCCCCGTACGGCTATCCGGCGCCCGCGCCCGCCACGGCGGCGGCCCAGGCGGCGCAGGACCGGTACGGCTTCCCGCCGCCCGCCACGGGCGCGCCCGACCCGGAGTTCCGGCTGCCGCCGCAGGGGCCGCAGTTCGTCGGACGCTAGACGGGACAGTTCCCGGGCCGGCCGCGCTTCAGCGGTCGGCCTTCGTCTTGAAGCCCCTGCCCCACTGCAGGCCCCAGCCGTAGAGCCGGTCCAGCTCCGCCTGGAAGCCGTAGACGAACCGCACCTCGCGGTGGACGAGGATCTCGTTCTTGACGTTCTCGATCATCACCACCGCGCAGGAACGGGCCTGCGGGTGGCGTTCGTCGAGGGAGATCTCGATCCGCGGGCCGTTGCTCGGGTAGAGGGTGACCACGGCCTGGGTGCGGTCGAAGGCCGGGGTCTGGTCGTAGATGTAGGCGAAGACCAGCAGGCGCTTGATGTGCTCCCGCTGGTCCAGGTTGACGTACATCGTCTCGCCGGAGGCGGAGCCGAACCGGTCGTCACCGCTGAGCTTCACGTACGGCGGGTCGTTGACGTCGCCGAGGAACCCGCCGAGGGGCTGCACCACGCCCTTGGTGCCGTCCTGCAGCTCGTACAGGCAGCCGAGGTCGAGGTCCACGTTGACCATGGACTGGCTGTGCCCGACGACCTCCGGCGGCTTGAGCGCCTTGAACGGGTGGCGCAGCAGGCTCTCGCGCTGCGGGCCGCCGAAGTCGGAGGTGCGCATCCGCCAGCTGAGGTTGATCCGCAGGTGGCCGGTGGCCGCGCCCTGCTTGGTCAAGGACACGTGGCCGTGCCGTTTGGTCAGCTCGATGGCGTTGGTGGCCGCGTTGCCGGAGTCGAAGGCGTTCCCGCGTCCGCGCCACAGTCCGTCCAGGAAACTCATTCCCGCCCCAAGTCCACTTGTCGAACCCCCGCCGGTGACCGCGGGGCGCCGGGGCGCCGCACGGCCGACGGGGCGGCCACCGAGGACTGGTCCTCGGTGGCCGCCCCGTCGAGAGCGTTCCTCACCCGGAGGGCTGTCACACCCCGGACGCGACCTCTGTCTTGTCGCCCGCCCGCGCCTCGACCTCCGCGATGCGCTTGTTGCGGCGCACGGAGGACCAGAAGGAGGCGCCGATCAGGACGACGCCGACGAGACCGGTGATGATCTCGTTGATCTGGTACTGGATGGTCACGAGCAGGATCAGCGCCAGGGCGCCGATCGCGTAGTGCGCGCCGTGCTCCAGGTACACGTAGTCGTCCAGGGTGCCCTGGCGGACCAGGTAGACCGTGAGCGACCGGACGTACATGGCGCCGATGCCGAGGCCGAGCGCCATCAGCACGATGTCGTTGGTGATGGCGAAGGCGCCGATCACGCCGTCGAAGGAGAAGGACGCGTCGAGCACCTCGAGGTAGAGGAACATGAAGAACGCGGCCTTGCCGGCCAGGGCGATCGCCGACTTGGGCTTGCCCTCGCGTGCGGCCTTCTCCTCCTCCTCGTGTTCCTGCTCCTCCTCCTCTTCGAGTTTGTCCTCGAAGTAGCCGGAGAGCCCGCCCACGATCATGTAGGTGATCAGACCGGCGATTCCGGCCAGCAGGACCGTCTCCGCCTTGTCCACGTGCGCGCCGCCGTGCTGGTGGGCGTTGGCGGCGAAGGTCATGGCGGAGATCAGCAGGACGATCAGCGCGATGCAGACCGACAGCATGTCGACCTTGCCGAGCTTGGCCAGCGGCCGCTCCAGCCAGGCCAGCCACTTGATGTCGCGGTCCTCGAAGATGAAGTCGAGGAAGATCATCAGGAGGAACATGCCACCGAAGGCGGCGATCGCCGGGTGGGCGTCGGTGACGAGCTCCTGGTAACGGTCCTTGTCGCTGAGCGCGAGGTCGACCGCCTCGATCGGACCGAGCTGGGCACTGACCGCGACGATGACGACGGGGAAGACCAGTCGCATACCGAAGACGGCGATCAGGATGCCGATGGTGAGGAAGATCTTCTGCCAGAAGGCATTCATCTTCTTCAGGATTCCGGCGTTGACCACCGCGTTGTCGAAGGACAGCGAGATCTCGAGGATCGAGAGGATCGCCACGATGCCGAAGGCGGTCCACCCCCCGAAGAGAACCGCCGCGACCAGGCCGAGCGCGGTGACCGCGAACGACCAGCCGAAGGTTTTCAGAACCACTGGCTACCCCATGTGTGTGTACGGGTCTCCCCCGCCGCCGTGGCGGCTTTACGAAACGTTGACCCCGAAGTCTAGAGCGATGCCGCGCAGGCCTGACGCGTACCCCTGCCCTACTGCACGGAACTTCCACTCGCCCTGGTAGCGGTAGAGCTCACCGAAGATCATCGCTGTCTCGGTGGAGGCGTCCTCGCTCAGGTCGTACCGGGCGAGCTCCTGACCGTCCGCCTGGTTCACCACGCGGATGAAGGCGTTGCTGACCTGGCCGAACGTCTGGCCGCGCTCGTCGGCCATGTGGATGGAGACCGGGAAGACGATCTTGTCGCACTGCGCCGGCACCTTGGACAGGTCGATCAGCAGGGACTCGTCGTCACCTTCACCCTCACCGGTGAGGTTGTCGCCGGTGTGCTCCACCGAGCCCTCCGGGCTCTTGAGCTGGTTGTAGAAGATGAACCACTCGTCCCCCATGACCCGGCCGCCGCTGCACATCAGCGCGCTGGCGTCGAGGTCGAAGTCGGCTCCCGTGGTGGAGCGCGCGTCCCAGCCGAGCCCGACCATCACCTGCGTGAGGTTGGGTGCGGCCTTGGACAAGGAGACGTTGCCCCCTTTGGCAAGCGTGACGCCCATGATGCTGGTCCCCCTCCGGGTGGTGTTTCCAGGTGGTTCTGCACTCCCCCGCGAGGGGGCGTCCCCGGGCGCCGCACGTCCGACACGTGCGGCGCCCGGGCGGTGTGGCCGTACGGGACGGCCGCCGGGCGTGGCCGCCCGGGGTGCGGCCGTCTCAGACGTTCACACCGAAGTCCTGCGCGATGCCGCGCAGACCGGAGGCGTACCCCTGGCCGATGGCGCGGAACTTCCACTCCGCGCCGTGCCGGTACAGCTCGCCGAAGACCATGGCGGTCTCGGTCGAGGCGTCCTCCGACAGGTCGTAACGGGCGATCTCGGCGCCGCCGGCCTGGTTGACGACGCGGATGAACGCGTTGCGCACCTGGCCGAAGGACTGCTGACGGTTCTCGGCGTCGTAGATGGAGACCGGGAAGACGATCTTCTCGATGTCCGCCGGGACACCGGCCAGGTTGACCTTGATCTGCTCGTCGTCGCCCTCGCCCTCACCGGTGAGGTTGTCACCGGTGTGCTCGACGGATCCGTCGGGGCTCTTGAGGTTGTTGAAGAAGACGAAGTTGGCGTCGTTGCCGACCTTGCCCGAGTTGTTCAGCAGCAGGGCACTGGCGTCGAGGTCGAAGTCGGTGCCGGTCGTGGTGCGGACGTCCCACCCCAGTCCGACGATGACCGCGGTCAGGCCCGGCGCCTCCTTGCTCAGCGATACGTTGCCGCCCTTGCTGAGGCTGACTCCCACGAGTCCTCCCTTGGTGTCCAGGGGCGGGATGCCCCGTTCTGCTTGGATGTCGGATCAACGAGTCGATCCTAGTGACGGGTTCCCCGGGGCCGCAGTCCCTGGCGGCGAACGATCACAGCGCGTCGAGCGCCGCGAGGTACTCGTCCGGGTCACGGGCGTCCGCCATGCCGCTGCTCACGGTCCGGCGTACCACGCCCTCCTTGTCGATCACGAAGGTCTTCCGCACCGCGCATCCCTTGTCCTCGTCGAGGACGCCGTAGGCGCGGGAGACGTTGCCGTGCGGCCAGAAGTCGCTGAGCAGCGGGAAGGGAAGATCCTCCTGCTCACCGAAGACGCGGAGGGTGTGCATGGAGTCGTTGGAGACGGCGAGCACCTCGGCGTCGCGCTCGGCGAACTCCTTCAGCCGGTCGCGGATCTCGCCCAGCTCGCCGGTGCACACACCGGTGAACGCGAACGGGTAGAAGAGCAGCACGACGTTCTTCTGCCCACGGAAGTCGGACAGACGCACCGGGGCGCCGTGGTTGTCCTTGAGTTCGAAGTCGGGAGCCTGCTCGCCGACCGGGATCGTCATCGTCGTCCTCGTCCCTCCGCGGTGGTGCGCTGCGACCACCCTACGCAGGGGAGACGACGGTCCCGCGAACGGGCCGACGCGTGCCACGCACGACGCCGCCGGCCCGTCCCGGGATGGTTCACCGCTTCGACTTGGCCGCCTTGGGGGTCGCCAGCCGGCTGCCGCTCCAGTCCTTGCCGACGCTGACGCTCTTGGACGCCGTCAGGCCGGCCGTGGTGGCGGCCTCCGAGATCTCGCTCGGCTCGACGTAGCCGTCCCGGCCGGTCTTCGGCGTGAGCAGCAGGATCGCGCCGCCCTCTTCGATGTACGTGGTGGCATCCACCAGCGCATCCGTCAGGTCGCCGTCGTCGTCGCGGAACCACAGCACAACGGCGTCAGCCACGTCGTCGTAGTCCTCGTCGACAAGGTCGCTCTCGATGACGCCCTCGATGGCCTCGCGGAGCTCCTGGTCGACGTCGTCGTCGTAGCCGATTTCCTGGACCACCTGCCCGGGCTGGAACCCCAGCCTGCCGGCAGGGTTCGTCCGCTCCTCCGCGTGGTCCGCGGTCGCGCTCACGGGTTGCCTCCTGATCATGTCTTGGGAATGTCTCAGCCACGCGCGTGCGCGAAGCATTGGCCGTAGTCCACACGGGCGGGACGGATCGCGCAAGTACCCGGCCGTGCGCACCGCCGAAACGGTGACGATCCTGGCCGGGTCACCGCAACTTCAGGCACACCATCATCGCCCGCAGTGATGGACACCACACCTTTGTGCCCCGTTTGGGCGTTTGGGAACCGTCTGTGGGTACGAGACTCGAATGTACTCGCCCCTTGCCTCACCGTACCGGCCGGACCTCCGGATTACCTCTCGGTAGAGATGACGTCCGAGGCCCGGAGGTGGAGCATGGGACCGGCGCAATCCGGGCCGTGGCGAGCGAGACGACGGCCCTTTCACGGCCCTCCGACAGGTAAGGAACAGCGTGGCTTCCGCATCCGATCGCAACCCGATCATCATTGGCGGCCTCCCGAGTCAGGTTCCTGACTTCGATCCCGAGGAAACCCAGGAGTGGCTCGACTCCCTCGACGCCGCGGTCGACGAGCGCGGCCGGGAGCGGGCCCGTTATCTGATGCTGCGGCTGATCGAGCGGGCCCGCGCCAAGCGCGTCGCCGTGCCCGAGATGCGCAGCACGGACTACGTCAACACGATCCCCACCCGGGCCGAGCCGTTCTTCCCGGGCAACGAGGAGATCGAACGCAAGATCCTCAACGCGACCCGCTGGAACGCGGCCGTGATGGTCTCGCGCGCCCAGCGCCCGGGCATCGGGGTGGGCGGCCACATCGCCACGTTCGCGTCCTCGGCCTCGCTGTACGACGTGGGCTTCAACCACTTCTTCCGCGGCAAGGACGAGGGCGACGGCGGCGACCAGGTCTTCTTCCAGGGGCACGCCTCGCCGGGCATCTACGCCCGCGCGTACCTGCTGGACCGGCTGAGCGAGCAGCACCTCGACGGCTTCCGCCAGGAGAAGTCGAAGGCGCCGTACGCGCTGTCCTCGTACCCGCACCCGCGCTCGATGCCGGACTTCTGGGAGTTCCCGACGGTGTCGATGGGCCTCGGCCCGATCGGCGCCATCTACCAGGCCCGGATGAACCGTTACATGCACGCGCGCGACATCGCGGACACCTCGAAGTCGCACGTGTGGGCGTTCCTCGGCGACGGCGAGATGGACGAGCCGGAGTCGCTGGGCCAGCTGACCATCGCCGCGCGGGAGGGTCTGGACAACCTGACCTTCGTCGTCAACTGCAACCTCCAGCGGCTGGACGGCCCGGTGCGCGGCAACGGCAAGATCATCCAGGAGCTGGAGTCCGTCTTCCGGGGCGCCGGCTGGAACGTGATCAAGCTGGTCTGGGACCGCACCTGGGACCCGCTGCTGGCCCAGGACCGCGACGGCGTGCTGGTCAACAAGATGAACACCACGCCCGACGGCCAGTTCCAGACCTACGCCACCGAGTCCGGCGCGTACATCCGCGACCACTTCTTCGGTGACGACCACCGGCTGCGCGCCATGGTCGAGGGCATGACCGACGACCGGATCCTGCACCTGGGGCGCGGCGGCCACGACCACCGCAAGATCTACGCGGCGTACAAGGCGGCCCTGGAGCACAAGGGCCAGCCGACGGTGATCCTGGCGAAGACGATCAAGGGCTGGACGCTCGGCCCGAACTTCGAGGGCCGCAACGCCACGCACCAGATGAAGAAGCTGACGGTCGACGACCTGAAGCACTTCCGGGACCGGCTGCACCTGCCGATCTCCGACAAGGACCTGGAGTCCGGTCCGCCGCCGTACTACCACCCGGGGCCGGACACCGAGGAGATCCAGTACATGCACGACCGCCGCCGGTCCCTCGGCGGGTACGTGCCGACGCGGGTGGTGCGGTCGAAGCCGCTCGCCCTGCCGGAAGACAAGACGTACGCGACCGTGAAGAAGGGCTCCGGCCAGCAGTCCATCGCGACGACCATGGCCTTCGTCCGGCTCCTCAAGGACCTCATGCGGGACAAGGAGATCGGCCGGCGGTTCGTGCTGATCGCGCCGGACGAGTACCGCACCTTCGGCATGGACTCGTTCTTCCCGAGCGCGAAAATCTACAACCCGCTCGGCCAGCAGTACGAGGCCGTGGACCGGGAGCTGCTGCTCGCGTACAAGGAGGCGCCCAACGGGCAGATGCTGCACGACGGCATCTCCGAGGCCGGCTGCACCGCCTCGCTGATCGCGGCGGGCTCGGCCTACGCCACGCACGGCGAGCCGCTCATCCCGGTGTACGTCTTCTACTCGATGTTCGGCTTCCAGCGCACCGGCGACCAGTTCTGGCAGATGGCCGACCAGCTGTCCCGGGGCTTCGTGCTCGGCGCCACCGCGGGGCGGACCACGCTGACCGGTGAGGGTCTGCAGCACGCCGACGGCCATTCACAGCTGCTCGCCTCGACCAACCCGGCGTGCGTCGCCTACGACCCGGCGTTCGGCTACGAGATCGCGCACATCGTGCAGGACGGGCTGCGCCGCATGTACGGCTCCTCCGACGAACACCCGCACGGCGAGGACGTCTTCTACTACCTCACCGTGTACAACGAGCCGATCCAGCACCCGGCGGAGCCGGCGGACGTGGACGCCGAGGGCATCGTCAAGGGCCTGTACCGCTTCAGCGAGGGCCCGGCGGGCTCGCTGCCGGCGCAGATCCTGGCGTCCGGCGTCGCGATGCCGTGGGCGGTCGAGGCGCAGAAGATCCTCGCCGAGGAGTGGAACGTCAAGGCGGACGTCTGGTCGGCGACCTCCTGGAACGAACTGCGGCGCGAGGCCGTGGACTGCGAGCGGCACAACCTGCTGCACCCGGAGGAGGAGCAGCGCACCCCGTACGTGACGCGCAAGCTGGCCTCGGCGCAGGGGCCGGTGGTGGCGGTGTCCGACTGGATGCGGTCGGTGCCGGACCAGATCGCGCGCTGGGTGCCGGGGACGTACCAGTCGCTGGGCGCGGACGGCTTCGGCTTCGCGGACACCCGCGGGGCGGCCCGGCGGTTCTTCCACATCGACGCGCAGTCGATCGTGCTGGCGGTGCTGACCGAGCTGGTCCGTGAGGGGCACCTCGACCGCTCGGTGCTGAAGCAGGCGATCGACCGGTACCAGCTGCTGGACGTGTCGGCCGCGGACCCGGGCGCGGCGGGCGGCGACGCGTAGCGCCTCCGGCGGGGGGATGCCTCCCGGGGTGGTGGGGCGGCTGCGGGTGTGTTCGGGCCGGTCGCGCAGTTCCCCGCGCCCCTGGGGGGGGGTGTCCCACCGCCGCCCGGGAGGCGCGGGGAACATCAGTCGCGTGCCCCGTGGGGCGGCACGGCATCGGTGAGGGGGCCTCCGGCTGGTTCGCCGGAGGCCCCCTCACCGATGCCGTGCCGCCGGGTCAGAACATGCCGGAGCCCATGGCGCCCGCCCCGGCCAGCCAGATGACGGCCAGGAGCGTGTCGATGGCGCCGAGGACCAGGGCGATCAGGGCCGGCACCGAGCGGGAGCCCGCCCAGCTGCGCCCCATCGCGAGCCAGCCGCACACCATCGCCACCGGGCCGAGCACGATGCCCAGGACGAAGAAACCGGCGACGGCGCAGATGGCTCCGATGATCCCGAGCGTCGCGCGATCCGGCCCGGACCGTGACCACGTCCGACCACTGGTGCGGGGGTGCCTGCGCGTACCTTGTCCGAAGCTCGCCATCGTCAACTCCCTGATGGGTTGGTTGACATGGCGGGTACCCCCGCTTCCGTCCTGAATTCCCCTTGTGTGTACGGCGGATGACCGCCGAGGCGCGCCGCCCCCTCCGGCGGTGTGCCTCGGCGGTCCTCACGGGCCGTCAGATGTGGCCGACGCCCGCGCCCGCCTCCGCGTTCTCGCCGCGCTTGGTGAACAGCGCCACCACGACGGCGACCGCGGCGACCCCGGCGGCCACCAGGGACGCCAGGCTCATGCCGGAGATGAAGGTGTCGTGGGCGACGTCGGTGATTTTCGCGGCGATCGCCTCGGGGGTGCCCTTGGCCACCGGCGGCACACCGACCTGGACCGCCTGGGAGGCCGCGGCGGCCTGCTCCGGGTCCAGCGGCGGCAGCCCGGCCCTGTCCCAGTTGCCCGGCAGGTCGCCGTCCACCTTCGAGGCCATCACGGCGCCCAGCACGGCGGTGCCGAGGCTGCCGCCGACCTGCATCGCGGACTGCTGCAGACCGCCGGCGACACCGGAGAGCTCCAGCGGCGCGTTGCCGACGATGACCTCGGTGGCGCCGACCATGACGGGGGCGAGGCCGAGGCCGAGCAGGGCGAACCAGACGGACATGGCGAGGCTGCCGGTGCTCTTCTCCAGCGTGGAGATGCCGTACATGGCGAGCGCGGTGCAGGCCATGCCGCCGGCCAGCGGGATCCGCGGACCGACCTTGGTGATCATCACGCCCGCGAGCGGGGAGCCGACGATCATCATGCCGGTGAGCGGGAGCAGGTGCAGACCGGCGTCGACCGGGCTCAGCCCGTGCACGTTCTGCAGGTAGAAGGTGACGAAGAACAGGCCGCCCATGAAGGCGATGGCCATGAGCACCATCAGCACGACACCCGCGGACAGCGGGACCGAGCGGAAGAGGGCCAGCGGGATCAGCGGCTCCTTCACCTTGGTCTCCCAGAAGGCGAAGGCGACGAAGCCCACCACCGAGGCGGCGATGAACCCCCAGGTCCTGCCGTCGCCCCAGCCCCACTCGGGCGCCTTGATCAGGGCCCACACGAGGCAGAACATCGCGCCGGACAGCAGGACGATGCCCGGGATGTCGAAGGAACGCGGCGCGTTCTCCGCGCGGTGGTCGAGCAGGATCCACGCGCCGAGCGCGAGGGCGAGGACACCGACCGGCACGTTGATGAAGAACACCGACTGCCAGTTGACGTGCTCGACGAGGACACCGCCGAGGATCGGACCGCCGGCGGTCGAGGCGCCGATGACCATGCCCCAGATGCCGATGGCCATGTTGAGCTTCTCGGCCGGGAACGTGGCCCGCAGCAGGCCGAGCGCGGCCGGCATCAGCAGCGCGCCGAACAGGCCCTGGAGCACACGGAAGACGATGACCAGGGTGATGCTGTCGGACAGGCCGATGGCGCCGGAGGCGGCGGCGAAGCCGACGACACCGATGAGGAAGGTCTGCCGGTGCCCGAAGCGGTCACCGAGCTTGCCCGCGGTGATCAGGGACACCGCGAGGGCGAGGAAGTACGCGTTGGTGATCCACTGGACGTCGGCGAGGGTGGCGCCGAGGTCACTGGCGATGGCGGGGTTGGCGATGGCCACGATGGTGCCGTCCAGGGCCACCATCATGACCCCCACGGCAACGGTGAACAGCGTGAACCAGGGGTGCCCGCGCAGCCCCTTGCCCGGCGTCGCCTCCGACGGGGCGCCCGAGGGTCCGTCCCCCTGCCCCGCCTTGTCGATGGTGGTCTGACTAGTCATACGTTCGAGGCTAGTGACAGCCACTGACACTTGACAAACCGATTCACCAGTCAGTAACTGACAGGACATGCGCCTATAGCCTGAACCGGAACATGCGGTTCGAGGAGGAGCCATGGAATCGGCCGGGACCGTCGCGGGCACACTGCCGCGACCGGGACTGCGCGAACGCAAGAAGCAGCGCACCCGGGACGCCCTGGTCCGGGCCGCCCTGGAGCTGATCGCCACCCGCGGGTACGACGGGACGACCGTCGACGACATCGCCGCGGCCGTCGACGTCTCGCAGCGCACCTTCTTCCGTTACTTCGCGAGCAAGGAGGAGGTCGCGCTGTTCGTCCCGCGCCTCGCGGAGTCGCGGATCGCCGACGCCGTCCGGGCGCGTCCGCGGGACGAGGCGCCGCTGGAGGTGCTGCGCCGGGCCGTGCTGGACAGCTGGGACGCGATCAACGAGGCGGTCGGGCGGCTGGTCCCGGTGGAACTTCACATGCGGGTCTACCGGGTCATCGAGTCCACGCCCGCGCTGCTCGCCGCGCACCTGCGGCGGGCGGCGGAGCTGGAGGAGGAACTGGCGGGCATCATCGCCGAGCGGGAGGGCCTGGACGTGGACGCCGACCCCCGGCCGCGGATCCTGGTGGCGGCGTTCGGCGGGGTGATCCGGGTGGCGGAGCGGCGCTGGTCCGCCGGGAACGACCTCACGCCCGAGGCGCTGAGGGACCTGATGCGGATCTGCCTGGACCACGTCGGACCGGCCCTCGCCACGAACTGGCGTACGGAAGCATCCCTGGATCGGCACAACGAAACGTGATCCCAGTCACTGGATTCACGCGAGACACTCTCGTTCTCCTAGTGTGTCCTCCCAGTGACTTCCTTCGACACCTCCCCCCAGCTGAACGTGTGGCGGGCGCTGCTGGCCCTCGCCGTGGTCTTCGTGATGCTGGCGACCACCGGCTGGACGGCACTGCGCCACCAGCGCCACCCCGCTCCCCTGCAGGCGTCGATCGCCGCGTGGGAGGACGGCCGGGTGGCCGGGAAGCGGCTGCCCGACCCCGAGTCGGCGCCCCTGCGGCTCGCCCGGTTCTTCGCCTCGCTCACCGAGGGACAGCGGGTACGGCTCGCCCACCGCTATCCCCTGGCGGTCGGCAACATGAACGGCGCGCCGGTCGAACTGCGCTACCGCGCCAACCGGATCGCGCTGGCCGAGGCCCGCGAGGTGGAGCTGCGCCGGCTGCACGACAGCCGTCTCACCTCGTCGGGCCAGCGGCAGGCGGCCCGCAGGATGGACCGCATCGAGGCGCTGATGCGGCCGGGACGGCACATCCTCGCCTTCGACCCGGCGGGCTCCGGCCGCGTCGCGGAGGTCTTCGGTGACCTGCGGCACGCCGAGCGGGTGTCCGTGGTCGTCCCGGGTGTCGACACCGACCTGCTCACCTTCGAGCGCTCCCGGCGCGCGCACTCCGCCCCCGTCGGCATGGCCACGTCCCTGTACGCGGCCCAGCGCGCCGCCGACCCGGCGGCCCGTACGGCCGTGATCGCCTGGGCCGACTACACCGCGCCCAGCGGTCTCGGCATGGACGCGGCCACCGCGATGCGCGCGGAGGACGGAGCGGCCCGGCTGGACACGATGGTGCGGGGGCTGCCGGGCGTGGCCCCGGTCTCGCTGTTCTGCCACAGCTACGGCTCGGTGGTGTGCGGACTGGCCGCGCACCGCGTGCCGGAGCGGGTGAGCGACATCGCGGTGGCCGGCAGCCCGGGCATGCGGGTGGAGAACGCCGCGCAGCTGCACACCACCGCGCGGGTGTGGGCGATGCGGGACGCCGACGACTGGATCCAGGACGTGCCGTACCTGGAGCTCGGCGGGCTGGGCCACGGGGCCGACCCGGTGGCCGACGGCTTCGGCGCGCGGGTCCTGTCGGCCCGTGAGGCCAGGGGGCACGCCGGGTACTTCGTGCCCGGGACGGACAGCCTGCGCAACTTCGCCGAGATCGGGGTTGGCGCATACCGGGCGGTTTCCTGTGCGCGCCAGGACGACGCCTGCCGGGCGGGTTTGTCCGGTACGACCCCTACCGGACGCGCGTAGAAGCGGAGATACTGCGGTATGCGTGGGGAGGGGACGGAGAAGCTCGTGCCGCATACGATGAGCCGCATGGGTGACGTACTGGCCGGATTTCATGCCGCCTGGGAGTTCGAATCCGACTCCGTGCTCATCCGTTACGAACGAGGGATTCGAACACCCAAGCTGTTCCAGGCGCTCGGTGAGCGGCGTGTGCCGCTGGAGGCGATCGAGGGCGTGAGCCTCACGCCCGGCAAGCGCGGGTCCGTGGTGCTGCGTCTGGAGCCCCGGCCGGGAGCCGATCCGCTGATGGAGGCGGCCGCCGGGCAGTTGAAGGAGAGCAGCGACCCCTACCGGCTGGTTCTGCCCGCCGAGCGGGAGACGCTCGCCGAGTACTACGCCGACGAACTGCACGACCGGCTCACCGAGTCGGGCCCCGCCGAACGCCACCTGGTGGCGGCGCCCGAGGCGCCGCTGCAGTTCAAGGCGTACGACGGCAAGGCGACGTTCGACGGTACGGCGGTGGCGTTCCGCTGGTTCTGGACCGGGGCCTCGTCGGCGAAGTGGAAGGCCGGCGACCAGCGGTTCCCGATAGCCGAGCTCGGCGGGGTGGAGTGGCGGTCACCCGAGGTGTTCGAGGGTCACCTGCGGCTGCTGCGCCGGGACACGGCGGTGCCGGCGCCGGCGCAGGCCGACCAGGACCCCGCCGCGGTGGTGTTCGGCCTGGGGTACGGGCCCGTGCACGAGTCGCTGCCGTTCGCGGCGGCCGTGCTGGCCGCCGTGCGGGACTGTGCGGCGGTGCCGGTGATGTCGTCGCCGGCGATGGCGGCGCCGGTGGCCGCGGCCCGGCGGGATCCGGCGGACATCGCCGAACGGATCCGGCATCTCGGGGAGTTGCATCAGGCGGGGCTGGTGACGGATGAGGAGTTCTCCGCGAAGAAGGCGGAGCTGCTCGCGGAGCTGTGACCCCGCCGGGTACGGCGGGCCCCTGGGCGCGGGCCCGCCGCGGCCGGTCGCGCGGTTCCCCGGCGCCCTTCGGCCGGGGAACGTTCCTCAACGGGTCACGCGGGCCCGGGCGAGCCCGACCGGCTTCTGACCATCGTGGTGTGGGGGGTGTTGTGCGGGGTCTCGCTCAGCCGGAACTGGAACTGCTCCTTGGCCATGCCGTAGGTGGCGGCCAGTTCCTCCAGACTCTCGCTCAGCCTGTCGAGCTGGGTCTCACGCGCCTCGACGTCGTCGGTGAGCCGCGTCTTCTGCCGGCGGTCGACGGCGGTCTGCCTCTCGCGCCACGCCTGGTCACCCGGCACCGGCGGCAGCGCCGCGAAGTCGTCGTCGTCGCGCACCTGGTGCATGTCGACGGGCACCAGGTCGTACGCGCCGCGGTCCGGGTCGTGCACCGGCCGGTAGATGATGACGTTCATGCCCTCGACGCCCTTGCCGATCCGCTTCCTGAGTTCCGGCCACTCGATGGTGGCCAGCACGCTGGAGTCGTCGCGGCCCTCCAGGACATGGGCGTTGACCCACCCCTCCAGGCCGCTCGAGTAGGTCTGCGACAGCTTCTTCCACAGGGCCTGCAAGGTGGGGGACGCCGACCAGTTGGGCAGTCCGAACAGGAGGCCGTTGAAGATGTACCCCTGGACGGAACTCTCCAGGACGACCGCCCGCGCCACCTGCGCCTGTTCGATGGGCTCGGCGGCGCCGAGCTTCGACCAGACCGCCCCGTGCGACGCCGCCTCCTTCGCGCGAGCGGCGAGGGCGTCGTAGAACCCCTCGTTCCGCTGGTTCCTGACGTACCACCGGTACTGAAGTCGATGGCCCAGCACATGAGGGTGCTGCAGCCCGGCGATGATCGTGTCGATGACCTGGTCCTTGACCGGGGTGGTCTGCGTCCCCCCGCCGGCGGCCGACTCCACGTCGGAGTGGATGTCCGCCAGGAAGGAGGTGACCGCGCTCCGGAAGCCGTCGATCCGGGAGAGCGCGAGGATCTCTTGGATGCGGTCCCAGAGGATCTTCTTCTCCATCTCGAACGTGACCTCCGCCCGGAGGGCCTGCGAGCTGACCGAGTCCATGGAATCGGACCTCGTCGGTGCCCGCTGCACCCGCGTGTCTCCCGGGCCCCGCAGCGCTCGGACGGTGGCCGCGTTGCCGGCGGTCCGCTGGAGCGCGGTGAGCGCCCGCGGATCGGCGGAACCCGCCGTCCGGGGCGGGGCGGTGACATGGGCCGTGGAAACGGGCGGCCTCTGCCGGTGAGAACGGCCTTCCCCGTCCGCGTGCAGGCGCATGGGTCCCCTTCATGGTCATGGGTGAACTCCGCTCGGACACCCTGCCATGTCCCGTGCGCCGGCGGGAACGCGGGACTGCGCACAACTCCGCGCACGTCAACGGGCTTTGCCCTCGTGAAGTGACGGTCTCCCCCCGAGGGTCGCCCCCTCGGGGGGAGCGCGGTCTACTCCCTGCCTGCCGAGGTGAAGGTCATGTCCGCGTAGCGGGGGCCCGCCACCTTGTCGGCGATGGGGTCGAGGGACGCCAGCTCGGACTCGGTGAGGGTGATGCGGGTGGCCGCCGTGTTCTCCTCCACGCGGGACGGCCGGCGGGTGCCCGGGATCGGGACGACCGGGAGGCCGTGCACCCGCGCCTGCTGGTGGACCCAGGCCAGGGCGATCTGGGCCGGGGTCACGCCGTGTGCCTCGGCGGCCGCGCGGACCGGTGCGAGCAGGGCGGCGTTGGCGGACGCGTTGTCCCCGGTGAACCGGGGCATCGTACGGCGCAGGTCGTCCTCGCTGAGGTCCTTGGCGGCGTCCGCGAAGGAGCCGGTGAGGAAGCCCCGGCCGAGCGGCGAGTACGGGACCAGGGTCACGCCCAGCTCCCGCGCCGCCGGCACCACCGCGGCCTCGATGTCCCGGCTGAACAGCGACCACTCCGACTGCACGGCCGCGATCGGGTGCACGGCGTGGGCGGCACGCAGTTCACCGGCCGTCACCTCGCTCAGCCCCAGCTGCTTCACCTTGCCCTCGCGGACCAGCTCGGCCATGACGCCGACGGTCTCCTCGATGGGGATGTTCACGTCGCGCCGGTGCATGTAGTAGAGGTCGATGACGTCGACCTCCAGGCGCCGCAGGCTCCCCTCGACGGCCTGCCGGATGTACGGCGGGTCGTTGCGGACGATGCGCCGGGTGGGCTCGTCCGGCGGGATCGACAGGGCGAACTTGGTGGCGAGGACCACCTCGTCGCGGTGCGCCGCGAGGAACGGGGCGAGGAAACGCTCGTTGTCGCCCGCGCCGTACGCGTCCGCCGTGTCGTAGAGGGTGACGCCGAGGTCCAGGGCGCGCTCCAGGGTCGCCCGGGAGGCGTCCGCGTCGGCGGGGCCGTAGGCGAAGCTCATGCCCATGCAGCCGAGGCCCTGCACGCCCACCTCGGGGCCGTCCGCGCCCAGCGTGGTCGTGGGGATCGTGTGCTCGCTCATCATGCCCTTTCCGAAGCCAGGGCGCGCCCGGCGTCCGCGTAGAAGCTGATCTTGCGGTCCAGGACGGCGAGGGTGCCCTGGAGTTCGGCGATGCGGGCCAGTACGTCCTCGCGGGTCGCCTTGAGCAGCTCGAAGCGCTCGGTGTACGTGTGATCGCCGGCCCGGACCAGTTCGGCGTAGCGCACCATGTCGGCGACCGGCATGCCGGTCAGCCGGAGCTTGCCGACCAGGGCGAGCCAGTCCAGGTCGCGGTTGGTGTAGCGCCGCTGCCCGGTGTGGGAGCGGTCGATGTGCGGCATCAGTCCGATGCGCTCGTACCAGCGCAGGGTGTGTGCCGTCAGCCCGGTGAGGGCGGCCACCTCGCTGATCGTGTACTTGTCCTCGCCGTCCGGCCGCCGGTTCCCCTGCGGGGGTCCGGCGCAGGTGTCGGTCCTGGTACCCGTGGTCTCCGTCACCGTCATGGCTTCCACGCTAGATCCTTGGAGTGCGCTCCAGGCAAGCGACGCCGAAGAGAAATGGGCGGCACGGGTCAACGGCGTCCGACTACCGTGCCGCCATGACTCCTGTACGCCGTGCGACGCCCGAGGACGCCGAGGAAGTGCTGCGGCTGCGTCAGGTGATGATCGACTCGCTCGCCCGGTCCGACCCGTCCACCGCGTGGCACGCCGAGTCGCTGCCCGTGCTGCGGGAGAGGCTGGCCGCGCCGGACGGCGGGTTCGCCGCGTTCGTCGTGGACCACCCCCGGCGGGCGGGCGCCCTCGCGGCGCTGGTGGCCGGCACGATCGAGTACCGCATCGGCGGCGCGCACAACCCGCGCGGCACCGACGGCTACGTCTTCAGCGTCGCCACCGACCCGGACGCCCGCCGCCGGGGCTACGCGCGGGCGTGCATGGACGCGCTGCTGGAGTGGTTCCGCGAGCGGGGCGCCGTGCGGGTGCGGCTGACCGCGAGCCCGGAGGCCGAGCCGATGTACCGCTCCCTGGGCTTCGTCCCCAAGCCGGACCCTTTGCTGGAGCTCAGGCTGTGAGCGCTTAGGCTCGACGGCATGTCGCTGAAGAGCCTCGCGTCGATCGAGAACTGGCCGGTCCCCACCGCTGCGGCGGGGGTGGTGCGGGCGGACGGCACCGTCCTGGGTACGCACGGACCGGCCGGGCACCGCTTCCCGCTGGCCTCGGTCACCAAGCCGCTGGCCGCGTACGCGGTGCTCGTCGCGTACGAGGAGGGGGCGGTCGAGCTGGACGAGCCGGCGGGCCCTGACGGCTCGACGGTCCGCCACCTGCTCGCGCACACCTCGGGCCTCGCCTTCGACGAACACCGGGTGACCTCCGCGCCGGGCGAGCGCCGGCTGTACTCCAACGCCGGGTTCGAGCAGCTGGGCGACCATGTGGAGAAGGCGACGGAGATTCCGTTCGGCGAGTATCTGCGGCAGGCGGTGCTCGAGCCGCTGGGGATGACGTCCACCTCGCTGGAGGGCTCCCCCGCGAAGGACGGCGTGTCCACGGTCGAGGACCTGCTGCGGTTCGCCGCCGAGGTGCAGGCGCCGCGCCTGCTGGACCCGCGGACGGTGGCCGCGGCGATGACCGTGCAGTACCCGGGCACCAAGGGCGTGCTGCCGGGCTACGGGCACCAGAACCCCAACGACTGGGGGCTGGGCTTCGAGATCCGGGACGGCAAGGCCCCGCACTGGACCGGCGGGTCGTCCTCGCCGCGCACCTTCGGGCACTTCGGCCAGTCGGGCACGTTCCTGTGGATCGACCCGGACGCGGGCGCGGCGTGCGTGGCGCTCGCCGACCGCGCCTTCGGACCCTGGGCGGTCGAGGCGTGGCCGCCGTTCACGGACGCGGTGCTGGCGGAACTGCGCGGCTGATTCCGCCCTCCGCGGCCGGACGTACCGGAACACCCCGTACGACCTGGGGTGTTCGCGTGGGCCCGAGGTGAAAACCCTGTGGAAGCGGTGTCGGTGGGGCGCCCTATGATGCGCCGGACGATCACGCGGACCAGGGGAGGGCGCGACATGTTCGGCAAGTTGTTCGGCAGGGGCGGGGACGGGCCGGGGGCGGATCCGTACGCCCTTCCGGCGCCGCGCAGGAAGAACGGGGTGTACGCCCTGCGCGCCCTCGGGGACGCGCGGGTGCTGGCGGTCGTGGAGGCCGCCGACGCGGGTGACTGGGAGGCGGTCAAGGCCGCCCTGGCCCCCTTCGACCTGGGCCGCGACCATCAGGTCCTCGGCCAGATGGCCGTCCTGGACGGGGTGCAGGACTGGATCGGCCGCGCCGTCGAGGAGGACAAGGAGCACCGGGCCCTGGCCCTGCTGATATCCGGGGCACGGCACGTCGACTGGGGCTGGGAGGCGCGGACCAGCGCGCGTGCCGTGGACGTCACGCGGGAGCAGTGGCAGGTCTTCCGCGAGCGGCTCCAGATCGCCGAGCAGCAGTTGTTCGAGGCGGCCGAGCTGCGTCCCGACTGGATCACGCCGTGGCGCCACCTGCTCACCTCCGCGCGCGGCATGTCGCTCGGCTCCACGGTCGCGGAAACCCGGCGCGACGCCGCCCTGCGCCGTGACCCGCTCGACCTGGAGGTCCACCTCGCATGGCTGTCCCAGCTCCAGCCCCGCTGGGGCGGTGAGCCGGGCGAGGCCCTGGAGTTCGCCCGCGCGGCGTTCGCCAAGGCGCCCGAGGGCCACCGGCTCGGCTGCGTGGTCGCCATGGCGTACATCGAGGAGTGGGTGGAGTCCGACGACGGCGCCTGCCTGCAGCAGCCCAGGATCCGCACCGAGCTGCGGGAGGCGGCGGAGCGCAGCGTCCTGCACCACGCCTACGAGCGCCGCCTGGGCTGGCAGGGCGACTACAACATCTTCGCCATGGCCCTGTCCCTGGCCGGAAGCAGCACCGCATCCAACATCTTCCGCGAGCTGGAGGGCGCGTACACCGAGTGGCCGTGGACGTACATGTCCGAACCGCAGAAGACGTACGCGCGCTTCCGCAAGGCCTTCTGAGCCCCGGCTCGCCCCTCTTCCGTCGCCCGTCGCACACCTTCACACCCCGGACCGCCGATGACCCTGCCCGAGAACACCGCCGACCGCACCTTCCAGGTCGACCTGCGCGGACTCGTCGACCTGCTCTCCCACCACCTCTACTCCAGCCCCCGCGTCTATCTGCGTGAACTGATGCAGAACGCGGTGGACGCGCTCACCGCCCGGCACGCCCTCGAACCGGCCGCCCCCGCCGGCACCTTCGGCATCCGGCTGTACGCCGACGCCGCCGTGGTGCGCGTCGAGGACGACGGCGTCGGCCTCACCGAGGCCGACGTGCACACCTTCCTGGCCACGATCGGCCGCAGCAGCAAGCGCGCCGACGGGATCGCCGAGCAACGCGGTGACTTCATCGGCCAGTTCGGCATCGGCCTGCTGTCCTGCTTCCTGGTCGCGGACGAGATCCACGTGGTCAGCCGGTCCGCCCGTACGCCGGGCGCGCCCGCCGTGGAGTGGCGGGGACGCGGCGACGGCAGCTACACCGTGCGCACCCTGCCCGCCTCCGCCCGGCCCCGGCCCGGCACCACGGTCACGCTGACCCCGCGCGCCGACGCCGGCGAGTGGACCCGGCCCGCGCGGGTGCGGGCGCTGGCCGGGCACTTCGGCTCGCTGCTCCGCCACCCGGTGACCTTCGACGACGGCACCGGCCCCGCCGTCCCGGTCAACCCCGAGGCGGCGCCCTGGGCGCGGACGTACCCGACACCGGGTGCCCGCTCCCGCGCACTGGCCGCCTACGGCGAGGAGGTGTTCGGCTTCGCCCCGCTGGACACCATCGAGCTGGACCTGCCGGCGGTGGGTCTGAAGGGCATCGCGTGCGTGCTGCCGGAGGCGGTGCCCGCCGGGCGCCGTCACGGCCACCGGGTGCACGTCAAGGGCATGCTGCTGTCGGAGCAGGCGGAGGAGATCCTGCCCGACTGGGCGTTCTTCGTCCGCTGCGTCGTCGACGCGGAGAGCCTGCGCCCCACGGCGTCCCGCGAGTCCCTGTACGAGGACGACACCCTCGCCGCCGTCCGGGACGCGCTCGCCGAGAAGCTGCGCGCGTGGATCGCCCGCGTCGCCGCCAGCGACCCGGACCTGCTGCACCGCTTCCTCCAGGCGCACCACCTGTCGGTGAAGTCGCTCGCCGTGCACGACGACGAGATCCTGCGGATGCTGCTGCCGTGGCTGCCGTTCGAGACGACCGACGGCCACTGCACCCTGGACGAGTTCTCCCGCACCCACCGCACCGTGCTGGTGACGTCCAGCGTGGAGGAGTTCCGGCAGGTCGCGGCCATCGCGTCGGCCGCCGGGCTCGGCGTGGTCAACGGCGGCTACACCTACGACCGCGAACTGGCGCACCGGCTGCCGGAGATCAGGCCCGAGGTGAGCGTCGCCGACCTCGACCCGGCGACCCTGACCGCGCACCTCGACCCGGTCGACCGGGAGACGGAACTCGCCGCCGCGGCCTACCTGGCGCTCGCCCGGGACGCCCTCGCGGTGTTCGACTGCGACGTGGCGCTGCGCGCCTTCCAGCCGGCGTCCGCGCCCGCCCTGCTCGTCGACAGCCGCGAGGCCCGGCACGAGCGCACCCGCTCCCGGCTCGCCCGTGAGCAGGAGGGCGGCCTGTGGGGCGACATCCTCGGCGCCCTGCAACAGGAGGCGCCGCGTGCCCAGCTGATCCTCAACCAGCTGAACCCGCTGGTGCGCACCGCCGTCGCGATCGACGAGCCCGAGCTGGCCCGCACCAGCGCGGAGGCCCTGTACGGGCAGGCGGCGCTGCTGTCCCGGCGTCCGCTCCGGCCCGCCGAGTCCAGCCTCATCAACCGCTCCTTCCTCGACCTTCTCGCCCACGCCCTGCGCAAGGACAGCTGACGATGCAGACCGCACCCCAGACCACCGACGAGCTGTACGAGGCGCTGCGGGAGAACGACCGGCGCCCCTACGGCCGCACCCGCACCGTCACCGCCGAGGAACTCGCCGAGGCGGCCGAGCTGTTCGGCGAGCCGGTGCCGCTGATCCACGCCCTGCTGGAACTCCAGGAGGCGTACACCTACGGCTCGGAGCCGCGGAAGTCGCCGGTCGTCTTCGCCCGGCTGCTGAACCTCTTCGACGAGCAGCCCGACGTGTTCGACGACCGGCTGCGCCACCAGCTGTTCTGGCGGTTCAAGTGGGTCGCCAACGCCCTGCGCTGCCTGCCCGAGGTGCCGCTGGCCAGTCTGCGCCAGTGGCAGACGGAGATGCGCGACCGCTACGAGAAGGCCGGGCTCGACCTCCAGCCGTACTACGGGCAGGCCTACCAGCTCGCCGCCCACGTCGGTGAGGACACCGACCTCGCCTACGAGCTGTGGGCGGGCCGGACCCGCGGCATGCTCAGCGACTGCGAGGCGTGCGAGACCTGCGAGCGCGCCCTGTACCACCTGGCGGCGGGCGACGACGAGCGGGCGCTGCGCGCCTGGGAGCCGGTGCTGGCCGGCGAGGAGTCCTGCCAGGAGGAGCCGGCCCGCTCCGTGTCGTACGCGCTGCTGCCGCTGCTGCGCGCCGGCCGCACCGACGAGGCGCGCCGGCTGCACCTGGCGGGGTACCGGGGCTGCCGCCGCAACCCCTCGATGGCCGGGGAGGTCGGCCGCCACCTGGAGTTCTGCGCGCTGACCGGAAACGAGGCGCGCGGCCTGGAGCTGCTGGCGGAGAACCGCACCCTGTTCGAGGAGGTGGACTCGCCGCTGGCCCTGCTCGACCTGCTCACCGGCGTGGAGGTGCTCCTCGCCCGCGTCGAGGCGCTGGGGCGCGGGGAGCTGCCCGCCGCCGGGTTCCCCGGCCGGAGCTGGACGGTGGCGTCGCTGCGCGCCGAGGTGCGGCGGCGGGCCGACGACCTGGCCGGCCGCTTCGACGCCCGCAACGGCACGACGGCCCACACCGACCGCCGCGCGGCCCGTCTCGGCCGGGCGCCGCTGCTGGAGTCGCTGGAGCTGACGCTGCGGCCGCGCACCCTGGAGGACGTGGTCCCGGCGACCGCCCCGGCCGCGCCGGAACCGGCCGAGGCGCTTCCCGAGGCACCCGCCGACCTGATCAAGCGGGCGCGGGAGCTGGACGAGCAGGGCCATCCGGACGCGCACGCCTGCTGGGCCCGCCTGCGCGCCCTCACCGCCGCCCCGGACCACGTCCACCCGGACGACCCGGAGGTGGGCCCGCTGGTGCGGCTGCGGGCGGACCTGCTGGAGGAGGAGGCCAGGCTGGCGGAGCGCAAGGACGCGCACACCGACGCGGCGGCGCTGTACGAGGAGGCGGCGGGCCTGTACGAGGACGCGGGCCTCCCGGGCCACGCGGTGTTCGCCCGCGCGAGCGCCGTGCTGGCGGGAGCACAGGTGGCTCCGCCGGGGGCGACCGAGGAGGGCGCCGATCCTGAGGCGCGGGCCGCCGCCCAGGTCTCCCGGTTCACGGAGGCGCACGCGGAGCTGGTGCGGCTGCACGAGCAGGCGTCCGGGATCGCCCCGTACCTGGAGGCGCGGCTGCTGCGGCTGCGGGTGAGCGCGCGCGGCCTGCGGCTGCAGGCGTCCGGGGACAAGGAGCACGTGGCCCCGATCCTCGCCGAGGCGGAGCTGCTGTACGACTTCGCCACCCGGCACGGCCTCACCGGGCAGATCGCCGCCGCCCGGCTGCTGCGGGCCACCACGCACGCCATGGCCGGCGACCTGCCGGCCTCGCTCGCCGAGGCGGACGGACTGGTCGAGCTCCTGCGGACGGACGGCCCCGCCTGGCACCTGCCCCGCGCGCTGTCCCTGCGCGGCAAGATCCAGCTCGGCCTGGGGGACGCGGAGGCCGCCCACGCGAGCCTCGGCGAGGGGATACGGCTGGCCGCCGAGTGGCCCGCCGAGGCGGTCGACGCCGCGACCCTGCACGGCGAACTGGCGCAGGCCTGCATGGGTCTGGGCCGTCCCGACGAGGCGTTGCGCCATCTGACGCGGTCGGCGGAGCTGGAGATGCGGGCGGGCACCCGGTTCGACGCGTTCTGCACCTACAGCAACGCCGCCCAGCTGAGCCTCGACCTGGGCCGGATCGAGGACTGCATCGCGCTGCTCGACTCCCTGCTCGTGGAGCCGGACGTCGTGGGCGGCGAGCTGGACGACCGGCTCGTCGCCCAGCTGCGCCTGACCCGCGCCCGCGCGCTGCGCGCCGGTGACGACCTCAAGGCCGCCACCGCGGAGTTCGTCGCCCTCGCGGCCGAGTCGGCCGGCTGGGACGACGACCCGGGCAGCCACGCCATGATCGCGGCGGAGACGGCCGTACTGCTCGGTGAGGCCGGTGAGTTCGCCAAGGCGCGGGAGGCCGTGGACCAGGCGCTCGCGGCCCACGCCCGCGATCCGCGGTACGAGCTGGTCAGCAACGCCCTGCGGGAGCTGGCCCGGCTCCAGGCCCAGCAGCAGGGCCCCGACGGCCTGGCGGACGCCCGTGCCTTCCTCGACGACGCCGGCCGGGTGGCCGACGCGGCCCGCGCCGTCGGCTTCGAGGCGCACGGCCGCTCCCTGGACTCGGCCCTGGCCTACGAGCACGGGCGGATCAACGCCTACGCCGGCGCGTACGACGAGGCGCTGGCCGCGCTGGAGAAGGCCGTCGGGCTGCTCGGGGAGCCGGGTGAGGACGCCGACGTGGCCGGTGAGTGGGCGGAGTGCGTCCGCCTGGCCGGTGTCGTGGAGGGCGTCTACCTGGAGCGCACCGCCCCGGCCCTCGCCCGGGTCGAGGCGGCGGCGCACCGGCTGACGGCCCTCGGCCACACCGAGGAGGCCGAGTCCCTGACGGGGCTGGCGGAGCGGCTGCGCGACGAGGAGTGAGCGGTGCCGGTGCCGGGGTGGGGCGCGTGTGTCCCTCCCCGGCACCGGCGAGGGGAGCCGGGCGCGCTCCCGTCTCGCGATGCGGGACGAGCGGCCGCCCCGGCCCCGGGCGGTGACTGTGACGGTGATCTCGTTTACGGAGCGTATCTGCGCCTTTGATGACCTTGTGTCACTGCCTCTTTGTGGCACGGACGTTAACGCCCGCCTGAACCCCTTGTGCAATCCGCGTAGACAGATCAATCTTTCGCCTGGCGGCAGGACATGCGGAGCGCGGCCACAGCGCCCGTGTTTGGCATGTTCCTGACATGCATGCGTTCCGGTGACCCGGGGCGGACGTCCGCCGTGCGGCGCCTCACCCCCAGAGGCGCGACCCCCACACTCCCCACCTGTCGAGGAGAAACCTCAGATGGCAGTGAAGCGAAACACCAAGCGCAGATCGATCGTCGGCGTCGGCGCGGTCGCCGCGGCGGCTCTGACGGGCGGTCTGTTCACCGCTCCCGCCGCGCACTCCGCCGAATCCCCCAAGGGGGCGATCGCCTACGCGGACGCGCCGAACGCGGTCGAGGGCAGCTACATCGTCACCCTGAAGTCGGGCACCAAGGCCACGTCCGCCCAGGGCAAGGGCCTGGCCAAGAAGTACGGTGCCGACGTCGAGCACACCTTCCGCGAGGCCGTCAACGGCTACACCGTCGAGGCCACCGAGGCCGAGGCCGCCGAGCTGGCCGCCGACCCGTCGGTCGCACTGGTCGAGCAGAACCGCGCCTTCACCATCCAGGCGACGCAGACCAACCCGCCCTCCTGGGGCCTGGACCGCATCGACCAGGCCGCGCTGCCGCTCAGCGGTTCCTTCACGTACGACGACACCGCCGGCCAGGGCGTCACCGCGTACATCATCGACACCGGTGTGCGCGTCTCCCACAGCGACTTCGGCGGCCGCGCCCGCAACGGCTACGACGCCGTCGACGGCGACAACGTCGCCCAGGACGGCAACGGCCACGGCACCCACGTCGCCGGCACCGTCGCGGGCAGCGCCTACGGCGTCGCCAAGAAGGCCGCCATCGTCGGCGTGCGCGTCCTCGACAACAACGGTTCCGGCACCACCGCCGGCGTGATCGCGGGCGTCGACTGGGTCGCCGCCAACGCGGTCCTCCCGGCGGTCGCCAACATGTCGCTCGGCGGCGGTGCGAGCACCACGCTCGACACCGCGGTCCGCAACGCCATCGCGGCCGGCGTCACCTTCGCCGTCGCCGCGGGCAACGAGTCGACCACGGCGACCGGCTCCCCGGCCCGGGTGGCCGAGGCGATCACCGTCGGCGCGACCACGTCCACCGACGCCCGCGCCAGCTACTCCAACTACGGCTCGAACCTGGACATCTTCGCGCCGGGCTCGTCCATCACGTCGGCCTGGAACACCAGCGACAGCGCCACCAACACCATCTCCGGCACGTCGATGGCCACCCCGCACGTGGCGGGCGCCGCGGCGCTGTACCTCGCGGACAACCCGTCGGCCACCCCGGCGCAGGTCTCCTCCGCGCTGGTCGCGAACTCGGTCTCCGGCGCGGTCACCAGCCCGGGCACCGGCTCCCCGAACCGTCTGCTGTACGTCGGCGGCAACGGCGGCACCACCCCGCCCACCGGCAAGACCTTCACCAGCTCGACGCGGTACACGATCAGCGACCGGACGACGGTCGAGTCCCCGATCGCCGTCACCGGCGTCTCGGGCAACGCGCCCTCGACCCTCAAGGTCCCGGTGAACATCGTCCACACCTACATAGGTGACCTGACGGTGTCCCTGGTCGCCCCCGACGGCTCGGTCTACACCCTCAAGCCCTCCGGCACCGGTGGCTCCACGGACAACATCAACACCACCTACACCGTGAACGCCTCCTCGGAGACGGCCAACGGCACGTGGAAGCTGCGGGTCACCGACGGCTACGCCGGCGACACGGGCTACATCAGCAGCTGGGGCCTGACCTTCTGAGGTCATGACCTCGGCGCCCCTCCTCCGCCCCGGCACGGACGTCCGTGCCGGGGCGGAGTCCGGCCAACTGGCCGGCCGTCCCGTCCAGCCCCGGCCCGGTCGTCCGACCCGTGCTTCGAGCGCACGGGGCGCAACCTGCGCGTCAGCGCCCTCGCCTGGGGTCTCGGCGCCGCTCACCAGGGCGCGGGCGTTCCGTCCCAGGAGAAGAAGCCACCGGTGGGGCCGTCGTCCGGCAGCAGGGCCAGGCGGGCCGCTCCCCGGGCGGCCTCGGCCGGGTCGTCGCCGGCAGCGGCGGCCAGGGGGTTGAGGTCGGTGGCCCGCATGCCGGGGGCGAGCGCGTTGACCTTGAAGCCGTCCTCGGCCAGCGTCTGGGCGTAAAGGACGGTGAGGGCGTTGAGGGCGGCCTTGGACGACCGGTAGGCGGCGGCGCCACCGCTTCCCGGGGTGAACTGGGGGTTGGGGTTCGTGCTCCAGGTCAGCGATGCGGTGCCGCTGGAGATGTTGACGATGCGCGGCTGCGGGGACCGGCGCAGGGCGGGCAGGAAGGCATTGGTCACCGCCACCACCCCGAAGACGTTGGTCTCGTACGTGCGCCGGAACTCCTCGACGCCCGTGTCGGTCGGCAGGGCGAGTGACGGTGAGATCCCGGCGTTGTTGACCAGCACGTCCAGACGGTCCACCTGGGTCGCGGCCCGTGCGATGCCGTCAGGATCCGTCACGTCGAGCACCAGCAGGCGGGCGCCTGCGCCGATCTCCTCGACGGCTCGCTGTCCGAGCCCGCGGTCGCGAGAGCCCACGTACACGGTGAGGCCCTCGGCGGCGAGGAGCCGCGCGATGTGCTTGCCGATGCCCTTGTTGGCACCGGTGACAAGAGCTGTGCGATCGTTCATGGCACCTAGCGTTCCCTGGCTGTGGGCGCCCTGCCAGGGACAACCTGTACCAGGCAGTGGGAGGAAGCGGCATGGCACGGCAGGAGCTGGCCCGCTTCCTGCGGGACCGCCGGGCGGGCCTGCGTCCGCACGAGATCGGCCTGACGGTGACGGGCACCGATCGCCGGACACCGGGTCTGCGCCGCGAAGAGGTGGCGGAACTCGCCCACATGTCGGTCGACTACTACACGCGGCTGGAGCAGGCCCGGGGCCCGCGGCCGTCCACCCGGATCCTGGACGCGTTGTCCCAGGCACTACGGCTCACGCCGGCCGAGCGCAGCCACCTGTTCCGCCTTGCGGGATCGAGCGCGCCGCCCGGCATCAGCGCCGTGCGGTGGGTACGCCCGCACGTGGCCCGGATGCTGGAGCGGTTGCCGGAGACCGGTGCGATCGTCACTGACGCGACGTACGGCGTCGTCGCCTGGAACCCCCTGGCCCAGGCACTGTTCGGCGGCGATCTCGAGGTCGGGAGGACGAACCTGGCGCGGCGCCGCTTCCTCGGCCAGGGGCGGATGTACGAGAGCTCCGGCGCCGAGGAGTTCGGGCACATCGTGGTGGCGCGGCTGCGACGGGCCGCCGACCGCTACCCGCATGACCCGCAGCTGACCGCTCTGCTGGCTGAACTGCACGGCGGCAGCGAAGAGTTCCGGCAGATATGGCAAACGCGTCCGGTCCACGCCCCCGGGCACCGCACCAAGATCCTCGATCACCCGGCGACCGGCACGCTGCGGTTGAACTGTGACGTCCTGCTCGTGCCCGAGGACGACCAGGAAGTCGTCCTGATCACGGCCGACCCCGGATCACCCGCCGCGCGGACCCTGCACAGGCTGGCCAGGCAGGCGACCTGAAGCGCAGGTCACCCCGACGGGGTCGTCGAAGTAGGCCTCGACGGCCCATCCACGCCGCCACTCGTTCTGACGACGTCCTCCCGTGTCCGTGACCGCGCGGGCTACTCCCTGCTTACGCTCGATCACCCAGAGGAACACGCCCCGTGCGGCGAGGAAATGAGGTGCAGCCGTGGTTCACGTCCAGTCGCTCGACCCCACCGCGTCCCCGCTGGACTACTACGGCTGGGAACTGCGCCGCCAGCGCGAGGCGCACGGGCTGAAGCAGAGCCAGCTCGGCGAGATCATCTTCTGCACCGGGTCGCTGGTCGGCCAGATCGAGACCATGAAGAAGGTGCCCACCCGTGACTTCTCCGAGCGCGTGGACGCGGCCCTCGGCACGGACGGCCTGTTCTCCCGCCTGATCGGCCTGGTCCTCCGCAGCCAACTCCCCACGTGGTTCCAGCCGTACGCGGAAATGGAGGCGAAGGCGGCGTACATCTCCACGTACCAGGCGCAGTTGGTGTACGGCTTGCTGCAGACGGAGGAGTACGCGCGGGCGGTGCTCGCCACCGGGACATCGGACGACCTGGAGGGCCTGGTCGGGGCACGGATGGAACGCCAGCGCGTTCTGGAGCGGGAGCAGCCTCCGCTGACGTGCGTGGTGCTGGACGAAGCGGTGCTGCTTCGACCGGTCGGCGGTCACGAGGTCATGCGGCGGCAACTGGCGCACCTGTTGGAGGTCTCCGGGCACCGGTGGACGCAGGTGCAGGTGTTGCCGAACGAGGTCGGCGAACACGTCGGCCTGGCGGGTTCGTTCAACCTCCTTCGCTTCGAAGACCACCCGGACGTCGTCTACACGGAGGACGTCATCTCCGGTCACATGACAGCCAATCCGGAGACCATCAGGGAGGCCGCCCTCCGTTACGCTCGCTTGCAGGCTGCCGCACTCTCTGTGGAGGATTCGGCGGGACTGATCAGCCGCCTGATGGAGGAACGCTATGGACACCGCTCCCAGCCCGAGGAACAGCCAGTGGCGTAAGTCCAGCTACAGCGGAAACACCGGCGGCGACTGCGTCGAGGTCGAACTGACGGATGCCGCCGTGATCCCCGTCCGCGACAGCAAGAACCCGGCTGGCCCGGTCGTCACCGTCGGCGCCGAGGCCTGGCAGGCGTTCCTCGGCAGCCTGCGCCGGCACTGACGCGAACCTCCACCGTGGACTGTGCCGCATCGAGTTGATCGCGCAGGCGCGGGCCGTCGATGTGTTTGCGCTCGATGAGTGGAGGGAGCCGGTGACCCGGCCGGGGACTAGCTCCGCTCGGGGCCGAGCCGGCGGCCGAAGAAGCGGACCGTGCTGTCCAGTTCGGACGGCGGGATCTCGCCGTGTCGGCCGGGGTTGGCGTGCAGCGACTTCTCCGGTGAGGCCAAGGCGTCGAACAGGGCCAGGCTCTGTTCCCTCGGGACGCGTTCGTCGTCCCACTGCACCAGGAACTCCACCGGGACCGTGATCCGTGCGGCGGCCTCGGCGGATGCCGATCCCCCGCCCAGGCCCAGGACCGCCGCGCGGACCCGCGGTTCCGCCGCGACGAACGGGACGCCGAGTCCGCAGCCCAGCGAGACGCCCCAGTAACCCACCGGGCCGGTGCCCACGTGGTCGAGCCGCTGCACCGCGTCCAGGACCGCCCGCCACTCCGGCACGGTCTGCCGGGCCACGAGGGCCTGGAAGCCGGCGATCAGCGGGGCCAGTTCCTCACCGGCCTCCACGCGAGCCTGGTTCCCGGTCGCGATCCGGTCGTACTCCTCGACCTTCGGCCGGTCGCCGTGGGCGGGAACGTCGACGGAGACGGCCGCGAAACCGCACTCGGTCACGAAGCGGCGGGCGAGGGCGAGGATCTCGGGGTCCCTCTTGTGCCGGCCGCCGCCGTGTCCCAGGAGGACGAGGGGCAGCGGGGCGGCGGTGTCGTCCGCCGGTGTCCACAGGACGCCGGGGCTGTCACCGAGGGAAAAGAGCTGTTCGCGGACGCCGTCGGACGGCGTGTCGGAGAGGAAGCGCATAGCGATGCGTGCCTTTCGGGAGACCTCTGCGGGCGCTCCCTAGGCCATGCGAGGGGAGGAGGCCCGACCTGTCGAAGCGTTGATCGGTCTCACCTCCTCGGGACGCAGCAGTGCACGGCGGCAGGAACGTACCACGGTGGCGCGCCGGAACACCCCAGCCCTGCATGGGAGCAGCGCCGGCACCGGCGGGGCCCGTCGTGGGCGGCCCTTCCGGATGCCGTCGACCGGCCCCCGCCTGAGGCTGGAGGCATGGCGCATGAAAACGAATAATAGATTAGAGTTGACATCTAAAGGCGAGCCGATCCGCATCGGCACGCGGCGACCCACCCACGCGCGCACTCGCGCACCGGAACGGAAAGAGACCGACATGAGCACCTACCTGATCAACCACCTGCGGATCCCCGGTGACGTCCCCAACGAGGAAGGGCTGTCCTACCTGGAGCAGGTCGAGGCGACCGTCGCGCCGTTCGGGGGGAAGTGGCTCGCGCAGGGAGACGTGGACGTGGTCGAGGGGGCGTGGCCGGGATCGGTCGTGCTCATGGAGTTCCCCGACCGCGCCGCGGCGGAGGCCTGGTACAACTCCCCCGAGTACCGGGACATCCGTCCCCTGCGGGTCAACAACGCGATCTCGGATCTCATCCTGGTCGACAGCCTCCCCGACGGTTTCACCGTCCGCGGCTTCGCTCAGCAGGTCCGCGCCATGGTGGCGCAGGCCTCCGACAGCTGACATAGCCGGAGCCGGTGGTCAGAACGCCGACATCTCCCACAGCAGCAGCTCCGCCGCCGTGACCGCCACCGCCTCGATGTTCTTCTCGTCCGTGAGGCGGGCCGCGTCGCCCGGTTCCAGCAGCTCGCCGTCCAGGCGGACCGTGCCGCGGACCACGTGGGCGTAGACGTACGGCGCGTCCGGGACCGCCGTGCGCTCGCCCGCGGTCAGGCGGCGGACGTGCAGCATCGCCCCCGCCTCCGGGAGGGCGTACGGCGTGGAGTCCGCTATGCCGCGGACGACCTCGTAGCGCGGCTCGCCGCCCGGCTTCAGCGGGGCCAGCCACATCTGGAGGAAGGTCAGCGAGGACCGGCCCGCGTTCCGCTCCACGTGCCGCACCCCCGACGCCGCGCTGAGGCGCTGCACGTCGCCGGGGCGGATCACCGTCTCCCGCCCCGTGGAGTCACGGTGGGTCAGCTCGCCCGCGACCACCCACGTGACGATCTCGGTGTGGCTGTGCGGGTGCTCGTCGAAGCCGGCACCCGGGCCCAGGTGCTCCTCGTTGCAGGCGATCACCGCGCCGAAGCGGAGGTTGTCCGGGTCGTAGTGCGGGCCGAAGGAGAGAGCGTGCCACGTCTCGATCCCGGCCGCCGGATCGCCGCCCCGAAAGCGCTCGCTCGCCCGCCTCACGTCCATCACGGCATCCACCGTAGGCCCTGTCCGGCGGGGCCGGGACGGCGCACGGCGGGGGCACCGGAGCCCGGACGCGGGGCACGGACCGGCGGCCGGGGCGCGACCCGGGGCACGCGCGGCCGTCCGGATGAGGCAGTCTTGTCCCGTGCCCGAACCCGAAACCAGTACCCCCGAACCCGACGCACGCCCCGCCCATCCGCACCCGGCGACCCTCAAGCGGCTGGAGCAGTCGTCCGGCAGTCTCGCCGCCCAGGCCATCGCGCGGATGGACGAGACGCTGTCCTGGTACCGGGCCATGCCCCCGGAGAACCGTTCCTGGATCGGTCTGGTCGCCCAGGCGGGCATCGCCGCCTTCACCGAGTGGTTCCGGCACCCCGACGCCCCGCAGGCCATCTCCACCGACGTCTTCGGCACCGCGCCGCGCGAGCTGACCCGGGCCATCACGCTGCGTCAGACCGTGGAGATGGTGCGGACCACGATCGAGGTGATGGAGACCGCCATCGACGAGGTGGCGGCGCCGGGCGACGAGAGCGTGCTGCGCGAGGCGCTCCTCGTGTACGCGCGGGAGATCGCCTTCGCCACGGCCCAGGTGTACGCCCAGGCCGCCGAGGCACGCGGCGCCTGGGACGCGCGCCTGGAGTCGCTGGTGGTGAACGCCGTACTCAGCGGGGAGGCCGACGAGGGCGCCGTGTCGCGGGCCGCCGCCCTCGGCTGGAACTCGCCGGAGCACGTGTGCGTGGTGCTGGGCACCGCCCCCGACGGGGACTCCGAGCTGACCGTGGAGGCGATCCGGCGGGCCGCCCGGCACGCCAAGCTCCAGGTGCTCACCGGGGTGCTCGGCGACCGGCTCGTCGTCATCGCGGGCGGCAGCGACAACCCGCTGGCCGTCGCGAAGTCGCTGATCGGGCCGTACGCGGCGGGTCCCGTCGTCGCCGGGCCCGTGGTGCCGGACCTGCTGGCCGCGACCCGGTCCGCGCAGGCCGCCGCCGCCGGTCTGAAGGCGTGTTCCGCCTGGCAGGACGCCCCGCGCCCGGTACTGGCGGACGATCTGCTGCCGGAGCGCGCGATGGCCGGGGACCCCTCGGCGCGCGAGCAGTTGGTGGAGGAGATCTACAGACCGCTCGAGGAGGCCGGCGCCGCTCTGCTGGAGACACTCAGCGTGTATCTGGAGCAGGCGAGCAGCCTCGAAGGCGCGGCACGCATGCTGTTCGTGCATCCCAACACCGTGCGTTACCGGCTTCGACGTGTGACGGACGTCACCGGTTGGTCACCCTCCGATGTACGCTCTGCGTTCACCCTGCGGATCGCGCTGATCCTGGGGCGTCTGGTCGATGGCGATCCCCAGTCCTAGTCTTTTGTGGGGGGTCGACAAAACCCCCCTCGGTTCTTCGTCCTTGTCCCCACGGGCGGCCGCGCCCGTCCCCAAGAGAGAGTGTGAGAGTGCTCGTACTCGTCGCTCCCGGCCAGGGCTCCCAGACGCCCGGCTTCCTGACCGAATGGCTCGAACTCCCCGGTGCCGCCGACCGTGTCGCCGCATGGTCCGACGCCATCGGACTCGACCTCGCCCACTACGGCACGAAGGCCGACGCGGACGCGATCCGCGACACGGCCGTCGCGCAGCCGCTGCTGGTCGCGGCCGGGCTGCTGTCCGCCTCGGCACTGGGTGACATCGCTCCCGGCGCGGTCGCCGGTCACAGCGTCGGTGAGATCACCGCCGCCGCCCTCGCCGGCGTCCTCGACGACACCGCCGCCCTCTCCCTGGTCCGCAAGCGGGGTCTGGCCATGGCCGACGCCGCCGCGATCACCGAGACGGGCATGGCGGCGCTGCTCGGCGGCGACCCCGAGGTGACGGTGAAGCACCTGGAGAAGCTGGGTCTGACCCCGGCGAACATCAACGGCGCCGGCCAGATCGTCGCCGCCGGCACCAAGGAGCAGATCGCCGCGCTGGAGGCGGACAAGCCCGAGGGCGTGCGCCGGGTGGTCGCGCTCCAGGTCGCCGGCGCCTTCCACACCCACCACATGGGCCCCGCGGTCGACACGCTGGCGCAGGCCGCGAAGGCCCTCACACCCGCCGACCCGACCGTCGCCTACGTGTCCAACAAGGACGGCAGGGCGGTCGCGACCGGCACCGAGGTGCTGGAGCGCCTGGTCGGCCAGGTCGCCAACCCGGTCCGCTGGGACCTGTGCATGGAGACCTTCAAGGACCTCGGCGTCACGGCCCTCCTGGAGCTCTGCCCCGGCGGCACCCTCACCGGCCTGGCCAAGCGTGCCCTCCCCGGCGTCAAGACGCTGGCCCTGAAGACCCCCGCCGACCTCGAAGCGGCCCGCGAGCTCGTCGCCGAGCACGCCGCCTGACGCCCTCAAAGGAGCCGACCCGCATGGCGAAGATCAAGCCCAGCAAGGGCGCCCCGTACGCGCGCATCCTCGGCGTGGGCGGCTACCGTCCCACCCGGGTCGTGCCGAACGAGGTGATCCTCGAGACGATCGACTCGTCCGACGAGTGGATCCGCTCGCGCTCCGGGATCGAGACCCGGCACTGGGCCTCCCCGGAGGAGACCGTCGCCGCGATGTCGATCGAGGCGTCCGGCAAGGCGATCGCGGACGCCGGGATCGACGCCTCGCAGATCGGCGCCGTGGTCGTGTCGACCGTGTCGCACTTCGCCCAGACCCCGGCCATCGCCACCGAGATCGCCGACAAGCTCGGCACCGACAAGGCGGCCGCCTTCGACATCTCCGCCGGCTGCGCGGGCTTCGGCTACGGCCTGACCCTCGCCAAGGGCATGGTCGTCGAGGGTTCCGCGGAGTACGTCCTGGTCATCGGCGTCGAGCGGCTCAGCGACCTGACCGACCTGGAGGACCGCGCGACGGCCTTCCTGTTCGGTGACGGCGCGGGCGCCGTGGTCGTCGGTCCCTCGCAGGAGCCGGCCATCGGCCCGACCGTGTGGGGCTCCGAGGGCGACAAGTCCGAGACGATCAAGCAGACCGTCAGCTGGGACCGTTTCAGGATCGGCGACGTCTCCGAGCTGCCCCTGGACAGCAAGGGCAACATCAAGTTCCCCGCCATCACCCAGGAAGGCCAGGCGGTGTTCCGCTGGGCCGTGTTCGAGATGGCGAAGGTCGCCCAGCAGGCGCTGGACGCGGCCGGCATCACCCCGGACGAACTGGACGTCTTCATCCCGCACCAGGCCAACGTGCGGATCATCGACTCGATGGTGAAGACCCTCAAGCTGCCGGAGCACGTCACGGTCGCCCGTGACATCCGCACCACCGGCAACACCTCGGCCGCCTCGATCCCGCTCGCGATGGAGCGGCTCCTGGCGACCGGCGAGGCGAAGAGCGGCGACACCGCGCTCGTCATCGGCTTCGGGGCGGGTCTCGTGTTCGCTGCGACTGTCGTTACCCTCCCCTAGGCACTCCGTGCCGGATCATGCGTCCGGTACGCGAGGAAACACCGCCACACCCTCTGGAATCACAAAGAAGGAGCGCCACCATGGCCGCCACTCAGGAAGAGATCGTCGCCGGTCTCGCGGAGATCGTGAACGAGATCGCCGGCATCCCGGTTGAGGACGTCCAGCTGGACAAGTCCTTCACCGACGACCTGGACGTCGACTCGCTGTCCATGGTCGAGGTCGTCGTCGCCGCCGAAGAGCGCTTCGACGTCAAGATCCCGGACGACGACGTCAAGAACCTCAAGACCGTCGGCGACGCGACCGACTACATCCTCAAGCACCAGGCCTGAGCCCGCGCGGGGCGTGAGCCCCGTCAGGGCCGGGAGCATCCCGGCCCCGCCACCCGGCGGTGGCGCCGTACGCATCCTCGTCAATCGTTGGAGAAAGAATTCCGATGAGCTCGACCAATCGCACCGTGGTCGTCACCGGTATCGGCGCAACCACACCGCTGGGTGGCGACGCGGCCTCTACCTGGGAGGGCCTCGTCGCCGGGCGTTCCGGCGTGAAGCCCCTGGAGCAGGAGTGGGCCGCCGAGCAGGCGGTCCGCATCGCGGCCCCCGTGGCCGTGGAACCCACCGAGGTCATCCCCCGGCCGCAGGCCCGCCGCCTGGACCGCTCGGCGCAGTTCGCGCTCGTCGCGGCCAAGGAGGCCTGGGCGGACGCCGGGTTCGAGGCCAAGGCCGGCGAGGACCCGAACGTCGACCCCGACCGGCTGGGCGCCGTGATCGCCTCCGGCATCGGCGGCGTGACGACCCTGCTGGACCAGTACGACGTGCTGAAGGAGAAGGGCGTACGCCGCGTCTCCCCGCACACCGTCCCCATGCTGATGCCGAACGGCCCGTCCGCGAACGTGGGTCTCGCGGTCGGCGCCCGCGCGGGCGTGCACACCCCGGTGTCCGCGTGCGCCTCGGGCGCGGAGGCCATCGGCTACGCCATCGAGATGATCCGCACCGGGCGCGCCGACGTGGTCGTCGCGGGCGGTACGGAGGCGGCGATCCACCCGCTGCCGATCGCCGCGTTCGGCAACATGATGGCGATGTCCAAGAACAACGACGACCCGCAGGGCGCCTCGCGCCCCTACGACGTCGCCCGGGACGGCTTCGTCATGGGCGAGGGCGCGGGTGTGATCGTCCTGGAGTCCGCCGAGCACGCGGCCGCGCGCGGCGCCCGGGTCTACGCGGAGGCGGTCGGGCAGGGCATCTCGGCCGACTCGCACGACATCGTGCAGCCGGAGCCGGAGGGGCGGGGCATCACGCACGCCCTGCAGAACCTGATGGACCGCACCGACCTGGACCCGGCGGAGATCGTGCACGTCAACGCGCACGCGACATCGACGCCGGCGGGTGACATCGCCGAATTGAAGGCGCTGCGGAAGGTCTTCGGGGACGACACGGACCACATGGCCGTCTCCGCGACGAAGTCGATGACCGGGCACCTGCTCGGTGGCGCGGGTGGCGTGGAGTCCGTCGCCACGGTGCTGGCGCTGTACCACCGGGTGGCGCCGCCGACGATCAACGTGGAGAACCTGGAGCCTGAGGCCGAGGCGGCTGCGGATGTGGTGCGCGGTGAGGCGCGGAAGTTGCCCGTGGACGGGCGGATCGCCGCGTTGAACGACTCGTTCGGGTTCGGTGGGCACAACGTGGTGCTGGCGTTCCGGACGGTTTGATCGCCCTCGGGGCGGATTTCGGAAGGGGCTCACCTCTGGGAGGTGGGCCCCTTCCGGTGTGGGCCGTTCGCGCAGTTCCCCGCGCCCCTGGATGCCTGCGGGCCTCGATGGATGGCTGCGGGCCGGTGGGGGCTTGGCGCGCAGTTCCCCGCGCCCCTTCGGGGGCGCGTACCTGGCTGCCGGTTCGTGGGGGTTGAGCGCGCAGTTCCCCGCGCCCCTTCGGGGCGCTATACGACCTGGTGGAGCCAGCGGACGGGGGCGCCTTCGCCTGCGTAGCGGAAGGGTTCCAGTTCGTCGTCCCAGGGCTTGCCGAGGAGCTTGGCGATCTCCGACTCCAGGTCGGTCTCCTCCGTACGGGAGCGGACCAGGGCGGCGCGCAGGCGGTCCTCCGGGATGAGGATGTCGCCGTGGATGCCGGTGACGGCATGGAAGATGCCGAGGTCGGGGGTGCAGCTGTAGCGCTCGCCCTCCGCGCTGGGGCACGGCTCGGAGGTGACCTCGAAGCGCAGCATCTGCCAGCCGCGCAGCGCGGAGGCGAGCTTGGAGGCGGTGCCGGCCTGACCCTGCCAGGAGAACTCCGAGCGCCAGGTGCCGGGGGCGGCCGGCTGGCGGATCCAGTCCAGGCTGACGCGCGTGCCGAGCACCCCGGCGACGGCCCACTCGACGTGCGGGCACAACGCGCGCGGCGCGGAGTGCACGTACAGAACTCCACGAGTCGTCACCGGAACCTCCGGGCTGAGCGGGTCGTCTTCGATCGGGCGGAACAGGCGCGGCCCGCCGGGCCGCGCTGATGGCGAGGCTACCGTGCGACGGCGCGAGGAGTGTGACGTACCGTCCGTCCCGGCGGGGGGAAAGTCGCGCCGTTCACCCGGCAGGACGCCGCTGCGGGTGGCGTGGGTTGCTTCCGGACGGGCCCCCCGGAGGGGCGGGAACTCCCGTGCGTTGTTATGGGTTGGGGGTCGGACGGATGTCAGCGGGACGCGCGGGGAGGCGACGGATGGAGCAGGCGACGCGGAGGCGGGGCAGGGCCGTGCTCGCCGCGGTGGCGGCCGTCGCGTTCGGCGTGGCGGGCTGCGACGCCGTCGGTGGTGACGCTCCCGGCGCCGCGGGGACGAAGGCGTCGTCCGCCCGGCCCACGCCGCTGTGGGACACCCGTCCGGACTCGGTGGCCGCCGTCGGTGACTCGATCACCCGGGGGTTCGACGCGTGCGCGGTGCTGACGGACTGTCCGGAGGTGTCGTGGGCGACCGGCGGCAGCGAGGAGGTCGACAGTCTGGCCGTACGGCTGCTGGGGCGGGCCGGCGCGGCCGGACGGAGCTGGAACTACGCGGCGACCGGCGCCCGGATGGAGGACCTGCCCGCGCAGATGGAGCGGGCGGTGCGGCGCGGCCCGGAGCTGGTGGCGGTGATGGCGGGGGCGAACGACGCCTGCCGGGAGAGCGTGGCGGCGATGACGCCGGTGGCGGAGTTCCGCGCGGGCTTCGAGGCGGCGATGCGTACGCTGCGCCGGTCGCTGCCGAAGGCACAGGTGTACGTGGCGAGCGTGCCCGACCTGAAGCGGCTGTGGTCGCAGGGGCGGACCAGCGCGCTGGGCAAGCAGGTGTGGAAGCTGGGCATCTGCCCGTCGATGCTGGGCGACGCGGACGCGCTGGACGCGGCGGCGACCGAGCGGCGGGCGACGGTGCAGAAGCGCGTGGAGGACTACAACGAGGTGCTGCGCGAGGTCTGCGCGCAGGACAGCCGCTGCCGTTCCGACGACGGCGAGGTGTACGCGTACCGGTTCGGCACCGCGCAGCTGAGCCGCTGGGACTGGTTCCACCCGAGCGTCGACGGACAGGCCAAGCTGGCCGAGATCGCCTACCGGACGGTCACGGCGCCGGGGCCGTGACCTATTGTTTCGCACATGAACGAACTCTTCGGCACACTTTCCGACGGCACGCCGGTGCACCGTTGGACCCTGGAGCGGGCGGGCGTACGGGTACGGATCCTGTCGTACGGCGGGATCGTGCAGGACGTCGAGGTGCCGGACCGGGACGGGCGGACCGGGAACGTGGTGCTGGGGTTCACCGGCCTGGACGGCTACCTCGCGCATCCGGAGCCCTTCCTGGGCGCCCTCATCGGCCGGTACGCCAATCGGATCGCGGGCGCGCGCTTCACCCTGGACGGCGTCGAGCACACCCTCGCGCCGAACGACGGGCCGAACTCGCTGCACGGCGGTGAGCGGGGCTTCGACAAGCGTGTCTGGGACGTCACCGAGGTGGAGCACGGCCTGCGCCTGTCGCTGGTCTCCGAGGACGGCGAGGAGGGCTTCCCGGGCCGCCTGGAGGTCACGGTGACGTACACGCTGGACGAGCGGGGGGCGCTGCACATCGCGTACGAGGCGGTGACGGACGCCGCGACGCACGTGAACCTGACGAACCACACGTACTGGAACCTGGCCGGTTCCGGCTCCGCCTCCGGACACGAGCTGCGGCTGGCCGCCTCCCGCTGGACGCCGTCCGGCCCGGACCTGATCCCGGCCGGTGAGCCGGCGGACGTCTCCGGCACCCGCTACGACTTCCGCGAGGCGCGCAGGACCGGCAGCGGCTACGACGACAACTTCCTGCTGGACAAGGGGGTGACGCCGGCGGCCGAGGAGGTGGCCGAGCTGTACGACCCCGCGTCGGGCCGGGTGCTGACGGTGGCGACCACCGAGCCGGGCATGCAGGTGTACACGGCGGACCACATCGGGGAGCCGTTCGAGCCGGGTGCGGGGATCGCGCTGGAGACGCAGCACTTCCCGGACTCGCCGAACCGTCCGGAGTTCCCGGGCACGGTGCTGCGGCCGGGCGAGGTGTTCCGCTCCGAGACGGTGTACGGCTTCTCCACGCGGTAGCGGGCGGGCCCTCCGCGCGGGGCCCCCGCGCACGGGCCCCGGACACACATGAGCCCCGGTCCGGGGTCAGGGTCCCGGGCCGGGGCTGTTCATGGGGTACCCCGCCGGGACCCGACGTTAACCGCTCAGCCGCTTCCGGTCGCCGCCGATCCCGCCCCCACGGCGAATCCCGTACGAACCCTTCACATTCGGCCAGTGGTGTTCCCCGCCGCTCAGGTACGTGCCGGGCGGTGTCCGTCGCACCGTGGTGTGATCCACCCCGGTCACGCGATACTGCGGGCCTCCGGCATCCACCCGTACCCCACGACGACGGAAGGCCCCCATCCCGTGATCTCTCCCCGTGTGCGCATCGGTGTGCTCGGTCTGGCCCTGCTGACCGCCCTGTCCGCCCCCACGACCGCGACCGCCGCCGGCCCGCCGGCCCCGACCGCCGGCACCGCCGCACCGCCGACCGTCGAGGAGCTGCGTCTCGACAAGGCCGCGCCCCAGGAGATACTCCGCCGCTCCGGCTTCGAGACCGTCACGCCCGCCTTCGCCCGCGCCCTGGACCGGGCCCGCTCCTACGCCGAGGCCCGGCGCGTCGTGGAGCGGGAGGGCCGCGCCCTGTGGCGCAGGGCGGTGGACCGGGCGCAGGGGCGGGGCCCCGCGGGCGGCGACCTGAGCCGGGACGACGACCGGCCGCTGTACTGGGCGCGGCTCGGCATGACCCGTGAACTGCGTGGCTGGGAACCGCGGTTCGGGCTGGACGAGGCGCGGCGGGCGAAGCTGCTCGACACGCTGGAGCAGACCTCGCGCGGGCAGACCGCCATCCGGTATCCGCACCGCAAGGGCCTGAAGCGGGTGCTGGTGACCGGATTCGACCCGTTCACCCTGGACCGGGACATCCGTATCTCCAATCCCTCGGGCGCCGTCGCGCTGGCCCTGGACGGCACGGTGATCGAGACGGCGAGCGGCCCGGCGCGTGTCGAGACGGCCGTGTTCCCGGTGCGCTGGCGGGACTTCACCGACGGGACGGTGGAGCGGGCGCTGCGGCCGCACCTGCCGGAGGTCGACCTGTTCACCACGGTCAGCCAGGGCCGGGTGGGCCGCATCGACGTCGAGCGGACGAACGGCGCGTGGCGGGGCGGCTTCGGGGACAACGAGAACACGGGCACCCCGGAGATCGTGCCGGTGTCCGACCCCGCCTCCCAGCCGCAGTGGACGTCGACGACGCTGCCGTACGCGGCGATCGTCGCGGCGGACACCGGCCGGTTCCCGGTGTACGACAACACGGCGGTGACGGAGATCCCGGCGGGCGCGACGGAGCCGGTGGACCGGCCCGACGGGCCGACGCCCGGCTCGACGGCGCGGGCCGGGGGCGGCGGTGACTACCTGTCCAACGAGATCGCCTACCGGGCGACGCTGCTACGTGACCGGCTGGGGCTGCACGCCACGCTGCCGGGCGGGCATGTGCACACGCCTGTGCTGGAGTTCGGAGCGGGCAACACCACGGAGGTCACCGACCCGCGGTTCGTGCGGAACCGGCTGGACATCATCGCCCAGGTGCGCGCCGTCGTGGCCGTCGCGGTCAGTGCGTCGGAGCGAGCGCGAGGCTGACGCCGAGGCCGGCCAGCGCGGTCCCGATCACCTTGTTGAGGACCCGCTGGCCGCGCAGCATCAGGCCGCGCATCCGGTCGTGGGAGAAGAACAGCGCGACGACGCCGAACCACAGCAGGTGGGCCAGCGACATGAACAGGCCGTAGCCCGCCTGCTGGAGGAGCGGGGTGCCGGGGTCGACGACCTGCGCGAAGGTCGAGACGACGAAGAGGGTCGTCTTGGGGTTGAGGACGTTGGTCAGGAACCCGGTGCGCAGGGCGGCGAGCGGGGTCAGGCCGGTGCGGTGCTCCAGGTCGACGGTGACCTCGGCGCGGGTGCGGAAGGTGCGGACCCCGATGTACACGAGGTAGGCCGCGCCGGTCAGTTTGACGACCGTGAAGAGGAAGGCGGAGGAGGCGATCAGCAGCCCCACGCCGAGCATCGTGTAGGTGACGTGCACCAGGACACCGGCGGCCACCCCGGCGGCGCCGAGCAGCCCGGTGCGGCGGCCGTACAGATAGCTGTTGCGGACCACCATGGCGAAGTCGGCGCCCGGGGCGATCACCGCGAGGACGGTGATGACGGCGACGGCGAGGACCTCGGTCACGCGTCGGCGCCCTCCTCCTCGGGCTCGGCGGCGCTGTCGTCGCCCTCGGTCTCCTCGCCGAGGAGGTCGCGGGCCATGAGGGTGGCACCGGCGACCGCGCCGGGCATGAGGAACACCGCGACGAACGGCACGAGGAACGCGACCGCCAGGGGGGTGCCGAAGCCCCACACGAGGGTCTTGCGGGACCGCAGCAGCGTGAGGCGCTCGCGCACCTCCACACCGCGTCGCTGGAGGGCGACGGCGGTGAGTTCCTCGGTGAGGAAGAACCCGGTGACGAAGAAGCCGATCACCGGCACGACGGTCTGCCCGGCCACCGGGACGAACCCGAGCGCGAACAGCAGCACCGCCCACACGGCCGCGCGCGCGAGGATGCGGAGGCTGTCGCGGGCGGAGATCCACAGCTCGCGCCAGAGCGGCAGGTCCGACTCGGGCGCGGTGCCGTCGGGTGAGACGTCACGGTCGACCTTCTCGGAGAGGCTCTCGTAGAACGGCTGCCCGACGAGCAGGGTCACGGCGGTGAAGGTGAGCACGCTCAGCAGCAGGCCGAGCGCGAACAGCACGGCGGTGAGGAAGCCGCGGAACAGGCCCGCCCAGGGGTCGGCCCAGTCGTCGGCGAACGGCGTCGCCCAGCCGACCAGGTCCGCGCCCCACAGCGCGAGCGCGACCAGGGCCGCCGCGTACAGCACCAGGGTGATCAGTCCGGGCAGCAGCCCGAAGCCGTACTGCCTGCCGTGCCGGCCGACCCACTTCTGGCCCTTCAGCAAGTACCGGAACCCTGCCCCGAGATCGCGCATGGGAGGACTGTAGCGGGCGCCCGGACGGGTGACGGGCGAGGGCCGCACCCCACGTCCAGGGATGCGGCCCCACGCCGTACGCAACGACACCGCCGGTGCGGGCGTCACGGGCAGCCCGGCCGGCGTCCGTCGTCCGTCGTCCGACCGCCGTCTGTCCGTCGTCAGAGCTTGACGATCATCTTTCCGGTGTTGTCGCCGCGCAGGACGCCGAGGAAGGCGTCCAGGTTGTTCTCGATGCCCTCGACGACCGTCTCGCGGTACTTCAGCTCGCCCGAGCGGATCCAGGCGCCGACCTCCTGGACGAACTGCGGCTGCAGGTCGTAGTGGTCGCCCACCAGGAAGCCCTCGATGCGGCCGCGGGTCTGGATGAGCCGGGCGAGGTTCTTCGGGCCGGGCGCGGCCTCGGTGTTGTTGTAGACGGAGATCGCGCCGCAGACGGCGATGCGGCCGTCCCGGTTCAGGCTGCCGATGGCCGCCTCCAGGTGGTCCCCGCCCACGTTGTCGAAGTACACGTCGACGCCGTCGGGGGCGGCGGCGCGCAGCTGCTCGCTCACGGGGCCGTTCTTGTAGTTGAACGCGGCGTCGAAGCCGTACTCCTCGGTCAGGAGCTTGACCTTCTCGTCGGACCCGGCCGAGCCGATCACCCGGGAGGCGCCCTTGAGCTTGGCGATCTGGCCGGCCTGGCTGCCGACGGCGCCCGCGGCACCGGAGACGAAGACGGAGTCGCCCTCCTTGAAGGAGGCGGTGCGCAGCAGGCCCGCGTAGGCGGTGAGGCCGGTCATGCCCAGCACGCCCAGGTACGCCGACAGCGGGGCGGCCTCCGGGTCCACCGTGACGGCGGTCTTCGCGTCGACGACGGCGTACTCGCGCCAGCCGTGGAAGTGCAGGACGTGGTCGCCGACGGCGATGCCCTCGGCGTTCGACGCGACGACCTCGCCGACGGCCCCGCCCTGCATGGCCTTGCCGAGCTCGTACGGGGCGACGTAGGACTTGGCGGCGCTCATCCGGCCGCGCATGTACGGGTCGACGGAGAGGTACTCGTTGCGCACCAGCACCTGGCCCTCGCCCGGGGTGCGGACCTCCGCCTCGACGAACGCGAAGTCCTCCGGCTTGGGCCAGCCGACCGGCCGGCTCGCCAGCTGCCATTCGCGTGCGGTGGCGGGGGGCGTGGGGGTGTCGGACATGAAGAGGACCTTTCCTCGAATACTTCAGTACCTGAAACAACCATGCGGCTGAACATTTCAGGCTGTCAAGCAAGTGGGTACCCTGGAGAGCATGGCCACACCCCGCACCACCCCCAGCCGCCCCGACGATCTCACCCTGGAGGTCGTCGAGCTGATCGGCGCGGTCGTGGCGCGCTACCACGAGGAGTACGAGGAGGCCGCCGCCGGCCACGCGCTGACCGGTGCGCAGGCGCGGCTGCTGAGCCTGCTGAGCCTGGAGCCGCTGCCGATGCGGAGGCTGGCGCAGCGGCTGAAGTGCGAGCCGTCGAACGTCACCGGCATCGTGGACCGGCTGGAGGCGCGCGGTCTGGTGGAGCGGCGGCCGGACCCGGCGGACCGACGCGTGAAGCTGGCGGCGGCGACGGCCGAGGGGCGGCGGGTGGTGCGGAGCCTCCAGGAGTCCCTGCGGTTCGCCCGCGCACCGCTCGCGGGCCTGTCGGAGCCTGAGCGGGTGGCCCTACGGGACGCGCTGCGACGCATGCTGGGACCGGAGAGCGAGTAGGTCGCGTCCCTTTGGCCGACTTACGGACGCCACTCCTGGCGGTAGTGGCGGCGTCGGTGCCGAAGCGGTGGATCACCTCGGCGCAGGCGTCCTCCCTGCTGTGGTTGCCGAAGGGACGCACCGGGTGGACGGCCACCCGCCGCGCTTGGAACTGACCGGCGTGCCGCTCGGCGACGGTGCCGTCGCCGAGCCCTTCGACCACCCGTGGAAAGCGCCCTCGTGTCCGACGACAATGTCCTCCACCAACACGTGAGGGGGAAGAGCATGCCCAACGGCATCTCCGTCATTGACCAGGTGGACCCATACGAGTGGTCCAACGAGGACACCGCGGCGTACGAAGCCGCGATCGAGGCGGTCAACGGGGCGGTGGGCGCCTACAGCGCCGTCATCTCCGCCGAGGAGGCCAAGGCCGCCCCCGACCTGAGCGTCATCGAGGACGCCCGCGCCGTACAGACGCAACTGGCCCGCGAACGTGAAGGTCTGCGCTCCTCCGACCGCGAGCAGATCGCGGCAGCCCGGGCCCGCTGCGCACAGCTCGCCCGCGAGGTCCTGGCAGGGATCGGATGACAGCAGGGTCGCGCGTGCAGGAGACGTCCACGGTCGTCTTCCTCGTCGGCCGGCCCGGCGCCGGCAAGAGCCGGGTGGCACGGGCCGGAGATCACTACCAGAGCCAGCGGTCGAGGAACTCGGCCCAGATGAATCCGATGTAGCCGTCGAAGGCAGGTGGATCGATCTTCTTGGGTTCGTCGGCGAGCGTGCCGAGCTCGGCCAGAGCTTCGTCCTCGCGGTCATCCGGATCGCCGAGGATCTCGGACTCGCTGACGCGCCGGCCGTAGGATCCTGTCGAGCCAGCCTGACAGGCAGGCCTTACGCCGAACACCCCGCCTGCCGGCAGGAATCGCGCCCGCAGCATTCAAGGAGACACCCTCTGGCCGAGGCGGTGGGCGGGGGCCCGCCGTGCGCCGGAGTGCGGGTCAGCCGCTCGGTGTGCCGGTCGGCGCGCTGCGGGCCCGGGCGGTGCCGGGTGCCGGCCGGACGTGCGGTGTGGCGGGCCCGTCAGGTCGCCGGTGCGGGGCGCGCCCCGGTCAGGTGCACCACCAGAGGAACTTCTTGCAGGTGTGCGAGGGTTCGGGTTCCGGATCCGGCTGCTCGGTGGTCGGGTCGGGGTCGGGGGCCCCCGTCTCCGGCGGGTCCTCCTCGGTGGGAGGTGTGACCGGCTCGCCCGTGGGCGCGTCCGCGGGCGCCGACGACTCCGTCGCCTCCGCCGACTCCTCGTCCGCCCCTTCCGACTCCTCGTCCTCGGGTGAGGACGCCGATGCCGAGGCGGACCCCGACGCCCCGGGGCTGGGAGACGTCCCGGGCGTCCCCGCCTCCGCGGCGGAACCGCCGCTCTCCGACGCGCTCGGCTCGACCTCATCCGCGCCGCCGTCGACCGACTCCTCACCGGCGACCGCCGGGCGGGCCTCCGACCCGGGCGCGTCCAGCCCCAGTTCGGCCAGGCTCAGTCCGCCGGCCGCGAGGACGAACCCCGCGACGACCATCAGGGTGCGGTTGCGCCGTCTGCGGTGGGCCGCCGCCTTGCGGTCCCGGCGGCTCTGCCCGGTGTGCCGGTCCTCGTCCTCCGGTTCCCGCCCCCGGCGCCGGGCGGCGCGCCGCCCCTGCGGCGGGGCGTCGGCCTCGACGTCCTCACGGTCGTCGCGCGCGCCGTCCGTGCGGTCCTCGGCGCGGGCGTCGTCGCCCGCGTAGGCATCGTTGTCGGCGTAGGCGCCATGGCCCGCGTAGGCGCCGTGGTCGGCGTCCTCGCGGCGGTGCGTGTCGCCGTCGCCGTACCCGCCGTCCCGCACGGGCGCCGGCGCGCCGGGGGTGTCGCCCGCGGGCCCCGCCGGCGCGCCCTGCGCCTGATGGGCGCGCAGCGTCTCGACGGGCGTGCCGCAACCGGGGCAGGCCAAAGCGCCGTTGAGGTGCCGACGGCACGGCTGACAAAAGTCCATGACGCGGGAAGGTTAGGTTCCGGTCCGGTCCGGTTCCTAGGCCTTCCTGTGAAGGTTTGGTGCGGACCCTTACGCAATGGTTTCGTATCTGCCGAAACCGTTATGTGCGCGACCCATTGACACCCCCACCGCCCCGTCCTTAGTGTCTCGCCAGCATTTCGAACGTGTGACGAAATATCGAACGAGTCGATCCACCGCACACGCCGATGACAGTCCATCACCGCAGCGAGGGGCAACCGCCGTGCGCATCACCGGAATCAGCACACACGTGGTCGGGACGCCGTGGCGCAACCTGACGTACGTCCAGGTGCACACCGACGAGGGGATCACCGGGGTCGGCGAAACCAGGATGCTCGGCCACACCGACGCGCTTCTGGGCTACTTGAGGGAGGCCGAGGTCAACCACGTCCTCGGCTCGGACCCGTTCGCCGTCGAGGACCTGGTCCGCCGCATGAAGTACGGCGACTACGGCCGCGCGGGCGAGATCGTGATGTCCGGGATCGCGGTCGTCGAGATGGCCTGCTGGGACATCAAGGGCAAGGCGCTCGGCGTCCCCGTCTGGCAGCTGCTCGGCGGCAAGGTCACCGACAAGGTCAAGGCGTACGCCAACGGCTGGTACACCACCGAGCGCACCCCGGAGGCGTACCACAAGGCGGCGCGGACGGTGATGGAGCGCGGCTACCGGGCGCTGAAGATCGACCCGTTCGGCACGGGCCAGTTCGAACTCGACCACAAGGAGACCCTGTACGCCGTCTCCCTGATCGAGGCGGTGCGGGACGCGATCGGCCCCGAAGCCGAGCTGATGCTGGAGATGCACGGCCGCTTCTCCCCCGCCACCGCCGTCCGTCTCGCGCACGAACTGGCGCCCTTCAAGCCCGCGTGGCTGGAGGAGCCGGTGCCGCCGGAGAACCTCAAGGCGCTGGAGAAGGTCGCCGCGAAGGTCGACATGCCGGTCGCCACCGGCGAACGCATCCACGACCGCATCGAGTTCCGCGAGCTGTTCGAGAGCCAGGCGGCCGACATCCTGCAGCCGGACGTCGGCCACATCGGCGGCATCTGGGAGACCCGCAAGCTCGCGGCGACCGCCGAGACGCACTACATGCTGGTCGCCCCGCACAACGTCGGCGGCCCGGTGCTCACCGCCGCGTCCCTCCAGGTCGGCTTCACCTCCCCGAACTTCAAGATCCTGGAGCACTTCAACGACTTCGCCGACGCGGAGATCAAGAAGGTGGTCAAGGGCGCGCCCGTGGTCGACCCGGAGGACGGCTGCTTCCACCTGTCCGACGCACCCGGTCTCGGGGTGGAGCTGGACGTCGACGCGGCGGCCGAGTTCCCGCAGCAGCAGGCCCGGTTCGACCTGTGGGCCGAGGGCTGGGAGCAGCGCAAGCCCAAGGGGACGAAGTGAGCGCCCCGGACGCCTCCGCCGGGGGTGCCGCCGTCGTCGTCGAGGCGCCCGGCGCGCACCGCCTGGTCCCGCACGAGCCGCGCGAGCCCGGTCCCGGCGAGGCCCTGGTCCGGGTGCACGCGGCCGGCATCTGCGGCAGCGACCGCGAGGTCTACCAGGGCAACCGGCCCGAGGGGTACGTGCGGTACCCGCTGACGCCCGGCCACGAGTGGTCCGGGACGGTGTGGCGGGTGGGCGCGGGCGTGCCCGGGGAACTGGCCGGCCGCAAGGTGGTCGGCGAGGGGTTCCGCAACTGCCAGGTGTGCGACCGCTGTCACGCCGGTGAGACGACCCTGTGCACCGCGGGCTACGAGGAGACCGGCTTCACCCAGCCGGGCGCCATGGCCCCCACGCTGACCCTGCCCGCCCGGCTGCTGCACGTCCTGCCGGACGACGCCGACCTGTCCGCCGCCGCGCTGCTGGAGCCGGCCGCCTGCATCGCCGCCGCCGCGCTGAAGGCGCGTGCCGTGCCCGGTGAGCGGGTGGCGGTGGTCGGCACCGGCACGCTGGGCATGTGCGCCACGCAGTTCCTGCGCGCCGCCTCGCCCGCCGAGTTGCTGGTGGTCGGCACCAGGGACGACCGGGAGGCGCTGGCCCGGCAGTTCGGGGCCACCTCGTTCCGCACCAAGGACCAGCCGCTCCCGGACGGCTTCGACGTGGTGATCGAGACGGCCGGGTCGGCCGACGCGGCCCGTACCGCGGCCGGTCTGCTCCGGCGCGGCGGGCGGCTGGTGCTCACCGGAATCCCTGCGCCGGGCGCCGACGGGCTGGACCCGACGGACCTGGTGGTGCGGCAGCTGGAGGTGCACACCGTCTTCGGCGCGCCGCCGGACGCCTGGGCGCACACGGTGCGGATGTTCGCGGCCGGGCTGCTCGACCCGCTGCCCCTGGTCACCCACGAACTGCCGCTCGCCGAGTTCCCCGCCGCCATCGAGCTGGTGGGGTCCGGTGACCCGAAGGTGGGCAAGGTCCTGCTCCGTCCATGATCCGCGCCGGTACGAGGACGAGCCGACGGCCCTCGTACCGGCGCCCCGCCCGCGCCCCCGCCGGCGCCGGCTCCCTGTCCCGCCTCCCGTCTCCCGTACCGCACCGGCCCCGGCCGGCCCGTCTCCCGGGTCGCGAACCATGTCCGGTATATCGAACACGAAGGACACCCTGTGACCGACGTTTCCGTCACGGCGCCCCGCAGGCCCGGTGAGCAGGCGCTCGCCGCGCTCGGCCTGGGCGCGCCCGCCCTCGACCCCGCCGACGCCTCGCCGCACTCCTTCCCCGGCGGCGGCCGCTGGCGCACCGAGGTCCCCTCCTGCGAGGGACCCGAGGCGCTGGCGGTGGTCCTGAAGGAGTCCTCGCGCCTCGACGTGCCGGTGCACCGGATCAGCCAGGGCAGCGGCGTGTGGATGCTGACCGACGCCGAGATCACCGAGATGGTCGAGGCGACCGCCGAACGGGACATCGAGCTCTGCCTGTTCACCGGCCCGCGCGGCACCTGGGACATCGGCGGCTCGGTCCGCACCGACTCGAACGGCGCCGGACTGCGCGCCCGGGGCCACGACGCGGTGGCCGGCTGCGTGGAGGACGCGGTGCGCGCCACCGAGCTGGGCGTGAAGTGCCTGCTGGTGGCCGACGAGGGCGTGCTGTGGACGCTGCACCGGGCGCGGGCGGCGGGCATCCTCCCGGCGGACACCACGCTGAAGGTGTCGGCGCTCGTCGGGCCGGTCAACCCGGCGTCGTTCGCGGTGCACGAGCAGCTCGGCGCCGACTCGGTCAACGTGCCCAGCGACCTGACGCTCGCCCATCTCACCGAGATCCGGCGGGTGTCGGCGGCCCCGATGGACATGTACATCGAGGCGCCCGACGACCTGGGCGGTTATGTGCGGATGTACGAGGTGGCGGAGCTGATCCGGCGCGGCGCCCCCGTGTACCTGAAGTTCGGGCTGGCCAAGGCGCCCGGCATCTACCCGTACGGCCACCACCTGCGGGAGGTCGCCCTGACGACGGCGAAGGAGCGGGTGCGGCGCGGTCGGCTGGCGCTGGACCTGCTGGCCCGGCACGGCGCCGACGGCGACATGGCGCCGCTCGGTTCGCGGCTGCCGGGTGACCTGCGCAGGTTCGACACCCCGTCATAACGTTCCGGAAACGCGGCTTCACACAAGTGGACACAGCCGCGCACAATCCCACACACCCGTTCTCGGCCCAGGGGGCGAAGGCCCCTCCGCCACCCGCACCGGCACCGCCTCGCACACGGCACCACCGACTCCACCGAGTCGCCCGATCCGCTCAACTCGCCCGACGATCAAGGATGATCATCATGCGCAACCGCAGAGCCGCATTCGCCGCCACGGCCACCGCCGTCTCCCTCGCCCTCGCCCTGACCGCCTGCGGCCAGAACAGCGAGGGCGGCAGCGAGAACAAGAAGGGGAGCTCCGAGGGAGCGACCATCGGCATCGCGATGCCGACCAAGTCCTCCGAGCGGTGGATCGCCGACGGCAACAACGTCGTCAAGAACCTGGAGGACAAGGGCTACAAGACCAAGCTGGTGTTCGGCGAGGACGAGCCGGACCAGCAGGTCTCCCAGATCGAGAACATGATCACGCAGGGCGTGGACGCCCTGATCGTGGCGGCCATCGACAACAAGTCGCTGGGCAACGTGCTCCAGCAGGCCGCCGACGCCGACATCCCGGTCATCTCCTACGACCGCCTGATCCTCGGCACCGAGAACGTCGACTACTACGCCTCCTTCGACAACGAGAAGGTCGGCGAACTCCAGGGCACCTACATCGCCCAGCAGCTCGGCCTGGCGGACGGCAGCAAGAAGGGCCCGTTCAACATCGAGCTGTTCGCGGGCTCCAACGACGACAACAACACCCGCTACTTCTTCCAGGGCGCGATGAACGTCCTGCAGCCGTTCATCGACAAGAAGCAGCTCGTCGTCCGCTCCGGCCAGACGGAGCTGACCCAGATCACCACGCTGCGCTGGGACGGCGCCACCGCCCAGCGGCGCATGGACGACATCCTCACCAAGTCGTACAAGAGCGCCAAGGTCGACGCGGTGCTCTCGCCGTACGACGGCATCTCCATCGGCATCCTGTCGGCGCTGAAGTCGGACGGCTACGGCACCGCGAGCAAGCCGCTGCCGGTCATCACCGGCCAGGACGCCGAGGTCGCCTCGGTGAAGTCGATCATCGCCGGTGACCAGTCGATGACCGTCTACAAGGACCTCCGCCAGCTCGCGAAGGTGGCCTCCGACATGGTGGACGCCCTGCTCAACGACAAGAAGCCCGAGGTCAACGACACCAAGACGTACGACAACGGCTCGAAGGTGGTGCCGGCCTACCTGCTGGAGCCGGTCGCCGTGAACAAGGACAACTACAAGAAGGCCCTCGTCGACTCCGGCTACTACAAGGAAAGCGACCTCAAGTAACCGCCGCCCCCTAAGGATTGGAAGGCACGACCATGGCGGGACCCGTCCTGGAAATGCGCTCGATCGTCAAGACCTTTCCCGGCGTCAAAGCGCTGTCGGACGTCAACCTGACCGTCCGGCAGGGCGAGGTCCACGCCGTCTGCGGGGAGAACGGCGCCGGCAAGTCCACCCTGATGAAGGTGCTCTCGGGCCTGCATCCGCACGGCAGTTACGAGGGGGAGATCCTCTTCGACGGAGAGGTCTGCCGCTTCAAGGACATCCGGGCGAGCGAGCAGCGCGGCATCGTCATCATCCACCAGGAACTGGCGCTGGTGCCGTTCCTCTCCCTCGCGGAGAACATCTTCCTCGGCAACGAACACGCCCCGCGCGGGTTCATCGACTGGAACGAGACGCTCCGGCACGCCACCGAGGTGCTGCGCCGGGTGGGGCTCGACGACCACCCGGAGACCCGGGTCGCCGACATCGGCGTCGGCAAGCAGCAGCTCGTGGAGATCGCCAAGGCGCTGTCGAAGAAGGTGCGGCTGCTCATCCTCGACGAGCCGACGGCGGCGCTGAACGACGAGGACAGCGGCAAGCTCCTGGACCTGATCCTGGAGCTCAAGAAGCAGGGCATCACCTCGATCATCATCTCCCACAAGCTCAACGAGATCCGCCGGGTCGCCGACTCGGTGACCATCCTGCGCGACGGGCGGACCATCGAGACGCTCGACGTGAAGGCCCCGGAGACCACCGAGGACCGGATCATCAGCGGCATGGTGGGACGGGACCTGGAGAACCGCTTCCCGGAACGCACCCCGCACCAGCCGGAGGAGGGCGCGGCGCCCGCCCTGGAGATCCGCGGCTGGACCGTGCACCACCCCATCGACCAGTACCGCAAGGTGGTCGACGACGTGTCGCTGCACGTGCGGCGCGGGGAGATCGTCGGCATCGCCGGGCTGATGGGCGCGGGCCGCACGGAACTGGCCATGAGCGTCTTCGGCCGCAGCTACGGCCGGTACGCCGGCGGCACGGTATTCAAGGACGGCGAGGAGATCCGCACCCGGAGCGTCCCCGAGGCGGTCAAGCACGGGATCGCCTATGTCACCGAGGACCGCAAGCACTTCGGGCTCAACCTCATCGACACCATCAACCGGAACATCTCGCTGAGCGCGCTCGGCAAGGTGTCGCGGGCCGGTGTGGTCGACGAGCACGAGGAGCGGAAGGTCGCCGAGTCCTTCCGCACGTCCATGAACATCAAGGCGCCGACCGTGTTCGAGCCGGTGAACAAGCTGTCGGGCGGCAACCAGCAGAAGGTCGTCCTCAGCAAGTGGATCTTCACGGGCCCCGACGTGCTGATCCTGGACGAGCCCACCCGCGGCATCGACGTGGGCGCCAAGTACGAGATCTACACGGTCATCGACCGGCTGGCCGCCGAGGGCAAGGCGGTCGTCTTCATCTCCTCCGAGCTGCCGGAGCTGCTCGGCATGTGCGACCGCATCTACACCATGGCCGCCGGGCGGCTGACCGGGGAGTTCTCACGGTCCGAGGCCACGCAGGAATCGCTGATGCGCCAGATGACGAAGGACAAAGAGGTAACGCGATGAGCACGGATGTGACCGCCAAGACGCCGGCCCCGGCGCCGTCCGGCAAGGGCGGCGGGGCCCCGGGCGGCGGACTGTGGGGGCTGGTCCTCGAGGGCATGCGCCGCAACATGCGGCAGTACGGCATGCTGATCGCCCTCGGCCTGATCGTGACGCTGTTCGCGGTGTGGACCGACGGCGACCTGCTGCTGCCCCGCAACGTCTCCAACCTGGTGCTGCAGAACAGCCACATCCTGATCCTCGCGATCGGCATGATGCTGGTCATCATCGCGGGCCACATCGACCTGTCGGTGGGATCGCTGACCGCGTTCGTCGGCGCGCTGGCCGCCGTGCTCATGGTCAAGAACGACATGCCCTGGCCGCTGGCCGTGGCGCTGTGCCTGGTCATCGGCGCGGTCTCCGGGGCCGTGCAGGGGTTCCTCATCGCGTACGGCGGCATACCGTCGTTCATCGTCACCCTCGCCGGCATGCTGATCTTCCGCGGTCTGACGGAGATCTACCTGGAAGGCCAGACCCTCGGCCCGTTCCCCGAGGGCGAGCAGAAGATCGGCATGGGCTTCCTGCCGGAGGTCGGCCCGGAGACCAACTACCACAACCTCACGCTCCTGCTCGGTCTCGTGCTGGTCGCGGCCGTGGTCCTCCAGGAGGTCCGGGACCGCAGGCGGCAGCAGTCGTTCTCGCTGGACGTGCTGCCGAGGAACCTGTTCCTGCTGAAGCTGGTCGCGGTCACCGCCGCGATCCTCACCGTCACCCTGCTGCTCGCCAGCTACAAGGGCACCCCGGTCGTGCTGCTGATCCTGGGCGTGCTCGTGGTCGGCTACAGCTACGTGATGCGCAACGCCGTGTTCGGCCGTCACATCTACGCCATCGGCGGCAACCTGCCGGCGGCCAAGCTGTCCGGCGTGAAGGACAAGAAGGTCACCTTCTACGTCTTCCTGAACATGGGCATGCTCGCGGCCCTGGCCGGTCTGGTGGTCGCCGCCCGGCTGAACGCGGCCTCGCCGAAGGCGGGCCTCAACTTCGAACTCGAGGCGATCGCCTCGGCGTTCATCGGCGGGGCCTCCATGAGCGGCGGTGTCGGCACCGTCCTCGGCGCCATCATCGGCGGTCTCGTCCTCGGCGTGCTGAACAACGGCATGAACCTCCTCAGCGTCGGCACCGACTGGCAGCAGGTCATCAAGGGCCTGGCCCTGCTGGCCGCGGTCGGCTTCGACGTGTGGAACAAGCGCAAGGTCGGTTCGTAAGTCAGCCCGGGCCCCGCCGCACGGCGGGGCCCCTTCCCTTCAGGGAGCCGCACTGATGGAACTGAACAGACGCACGGTCATCGCGGGAGCCGCCGCGGCCGGCGTGGCCGCCACCACCGCCCTGGGCGGCGGCACGGCGTACGCCTCGTCCGGGGGACGGACCAAGCCGGTCCGGGAACCGTTCGGCAGGCTCGCGGACGGCACCCGGGTGGACCGCTGGACGCTGGAGAACGGCGGAACCCGGCTGAAGGTCCTCTCCTACGGCGGCATCGTCCAGTCGCTGGAGATCCCCGACCGGCGCGGCCGGCGCGCCAACGTCTCCCTCGGCTTCGCCGCCCTGGAGGACTACGTCGCCTCCAGCCCGTACTTCGGCGCGCTGATCGGCCGCTACGGCAACCGCATCGGCAAGGGCACCTTCACCCTCGACGGCAAGCGGTACCAGCTCTCCGTCAACGACGGCGAGAACAGCCTGCACGGCGGCGCGCAGGGCTTCGACAAGCGGGTCTGGGACGTCGAGCCGTTCACCCGCGGATCCGACGTCGGCCTCCACCTGTACTACACCTCCGTCGACGGCGAGATGGGCTACCCGGGCACCCTGCGCACCAAGGTGACGTACACCCTCACCCGGGACGGCGACTGGCGTATCGACTACGAGGCGGTCACCGACCGGCCCACGGTCGTCAACCTCACCAGCCACGTGTACTGGAACCTGGCCGGTGAGGGCAGCGGCAGCGTCCTGGACCACGAGCTGTCCGTGGCCGCCGCCCGCTACACGCCGATCGACGCGGGGCTGATCCCCACGGGCGAGCTCGCGAAGGTCGCGGGCACCCCGTTCGACTTCCGGCGGGCGAAGCCGGTCGGACGGGACATCCGCACCGCCCACCAGCAGCTGCTGTACGGACAGGGCTTCGACCACAACTGGGTGCTCGACAAGGGCATCACCGCCCGCCCGGAGCACGTGGCGACCCTGCGCGACCCGTCCTCCGGCCGCACCCTGCGCATCGCGACGAACGAGCCGGGCCTGCAGTTCTACTCCGGCAACTTCCTCGACGGCACCCTCACCGGCAGCGGCGGCCGGGTGTACCGGCAGGGCGACGGGCTGTGCCTGGAGACCCAGCACTTCCCGGACTCGCCCAACCGCCCCTCGTTCCCCTCGACCGTGCTGCGGCCGGGCCGGACGTACCGGACGACGACGGTGCACTCCTTCGGGACGTGACCCGCCGTTCGGTGTGAGCACGCTCACGTGGCGTCCTCACGTTTTCCTCACATGTGCTGAACGGCCCCTCGGTCCGTTCCGTATGTCTGGGTGGCCCGTGCTCCCCCGCGCGGGCCACCCAGGCATGACGGGCCCGTCACGTCCCCGGCGGGCCCGCCGCACACGGAGGTTCCCTTGCCCGACAACGTCACCTCGCTGTTCCGCAGCACCGCGGCGCACAGCCCGTCGATGGCGGCGCTGACGAGGGAGAGCGACGGGGCCGGCCCGGTGGACTTCTGCATTCCCTGCAACCCGTACTTCCCGACCCCCGCCATGTTCGAGGAGCTGGCGGCCCGGCTGCGCGACATCATCACGTACTACCCGAGCAGCGCCGACACCATCACCGCCGAGCTGTGCAGCCTGCTCCGACTCCCCCCGCAGTGCGTGGCGATGGGCAACGGCTCGACGGAACTCATCACCTGGATCGACCACCTGCTGGTCCGCGAGTCGCTCGCGGTGCCGGTGCCGACGTTCGGCCGCTGGACCGACCAGCCCATGGAGACCGGCAAGCGGGTCGACATGTTCCCGCTCCAGGAGTCCAGCGGTTTCGCCCTGGACCTCGCGCAGTACGCCGAGTTCATCCGCGCCCGCGGCACCAGGGTCGCCGTCATCTGCAACCCGAACAACCCCGACGGCGGCTTCCTGCACAAGCACGCGGTCGTGCAGTTCATGGACGCCATGGCGGACCTTGACCTGGTGGTGATCGACGAGTCGTTCCTGGAGTTCGCGGACGCGGAGAACGAGCCGAGCGTGGTGCAGGAGGCGATGCTCCGCCCCAACGTCATCGTGCTGCGCAGCCTCGGCAAGAACTTCGGCCTGCACGGCATCCGCTTCGGCTACCTGGTGGCCAACCCCGCGCTGGCCGGGCGGGTGGGCTCCATGCTGCCCAAGTGGAACCTCAACTCCTTCGCCGAGTACGTGGTGTTCATGCTGAAGGAGCACGGCGCCGAGTACGCGCAGAGTCTGCACCAGGTCCGCCGCGACCGGATGGACATGTCCGGCCAGCTCTCCTCGCTGCCCGGCCTGACGGTCTACCCCTCGCAGGGCAACTTCCTCTTCGTGCGCCTGCCCGTCGGTGCCGAGGGCACCGTGGTCCGCGACCGGCTGCTCACCGAGCACCGGATCCTGGTGCGCGAGTGCGGCAACAAGATCGGCTCGTCCAGCCGCTTCCTGCGTCTCGTGGTGCGTCCCCAGGTGGACGTGCGTCGCCTGGTGTCCGGCCTGGAACAGGTGCTCTACGGGACGTCCAGGAGGGGAGCCGCGGTGCCCGAGCAGGCCACAGGGACCGGCTACAGCTCGGGCACGGCGGCGGTGGACCGCCTGGTGAGCGAGACCAACGGGGCCGGGACGCACGGCCTCGCCCAGGCCGCCGGTGCCGGCATGCCGCTCCCCGCCGCCGCGTCCGCCCCGGCGGTGGGCGCGGGCGGCGGGATGCCGGTGCCGGCCGCGGCCGGACTGCCCCAGCCGGAGGCCCGGCCGGTCGTGCGGGAGACACCCCGGCCGCAGCCCGTACCGCAGCCGGCGCCGCAGCCCGTGGCCCAGCCCGTACCGCAGCCGGCGCCGCAGCCCGTGCCGCAGCAGCTTCCGCCGCCGGTGGCGTTCCCGGAGCCGGCCGGGCAGCCCGCGCCCGTCGCCCCTCCCCTGGCGCCCGCCGCGGCCGCCTTTCCCACGCCCGCGCCCATGCCCGCCCCGATGCCGGCGCCCGTCCCGACGCAGGCGCCGGCTCCGGTGCAGGCGCCGCTGCCGTCCACCGGGCCCACGCCGCCCGGGGTGCCCGCCCGGGGCGGTCTGACGGCCGCCCAGGTCCGCGGGACCGACGGGCTGTCCATGGCCCCGGCCACGGGCTGGCCCGGGGCTCAGAGCTGGCCGGAGGCGGCGGGCATGGGGCAGGCGGGCTGAGTCACCGGCCCGCCCGGCGTCCCCCGGCTCGTCACTGCTCGGACGAGGTCGCTGTCGGGGTCGGGGTCGGGCAGGGCGCGTCGGGGTCCTGGGGGGTCGGGCTGGGGTCGGGTGTGGCCGACTCCGGGGAGCAGGGGTCCGGGGTGGTCGGGTCCGGCGACGGTTCGGGGGTCCCGGTGGGGGACTCGCCGGGCGGCTCCGTGGGCTCCTGGCTCGTCGGGGGCTCCGTCGGGGTGTCCGAGGGCGAGGTGCTGGGCCCCGGTGACGGTGACGTGGGCGCCGAGGGGTCCGGAGAGCCGGGAGAGGACCCGGACGGGCGCGGGGACGGTCCCGTACCGCCCGGAGGGCTGGGCTGCGGCCCGATGACGACTCCCCCGCCGCCGTTCCCGCCGTCGGCCGGCTTCGTCGCCGGGGTGTCGCCGCCCGCGCCGGGACTGCGGGGGACGACGCCCTTGCCGTCGGGCACGGCGTGGACCCCGTGGCTGTAGAACGCCAGCCAGTACCTGACCAGGCGCAGGTAGGAACGGGAGTGGTTGTAGCTCAGGACCGCCCGGTCCAGGTCCGCGGGACGGCCCAGGTCCCGGTCGCCGGCGCACAGGTAGTGGCCGGCCGCCAGCGCCGCGTCGAAGATGTTGTTCGGGTCGGCGCGCCCGTCGCCGTTGCCGTCCGTGCCCCAGCGGACCCAGGTGGAGGGCAGGAACTGCATCGGGCCCACGGCCCGGTCGTAGACCGTGTCGCCGTCGTGGGCGCCCCCGTCCGTGTCCGGAATCAGCGCGAAGCCGCGTCCGTCGAGGGGCGGCCCGGTGATCCGGCCGAGGGTCGTGCCGTTCCCGTCGACCGCGCCGCCGCGCGCCTGGCCGGACTCGACCTTGCCGATGGCGGCCAGCAGTTCCCACGGCAGCCGGCAGCCGGGGTCCGTCCTGGCGACCGAGGACTCGGCGGCGCGGTAGGCGCGCAGCACGGTGGCCGGGATGCCCGACTGGGCGCGGACCTCCCGCCCGAGCACGGGCGAGGCGGAGGTGGTGGCCTTCGCGGTGCGCAGCGGCGGCAGTTCGGTGTGGTACGAGCCGTCACCCGGCGGAGCGAGTCCGGCGTACGGGTCGCCCACGGCCGGCGGCGCCCCGCCGTCGCCCGCCGGTTCGGCCCGGGCCTTCGTGGCGTCCCGGACGAGGCCGGGCGCCTGGGAGGCGGTCAGGGCCGTCATGGCCGCGACCGCGAGCACGGTCGTGCGCAGTCCCCTGCGCGCCCGGCCGGAGTACCGGCGTCGGGATCGGCGTACGGACATGGGCGTCACTCCTGTCGGATCCGTCCGAGGTGCGTGCTGACCGCGGGCGTGGGGCGCCGGCGGGTACGGGGTCCCTGTGGATGCGGACCGTTCGGTGGCCCGGGGCCCCAGGGCCGCGGGTGGTTCCGGTGGCGCGGGTGGTTCCGGTGGCGCGGGTGGTTCCGGTGGCGCGGGTGGTTCCGGTGGCGCGGGTGGTTCCGGTGGCGCGGGTGTCTGGCGGGTGCGGGTGGCGGCGGTGCCGTGAGCGTTCCTGGTGCGGGGCCGCGGGCCGGGGCGAGGCACGGTGAGAACAGGGAGGGTTGCCGGTGGCGGTCTAGCCGCGGCCGAAGGTGTCGAGGGCGGAGACGAGCCAGCGTCCGTCGCGGTGCACGACGTCCACGGCGAGCATGGCCGCCGCGTACACGCCCTCGTCCGGCGCCACGTCCTGCCCCGCGCCCGCCGTGGCGCCGGTGGTGGCGACGCTGCTCTGGTCGGCGTAGACGAGGACCCGGGCCCGGTCGCCGTCGATCCGCTCGACCGCGGTCTCGGTGACCGTCGTGGTGATCACGGCCTTCTGCGCGTCGGCCCGCTTGCGGACGTCGGCGAGCAGGTCCCGGTGCTGGGTGACGGCCTTCCCGGTCAGGAGGTCCCTCGCGGCCTTGTCGAACGCGCCGGGGTCGGCGTGGTCGTAGGAGAACAGCCGGTCGACGGCCTCGGCCACCTGCCCCTTGATCTCGCTGGTGCGGGCGAGGTCGGTCAGTGCGGTGTTGCTCCGCGCGGGCTCGGCGCGCAGCGACTCCGCCTCCGCGTGGGCCCAGCCCGCGAAGGCGCCGAGGAGCAGCGTCAGCGCGCAGAGCGCCACCAGACCGAGGGGGCGGCGCGGCCGGGGCCGGACGGTCGCGCTCCCCCCGTCCGTGGCCGGTTCGGGCTCGCGCGGGGAGGGCGGCGCCTTCACGGCGGTGCGGACGGGCCCGCCGCGCGTGCCGGTGCGGTCCTCCGCGGCCTCGGGGCGGGAGGCGGCCGTCGTGGTCGCGGCGGGGCGGGTGACGCGGGCCTGACGGCGCCGCTGGCGGTTGATGTGGTGACGGGTCGTCGACATGGTGGTGTCCTCCTCGCTGCGGCCGGCTGGTGCGGTACGTGACCGGTCAGCCGGCCGGTGTGCCGCCCACGGGTGCCTGGCCGAGGGCGCTCAGCTTCCACCGGCCGTCGGTGCGGGTGAGTTCGCCGAGCATGCGGCTGTCCTTGTCGGTCCGGGTCCCGTCGGCAGACCGCACGGTGACGCGCAGGGCGACCAGCACCCGGGCACGGCCGGCGCGGTCGTCGAGTTCGGTGACGGCCCCGGACAGCACCCGGGCCGTGCTGACCGTCCTCGCCTCCTTCACCTGGTCGGCGAAGTCCGTCCTGCCGGAGCTGAGTTGCTCGTGCAGTTCCCCGGTCGTCGACGCCTCCCAGAGATCGAGTCCCTGGTTCACGTCACGGTGGTCGAGCGTGTTGAGGTTCTGCACGGCCTGCCCCCCCGCGGCGAGCGCCGCGTCCCGCTGCACGGCGTAGACGGCACGGTCGTCGTGGGCCGCCCGGTACCAGTCCTGGCCCGCCCAGGCGGCGAAACCGCCGGCGACGAGGGCGAGGGCGAGCGCGGCGGCGTGCGGTGTCCGGAGGCGGCGCGCGGCGAGGCGGCGGACCGGTCGTTCCATGGGGTGCTCCAGTCTCCCGCGCATGGTCAGCGGGCCTTGATGTCGACGATCCGCCACCGGTCGTCCTCGAGCCGTGCCGTGACCGTGAGCTGGGCCGCCGCGGTGGTGGCCGCGTCCTCACCCCGGCGGGAGGTCTGGTCGAGGAAGACCAGCAGGCGGGCCCGGTCGCCGTCGAGTTCCACCACGCCGGTGCGGACGGCGCGGGTGCTCAGGGTGACGCGTTGCGCGGTGACGTCCTCGCGGACGCGGTCGAAGAGGGTCGCGTACTGGCGGGCGGCCCGCCCGTCGAGGGCGGTGCGCGCGGAACGCTCGGCGGCGGCGGTCCCGTCGGGCGTGTAGGAGAAGACCCGGGCGAGGGCGTTCCCGACGTCCCCGGCGACCCGGGTGGTGGCCTCCGTGTCGGTGAGCGCCCGGTTGCGGGCGGACTCGGCCGACCTCAGCTGGTGGGCCGCGTGGAAGAAGCCGCAGCCGCCGAGGACCAGGGTCGCCGCGGCCCCCGCCGCGAGGGCCCGCCGCAGCCGCGTGCCCCGCGAACGGCCTTCGCGGACCTCGGAGTTCTCCCGGCGGTCGTCGCGGCCGTCACCGGGCTCGACCTCGGCGGAGGCGTCCTCCGGCACGTCGTCGCCGGCCAGGAGGCCCTCGCCGGCGGGGTCCTGTCCCGAGCCGGGCTCACGCGCGCCGGCCCCGCGGGGCAGCCACGTCCGTGTCATCGGTCGCTTCCCTCCCTCTCGCCTTCGACCGGGACGGCGCTCAGCGCCTTCACCTTCCACACGTCCTCGCCCGTGCGGGCCAGGACCGCCTCCAGGCGTTTGCGGTCGACGGCCGGCTTCTTCGTCCCGGCCGGCGTGGTCTCGACGCGGACGGTGGCGATGAGCTTGGCCGTGCCGGAACGGGTGTCGAGGGCGGTGACGGCGGCCTCGGTGACCGTGCCGCGCGCCGACGCCCCCGCGCGGGCCCCGGTGCCGCCGAGCTCCTCGCCCAGCGGGCCGGTGGACACGTCACGCCAGCCCCGGACGCTCCGCTGCGCACGCCGCTGCGTGGAGGCGTCGATCGTGGTGAGCACGGCGAGGGCCCGGCGCCCGTCGGCGAGCGCCTCGTCCCGTTCCCTGCCGTACGCGAGACCGTCGTCGGTGCGGGCCTGGGCGTACGTCCACGCGCCGGTGCCGCAGAGGCCGGCCGCCAGTGCGAGTGCCACTCCGGCGAGGATCCGGGCGCGCCTCATCGGGTCCCTCCGGTGGCCGGAAGGAGGACGCCCGTCAGGTCGCGCGGTGCCTCGCCGCTCTGCCCGGGCAGGGCGAGCGCGCCGGGCGGCGCCGCGTGGCCTCCGCGGGCCGTGTCGCCGCCGCGGGCCGCGCCGCTGCCGGAGGGCAGGGAGCCGGGGCGGGCCGGGGCGGGCACCGCGCCGCCCTTCGGGGCGTTGGCCGCGCCGCGTACGTTCTTGCCCGTCGACGGCGGTGAGGTGCAGGCCGCGCCGGTGTTCAGGGGCGGGGCGGTGCCGAGGTCGAGGCCGTTGCGGTAGCGCGTGGCGCCGTATCCGGCCGTGCAGGGCAGGGGGTCGAAGAAGGTGACGGCCATGCCGAGGTTCAGCTTCCCTCCGTCGACGGCGGTGGAGCCGGCGGAGACGACCGCCGGGTACGTGACGAGCAGTTCCTCGATGCCCCGCTGCCGGGTGACGGCGACCTCGGCGGTGGTGAGGAGGTTGGCGAGCACGACGCCGAGGCTCGGGTCGAGGTCCCGCAGCACGCCGCTGACCTGGGTGGCGGCCTCGGGGGTGACCGCGAGGAGGCGGCGCAGGTCCGCGTCGGACCCCTTGAGGGCACGCGCCAGTTCCTCCGCCCCGGTGGCGAAGCCGCGGATCGCCTCGCCCTCCTGGGCCTGGGTGCGCAGGACGGTCTCGCCGTCGTGGATGAGCAGGGTGGTGGACGGCAGGGCCCGGTCGGCGGCCCGGACGAAGTCGCTGCCGCTGTCGAGCAGCACCTGGAGGTCGTCGCCGTGCCCCTCGAAGGCCTTGCCCAGCTCGTCGACGACCGTGCGCAGATCGTCCTGCGGGACCGACCCGACCAGGTCGTCCACACTGGCGAGGACGTCGGTGACGGGGGCGGGCACCTGGGTGTCGGCCTGCTCGATGCGGGTGCCGTCCGTGAGGTAGGGGGAGCCGTCGCTCTCCGGCCGCAGGTCGACGTACTGCTCGCCGACGGCGGAGAGCCCGGCGACCACGGCCTTGGTGTCGGCGGGGATGCGGGGGGCGGACTTCTTGATCCGCAGTTCGGCGACGACGCCGTCGTCGGTCAGCCCGATCGGGCCGACACGGCCCACCGAGACGCCTCGGTAGGTGACGTCCGCGTGGGTGAACAGGCCGCCCGTGCGCGGCAGTCGCACGTCGACCGTGTAGTAGTCGGCGACGCCGACGTGCCGGCCGAGGTCGGCGTAGCGGATGCCGAGGTAGGAGAGGGCGAGGACGGCGATCAGGAGGAAGGCGAGGTTCTTCAGCCGTACGGCGAGGGTGATCACCTGCTCTCACCCGCCTCCGGGTCCGACGGCGCGGTGCCGGCGCCGGCCGTGGGCGGGGACACGGAAGGCAGGGGCAGCGGTGAGGCACCCCGCGACCGCGTCGACGAGGAGGGGGCGGAGGCCTCGGGGGGAGCGGAGGGCGCCGGGGAGGGCCGGGGGTCGTCGATCGGCGGGATCACCTGGGTCCCGGGTACGGCGACCATGCTCAGGTACGCGTTGAGGTAGTCGCCCTTCACCCCGTTCAGCACCTCGTCGGTGAAGGGGTAGGTCACCAGCACCTGGAGGGAGTCGGGCAGGTCCGCGCCGGCGTCGGCGAGCTCCTTCAGCGTCGGCGCGATGGCCTTGAGGTCGGCGATCATGTCGTCCTTGCTCGCGTCGATGGTGGACACGGCGACGCCGGAGAGCGTGTCGAGGGAGCGCAGCATGGTCAGCAGGGAGCCGCGCTGCCTCTCCAGCGTCTTGAGCCCGGGCGAGAGGCCGGTGAGGACCGTCCCGACGTCGTCCTTGCGGTGGGCGAGGGTGGAGGAGAGCCGGTTGACGGCGTCGAGGGCGTCGGTGATGTCCTCGCGGTGGTCGTCGAGGTCCGTCACCAGGGTGTTCACCCGCCGGAGCATCGAGCGGACCTCGGGTTCCCGGCCGCCGAGCGCCGCGTTGAGTTCCCGGGTGATGGTCTTCAGCTGGTTGACGCCGCCGCCGTTGAGCAGCAGGGACAGCGCGCCGAACACCTCCTCCACCTCGGTGTTGCGGCTGGTGCGGGCCAGCGGGATGACGCTGCCGTCGGAGAGCCGGCCGCCCGCGCTCCGCCCGCGGGGGGCGACGAGCTGGATGTACTTCTCGCCCAGCAGGCTGGACTGCTGGAGGCGCGCGGTCGCGTCGGCGGGCAGCGTGACGTCGCCGTTGATCTCCATGGTGACGCGGGCCGACCAGTCGTCACCGAGTTCGATGCCGGTGACCCGGCCGACCGCGACGTCGTTGACCCGTACCGCGGAGTGCGGGACGAGACTGAGGACGTCGCCGAGTTCCGCGGTGACGGTGTAGGGCCGGTCGCCGAGGTCGGCGCCGCCGGGCAGCGGCAGGTCCTCGATGCCGCCGAAGCCGCGGGGCAGGGCGGCGACCCCGCCGACGGCGAGGGTGAAGCCGAGGCCGAGGGCGATCAGCCCACCCACGGTGAGGCCGGCCACCCGGCCGGTGGTGAAGACGCCGCGTCCGAGTACCGAGGCGGCCCGTTCGCCGGTCCCTGTGCCGCGCCTCATCTCTCCCCCTTCCCCTGGGCCGCGGGCCCGCCGCTCGTGGCGGAGGCGCCGGTGACGGGCAGCGGCAGCAGGGGGCCTCCCATGCTGATCTCGTTGAGGTTCGCGCGCCCGTCGAGTGTGCGGGTGTCGGGGTTGTAGGCGTTCACGACGTTGCCCGCGGCCAGCGGCGCCACGTCCAGCGCCTCGGCCAGCGAGGCCCGTTGCTCGACGAGGGTGCGGGTGATGGGGACGAGCCGGTCGACGTTCTCCTTCAGCTCGCCCCGGTGGTCTTCGATGAAGGTCTTCACCTGGCCGAGGGCCTTGCCGAGTTCCTCGAGCGCGCCGGTGAGGTCGTCCTTGTTGTCGGCGAAGAAGCCGACGACCTCGTCGAGGCGTTCCTGCGCGGTGCGCACGTCGGTGTCCTTGTCCTTCAGCATGGTGGTGAACGTCTGGAGGCTGCGGAGCGTCGAGAAGAGGTCGCCGCTGCTGCCGTCCAGGGTCTTGGCCGCCTTGCCGAACTCCTCGACGCCCTCACCGATGGCCTCGCCGTTGCCTTCCAGGTTGGCGGCGCCGGTCCGCAGCAGTCCGGACAGGGCCCCCTCGGCGTTGGCGCCGTCCGGGCCGAGCGCGTCGGCGAGTTCGGTGATCGAGTCGTAGATCTGGTCGATCTCGACGGGGATCCGGTTGCGCGAGGCGGGCAGGACCGCTCCGTCGGCGAGGGCGGGGCCGCCCGTGTGGGCGGGGGTGAGCTGTATGTAGCGGTCGGCGACGACGCTGGGGGCGACGACGACGGCCCGCGCGTTCTCGGGGACCTCGACCCCTTCGTCGAGGCGCAGGTCCACGCGGACGGTGGTGCCCTGCGGCCGCACCGACTCCACCTCGCCGACCCGCACGCCGAGGATGCGCAGGTCGGATCCGGCGTAGACGCCGATGACGCGGTCGAAGTAGGCGGTGATGCGGACGCCGTCGGGGGTGAGGGCCGAGGCGGCGGTCAGTCCGCCGGCGGCCAGCACCACCAGGGCGAGCAGTCCGCCGAGGACCTTTCTGCGTCGGGTCATCGCTCACCGCTCCCCGCGGCCGCCGCCCGCTGCTCGGGAGGCAGGCATCCGCTCTCGGGTCGGGACGTCTCCGGCAGGTAGTCGCGGGGCACGACGCCGCACAGGTAGCTGTCGAACCAGCGGCCGTTGCCCAGGGTGTTGCCGACCATGCGGTAGTACGGGCCGACCAGGGCGAGCGTCTTGCCGAGTTGGTCGTTGTTCTTCTCCAGGACGCCGGTCACCCGGCCGAGGGCCTTGAGGGTGGGGCCGAGCTGTTTCTCGTTGTCCTCCACCAGGCCGCCGAGTTCGGTGCCGAGGTCGCGGCTGCCCTTGAGCAGGGCGCTGATCGCGGCCCGCCGTTTCCTGAGTTCGCCGAGCAGGGAGCCGCCGTCCTCGATGAGGGTCTCGAAGCTGGACTTCTTGTGCTCCAGCGTCTTGCTGAAGCGGGCGCTGCCCTTGAGGAGCCGGGAGAGTTCCGCGTCGCGCTTGGAGACGGAGCGGGACAGGTCGGACAGGCCGGTGGCGGCATTGCTCACGTGGGGCGGTGAGTCCTTGAAGGTGTCGGAGATGGTCTCGAAGCTCTCCGCGAGCCGGCGGGTGTCGATGGCGTCGACGGTGCCGCTGAGGTCCTGGAAGGCCTGGGTGACGTCGTAGGGGGAGGTCGTGCGGGTCGACGGGATGCGGCTGCCGGGGTCCTGCGGCCGGGAGCCGAGCGGGTCGACCGCCAGGTACTTGTCACCGAGGACGGTCTTGACGGCGATGGCGGCGGTGGTGCGGTCGCCGATCCAGGCGTCCTCGACCGTGAAGGAGACCTTCACCTTGGCGCCGTCCAGCGCGACGCCGGTGACCTTGCCGACCTTGACGCCGGCGATGCGCACCTCGTCGCCCTCGTCGAGGCCCGCCGCCTCGGTGAAGTCGGCGCTGTAGCCGGTGCCGCCGGTGAACGGGAGCCGGTCCGCGCCGTAGGCGAGGCCGCCGAGCAGGGTGAGGGCGAGCAGGCCGGCGATGCCGACGGCGACGGGGTTGCGGTCCTTGACCGGCTTCAGGCGCGGGCGCCTCATCCGCGGCACCTCGATTCGGTGATCGCGATGCCGGTCGGCGGTTCGGAGCCGTCCGAGGTGGTCACTCCGCTCACGCGGGCCTCGCAGAGGTAGAGGTTGAACCACGATCCGTAGGAGGACAGTCGGGCCAGGGCGGTCATCTTGGCGGGGGTCCGGTCGAGGAACTCCTCGATCTGCGGGGTGTGGTCGCCGAGGTTGCCCGAGAGGCGGCCCAGTTCGCGGATGTCCCGCTTCAGGGGGGCGCGCCCGTCGTCGAGGAGGTCGGCGGTCGCGGTGGTCAGGTCGCCCATGGCCGCGACGGCCCGGCCGAGGGGTTCGCGGTCCTCGTCGAAGCCGGAGACGAGGTCCCGCAGGGTGACGACGAGGTCGTCGAAGCTGTCCTCGCGGTCGTTGAGGGTGTCCAGCACGGTGGTGAGGTTCTCCACGACCGCGCCGATCACCTTGTCCTTGGCGGCGACGGTGGTGCTGAGCGAGCCGATGCGGCGGATCAGGCTGTCGACGGTGGCGCCCTCGCCCTGGAGGACCTGCACGATCGATCCGGCGAGCTCGTTGACGTCCTTCGGGGAGAGCCCTTCGAACAGCGGCTTGAAGCCGTTGAAGAGGAGGGTCAGGTCGAGTGCGGGCGTCGTGCGGTCCAGCGGAACGGTGGCGCCCTCCTCCAGGGTGCCGCCGAGGTCGCCGCTGCCGCGTCCGAGGGACACGTAGCGCTGGCCCACCATGTTGAGGTACTTCACCGCGGCGGTGGTGGAGCGGGGCAGCCGGCGGTCCTCGCGGACGGTGAACGTGACCTGGGCGAGGCGGCGTTGGACGACGCGTACGTCGGTCACCTCGCCGACCGTCACACCGGAGACGCGCACGCTGTCCCCGTCCCGCAGGCCGGTGACGTCGGTGAAGAGGGCCTTGTAGGTGAGGCCGCCGCCGCCCGCGCCGGAGCCGGCGACGCCGAGTCCGAGCAGGGTGGTGGCGAGGGCGGTGACCACGACGAAGGCGAGGGACTTGAGCAGCGGTCCGGTCAACGGCCGGCGCCGGGTGTGCGCGGTGTCGGCGCCGGTCATCCGAGGGTCACCTCCGTACCGCGGTAGACGGAGCCGACGAGGAGGCTGCTCCAGTCGGGAAGGTCGCCGGGGGCCGCGCCGGCGGCGGGGGCGAGCAGTTCGTTGACGAGGTCGTTCTCCGCCGGGGAGTTGGCGGGCCCGAGGTCCACGGCGGCCGCGGCGGAGGCGGCCCGCGCGGTGGGCCGGGGCAGCGGGCCGACGTAGGGCACGGAAGGGCATCGCGGCCCGCCGGCGGAGTCGTACACCGGGGTGTCGCGGCCGGGGCGGTAGGCGCCGCGCGCGGCGACGGAGGTGACGTCGACGTGGACGCCGGGCCGGTCGGTGCCCTTGCCGAGCGCCCGGTCCATGGCCGGGACGAACTCGGCGAGGGTGCGCAGGGTGCACGGGAAGGAGGAGGAGTACTCGGCGAGCAGCTCCAGGGTCGGCCGGCCGGCGGCGCTGAGGCGGATGAGGTTGTCCCGGTTCTTCCGCAGGAAGGCGGTCATGTCCTCGGCCGTCCGGGTCGTGGTGCCGAGGGTGGAGGCGAGTTGGGCCTCCTGCTCGGCGAGGGTGCCGCTGGTGGTGGTGAAGTCGGTGAGCGCCGTGACGATGTCGGGTGCGGCGTCCGCGTAGACATGGCTGACCTTCACGAGTTCCCTGAGGTCGCGGTTGAGGGCGGGCAGGTGCGGGTTGAACTCGGCCAGGTGCTCGTCCAGCAGGTTCAGCGTCTCGCCGAGCCTGCCCCCGCGGCCTTCCAGGGCCTGCGAGACGGCCGACAGGGTCGCGGAGAGCTTCTGCGGCTGGACGGCGGTGAGCATGGGCAGGACGTTGTCGAGCACCTGCTGGAGTTCGACGGCGTTCGCGGAGCGGTCCTGGGGGATGACGGCTCCGGCGGCCAGCGGTTCGGGCGAGGGGTTCTCGGGCGGTACGAGGGCCACGAACCGTTCGCCGAACAGGGTGGTGGGCAGCATCTGGGCGCGGACGTCGGCGGGGACGGCGTCCAGTGTGCCGGGCTTCATGGCGAGGGTGAGGCGGGCGCCGTCGCCGGTGGCGTCGATGGCGCGGACCTCGCCGACGACGACGCCGCGCAGCTTCACCTCGGCGCCGGGGTGCATCTGGTTGCCGACGCTGCCGGTCTCGACCACCACCGGGTCGGACGCGGTGAACCTCTTGTCGTAGACGGCGACGGCCAGCCAGATCAGCAGGGCCGGCACCAGCACGAACACCACGCCGGCCAGCCGGTGGCGCAGGGTCCGTCCGCGGGATCCCCGGGGTCCGTTCATCTCACCCCGCCACCTTCACGGTCGTGGTCGCGCCCCACAGGGCGAGCGACAGGAAGAAGTCCGTGACGCTGATCAGGACGATGGCGTTGCGCACGGAGCGTCCGACGGCGACGCCGACACCGGCGGGTCCGCCCGAGGCGCGGAACCCGTAGTAGCAGTGGGCGAGGATCACCATCACGCTGAAGATCAGCACCTTCAGCACGGAGAGCAGCACGTCCGTCGGGGAGAGGAAGAGGTTGAAGTAGTGGTCGTACGTCCCCCGGGACTGTCCGTTGAACAGGACGGTCACGTAGCGGGAGGCGAGGAAGGAGGAGAGCAGCCCGATCGCGTAGAGCGGGACGATGGCGACGACGCCGGCGATGATGCGGGTGGTGACCAGGTACGGCACGGAGCGGATGCCCATGCCCTCCAGGGCGTCGACCTCCTCGTTGATGCGCATGGCGCCGAGCTGGGCGGTGAAGCCCGCGCCGACGGTCGCGGAGAGGGCGAGGCCGGCGACCAGGGGGGCGATCTCACGGGTGTTGAAGTAGGCGGAGACGAATCCGGTGAACGCGGCCGTGCCGATCTGGTCGAGGGCCGCGTAGCCCTGGAGTCCGACGACGGTCCCGGTGAAGAGCGTCATCGCGATCATCACGCCGATGGTGCCGCCGATGACGCCGAGGCCGCCGGAGCCGAAGGCCACCTCGGCCAGCAGGCGCTGCACCTCCTTGAGGTAGCGGCGCAGCGTCCGCGGGATCCACAGCAGGGCCCGTACGTAGAACAGCAGGTGGTCGCCCGAGCGGTCGAGCAGGGCGAGCGGGGAGGCCATCGGGACCTCAGCCTCCCTTCGGCGGGACGATCTGGAGGTAGACGGCCGTCATCACCATGTTGACGAAGAAGAGCAGGAGGAACGTGATGACGACGGACTGGTTGACGGCGTCGCCGACGCCCTTGGGCCCGCCGCGCGGGTTGAGGCCCCGGTAGGCGGCGACGATGCCGGCGATGAACCCGAAGATCAGCGCCTTGAGTTCGCTGACGTACAGGTCGGGCAGCTGGGCGAGGGCGGAGAAGCTGGACAGGTAGGCGCCGGGGGTGCCGCCCTGCATGACGACGTTGAAGAAGTAGCCGCCGAGGATGCCGACGACGGAGACCAGGCCGTTGAGGAGGACGGCGACGCCCATGGCGGCCAGGACCCGGGGCACGACCAGCCGCTGCACCGGGGAGACGCCCATGACCTCCATCGCGTCGAGTTCCTCGCGGATGGTGCGGGAGCCGAGGTCGGCGCAGATGGCCGAGCCGCCGGCGCCGGCGATGAGGAGGGCGACGATGAGCGGGCTCGCCTGCTGGACGACGGCGAGGACGCTGGCGCCTCCGGTGAAGGACTGGGCGCCCAGCTGCTGGGTGAGGGAGCCGACCTGGAGGGCGATGACGGCGCCGAAGGGAATCGAGACGAGGGCGGCGGGCAGGATCGTCACGCTCGCGACGAACCAGAACTGTTCGGTGAACTCGCGGAACTGGAAGGGTCTTCGGAAGACGGCGCGGCTGACCTCGGCGGCGAGCGCGAAGAGCCGGCCGGTCTCGCGCAGCGCGCCGGTGATCATGCGCCGCTCCCGGCGACGGGTGCCGTGACGGTGGCCGCCGCCGCGTCCCGCGCGTAGGTCTCCCGGATGGCGGAGCGTGCGGCCGGCGGCAAGGTGTCGATCATGCCCATGACACGCTCACGCCGTCGTGCGACGGCGCGGCGCGGCGGAAGACCGGGGGACGGCTCCAGCTGCGGCACGATCACCCGGGGTGCGAGGGGCGTCGCGGAGTTCGCCTCGGCGGCGAGGGTGGCCGCGTCCTTCTCCTCGGACATCCCGATGGGCCCCTCGCGCCGGCCCCCGAGGAACTGGGAGACGACCGGTTCGTCGCTGGTGAGCAGCACCTCGCGCGGGCCGAAGGTGACGAGTTCGCGCCGGAACAGCATCCCCATGTTGTCGGGCACGGTGGCGGCGATGTCGAGGTTGTGGGTGACGATCAGCATGGTCGCGTCGATCTGCGCGTTCAGGTCGATCAGCAGCTGCGAGAGGTAGGCGGTGCGGACCGGGTCCAGCCCGGAGTCCGGTTCGTCGCACAGGATGATCTGCGGGTCGAGCACGAGCGCGCGGGCCAGTCCGGCCCGCTTGCGCATGCCTCCGCTGATCTCGCCCGGAAGCTTGCCCTCCGCGCCCAGCAGTCCGACGACCTCGATCCGCTCCATGACGATGCGGCGGATCTCGGACTCCTTCTTGCGGGTGTGCTCACGCAGCGGGAAGGCGATGTTGTCGAAAAGGGACAGGGACCCGAAAAGGGCTCCGTCCTGGAACATGAGACCGAACAATTTCCGGGTCTCGTAGATATCCCTCTCGGGACTGTTCACCATGTCCACCCCGTCGATGAGGACACGGCCCTTCTCGGGTTTGAGCAACCCGATGAGCGACTTCAGGAAAACGGTCTTTCCGGTGCCGGACGGACCCAGCATCACGCTTACTTCTCCGGCCGGGAGAGTGAGTGACACGTCCCGCCAGATGTTCTGCTTACCGAAGGACTTGGTCAGCCCTTCGACCACTACTTCGATTCCCATATCACCTCCAGCGGACGTCCGTGACACACAGGGCGGGCGCACGTCGCCTTCCGCGACTTGTCACCACGCAGACAACACACCGGCCCGGCACCCGCTCCGAGGGACGGGGCGGGGTCTCGCGCCGCCGGGGGGCGGAGCGACGCGATCCCCCGCCGACGAACGCACCGGCCGGCGGGAGGGTGGGCCGGTGGAACGTCCGTCGGGACTCCGTCCGCCAGGGGTCCGCGACCCGGAGCCGAGCACCGCACCGGCACGTTACGGCCGAGTAACCTCAGCGGGCAACACCGCATTACGAGTTTTCCGGGATACGGCCCCACCCCCCACGGAACCTGTCAGCGGGAGGACAAGAAACCCCCGGGAACTTGTCCGCCGGTGAGCAACAGGTCCGCCGCCCTTGCCCGCCGGGCAGTGCAAGGCCGACAGTGGCCGAACCCGCATTCCTTGACAGCACGTGATGAACGCGGCCCAGGGAATCCTCACCCAGGGAACAGCTTGTTCCCTTTTCCGAAAGAATCATGGAACGCCGCATTGTTCGGCTAAGTTTACCGCCAGTAACGTCGTGGTTCATGGACAGGCAGCAGCGTCCAGCCGCAGTGCGTACGTCCGCTTTTCCGGGCGCATACGGACACGGCCCGTCTCAGCCGGTCGACCCTCAAGGAGATTCCCGGACATGCAGAATTACCTGAAGAGATCAGCCGTCGCGGCGTGTGCGGCCGCGGCCGCTCTGGCCCTCACCGCCGGTACCGCCTCCGCGGCGCCCTCCACGGTGTGGACCGTCAGCCCGTCACCCGCCGCCTTCACCGCCGTGAACGTCGGCAACATCGTGCTGACCGCCACCATCCCGATGACCTGCACGGCGTCGAACGCGAGCGGGACGATGGCGAGCACCACCGGCAACCCCGCGACCGTCGCCGCCATCAACACCATGGCCTTCGGCACGTCCGGCGCTCCCTGCACCAGCGTCCTGGGCAACGTCACCACCGTCGCCGTCACCCCGTGGGACGTCGTCGCGACGGACTACACCGCCTCGACCGGTGTCACCAAGGGCTACATCGGCAACGTCAAGGCCAACGTGAGCGCCGGCGTCTGCAAGTTCACGGTGTCGGGCAAGGCCTCGGCCACCTACACCAACAGCACCGGCGTCCTGGCGGTCAGCAGCGTCGCCGGTGAACTGACGGTCACCAACCCCGTCAACTGCGGGGCGATCGTCACGACCAGCACCAAGCCCACCTTCAAGGGCAACTACGCCGTCAAGGTGGCCGGTACCACCACCATCCCGACCATCGTCGGTTCCAACCCGTAAGCCGCCACCCGCTCGCCCTCGCCCGGCCGGCACCCCCGGCCGGGCGTTCGCGGGCTCCGCGCCGGATCCCACCGACACCGTCCTTCCCGCCGAGCGGAGTTGTATGAGAGTCCAACGAGCCGCCACCGCGCGGCCACGCCGAGCCCGCGCCAAGCTCACGTCGATGGCCGCGTTCGTCGTGCTCGCCGCCCTGATCCCGACCACGGCGTCCGCCGCGGACACCCAGGAGGTCGACGCCGAACTCCCCTACGTCTGCGCGTTCCCCTCGGGGACGGCTCCCGTGACGGTGCGGATCTCGGCGGAGTTCCCGCAGCGGACCCGGGCCGGCGAGGCGTTCTCCCCCACCGGCGTCACCACCGGCGTGGAACTCCCGGCGGAAGTGGTGGCGGACCTCGCCGCGCGCGACGCGTCCGAGGTACGCGCCGGTACCGCGCTCGCCGTGGACGTCGCCCAGGGCTCCGCCACGGCCACGGCGACGTGGCGGGGCAGCTCCGACCCCGTCGCCCTGCCGGAGTCCGGGCCGCTGACGCTGACCACGCGGGGCGACGTCCCCACGGTGACGGGCCGGAGCGACGACGACCTGACCTTCACCGCGGGCGGCATGACGATCGAGCTGACGCCCGGTCCGGGGGACGACGCCGGCGGCACGGGGACCGGCCCGCTGACCGTCGACTGCGCGCTCGCCGAGGACGCGCCGGACGGGGGGCTGCTGGCCACCGTGCCGGCGGGACCGGACGCGCCGGGGGCGAGCGCTCCGCCGTCCGCACCGGCACCCGGCGGGACGTCCCCGGCACCGGGGGACGGACCGCGGGACCGGCAGGGCGAGCGGTCCTCCACGGTGCCGGAGAACGCACCGGGCACCGCCGCCGGCCGTGACGACGTGCCGCCCTGCCGCTACGACGAGCGGAATCCGCCCACGCCCCTGTCGCTCAACGCCTACGTCACCGGCTACGCCAACGTGAAGAAACAGAAAGGCGCTTCGTACCTCCCGCCGTCCTGCGTACTGATCGACGGGGGCGAGTTCCAGATCCCGGTCGACGAACCCTTCGACCCGGAGCACCTGGTCATGACCCTGGAGACGACCGGCGAGTTCCGTTACCAGGGGCGCAGGGAGACGCCGCCCTACGACAGCACCTTCCTCTCCTTCGACTTCACCCCGGTGAAGACCACCATGGTGCTGAAGCAGACGGGCCCCATGACGATCGACGCGCGCATGAAGATGCGGTTCTCCGACTCGTTCATCACCACGGAGACCTACGTACGGGCCCCCCTGGTCGCCCACGTCACCGCCCTCGAGGTCAACGGCACCCCGCTGGACGTCGGTCCCGCCTGCCGGACCGAGACGTCCCTCACCTCCGTCGACCCGGACCCCGCGAAGCACCCCGGTGACCACGTGGTGCTGTACGGCAAGGCCGAACAGGTCATCGGCGAGGACGTCACCGGCTACACGGTCCTCACCGGCGGCCCGCTGTCCGGCGAGGTGACCATCCCGGCCTTCACCGGCTGCGGCACCGACGGCGAGGACCTCGACCGCCTGCTCACCGCCTCCGTCTCCGGCCCCGGCAACTACATCAAGCAGGTCCAGGGCCAGACGTGCACCCCTCTCGTCCCGGTGTTCGAAACCCCGGACACCCGGGGCCAGTGCACGGAGGACCTCCAGCCCTACCAGATCCCGGTCGCCGAGCGCTGAGCCGCCCGGCCCGCCCCCTCCCCGCAGAGAAAGGCCACCACCATGCACACGTTCACCCCCCGCACCAGACTCGCCACCGTGTCCGCGCTCACCGCGCTCGGCGCCTTCGCCTCCCTCTCCACGGCGACCGCGGCCGCTCCCGCGCTGAACGGCGAGTGGGCGCCCTTCACCCGCTGCCCCGTGGACGCGCCGGCGATGCTGGCCGCCGACGGCTTCGAGAAAACCCCGCAGTGCGTGGTGTCCACCTCCTCCGGCGGCTCCATCAAGCTGGGCGACACCACCGTCGTCACCGGGAAGACGAACCTGCAGATCGGCATCGTCCAGAACGCGGACGGCACCAGCAGTGTGGTGGCCCCGCCCGGCGGCGCGCTGATCGCCGAGCCCGCCACCGTGCCCGGCGGGCTGCTCGGCCTGATGTGTCCGAGCGCCATACCCGTGATCACGGGCCTGTGCGAGTCGCTGGAGAACTCCAGCCTCAACAAGATCACGGCGACCATGGAGTCGGTCGGCGCGCCCTACGACTTCAACCAGACGGCCGGCGTCCTGACCGACATGCCCATCGTCGCCCTGCCGGTCCGCATCCACCTGGAGAACCCGCTGCTCGGCAGCAAGTGCTACATCGGCACGGCCGCCAACCCGATCGTGCTGCTGCCCGAGAACCGGAACTACCCGGACTTCGGCATGACCTTCTTCCAGGGGGACGGCACCACCGACCCGGCCGGCGAGATGAGCCGCATCGACCTCACCGGCGCCACCCAGAACGACAGCACCTTCGCGGTCCCCGGCGCCACCGGCTGCGGACTGAACGTCGGTCTCATCAACGCCGCGGTCAACGCCAAGACCGGGCTGCCCTCCGCCGCCGGGAACAACAGCCTGACCCTCAACGACACGCGGACCTACCTCACCGGCCTCAACGCCCCCGGCACCGCCGCTCCGCGGGCCGGCGAGGTCCTGGCGGAAAACTGGCACTCCGCCGTCCGGTGACACCCCGCCGACCGGCCCTTTCCCACGTCTCGCAGGGGTGGACACCGGCCACAGTGAAGCGGTTACTGCACAAGAGGTGTACAAGTCAATTAAGTTGACTTACCGTCAGCTTTTCAGACCGGTGCACGTGGCGGCCCGACCGGGCTTCGTCCCGCGGGGCGTAACCCGGTCGGGCCGTCCTGCCGGACAGGTCGGCCAACAAGGGATCGGTCATGCCCTCAATCGCACGTCCTTCGGTGCTCGGCGAGCCGCTCGACCCGCTCCCCCGGCAGTTCGCCGCCTTCATGCGGCCGCTGCTGCCGGGACTGCTGAACGAGATACGGACCGAGGTCACCCGCGTCTACCCGGTGTACGGCAGGCTGCTCAACGGCCCCGACGGGCACGCCATCCGCCAGGGGGTCGAACAAGCGCTCACCGCCTTCGTGGACCGGGTGGCCGACCCCGGCACCAGCTCGGAGCTGCGGGACGACCTCCTGCGCAGGTTCGGCCGGGTCGAGGCCTACGAGGGGCGTGACCTGGAGGTGCTGCAGGGCGCCTACCGGCTCGGCGCGCGCATCGCGCTGCGCCGGGCCAAGACCCTGGGACGGCAGCACAGCCTCTCCCCCGCCCTGGTCCTCGCCTTCGCCGACGCCCTGTTCGCCTACGTCGAGGAGCTGGAGGCCGTCACCCGGGAGGGGTACACGGAGGTACGGGACCGAGCCGCCTCGGAGGTGTCCGCGTTACGAAGACAACTGTTACACCTGCTTCTGGCCGCCTCCCCTCTCCCGCAGACGACCGTTTCCGAACTGTGCGCGTCCGCGGCCTGGGAACTGCCCCGGACGTGCTTCCTCGTCGCCCTGCGTCCCCCGGTTCCCGAGCACATCCAGGCAGGACTCGACAGCGATGTCCTCGCCGACTTCGACATCCCCCAGCCGCATCTGCTGGTGCCCGGGGAACTCACCCCCGAACGTCTCGAGATGATCCGCACCGCCCTGTCCGGCACCCGTGCCGCGGTGGGCCTGACCGTGCCGGTGGCCCAGGCGGCGGACTCCGTCCGCTGGGCACGCCGCGTGCTCCAGCTCGTCGACGACGGCGTCGTGCCCGATGCCCCGCTGGTCCGCTGCGAGGACCATCTGACGACCCTGTGGCTGCTGTCCGACCCCGCCCTGGTCGACCGTCTCGCCGCCCGGGAGCTGGCGCCGCTCGACGGGCTGACCGCCAAGCGGCGCGACCGCCTGGTCGAGACTCTCCGGGTGCACGTGTCCACCCGCGCCCCGGCCGAACAGGTCGGCGAGATGCTGGGGGTGCACGCCCAGACCGTGCGCTACCGGCTGCGGACGCTGGACACCTACCTGGGCGACCGGCTCGCCGACCCCGACCACCGCTTCGCCCTCGAGGTGGCCCTGCGCTCGCGCCATCTGCGCGGCCGCGACGGCGCGCGGTGACCTGGTCGCCGTCGCGGCGGGACCGCGGGTCGCGCGCCACGTGCGACACGGCGGGGGCGGGCGTCCGCCCGCCCCCGCCGTCCGGTCACTTCGCGGGGCACTCCTTCCACGCGAGGTGGTACACCGTGTTGATGTCGCCGTCCGTGGAGTCCATGGTCATGTAGCTGACCTTCCGCGGGTCGGTCCCGGCGGTGACTCTCAGCTCGGTGTTGATGTTGAAGTTGCGCTGCACACCGCAGGGCGCGTAGACGAGCTGCGCCCAGTCGGTCTCGTCCGTGGCCTGCCAGTTGTCGTCGTAGGGACCCGTGTAGGGGTGGCTGCGGTACTCCGTGTTGGGCGACCCCTGGAAGTAGTACGAGGCCCGCTGGGTGGCCCGGGCGCCGGGCTGGAGCGCGGCGAAGCCCCGGTAGTCGGCGCTGGCGATGGCGTAGGTGAAGCCGGCCGGTACGTGGACCAGCAGGCTGAGCTGGCAGTTCTTGCGGCCGGCCGTGGGGTCGGAGTTCCCGCCCGCCTGGGCGAGGTAGTCGCTGTAGGTCACGGTGAACGCGGTGTTGTCGGCCGAGACGGCGACGGCCGCGGTACCGGCGGGACATCCCGACCCGTTCACCGTGGCGACCTTGATGACGATCTTGTCCGGCGGGGGGTCGTCGAATCCGGTCGCCGGGTCGTGCGCGGGTAACGCGGCGCCGAGCAGCGCGGCCGCCGCCACGCCGAGAAGCAGGCCACCAGCCATGGTTCTCCGTCCTTCGGTGGGGGGTCACGTCGTACGGGGTGCCGTACGACGTGCTGTGCGGGGTTCTGCGCGGGGGTTCTGTGCGATGGTTGAAACGTCATGCACATGCCAAGCATGCGCGCACACGTACTCCCGGCTTCGTGAAGGAGACATGAAGGAGCGGTGAAGACCGGGAGCGCTCGCATCGTAGGGACGCGCGGAGGCCGCGGGACAGGGCGAACTCAGGCCATTCACTCCGGTCCGTAAATCGCCGGTGCGCGGGCGGACGTACCGGACCCGCCGTGTGAACGGCGGGCGCTCCGGTTCGTGGACAATGGCCCCGCACCGCTTGTGGCACAGACCAGGAGGCGCTCCCTTGGAGCTCAGCAGGCGCACCTTCACCGCCCTGACCGGCACGGCCGCGCTCGGCCTCGCGCTGGCCGGCAGCGGCGGGGCGGCGACCGGCCCGCAGGGGCCGCGCGTCGCGCCGACCGGACCGCCGCCCCCGCCGCCGGCCGCGGACGGCGGACGCCACCGCGTCGCCTTCGACCGGCACTCCCTGCTGGTCGACGGCCGGCGCCTGGTGCTGTGGTCCGCCGAGACGCACCCGTTCCGGCTGCCGAGCCCGTCGCTGTGGCGGGACGTGCTGCAGAAGCTGCGTGCCCACGGCTTCAACGCGGTCGACGTGCCCGTGCCCTGGAATGTGCACTCCCCCGCGCCCGGCGTGCACGACTTCACCGGGGTGCGCGACCTGAACCGCTTCCTGTCCACGGCCGCCGAGGAGCGGCTGTACGTGGTGCTGCGGCCCGGCCCCTACCTCGGCGCGGACCTGGACGCCGGCGGCCTCCCCGGCTGGCTGACGGCCGCCGCGGGGACCGCGCGCACCGACGACCCCGAGTACCTGCGGCACGCGGAGGAGTGGCTGGGCGCGGTCGACGCGATCGCCGTGCGCCACCTGTTCACCGCGGGCGGCGGCACCGTGCTGCTGTACCGGCTCGAGGACGGGAGTCCGGTGCCCGCCGACGACCCGGCCGCGCGCGCCCACCGGGCCCGCCTGTACGCGAAGGTGCGCGCCGACCGCATCGACGTACCGGTGCTGGACGGCGAGGGCTGGTTCGGCGACCGCGGCACCGGGCCCCGCACGGCCGGCTTCTCCGCCGGGGCGGGCGGCGGCGCGGCCGACCCGTGGGGCGGGGCGCCCTCCGGCGGCGAGGGGTACACCAGGGTGCGCGAGGTCCACGACGCCGTGCACGAGCGGCGGCGCCGTCTCACCGCCCTCGCCGGCCGGATCACCGTGCACCACACCGGCATGGGATTCGGCGGCACGTCGTGGGGCTGGCTGCCCGGGCCGGGCGTGTACACCTCGTACGACTACGGGGCGGTGCTCGACGAGGGGCGCAGGCCTGCGCCGAACATGGCCGCCGTCCAGCAGCTCGGGCACCTGGTGCGGACCGTGCCGGACCTCGCCCGGCTGGAGGAGGACGGGGACGGTCCGCGGCGGGCGGCGGACGGCCGGCTGACGGTGCGCCACCTCACCAACCCCGACACCGGCGCGCGGGTGTACGTGGTGCACAACGACACCGACGAGGAGGTCCGCGCCCCGCTGCCCGGCACCGGCATCGAGGTGCCGGTCACCGTGGCCGCCGGGGACGCCAAGCTGCTCGCCGCCGACCTGCGCCTCGGCCACCGCACACTCGCCTGGACCACCGCCCAGCCGATGCTCGGCATCTCCACCGGGCGGCAGGACGTGGCCGTGTTCGTCGGCCGGCACGGGGAGAGCGCCCAGCTGGCGCTGGACTGCGAGCGGCAGCCGGGCGTCGACCGCGCGGACACCGAACCGGCCTGGGCCTACGAACGGGGCCGGCTGAACGTGGTCGTACCGCTCGGGGTGGGCGGCCTGAGCCGGGTGCTGGTCAAGGACGGTGACTCCGAGACCCCCCTCGTGCTGCTGTTCGCCGACGACGAGACCGCGCTGCGCCTGTGGCCGTACGAGACCCCGGCCGGGCCGCTGCTGGTCTACGGCCCCGCCCTGCTGCGCTCGGCCGAACTGCGCGACTCCACGCTCCACCTGACCGGCGACGTCGGCATCGAGACGGGCGTGGAGGTGTGGGGGCCGCGCGGGATCGCCGAGGTCACCTGGAACGGCGAGCCGGTCCCCACCTACGTCGGCCGGGCCCGCAGCCGGGTGATGGAGGGGCTGATGCCGGGCGTGCGCGCGGTGGTGCTGCCCGCCCTCGACGGCTGGCGGTTCCGCACCGAGAACCCGGAGTCCGACCCGGACTTCGACGACTCCGCGTGGACGGTGGCCGGCCGCACCACGTCCCACAGCACCACGCCCGTTCCCGAGGGCGGGCCCGTGCTGTTCGCGGACGACTACGGCTTCCACCACGGCGACGTCTGGTACCGGGGGCGGACGGAGGACACCACCGGCGTCCGGTCGGTGGCACTGTCGTACAGCACCGGCACGCAGGGCCTGCTGATGGCCTGGCTGGACGGCCGGCCGCTCGGCACCCACCGCATGCCGGTGCCGGACGGGGACACCGCCGGTCAGGGCACCTGGACGGCCACCGCGCGCCTCGACGTCCCCGAGGCGCTGCGCACCCCCGGTGAGCACGTGCTGTCCGTGCTCGTACGGCCCATGCAGCACGCCGGGACCGCTCCCGGCGAGGACGCCCACAAGGCCGCGCGCGGGCTGGTCGCCGTCGAGTTCACGGGCGGCACCCCCGCTGTCGAGTGGCGCGTCAGGGGCGCCGCCGAGCCGGAGCGGGTGTGCGGGCCGTACAACAACGGCGGGCTGTACGGCGAACGGCGCGGCTGGCACCTGCCGGACCACGACGACCGCCGCTGGCGGACGGTGGAGCTCCCGCGCGCGGAGCGGCGGCAGGGCGTGGCCTGGTACCGCACCCGCTTCCGGCTCGGGCTCGGACCCGACCTGGACGCGTCCGTCGGGCTCACCCTGGAGGACGACCCGGAGCGCGCCTACCGGGTGCAGATCTTCCTCAACGGCTGGAACCTCGGCCAGTACGTCAACGACGTGGGCCCGCAGCACACCTTCGTGCTGCCGAACGGCATCCTGCGAGCCCGCGGCTCGAACACCCTGGCGCTGGCGGTGCTGTCCGACGGGACCACGCCGGCCGGGCCGCACACGGTCCGGCTGACGCTGCTGGACGCGGTACGCGGCGGTGTCCCGGTCGAGCCGGTGGACCCACCGGGGAGGTGAGCCCACCGGGCGGCGGTCACGCCAGCCGGATCACGTTCCACGACAGCGGCTCCAGCACGGCGGTCAGCCGCCCGCCGTCCAGGCTGGTGCCCTCGGCCGCGTGCGGCACCACCCGCCCGGGCTCGGCGAGGGTGTTGCGCGCGTCCGGGTCGGCGTCCGCGAGCACGCTGTGCTCGACGACGGACGTCGGGCCGAGCCCGTTCAGCGCGACGTCCAGCGGCAGCGGCTCGGTGCGGGAGCGGTTGACGGCGAACACGGTGACCGAGCCGTCCTCGCCGCGCACCGCCGTCGCGTGCAGCAGATCCGCCTCCCCGTACTTCTTCGTGTCGTACGTCGGTGAGTCCACGCGCACGTCGAGGACCTCGCCGCGGCCGTACGTCGAGGCCTGGGCGAACGGGAAGAACGTCGTCTGCCGCCAGGCCGGCCCGCCCGGCTCGGTCATGATCGGCGCGATGACGTTGACCAGCTGGGCGAGACAGGCGACGGTGACCCGGTCGGCGTGCCGGAGCAGCGCGATCAGCAGCGAGCCGAACACGACGGCGTCCGTGACGCTGTAGCTGTCCTCCAGCAGGCGCGGCGCCTCGGGCCAGTCCAGGGCGCCGACCTGCTCCTCGGTGCGGGACATGTACCAGACGTTCCACTCGTCGAACGAGAGGTTGATCTTCTTCCGGGACTTCAGGCGGGCCCCGACGTGGTCGCAGGTGGCGACCACGTCCTCGATGAAGGTCTCCATGTCGACGGCGGAGGCGAGGAAGGAGTCCACGTCCCCGTCGAGCGGCTCGTAGTAGGCGTGCAGGGAGATGTAGTCGACCAGGTCGTACGTCTCCCGCAGGACGGTCGCCTCCCACTCGGCGAAGGTCGCCATGGACCGGCCGGAGGAGCCGCAGGCGACGAGCTGCACGCCGGGGTCGATCTGGCGCATGGCGCGGGCGGTCTCGGCGGCGATCCGGCCGTACTCCTCGGCGGTCTTGTGGCCCGTCTGCCAGGGGCCGTCCATCTCGTTGCCCAGGCACCACAGCCGGATGCCGAAGGGGTCCTTGTCGCCGTGCTCCGCGCGCAGGTCGGACAGGGCGGTGCCGCCGGGGTGGTTGGCGTACTCCTGGAGCTGGAGGGCCTCGGCGACGCCCCGGGTGCCGAGGTTGACCGCCATCATCGGCTCGGCCTGCGGGCCGATCTTGCGCAGGAACGCGATGTACTCGGACAGGCCGAAGCGGTTGGTCTCGGTGGAGCGCCACGCCAGGTCCAGCCGGCGCGGGCGGTCCTCCACGGGGCCGACGGAGTCCTCCCAGCGGTAGCCGGAGACGAAGTTGCCGCCGGGGTAGCGGACGGCGGTGACGCCGAGCTCGCGGACCAGGTCCAGGACGTCACCGCGGATGCCGTCGGCGTCGGCGGTGGGGTGACCCGGCTCGAAGACGCCGGTGTAGACGCACCGGCCGAGGTGTTCGACGAAGGAGCCGAACAGGCGGGGGTCGACCGGGCCGACGGTGAAGGCGGGGTCCAGGGTGAAGCGGGCGGTGCGCATCGTGTCCTTTCGACGGGTCGGGTCCTGCTGCGGGAGCGTCACCGGCCGGCGAGGCCGGCGAGACCGACGCCCACCATGATCCGGCACTGGATGTTCGGTATACCGAATAACGCCCGTAACTTCGAACGGGACCGTAGGTGTCGGGTCGTGCCGCGTCAATGCCCCGGACAGAACTCGCCCGGCGCGCAGCCCGCACGGCCGTTCCTGCCGTCCGGCGGTCACCGGATCGCGTGACGCGGGCACTTCCGGCCGCGTACTCTCGAACGGCCTGACGTGCGGCGGTCGCACGGGCGAGGGGACCAGATGGATGACGCGGGCGCACGGACGCGGGCCGTACGGCTCGCCTCCACGCTGCGGCGGTCCCGCACCCGCGCCGCCCTGCGCCGCCTGGCCCGCGATCTCTCCGCGGCGCTGCGCGCACGGCCCCGGCCGTTCACGGACGTTCGGGCGGCCTGCCGGGGACTGTGCGAGGAGATGAGCGCGCGGCGCGGCGGACGGCCCGTGGTCCTGCGCTTCGAACGCTTCCCGGACGAGATCGAAGTGACCGGCCTGTGGGTGGAGTTCCAGGACTTCGACCTGGTCATCGTGGAGGAACGGGCGGAAGCCATGCAGCAACTGGTCATCCTCGGCCACGAGTTGTGGCACATGCACGCCGGCCACCGGCACCATGCCCCGGCCGGGGCGCGGCGGGTCCTGGCGGGTGACGCAGCGGACTGGGACACCGCGCTGGTGATGGCCGCGCGCCACGGCTCACGCGAGGCCGACGAAGCCGAGGCCGACGAGTTCGGGCACCGGATGGCCGCCGCCGTACGCCCCTTCCTGGACGACCCGGACGACCGGGACACCGGCGACGGCGGCGGCCTCGTCCAGCGGGCCCTGGGCTACCGCGGCGGGAAAGGCACGCGCCGGTGACCGCCCCGCTCGCCCTCACCCCCGCCGACGTCCTCGACGACCTCTACATCTCCTTCTGGATCCCCACGGGCGTCCTCACCGCGGCCCTGGTCATCAAGCTGCCCACCATCGTCCGTCTGTGGCGGGACCCGCTGCTGCGCGCGGTGGGCGGGCTGCTCCTGCTCGCCTGCACGGTCTTCGTCTTCGTGGCGCCCACCACCATCGCCCGGGTCAACCGCCTCACGGGGGTGCCGAACATCTCGGCGCCGTGGTGCTACTCCCTGCTCACCGCGTTCTGCGCCTCCTGCCTGCTGCTGATCATCGCCTGGCGCAACGGGCTGTCGGACCGCTCCGCCGCCACCCGGCGGGCGATGCGCTGGGTGGTCTCCCTCTACTCCGGGGTGATCGTCGCCCTGTGGGTGCTGTTCTTCCTCGCGGACGCGTCCGAGGAGCGGCTGCGGGACCTGGACACGTACTACGCCAACACGCCGTTCATGCGCGAGCAGATCCTGCTCTACCTGCTCGCGCACACCGTCGCCGTCCTGATCACGTGCCGGCTGCTGTGGAACTGGGTGCAGACCGCGGGACTGGACGCCTGGCTGCGGTGGGGCCTGAAGTGCCTGGGCGTCGGCTACGCGCTGAATCTCGTCTTCGACGCCGCCAAACTCACCGCCGTGGGCGCCCGCTGGACCGGGAACGACCTGGACTGGCTCAGCACCGACCTGGCGCCGCCCGTCGCCTGCCTGTCGGCCATCCTGATCGCGGTGGGCTTCATCCTCCCGCACGCCGGCCAGTACCTGCACGAGCGCTGGCGCGTCCGGCTCGCCCACCACCGGTTGCGGCCCCTGTACGAGCTGATGCGCTCGGCCAACGGCAGGAGCGTGCCGCTCCTGCTGCGCGCCACCCCGGAGCTGCGGCTGATCCGCCGGGAGACCTTCATCCGCGACGAACTGCTGTCCCTGGCGCGGCACATCGACGAGGAACGGCGCGCCCGCACGCGCGAGGCGGCACGCGGCCTCGGGTTCCCGCCGGAGCGGGCCGGGGCGCTGGCGAACGCCGTGGCGATCCTGGAGGCCGTCGAGTGCCGGCGCCGTTCGCCGGACGGCGAGGGCACGCAGGACTCCGACACCACCGACCTGCTGCGGGAGATCGGTGCCGTCTCCCGGGAACTGCGCCGCCCCCACACCGTCGAGGCGGTCCGCGCGCGTGCCGCCGCCCTCGCGCCGGACGCCTCGGAGGGCGTCCCGCGCGGCGCGTCCGCCGGGCGCGGGGAACCGGCCCGGTGACCGTAGCGCCCGCCCGGCGCCGAGGGCGGGCGCGCACCGGAGGAACAGATCCCCATGAGATCCCCGTGAGAACCGACGACACGTCAGGAGAACGAAGAGCGTGCCCGCCGTCCCAGAGAGAAGACGCCCGTCCATGAGCGGACGTCCCGCCACCGCCGTCGTGCTCGGCGGATCCTTCGCCGGGCTGCTCGCCGCCCGGGCCCTGGCCCCGTTCGCCCGGGTCACCGTGGTGGAGCGCGACGCGCTGCCCTCCGGTCCCGAGTCCCGGCGCGGCGTCCCGCAGGCCCGGCACGCGCACCAGCTGTGGTCGGGCGGGGCGCGCGCCCTGGAGGAACTGGTCCCGGGCACCACCGGGCGGCTGCTGGCGGCGGGCGCCCACCGCCAGCCGGTCACCGCGAACACCGTGGTGCTGTCACCGCACGGCTGGTACCGGCGCTGGGACGAGTCCCACTTCATGCTGCTGTGCACCCGGGACCTGCTGGAGGCGACCGTACGGGCGGAGGTGCTCGGCGACGAACGGGTCGAGCTGCTCGACCGGACCGAGATCCTCGCGCTCGACGGCACCCGCGCCGCCGTCACCGGTGTCCGGGTCCGCGCGCACGACGGCGCCGAACGCACGCTGCGGGCCGATCTGGTGATCGACGCCACCGGCCGCGCCTCCCGCACCGCCCGGTGGCTGGCCGACGCCGGTCTGCCCGCTGTCGAGCGCCGGGACGTCGACACCGGGCTGGTGTACGCCAGCCGCCTCTACCGCGCCCCGGAGGGGGCCCGGGACGGCTTCCCGGTCGTCAACGTGCAGCAGGACCCGCGCACCGGGGAGCCGGGCCGCGGCGGGGTGCTGCTGCCCGTGGAGGACGGACACTGGCTGGTCACCCTCTTCGGCACCCGGGGCGGCGAACCCACCTCCCGGGCCGACGACTTCGAGCGGTACGCCCGCGAGGAGCTGCGCCACCCGCTGATAGCCGACCTGCTCGGCGCGGCGGTCCCACGGACGGAGGTGTCCGTCACCCGGGCCACCGGCAACCGCCGCTTCTTCTACGAGCGGATGAAGGAGTGGCCGGAGAACCTGGTGGTGGTCGGGGACGCGCTCACCGCGCTCAACCCCGTCTACGGCCACGGCATGGCGGTGGCCGCGCGCGGCGCGGCGGCGCTGCGCGCGACGGTGCGCCGGCACGGCTGGGGGACGCCGGGACTGGCCCGCCGCGCACAGCGTGCGGTGGCCCGGCCGGTGGGCGCGGCCTGGGACCTCGCCCTGGGCCAGGACGTGTTCTACCCGGGCCCGACCCACGGCGTCCCGTCCGCGCGGGACCGGTGGCTGGCCGCGTACGTCGGCCGGCTGATGTACACGGCCACCGGGAACGGGCGCATCGCGCGGCGGGTCACCGACGTGACCTCGCTGGAGCGGGGCGCGGGGGTGCTGCTGACCCCGTCCGTGCTGGTGGCGGCGCTGGCGGGGCCGCTGAAGCCCGCCCTGACGGCCCCGCCGCTGACGGCGGAGGAACGCAAGGCGGCCGGCCTGACCTGAGGCCCCCGGCCGCCTCAGCCGACGAAGGCGGGCTGGGCCACGCCCTTGCCCGCACCCGGCACCACCAGCAGGGACCCGGCGAGCGGGTGCGGGGCGGTCAGGCCCACACGGGCCGTGGTGAGGTAGAGGTCGGTCAGCGCGGGGCCGCCGAAGGCGCAGGCCGTGACGCGCGGGACGGGCAGCTCGATCACCCGGTCCAGCTCGCCGGACGGGGTGTAGCGGCGCACCGCCGCCCCGTCCCACAGGGCCACCCACACACAGCCGTCGGCGTCGACGGTGAGGCCGTCGGGGAAACCGGCGCCCTCCTCGATCACGGCGAGCGGGCGGCGGCCGGAGACCGTGCCGTCCTCGCCGGCGTCGAACACGTCGACGCGCCGGGTGGGCGTGTCGATGTAGTACATCAGCCGGCCGTCGGGGCTCCAGCCGGTGCCGTTGCTCACGGTCGCGTCGTCGAGCAGGACGGTGACCGTGCCGTCGCCGGTCACCCGGGACAGGGTGCCGCCGCCGGTCGCCTCGTCGTAGCGCATGGTGCCCGCGAAGAGGCTGCCGTCGGGGGCGACGGCGGCGTCGTTGCCCCGGCGGCCGGGGACCGGTTCGCGGTGCAGCCAGCGGAAGGTGTCGTCGGGGTCGAGCAGGCCGACGCCGTCCCGCAGGTTCAGCACCAGGCCGCCGCCCGCGCGGGGCTTGACCGCGCCCACGTGCTGCTCGGTGCGGCGCACGGTGCGCCGGCCGGTGGCGGGGTCGTAGGTGTGCAGCCGGGAGCTCAGGATGTCGATCCACAGCAGCCGGCCGGTGGCCGGGTCCCAGGTGGGGCCCTCGCCCAGTTCCGCCTCCGCGCGGACCGCGACGTCGAACGCGAGTGTCATGCCATGCTCCTGTGGCCAAGGCGCTCGGAGAGTTCGGCGGCGCCCTTGACGGCGAGCTGCTCCAGCTCGCCCAGGCGGTCGTCGCTCCAGCGGATCATCGGTACGGAAATGGACAGCGCGGCGACCACCTGTCCGGTGCGGTCGCGCACCGGCGCGGCGACGCAGGAGACGTCCGGGTTGGACTCCCGGCTCTCCACCGCCACGCCCCGGCCGCGGATCTCCGCGAGTCTCTCGCGCAGGACGGCCGGGTCGGTGATGCTGTTCGGGGTCATCGCGGCCAGCTCGGCGCCGTCGGGGAAGCGCGCGGCCAGTTCCGGCTCGGGGAGGGAGGCCAGCAGCATCTTGCCGACGGACGTGCAGTGCGCGGGGAGCCGGCGGCCGGCCGCCGACACCATCCGCACCGCATGCGTGGAGTCGACCTTGGCGATGTAGATGACGTCGGTGTGCTCCAGGATCGCCACGTGCACGGTCTCGTCGCAGGTCTCGGCGACGGACCGGGCGACCTGCTGGCCCTCGGCGGCCAGGTCCAGGTGCTCGGCGTAGCGGGCGCCCAGCTGGTACGGCCGGACGCCCAGCCGGTAGCGGCCCGGCTGACCGGCCACCGGGACGATGTACTTGCGTGCCGCGAGCGTGGTGACCAGCTCGTGGACGGTGGTGCGGGGCAGTTGCAGCTTCCGCACGATGTCGGGGGCGGAGAGCGTGCCGTCCCCGTCGAGGAAGAGCTCGAGGATGTCGAGAGCCCGGGTCACGGCTGGTACGAGTCGTCCCACGACCGGCCCCCTCCTAGCGTTCGATATACCAACACACGATCGGCATGACGAACACAGGCTAGCCACACCCCCCTTCAAGGGCAACGCCCCCAAGCGGCGCGGAGAACGGCGCGACCAGCCCCCACACACCCGCACCGGGGCAACCACCCGCACCACAGCCACCCCAAAGGGCCGCGGGGAACTGCGCGACCAGCCCCAGCGGCCCCACACCAGAACCACCACCCGCACCACAGGTGCCCCAAAGGGGCGCGGGGAACTGCGCACCCAAC
>NZ_JBITSH010000002.1:503306-602574 GCF_044540535.1 Streptomyces sp. NPDC085937 | reverse complement strand
GCCGCGGGGAACTGCGCGACCAGCCCCAGCGGCCCCACACCAGAACCACCACCCGCACCACAGGTGCCCCAAAGGGGCGCGGGGAACTGCGCACCCAGCCCCAGCGGCCCCGCACCCGAGACCCCACCCGCACCACAGCCACCCCAAAGGGGCGCGGGGAACTGCGCGACCAGCCCCAGCGGCCCCACACCAGAACCACCACCCGCACCACAGGTGCCCCAAAGGGGCGCGGGGAACTGCGCACCCAACCCCCACACACCCGCACACCCAACTCCCGAACATCCGCCGATGGGCGACGATGACCCCGTGCCCACCGAACGACACCCACCCGAACCCTTCACCCCCCTCCACTTCCAACTGGTACTGCTCCGCCGCATGGCCGACCACAACCCCGCCCCGGTGGAGGACGCCCGGCGCCGCCTGGGCGCCTCCCTCGCCGACATGCGCGAGGCCAACCGCCGCTGGCAGGCGATGGTCCGCTCACCCCGCCCCCGCCCGGCGCTGTCCCGCTACCGTTCCGTACTCGGCGAGCCGGAGTCACGTACCCCGCGCCGCGTCGGCGACCTGGACTGCGAGGCATGGCACTGGCCGGTCCCGCTCTGGCCGGACCTGCGCTTCGAGGTGCTGACCCCGGCGGGCGGGGGCGCGGTGTGGAACGAGTGGCTGGTCCGCGCGCCGGGCGCACCGGCCCCCGTGCTGCGCACGGTGGAGGACCTCACGCCCTGGTCGTGCACGGTGGACGAGGCCGCCCGCGCCTTCGCCCCGGCCCGCCCGCTGGAGGGCTCGGCGCCCACCCGCTGGGGTCTGGCCTTCACGGCCCCCGACGCGGCGGGCGCCCGTCAGGAGGTGGTCGCCGAGTTCACCTGGGGCCTGCTCCAGCGCACAGCGGTCAGCGCCGCGCCGCCCGGATGATCCGCTCCACGACGAGCGGCACCGACTCCGGGTGCAGCCACAGGAACAGGTTCGGCTCGACCAGTTCCAGCTCCATCACCCGGGGCAGCCCGTCGTCGCCGTCCACCAGGTCGACCCGCGCGTACAGCAGCTCGGGCGCGCCGGGCACGGCGGCCAGGGCGCGCTCGGCGACGGCGGTCTCGGCCTCGGTCGGCGTCCAGTCCGTCAGCCCCGGGTGGGCCACCTTGCGCTGGTCGTAGGGCGTACCGGGCGCGAGCACGGGGCCCTTCCGGCTGGCGTGCAGCAGCGTCCCGCCGAAGAACTGCAGCGCCCGCTCCCCGCCGGTGTCGATGGCCCGCACGTACGGCTGCACCATCGCGGTGAACCCTTCGGCGTGCATGCGCCGCACATGCGCCACGGCCGTGTCGCGCTCGCGAGGCGTGTACCGGGCGGCGAACCGCGCACCGGCCCCGGAGGCGGGCTTCACCACGAACTCGTGGCCGTCCGGCAGGTCGACGTCGTCCCCCGGCGCCAGGTACCGCGTCTCCACCACGGGCACACCGGCCGCGGCGAGGTCGGCGAGGTAGCGCTTGTCGGTGTTCCACCGCACCACGTCCGCCGGGTTGGCCAGCCGGGTCAGCTTCCCGCACCGTTCGGCCCACGCGGTGAACTCCGTCGTGCGCCAGCTGTAGTCCCAGGTGGAGCGGATCACGGCGAGGTCGAACCGCCCCCAGTCGACGGCGTCGTCGTCCCACACCTCCGCGGACGCCTCGACCCCGGCCGCGTTCAACGCCCCCACGAGCCCCGGCAGATCCCGGTCGTCAGCCACATCGGCCCCACCCGCACAGGTAACCAACGCAACCCGCACCCCGCCACCCTCCCTCGACCACATCCTTGCCGAAGGAGGCTAACAACCACCGCCCGACCACCACGCCCGCACCGCCCGCATCGGTTCCCCTCCGCCGGGTGGGCGCGTGCGGCCCGCGGCGCGGTCAGGGCGTCGTCCGGGCGCCGCTCGCGGTCCGGGACGGGAGCGGTGGTGGGGTGGCTGGTGGTGGTCGTGCCGGGTTGGGGGTAGGACCCTGGACGCAGCGGGTCCCGGCGCACCACGGCCGCGGGACGGCGGCGGCCGACGACAGCTACCCAAGGAGTACGACGCGTGTCCTCTCTCTTCCCGGCCCTCACCGACGGCCCGGCCGGCGGCTCCGCCGGCCGTCCCGCCCTGCGCTTCGGCGAGCGCGCACTGACGTACGGGGAGCTCGCCGCCGCGGCCGGCGCGGTGGCCGGGGATCTGAAGGGGGTGCGCCGGGCCGCCGTCTGGGCCACGCCGGCCCTGGAGACCGCGGTCGCGGTCACCGCGGCCCTGCTCGCCGGGGTGGTCGTGGTCCCGCTCAACCCCAGGTCGGGCGAGCGGGAGCTGGACCACATCCTCGGCGACAGCGCCCCCGACGTACTCCTCACCGCACAGGGCACCGGCCTGCCCGCCGCACCGGCCGCCCTCCCCCGCGTCGACGTGGACCCGGCCCGCGCGGCGGACCCGGCCTCCGTGCCCGACGACCGGGAGCGGGACCCGGAGGACCCCGCCCTGATCGTCTACACCTCCGGCACCACCGGCCCGCCCAAGGGCGCGGTCGTCCCCCGCCGTTCGATCGCCTCGACGCTGGACGCCCTCGCCGACGCCTGGCGGTGGACGGCCGACGACGTGCTGGTGCACGGCCTGCCCCTGTTCCACGTGCACGGCCTGGTCCTCGGCACGCTCGGCCCGCTGCGCCGCGGCGGCGCGGTGCGCCATCTGGGCCGGTTCACCACCGAGGGCGTGGCCCGCGAGCTGAACGACGGCGCGACCATGCTGTTCGGCGTGCCGACGATGTACCACCGGATCGCGGAGGCGCTGCCCGCCGAGCCGGAGCTGGTGCGGGCGCTGTCCGGGGCCCGGCTGCTGGTGTCGGGGTCGGCCGCGCTGCCGGTGCACGACCACGAGCGGATCACGGCGGCGACCGGGGCCCGGGTCGTCGAGCGGTACGGCATGACGGAGACGCTGATGAACACCAGCGTCCGCGTGGACGGCGCGACCCGCCCCGGCTCGGTGGGCGTGCCCCTGCCGGGGGTCGAACTGCGGCTGGTGGAGGAGGACGGCTCCCCCGTGACGTCGTACGACGGCGAGACGGTGGGCGAGATCCAGGTGCGCGGCCCGAACCTGTTCACCGAGTACCTCAACCGGCCGGACGCGACGGCCGAGGCGTTCACCGCCGACGGCTGGTTCCGCACCGGTGACATGGCGGTGCGCGACCCCGGCGGCGACGTCCGCATCGTCGGCCGAAAGGCCACCGACCTGATCAAGAGCGGCGGCTACAAGATCGGCGCCGGTGAGATCGAGAACGCGCTGCTGGAGCACCCGGGCGTGAAGGAGGCCGCCGTCACCGGGGAGCCGGACGCCGACCTGGGCGAGCGGATCGTGGCCTGGGTGGTGCCGGCCGACCTGCAGTCACCACCCGGCCTGGAGGAGCTGGCCGCCCATGTGGCCGCGCGTCTCGCCCCGCACAAGCGCCCCCGCGTGGTCCGCCATCTCGACGTCCTGCCCCGCAACGACATGGGCAAGATCATGAAGCGGGCGCTGACGCATGGCTGACCGGTCCTCGGCCCGCGAGGCCGTCGCGCTCGTCACCGGCACGTTCACCGAACTGCCGTATCCGCCGCGGCAGTCGTCGCCGGACGGACCGCTCGGCTGGTCCGGCTACGACGCCGCCCGCACCCGCGCCGCCGCACGCACCGGCGAGGACGAGTCCGTGGTCTGCGGGGTCGCGGACGTCGAGGGCACCCGGGCGGTGCTCGTCGCCTTCGAGTTCGGCTTCCTCGGCGGTTCCCTCGGCGAGGGAACCGGTGACCGTCTGGAGGCGGCGTACGCGCACGCCCGCGCCCACCGGCTGCCGCTGGTGTCCCTGGTCGCCACCGGCGGCAGCCGGATGCAGGAGGGCATGCTCGCCCTGACCCAGCTCCAGCGGGTGGCACGCGCGTCGGCGCGGCTCCGGGGGGCCGGGCTGCCCCAGACAGCCGTACTGCGCGACCCCACGACGGGCGGCGGCTGGGCCACGCTCGGCGCGGGCGCGGACGTGGTCCTCGCCCTGCCCGGCGCGCAGGTCGGCTTCGCCGGCTCACGGGTCCGCCCGGCGGACGCGGACCCCGCGGCGTACACGGCCGAGGCGCAGGTGGCGGCGGGCGCGGCGGACGCGCTGGTCCGCCCCGAGGAGCTGCGCGGCACCCTGGGCCGCTGGCTGCGGCTGCTGACCCGCCCCTCCGCCGAACCGGCCCCGCCGCCGCACGCACTGGGCGTGCCGGACCTCCCGGCCACCGGCTGGGACGCCGTCCGCCGGGCCCGCTCGCCCCGTCGCCCGCGCGCCGCCGCCTACCTGGACGCGTACTTCGCCTCACGCGTCACCCTCTCCGGGGACCGCTGCGGCGGCACCGACCCCGACGGCATGCTCTGCGGCTTCGGCGAGCACGAGGGCCGTACGGTCGCGTACGCGGCGCAGACCGGCACGGCCACCCGCCCCGCCGGATACCGCACCGCGGCCCGTCTGGTCGGGCTCGCGGACCGGCTGGGCATCCCGGTGCTGACCCTGGTGGACACCCCGGGCGCGGCGAACGACGCGGCCGCGGAACGGCAGGGCGCGGGCGCCGCCGTCGCGGACCTGTTCGGCGCGGTGGCCGCCGCCCGCACCCCGCTCACCACCCTGGTGATCGGCGAGGGCGGCTCCGGCGGCGCGCTGGCGCTCGCCGCGCCGGGCAACACATGGGTCACGCCGGACAGTTACTTCTCGGTGATCGCCCCGGAACTGGCCGCGGCCATCCTGAAGCGCCGCCCGGACGAGGTGGAGGCGACGGCGGACGCGCTCCGCATCCGCCCCCAGGACCTGGTGGAGCTGGGGGTGGTGCGGGGGGTCATGGGTCCGGCGGGCGCTCAGCCCACCAGTTCCGCCTGAGCGGCCTCGGTCTCACCGGGCAGCGGCTTCCCCGACCGGTTCTTCACGAGCTCGACCTTTTCCACGAACAGCTGGAAAAGGAGCTGGCTGGGGCCGAGTTCGCGGCCGTTCTTGCCGTTGTTGCCCTGCGCGATGCCCAGGCTGTAGGGCTCCCTGTCCTCGGCCTTCACACCGATGTACCCGCCCAGCGTGCCCTCGTTCGCCGTCGCGTTCTGGTACGTCCCGCCGCTCTTGTTCGCCTTGCGGATCAGGTCGTTCTTGTACCCGGGGCCGAGTGCCATGTACTCCGGGCTGAAGAGGAGTTCGTGGGCGCCGGGCTTCAGCGTGAACCTGAGCTGCACCACGTAGGACTCGCCCTCCATGTCGTAGTACCCGTCGGCCTGCCCCTGATCGCCGAGGTGCGCGCCGATCGTGAGGCCCGTGAATCCCTTCTGGCGGAACTCCTTCGCCGTGCCGGTCCCGGACGCGACGTACGCCAGCAGCTCCTCGCGCGCGCCCTCGTCCCCCCAGTAGGTGAGGGCGGCGTAGGCCTCTTCGAAGCTCATGGAGCGGTACAGCTCCAGCTGTCCGTCCGTCTGCGGCTTCGTCGCCAGTTCGGCGAGGAGGCGGGGGCCGACGGACGCGATGATGTCGTCGATCCTGCGTGGCTTGCCCGCCTTGAAGCCTTTCGCCTTCTTCTTCGACTCGGCCTGCAGCTTGGCCTTCTCCTTGGCGGACGCCTTGTCCTTCCCGCCCACCCCCGCCCGGCCCTCCCAGTACTCCTCCGTCAGGCGCTCCCGCGGGTTGTCCACGCGCTGCACCGCGAGCCCCGCCCCCGAGGGTGCCGGGGGCTCCGTACGGCGCTGCACGTCCGCGGCGGGCCGGTGGCCGGGCGCCATGACCCGGGCGGCGTTGGCCTCCGCCTCGCGCTCGAAGCGGTCCGACGGGTCGGAGACCTTCAGCCCCGCGCCGTTGTCGGTTCCGGCGACCGGGCCCTGCCGCTGCTGGATGACATGGGTGAGTTCGTGGGCGAGGGTGTGCCGGTCCCCGCCGCCCGTGCCGAGGACGACATGACTGCCCGAGGTGTAGGCGCGGGCCCCGACCTCGGCGGCGGACGCCCTGGCCGCACCGTCGTCGTGGATGCGGACGTCGGAGAAGTCCGCGCCGAGGCGGGCCTCCATGTCGCCGCGGGTGGCGTCGTCCAGGGGGCGCCCGGAGGTGCGCAGGACGTCGTGCACCGCCGACCGCTGCACCGGCCGCTCACCGGCCGGCGCGTGCCCGCACCCGTCGGTGTGCCGGTGCTGCTCCTCGCCCTGCTGGTGACCGGCCTGCCGGAGCATCTGCACGACCGCGGCGTTGCCGGCGCTCGCCTGAAGCCCGCTCAGCCCCACGGGAGCCGGGGCCGCCCGGGACGTCACGGGGCCGGGAGGCAGCAGCGTCTGCTCGTCCGTCTTCAGCGCCGGGCGGGGTTTCTTGGGACTCACGGGATCGCCTCTTCGCTACGTCGGGGCCGTCGCCCGTCTCGACCAGTCGTTCTGAAGCATTATCAGGAGAGTCACCGGCACTGATCCGCCGTTCGGCGCCCGGCGCCCGCTCTCTGCCCGGACGTCCCCCGGGTTGTACGGCGGACCTGCCCTTTGAGGCAGTTCCGCCCGCACCCGCGGCGTCGCAGAGCGAGGGGACCCCCGTTCGGCGGCCCCTCGCCCGGCCCCCCAGAAAGGGCGCCGCCCCCGCCCGGCGCGCACGATGCGAAGAGGCCCGCCGACCGGCGGGCCTCCGGCCGCGCACTCGGGAGGAACTGCCGTGACCGCCAGTCTGGAGCAGCTGCGCCGCTGCCACTTCGCCGTCGACCTGGGGGCGGCCCGCACCCGGGTGTACGTCAAGGGCGCCGGCCTCGTCGTCGACCAGCCGTCCGTCGCCGCCGTCAACACCCGAACCGGAGCACTGATCGCCGTCGGCGAGTTCGCGGAGAAGATGACCGGGCGCACCCCGGACTACATCCGCGTCGTGCGGCCCGTGACCGGAGGCACCGTCGTCGACATCGAGATGGCGCAGCGGATGCTGCGTCAGCTCATCGGCGACCGCACCCGCCGCGCCCTGCGCCGCAAGCCCCGGCTGCGGGCCGCCGCCTGCACCCCGCACGACGCGGACCCGCTCGCCCAGCGCGCCGCGATCGAGACGCTGGTGGGGCTGGGCGCCCGCCGGGTGGAGCTGGTGGACACGCTCATCGCGGCGGCCGTGGGGTGCGGGCTGCCCGTGGAGCGGCCCGAGGCGACCATGATCATGGTGTGCGGTGCGGCAGCCACACAGGTGGCCGTGCTGTCCCTCGGCTCGATCGTGCGGGCGGAGCGGATCCCGGTGGGCGGCGAGGCAGTGGACGCGGCGATCGTGCAGCACCTGCGCCACCAGCACGAGCTGATGCTCCCGAGCCAGTCCGTACGTCCGCTCCAGCTCGCGCTGGAGGGGAACGGGCTGACCCCGCAGGGTCCCGAGGTCACGGAGATCCACGGCCGGGACGTCGCCACGGGGCTCGCCCGCTCGGTGAAGGTGGACACGGCGGCGGTGCGGCGGGCCATCCAGACGCCGCTCACCGCCGTGCTCGACGGCATCGGCAAGGTGCTGCGGGACTGCCCGCCCGACCTGGTCGCCGACCTCGCCGACCGCGGCATCATGATGGTCGGCGGCAGCGCCCTGCTGCCGGGCCTGGACCAGATGCTGCGTCAGGCGACCGGCATGCCGGTGCACATCGCGGAACGGCCGGAGCTGTGTGCGGTGGAGGGTCTGGGGGCGATGCTGGAGGGCCGCATCGCCCCCATGGTCCTCGACCCCCTGAGCGCCTGACCCCACACCCAGGGCACCGCCCCGGCGGCCCCGGACCAACAACCGGACCTCGACACCGCCCGGCGGGCGCCCGGCCCGCCGGTGTCCGCACCCGCCCCCGTCGCACGGCGGAGCCGTACCGCACGCCTCTGGCCTGCCCGCATCCATGCGGGCAGGCCCCCGTACGTTCCAGGCCATTCCGGGGCACGGTGTGTACCACCGCGCAAGGTGGGCAGGCGATCCGCAGCGCAGCAAGGCCGTGCGCAGCCTCTCGTGCGGGTACCGGCGGCGGCCGGGGCCGCCGGGACGGGCGGCCGGCCACGAGTACCGAGAGGGCGGTGACATGACTTCCGCGGCATCGTTCCCCCCGGGAAGGCAGGACACCTTGGTCATAGCCGGTCGCATGGACGCGGACCGCGCGCTGCTCACCCCGTGCGGTGAGCTGGTCCGCGGCTGCGCCCAGATGCTGGCCGAGAAGCTGGCCGAGCTGCCCGCCGGTACCGCCCGGGTGGACCTGGACATGAGCGGCGTGCACTTCATGGACACCGCGGGCCTCGAGTTCCTCGAGGTGCTGCGTGACCACGCCCGCAGGCAGGCCATGCCCGTCACGACGACCCGCTGGACCGGTCAGCCGCGCCGCATCCTGGAGCTGGCGGGGCTGGACACCACGGACCCGCTGCGCTCCCCGGCCCCCGCCGTGGGGATGTCGTCGGTCGCCTCGGCGGTGGCGCTGGAGCGGCAGGAGCGGCTGCACCTGCTGCAGGAGGAGGTCGAGCAGCTCCGGCAGGCCATCGCCTCCCGCCCGGTCATCGACCAGGCCCGCGGCATCCTGATGGCGACGTACGGCTGCTCCTCGGACGAGGCCTGGCACATCCTGCGGGACGCGTCCCAGCTGTCGAACACCAAGCTCCGGACGGTCGCCGAGTCGCTCACGGCCTCCGCGGCGGCGGAGGGCATCGCCCCGCCCCCGGAGGTGCGCACCGCACTGGCCCGGGCGCTCGAGCGGCGCTCGACGCGGTGACTCCGCCCCGTGCGGGGTACTCGCCGGGGACGGGCCCGCGCGAAGGAGGCAGCATGACCGAACACACGCCGTCCCAGGCCGAGGGCGACCGGGACGACAGCGAATGGACCATCCCCGACGTCGTGCACACGACGCCCTCCCAGGCGGAGGGTGAACGCGATCCGGCGGACGCCCCGACGGAGGCCGACGACAACGCCGTACGGGGGCGGACCGGGGCCGGCTGACCCCGGCTCGGGAGGCGACGGTTCCGTGGAACCGGGCGTGGTGGGGCGGGTGGGACTCGCACCCACGGCCGACACATCATCAGTCCGGCGAGCCGCTCGCCGCGCTCGTGACGCCTGCTGTCGCCCCCTGCCACCGTCTCCCGAACAGTGCAGGTCACAGACCCTACCGGCGTCCCCGGCCGCCCTGTCCTCGTGATGCGTCGTGACGCCTCACGACAGACCGTTGCGGGGCGTCCGGGCGAGCACCGGGCGCAGAGAAGGCCCGCACCACCAGCGGCGATGCGGGCCTTCGTCCTCAGCTCGCCCGAGCCTGCGCCCGCACGGCGACCTGGTCGACACACCCTGACACGAAGGCGAATCTTCCACGTGGGGTGGCTTCGGCAGGCGTGTGCGGTCGAGCCGGGCCTCCAGGCACGCCCGGATGTCGTGGAAGGCCGGCCTGGCCGCGGCGGCGCAGTCCCTCTCACCCGCCGGCATGCAGCGCCTGCTCGGAGGCAAGGCCGGCCGTACGGCCGCCGACCGGGTCCGCGGCGAGTTCTTCAAGGACCTGCCGGTACGTCTCCTCCGGCAGCCGGTCGGGGCAACGGCCCGGCCCCGTCGTTTCTGGACCGTGCCGGCTGGCACGGTGGCGATGACTCCTCCAGAAAGTCGACTACCGACTCACGGCGCCGCGGCTGTGACATCCACTTCAGTGATGGCTGCATCAGGGTGCCGGGCGCCCGTAAGCACCGGGTCCTGCGTCGTGTCGGTGCCGAGGTACCGATGGAAGAAGGCACCGAGGTAGGTGGCAGCGACACGGCGTTGCTGCGGTTCCGTCAGTTGTGTGGTCGGCGTCGAACCCTCGCGGTCGGTGCACTGCCCGGGATGCCCTTCGACCGGTGTGGCGTCGTCGTAGGCAGCGACCTGGCCGCTCCGGGGTGACCATTGCGTGTTGAAGTAGTTGTGGTTGGCCCCGTGGACCGCGAACCGGTGGAAGCCGCTGCGGTTCCCCTGGGCCACGTCGGCCGCGAACGCGAACGCCTCACCGCCCACCTGCCCGTCGCACGTTCCCCTGACGACAGCGAAGGGCGTTTTGGTGATCGTGTAGTCGGACATGTTCTCCGTCATCACGTTGTAGGCGGGTGCCAGCGCCGCCACCGCTTTGACCTTCACGCCCTGGGGCCACTGCCCCCGATGGCGGTCGGCAGCCTGCCAGGTGACCCCGGCTCCGGCCCGGGAATGCCCCATGACTCCCACCTTGCCCAGGTCCAGGTGGTGGAAGAACCCGACGCTTCGTGCCGCCCCGGTCACCGGATCCGTGAACTTCCCGGCGAGTTCTCCCTTGCCGCTGGTGCTGAGCTTCTGCCACATGCGCAGGTGCTGGTTGATGAGATCGGCCCGCGCTGCGGCGTTCTCGTCCCCCGACACGGAGGAGGCGTTGATGCCGTTCGCGCCGGCCGAGACCACGACGAACCCCTGCGCGGCCAGCTTCTGGGCGAGGTAGTCGTACCCGTCCGCGCTGGGCAGGGCGGGCGTACCCTGCGCACAGGGCCAGGAGAACAGTCTGGCGCTGGCAGCCTCGTACGCGGCATCGTCGCCACTGTTCTCGGCGGCCGTGCGTGCGGCCTCGGCCTGCCGGTCGGCGCAGCTCTCGTGCCAGCCGTGGAGCATGACGATCAGCGGATGCCGCCCCTCACTCAGGTCGGTGGGGTAGTGCACCACACCGGTCAATTCGACCGGCTCGCCTGTCTGCGGCAGATGCCAGGCCTCATCACCCAGGTCGTAACGGACCGTCCTCGTACCCCCGGACACGTCCACAGAGGATCGGTCCGCCCCGCCCGTCCCCGTCGCACCCGCCGTCGCCGTGGACGTCAAGGCGGCTGCCGCGAGGGCCAGTCCCGCCACCGGCCCGGTCAGCAGGCGGAGCGAAGTCCTGAAACGCATGTACTTGTTCATCCATGTCTCCATCTGTACGCACCACGCCCCGGGCTGCCTCTCGGCCCGGGCGGACGTGGCACTACTCCTGTCAGCGGGAAGCGGCGTAGGCGTCCGTCACGAACGTGATGACCCGGTTCTGCAGCGCTGTCCCTGCGGCTCCGGTCTGCTTGATCATGTCCGTTCCGTGGAAGCCGCTCTTGTCGATGACGAGCTCCTTGCGGCGGGCGGAAGAGGCGGCGTACACCTCACGGACCTGCCTCTCCACCGCGCCCTGCATGTCACCGGGAGACACCACGAGCAGCGTCGGAACACGCAGCTTGTGCTTCCTCACCGCGGCGACGGCATCCAGCCCGCCGCACCGGGCCGGCGAGGACATCATCAAAAGGCCCGTCACTCGAAGAGGCGTGTCCACGCCGGCGACCGCCGCCGTCGTCCCCCCGCACGACGCCCCCGCCAGGAAGACCCGCGTGGCACCGACACGGCGCAGTTCGGCGAGCCCGGCCCGGGCGTCACGGTCGATGTGCTCGTTGTCGGCCGACTCCTCGGACGCTCCGTGATTGCGGTACTCGGGAATCACCACGTGATAGCCACGCTGTGCCAGCTCGCGTCCGATGTCGACGAACGAGCAGATGTTGTAGCCCTGCTCATGGTCCAGCAGCACACCGTCCGGCCCCTCCCCCAGGACCAGCGCCGACAAGTGCACACCATCACTGGTCGTCAGGGTGGTGACCTTGCTCCTCAGGCTCTTCGGTACGCAACGGTTGACGAGATGCCCCCGCGTCGTACGCACCGTCCGGTCGGGCCAGCTCGGTTTGTACGCCACCGGCTCATGATCGCGTGGCGCGGCTGGAGCGCTGCTCCGCGCCACGGACGGTCCTTGTGCGGTGGGTGCGGTGGACGCCTCCGCGCCACGAGACGGCTCGCCGATCGGGCCGGCGCATCCCGACACCACGGCCGCACAGGCCAGCGCCGCGGCGGCACCTCTGACTTTCAACACGCTGTTCCTCGGATCTCACCTGGTGGCCTCGGCGCACTGTCCTTGAGCCGGACGTCTCTGCCCCGGAGCCAAGCCGGAATCTTCCTCCTACGCCGTGACAGACGTACGGGGGCGACCGAGGTTGCCGGCGGCCCGATCGATCTTCGGAAGGCGCCGGACCGGCCGCGTGCCGATGCCCACCCGTTCCGTACGGCAGGGTGCAACCTGACGGGCCCCCGTACGTCCTTTCAGTAAAGGGCGCCCCACCAGAGCCCTGCCCGATTCGAATCACCCGACAGGTTTGACCTTCATGCGAGAAATGCCCCGCCGGAGCACCGGCTGCGGCGCCCGTCCGGCGCTCCCTCAGCACTCCGGATCCAGCACTCGTCGTCAGGACGCCGCCGCGCCGTCCACGGGGAAAGGCGCCGATGGCAGCCGCCCTGGCCTGTGAAGGCTCCTTCCCGCACGGCCGGTGGAGGTGGCTGCTCGCACGCATCTCCCAGGGACGAACAGGCCCCGTCGCCCAAGGGCGACCCTCCGATACGGCGTCGGAGGAGATCGACGCGCTCTATCGCCACCGCAGACTCGACCTCGTGCGCCTGGCAGTGCTCCTGGTCGACGACATCCCCACCGCCGAGGACGTCGTCCAGGAAGCCTTTGCAGGGCTCTACCGCCGCCACGGCGACGCACTTGACAGCGTCGCCGACCCCGAGGCCTACGTACGGCGCAGCGTCGTCAACACCTCCCGCGACGTCCTGCGCAGGCGCCGCACGGTGCGCGCCTTCATCCCTCCGCGCATCCTTCCCGCGCCCCCGCCCGAAGACGAGGTCCTCCTCAAAGAGGAGCACCAGGAGGTGCTGCGCGCACTGCGGCAGCTCACCCTGCGCCAGCGAGAGGTCCTTGTCCTCAGGTACTGGTCCAACATGACCGAAGCAGACATCGCCACCACGCTCGGCCTGTCCCGCGGCGCCGTGAAGTCCACCGCCAGCCGGGCGATCGCAGCCCTGGCCAAGAGACTGGAGGAGACGTCATGACAGAAGTCGAGGATCGTCTGCGCGCCGCGCTGCAGGCCCGGGCCGAACAGGTCACCGCTCTGCGCCCATCGGCTCCTGCACCGGCTCACGCGCGGTTGGTCAGCCCCGGCCTGCGCAAGGCCGCCTTGGCCGCACTGGCCGCCGTACTCGCCACCGTGCTCCTCATACTGCCGCGCCTCCTCTCACAAGGTGATCCGGCACTACCCGCCGACACCCCGCCTCCCGCCGGCCCGAGCAGCACCACATCGCCTTCCCCCGCCCCCTCCGCACCCGACAGCGCACCCAGCCCGGTCGCCCCCTTGCCTTCCGAGTCAGGAATCCTGTTCGGATAGCTGGCGAGGCGTTCCAGGATCTCGTCCGCGGTCCTGGTCCACACGTAGGGCTAGGGACCGGTGTTCCATGCGGCGATCCGGGTGCGGATGTCCTTCTCCGGCGCTTGGACCCCTCGTGGACGCCGCGCCGTATCTGACCACATGCACGTCCAGGCTCGCCGGTACCTCCTGGTCGAGCCTGATCGGGGACTTCCTGGACTCCTCGGCCGGTGCCGACGGTGCAGGGAGCCGATCACCTTCCCCGTGGCGACCTCCAGGGCGGCGAAGAATGTGGTGGTGCCGTGCGTGGCATTCTTCGGCGTCGACTCCGGCGTCTTGGTGACCACGGCGGCAACCTGCTCGTCGGTGACCGTCCGGGATCCGGCAGAGCAAAGCCCGAGCCTGCGGGGTGGAACGGCGCCACATCCGAATACCGGCTGCCCGGACGCCCACCCAGCCGCCCCGGCGACGAGCACGGTCTGAAGCAGCGACACCGTGCACGCCGCAGCCTGACCCCCACGGGACTTCTGCGTGCCGCTGCGCTTCGGGCGAGCAACGAGCGAGCAAACGATCTTGGACCCTGTCCAAGTAGGCCCGCCCGGAGAAGACTTTGAGCTCCGCCGCAGGTCAGCGAGACCTTGCGGCGAAGCCCGGACGTGGGGCGGGTGGGACTCGAACCCACGGCCGACGGATTATGAGTCCGCTGCTCTAACCGGCTGAGCTACCGCCCCATAGCGGCGTGTCGCGTACATGTGTGCGCGCCGTCTGCCGCAGCATAGCCGCTCATACGATCTCCTGCTTCGGATGGTCGGCTGCGTACGGCCCTGTTGACCATGAAGACTGCGCCGCGTCGCGCACGGTTCCACGGCACATGAAAAAGGACCCCTACGGGGTCCTCGTTCACCATGCTCCCCCGACTGGACTCGAACCAGTAACCTGCCGGTTAACAGCCGGCTGCTCTGCCAATTGAGCTACGGAGGACCGAGCTCCCCCGACTGGACTCGAACCAGTAACCTGCCGGTTAACAGCCGGCTGCTCTGCCAATTGAGCTACGGAGGAATGCCTCGTTCTGCATCGAACGCACCCGCCTGGGTATTCGCCAGAGGGCGCGCGCTCGCTGCGACACATACATTAGCGCAAGCAGGGGGGTGCTCCGCCAATCGGTACTCCCCGGCCCGTCGCCGCGCCGGAGACCCACGCAACTGCAACAACGGGAAGGGTGGCCGCCATGCGTTACCGGCTCACGTTCGTCGCCGGAGTCGTCCTTGGTTACGTGCTGGGCACGAAAGCCGGGCGGGAGCGCTACGAACAGATCAAGAGGTCCGCGCTGCAGCTGGCGCAGAACCCCGCGGTCCGCAACACCGCCGAGTCCGCGGCCCAGCAGAGCCGCGAGTTCGCCGACAAGGCGTACCACGTGATGAGCGACAAGGTCGGCGACCGCGTGCCCGACTCGGTCACCCAGCGCGTGCACGCCCTGCGCGAGCGCAGCGCCCACGGCCCGGCCGAGGACGACTGGGGCACGAGCAACACCTGAGAACCACGCATCTGTCCCCATGCGGCAAAATCGCCGTATGGGGATAGTCGCCGGGTTGGACAGTGCGCCCGATTTCACTCGCATCGTCGTCTGTGACGCGGACACCGGAGCCGTGGTCAGGCAGGGGTACGCCCCGCATCCGGTGCAGGGTCCCGACGGCGGCCGCAGCTCGGACGTCGACCCGCAGGCCTGGCTGCTCTCGCTCGGCGAGGCCGCGGGCGGCGGGCTGCTGGAGGGCGTGCAGGCCATCGGCGTGTCCGCGCAGGCCGGCGCCCTGGTGCCGCTGGACGCGCAGGGCAACACCGTGCGCCCGGCGATGACCGGCGGCGACAAGCGCGCGCAGGTCGCGGCGGCCGATCTGGTCGACGCGTTCGGCGGGCGCGAAGCGTGGGCGCAGGCCGTGGGCTGTGTGCCGGCGGCCGCGCAGCCGGTGACCAAGCTGCGCTGGATGGCCCGCAGCGAACCGGAGAACGCGGCCCGCACCGCCGTGCTGCTGCAGGCCCACGACTGGCTGGTGTGGCAGCTGCTGGGCCGGCCGGTGCGCCGCACCACCGACCGGGGCGGCGCCTCCGGCACCGGCTACTGGGCGGCGGCCACCGGCAACTACCGGCCCGACCTGGTGGAACTGGCGCTGGGGCACCAGGTGATGCTGCCCGAGGTGATCGGCCCGGCGGACGCCGCCGGCACCACGCCCGAGGGGCTGCTGATCTCCGCCGGTACGGCCGACACCATGGCGGCGGCGTTCGGGCTCGGGATCGGGCTCGGCGACGCGGTGGTGTCGCTGGGCGCGTCCGGCTCTGTGATGGCCGTGCACCCCGAGCCGCTCGTCGACCACAGCGGCATGATCACCTCGCTGGCCGACGCGACCGGCATGCATCTGCCCGTGGTCACCACGCTGAATGCGGTCCGGGCGCTGCGCGGCACCGCGGAACTGCTGGGGCTGCCGGATCTGGAGAGCCTGTCCGACCTCGCGATGAAGTCGACGCCGGGTTCGCACGGTCTGGTGTTGCTGCCGTACCTGGAGGGCGAGCGCACCCCGAACCTGCCGCACACCGCCGGGACGCTGGCGGGACTGCGGCGCGAGTCGATGAAGCCGGAGCACCTGGCGCGGGCGGCGTTCGAGGGGATGCTGTGCGGGCTCGCCGACGCCCTGGACGTGCTGCGCGGCCGGGGCGTGGAGGTGCGCCGGGTGTTCCTGCTCGGTCCGGCGGCCGAACTGCCCGCCGTACAGGCGGCGGCGCCGGCGCTGTTCGGGGCGCAGGTGGTCGTGCCGCAGCCGGCGGACTACGCGGCGACGGGCGCGGCCCGGCAGGCGGCGTGGGCGCTCGGCGTGTCGCAGGGCACGCTCGACCCGCGCACCCCGCCGGTGTGGCCGGGTCCGGTGGCGCAGGTGCTGGACCCGGGCGAGGAACTGGCGGTGGGTCAGGCGGTGCGCCAGCAGTACGTCGCGGTACGCGAGCAGACGCATCCGGGGGCGTTCCGGCCGTAGGCGGTCGCGGCCAGGGGCGTTACGGCGGCAGCCGGGCGCGTTGCGACCGCGGGCCGCGTCCGGGGGCGACGCGCGCGGGCCCGTAAATGGGTTGAGGTAACGCGGGTGGAGTGTTCGACGATAGGGGCCACGGGCAACCGAATGGCCCCGCCGACCACTCCGAGAGATGCAGCGTGCTCATACGACTTCTTCGTGACCGTCTACGGCCCTACAAAAGACCCCTGGCCCTCCTGGTGGCCCTGCAGTTCCTGCAGACCTGCGCCACGCTCTACCTGCCCACGCTGAACGCGGACATCATCGACAACGGTGTCGTCCAGGGTGACACCGGTTACATCCTGGGCTACGGCGGCCTGATGATCGGCATCTCGCTGGCGCAGGTCGTCTGCAACGTGGGGGCCGTGTATTACGGGGCCCGGACGGCGGCGGCCCTGGGGCGGGACGTGCGCGCCGCCGTGTTCGACCGGGTGCAGTCCTTCTCCGCCCGTGAGGTGGGCCACTTCGGCGCCCCGTCGCTGATCACGCGGACGACGAACGACGTCCAGCAGATCCAGATGCTGACCCTGATGACGTTCACCCTGATGGTGTCGGCGCCGATCATGTGCGTGGGCGGTGTGGTGCTGGCGCTCGGGCTGGACGTCCCGCTGTCCGGGGTGCTGGTCGCGGTGGTGCCGGTGCTGGGCATCTGCGTGACGCTGATCGTGCGCCGGCTGCGGCCGCTGTTCCGCACCATGCAGGAGCGGCTCGACACGGTGAACCGGGTGCTGCGCGAGCAGATCACCGGTAACCGGGTCATCCGGGCGTTCGTACGGGACACCTACGAGCAGCGGCGGTTCGCGGGGTCCAACACCGAGCTGACCGATGTGTCGCTGCGCACCGGCAACCTGCTCGCTCTGATGTTCCCCGTCGTCATGACGGTGGTGAACCTGTCGTCGATCGCGGTCGTGTGGTTCGGCGCGCACCGCATCGACAGCGGCGGGATGCAGATCGGCGACCTGACGGCGTTCCTCGCCTATCTGATGCAGATCGTCATGTCCGTGATGATGGCCACCTTCATGTTCATGATGGTGCCGCGCGCCGAGGTGTGCGCCGAGCGCATCCAGGAGGTGCTGGACACCTCCTCCAGCGTGGTGCCGCCCTCCGCGCCGGTCACCGAGCTGCGCCGGCACGGTCATCTGGAGATCCGGGGCGCGGGCTTCCGCTACCCGGGGGCCGAGGAGCCGGTGCTGCGGGCGGTCGACCTGGTGGCGCGGCCCGGCGAGGTCACCGCCGTGATCGGCTCCACCGGCAGCGGCAAGTCCACGCTGCTGGGGCTGGTCCCGCGGCTGTTCGACGCGACCGACGGGGAGGTGCTGGTCGACGGGGTGCCGGTGGCGGAGGTCGACCCGGCGCTGCTCGCGCGGACCGTCGGGCTGGTGCCGCAGAAGCCGTATCTCTTCGCGGGCACGGTGGCGACCAATCTGCGCTACGGCAATCCGGACGCCACCGACGAGGAGCTGTGGCACGCCCTGGAGGTGGCGCAGGGCAAGGACTTCGTGGAGCGGCTGGAGGGCGGGCTCGACGCGCCGATCGCCCAGGGCGGGACGAACGTCTCCGGCGGTCAGCGCCAGCGCCTGGCGATCGCCCGGACGCTGGTGCAGCGCCCGGAGATCTACCTCTTCGACGACTCCTTCTCCGCGCTCGACTACGCCACCGACGCGGCCCTGCGCGCGGCGCTCGCGCGGGAGACGGCCGAGGCGACGGTGGTGATCGTCGCCCAGCGGGTGGCGACCATCCGTGACGCCGACCGGATCGTGGTCCTGGACGAGGGCCGGGTGGTCGGCGCCGGCCGGCACCACGAACTGATGGCGGACAACGAGACCTACCGGGAGATCGTGCTCTCCCAGCTGACGGAAGCGGAGGCGGCCTGATGGCGGGGCCTGGGGGCCGGATGACGGCCGGGGGCGCACCCGGTCAGCGGTCGATCGACTTCAAGGGTTCGAGCAAACGGCTGCTCGCCCGGTTCGGGCCGGAGCGCCTGACGATCTACGGGCTGCTGGCCTGTGTCGTGCTGAGCGTCGGGCTCAGCGTGATCGGGCCGAAGATCCTCGGCCGGGCGACCGACCTGGTGTTCGCGGGCATCGTCGGCCGGGACATGCCGGAGGGCGCGACCAAGGAGCAGGTGCTGGAGTCGATGCGGGAGCGGGGCGACGACCAGGTCGCCGACATGCTCCGCTCCACCGACTTCACGCCGGGGCAGGGCATCGACTTCACCGCGGTGGGACACGTCCTGCTGTTCGCGCTGGCGGTGTTCGGGGCGGCCGGCCTGCTGATGGCGGTGGCGACCCGGCTGGTGAACCGGGCGGTCAACCGCACCATGTTCCGGATGCGCGAGGACGTGCAGACGAAGCTGTCGCGGCTGCCGCTGTCGTACTTCGACAAGCGGCAGCGCGGTGAGGTGCTGAGCCGCGCCACCAACGACATCGACAACATCGGGCAGACGCTGCAGCAGTCGATGGGTCAGCTGATCAACTCGCTGCTCACCATCATCGGCGTGCTGGTGATGATGTTCTACGTCTCCTGGATCCTGGCGCTCGTCGCCCTGGTGACGGTGCCGCTGTCGTTCGTCGTCGCGACGCGGGTCGGCAAGCGGTCGCAGCCGCACTTCGTGCAGCAGTGGCGTTCCACCGGCACGCTCAACGCGCACGTCGAGGAGATGTACACCGGGCACGCCCTGGTGAAGGTGTTCGGGCGGCAGGAGGAGTCGGCGCGGAAGTTCGCCGAGGAGAACGACGCGCTGTACGAGGCCGGGTTCAGGGCGCAGTTCAACAGCGGTGTGATGCAGCCGCTGATGATGTTCGTGTCGAACCTCAACTACGTGCTGGTCGCGGTCGTCGGCGGTCTGCGGGTCGCCTCGGGGTCGCTGTCCATCGGGGACGTGCAGGCGTTCATCCAGTACTCGCGGCAGTTCTCGATGCCGCTGACGCAGGTCGCCTCGATGGCGAACCTGGTGCAGTCGGGCGTGGCCTCCGCCGAGCGGGTCTTCGAGGTGCTCGACGCCGAGGAGCAGCAGGCCGACCCGTCGCCCGCCGAGCGGCCGGAGCGGCTGCGCGGGCGGGTGGAGCTGGAGCACGTGTCGTTCCGCTACGACCCGGAGAAGCCGCTGATCGAGGACCTGTCGCTGACGGTCGAGCCGGGCCGCACGGTCGCCATCGTCGGACCGACGGGCGCCGGCAAGACCACGCTGGTCAACCTGCTGATGCGGTTCTACGAGGTGTCCGGCGGCCGGATCACGCTGGACGGCGTGGACGTCGCGCGGATGACGCGGGACGAACTGCGCGCCGGGATCGGCATGGTGTTGCAGGACACGTGGCTGTTCGGCGGCACCATCGCGGAGAACATCGCCTACGGCGCGTCCCGCGAGGTCACCCGGGAGGAGATCGAGGAGGCGGCCCGCGCGGCCCACGCCGACCGGTTCGTCCGCACCCTGCCCGACGGGTACGACACCGTCATCGACGACGAGGGCAGCGGGGTGAGCGCGGGTGAGAAGCAGCTCATCACCATCGCCCGGGCGTTCCTGTCGGACCCGGTGATCCTGGTGCTGGACGAGGCGACCAGCTCCGTGGACACGCGCACCGAGGTGCTGATCCAGAAGGCGATGGCCCGGCTCGCGCACGGCCGCACGTCGTTCGTCATCGCGCACCGCCTCTCCACGATCCGCGACGCGGACACCATCCTGGTGATGGAGAACGGCGCGATCGTCGAACAGGGCGCGCACGAGAAGCTGCTGGCGGCGGACGGCCCGTACGCCCGCCTGTACAAGGCGCAGTTCGCGCAGGCGGTGGCCGAGGTGGACTGAGGCCCCAGGGTGCCGGAGGGGCGAGCACCGGCTCGGCCCCTCCGGCGTCCCGCCGGTCAGTCGAGGTAGCCGCGCAGCTGGTCGGCGTAGGCGTGGTCGCGGAGCTTGTTGAGCGTCTTGGACTCGATCTGCCGTATGCGCTCGCGGGTCACGCCGAAGATGCGGCCGATCTCCTCCAGGGTGCGGGGGCGGCCGTCGGCCAGCCCGTAGCGCAGCTGCACGACCTTGCGTTCGCGCTCCCCCAGCGTGGACAGCACGGCGTCCAGGTGCTGCCGCAGCAGCAGGAACGCCGCCGACTCCACGGGGCTGGCGGCGTCCCCGTCCTCGATGAGGTCGCCGAGCGCGACGTCGTCCTCCTCGCCCACGGGCGCGTGCAGCGACACGGGCTCCTGGGCCAGCCGCAGCACCTCGCCGACCCGCTCGGGCGGCAGGTCCAGGTGGGCGGCGACCTCCTGCGGGGTCGGCTCGTAACCGCGCTCCTGGAGCATCCGCCGCTGCACCCGCACCACGCGGTTGATCAGCTCCACCACGTGCACCGGCACGCGGATGGTGCGGGCCTGGTCGGCGAGCGCCCGGGACATGGCCTGGCGGATCCACCAGGTCGCGTACGTGGAGAACTTGAAGCCGCGCGCGTAGTCGAACTTCTCGACGGCGCGGATCAGGCCGAGGTTGCCCTCCTGGACCAGGTCGAGCATGGTCAGCCCGCGGCCCACGTACCGCTTGGCCACGGACACCACGAGCCGCAGGTTCGCCTCGATCAGCCGGCGCTTGGCCATGCGGCCCATGACGACGAGCCGGTCCAGGTCGTGCGCGAGCCGGCTGTCCAGGTCGGGGGTGAGACGCAGCTTCTCCTCGGCGAAGAGGCCGGCCTCGACCCGGCGGGCGAGGTCCACCTCCTCGGCGGCGGTGAGCAGGGGGATGCGGCCGATCTCCCGCAGGTACTGGCGGAACAGGTCGGCGGAGGGGCCGCCGGTCTCGGGCCGGACACGGGAGAGGTCGACGGGCTCGACGGCCACGTCGCCGTGCTCCTCCGCGGGCTCCGCCGGTTCGGCCGGCTCGGCCGGCTCCAGGGCCCGCGCCGGCGGCTCCGGACCGGTGGCGGGGTGCTGCGCGACACGGCTCTGCGCGGGCATCGCCACCAGCAGATCCGCGTCGGGCGCCGCGCCGGCGGCGTCGGTGTCGGTCTGGGTGAGGGTCCGGGTCTGCACGGGGGCGACCTCCAGGATGATCGCTGCCGGGGGGTGGGGCAGCGGTGCTTCAGGGGCGGAGTCGACGGCCTCGCCGCTGTCCGTCCCGTACGCGATGAGCGGAACAGCGGGGGTGTGCGACCCGTCACCGACGGGCCGGCCGCGCTCCGAGGACTCAGGCACCGCCCCCAGTGTGGGGTACGACACATCGTCCCCACGAGGGGCGTGCGTCGACTTTTTGCGTCCTCTCCGTCACCACCCGATCACCCGCCGCACAAACCCGGATGCCGGACGCGCGGGTGATCTGGCACGATCCGCGGGTGTCCACCGCCCTGTACGAGACCCATGTGACGGTCCGCTGTTCCGGTCCCGGGGAGTTCGAGCGCCTGCGCCACTGGTCCGCCGTGGCCGGCCTGAAGCTGACGCGCATCGAACTGGCCCGGGGCCGGATGCGCGACCAGCCGATGCTCACCCTGGCCGGCGCCCGCTCCCTGGCCGAGGAGTCGGAGCGGGCGCGTGACGTGGTGGCGCGGCTGCGGGCGGACGGCTTCGAGCCGGTGCGGGTGAAGACGGAGTCGACGCCGTGGGCGCCGGAGGTGCCTCAGGGGCCGTGCGGCGGCGGGCGGTACTTCGAGCACCACGTGAAGCTGCTGCTCGACGCGGCGACGGACCTGGCCGCACTCGCCGCCCGGACGGTGCCGCACGGGGCGCATCTGTCGTGGAACGCCCGGCGGGTGCGGGCCGGGGCGCGGCACGAGCGGTTCGTCACCCAGCGCTGCCACGGCGTGGACGTGTCCGCCGCCGACCGGGCGCTGGAGGAGTTGCTGGCGGCGCTGGACGGGCATCATGTGCTGGACGTGGAGCGGGAGTTCGTGCTGTACGACAGCGATGTGACGGTGGACGAGGGCTGGCTCGGGGAGCCGGAGGGGGCACGGACATGAGCGACTGGTCACGGATGATCGAGTCGGGTATGCCCGTCCCACCGGGCGAGCTCGACGAGCGGACCCGGCAGCGGCAGCAACTCCCCCGGACGCTGCGGACGATGGCGGCCGACGAGGTCGAGCAGCGGCTCGTCTTCGACCCGTCGATGAAGCAGTACCACAACGCCTACCGGGCGACCGACCCCCGGTTCGGCGACCCCACGCGCGGCGAGGACTGGCGGGCGGCCCGGCGGCGCGCCCTGGATCTGGTGCTCGCGGCGATCGCCGACTCCGCGTACGCGGACGCGCTGGTCCTGCGCGGCAGCGTGCTGATGGCCGCGTGGTTCGGCGACGCCGCCCGCGAGCCCGGCGACCTGGACTTCGTCGTCGTTCCCGAGACCTGGCGGATCGACGACGGACGGACCGGGCGGATGCTCGACGGGATCGCCCGGGCCGCGCAGGCACGGGCGGAGGCGTACGGCGAGGGCGTCGGCATCTCGGCGCGGGGTGCGGTCGTCGAGGACATCTGGACCTACGACCGGGTGCCGGGGCGGCGCATGGTGCTGCCGTGGGCGGCGCCCGGACTGCCCGGCGGGCACGTCCAGCTGGACTTCGTGTTCAACGAGCCGCTCCCCGAGCCGCCCGAGCCGGTGGAGCTGCCGGGCGGCGCGATCGTGTGGGCGGCGACCCCGGGGCTGTCGCTCGCGTGGAAGCTGATGTGGCTGATCACCGACACGTACGGTCAGGGCAAGGACCTGTACGACGCGGTCCTGCTTGCCGAGCGGTCGCCGCTGCGCCGTGAACTGCTGCACGAGGTGTTCCGGCTGGGCGGCGAGTGGCCGTACGGGAGGGAGCACATTCTGCTGGAGGACGTGGTGGAGGCCGTCGGGTACGTGGAGTGGGGGCACTTCGCCGTCGAGTACCCGCGGTTCGCGGGAGCCGGGGAGGACTTCGGGAGGCGGCTGGTGCGGGCGGTGTCGGGGGCGTTCCCCGAGGGGTGAGACCCGCCCGGCGCTACAGGGCTGCCGCGCCGTGTTCGCGGAGGGCCTGGTCGTACTGCTGGAGGACCCACAACTCGTTCTGCACGGCGGACAGTTCGGCCTGGTCGGCGTGGTTCGACAGGCGGGCCAGCTTGCCGTTGACCTCGCGGACGCGGCGCTCGACGGCCCGGCGCCGCACCCGGACCAGCACCTCGCCCGCGTACACCTCGTCGACCGCCCGGCGCATGATCGCCTCGACGGCCAGCTCGGTGACCATGGCGCGGACGGTGTCGTCGGGGGCCGCGTCGCGCACCCGGATCAGGTACTCCTGCGGGTCCTGGACGCCGTACTCGGCGCCGCCCGCGTCCAGGATCGCCTGGCGCACGGCCGCGTACGGCGGGGCGGTGAACTCGTCGACGCCGTACGCGTCGAAGGCCGGGGAGACCAGCTCCGGACGCTGCAGGGCGAGCTTGAGCAGCTCGCGCTCGGTGGCGAAGACCGGGTTGCGGAGGTTCAGGGCGGGGCCGCGCGGGGCGGAGGGGGCGGCGGCGTACTGCTGGGGGGCACCGCCTGCGGGCCGGCCGCGCTCCGGGGCCGGGCCCTTGCCGCCGCGGTCGCGGGCCCAGCGGGCGAGCTGGGCGACCCGCTTGACGACGAACTGGGTGTCCAGGATGCCGAGCATCCCGGCGAGCTGGACGGCGACCTCGTGCTGCGCGCCGCTGTTCTTGATGCGGGCGACGATCGGGGCGGCCTCGTCGAGGGCGCCGGCCCGGCCGGCCGGGGTGTCCAGGTCGTAGCGGCGGACGATCTGGCGCAGGGCGAACTCGAACAGCGGGGTGCGCGGCTCGACCAGGTCGGCGACGGCCTCGTCGCCCTTGGCCAGGCGCAGGTCGCAGGGGTCCATGCCGTCGGGGGCGACGGCGATGTACGTCTCGGCGGCGAACTTCTGGTCGTCCTCGAAGGCGCGCAGGGCGGCCTTCTGCCCGGCCGCGTCGCCGTCGAAGGTGAAGATCACGCGGGCCGAGCCGTTGTCCATGAGCAGGCGCCGGAGGATCTTGATGTGGTCGCCGCCGAAGGCGGTGCCGCAGGTGGCGATGGCGGTGGTGACACCGGCGAGGTGGCAGGCCATGACGTCGGTGTAGCCCTCGACGACGACGGCGCGGGAGGACTTCGCGATGTCCTTCTTCGCCAGGTCGATGCCGTAGAGGACCTGGGACTTCCGGTAGATCGCCGTGTCGGGGGTGTTGAGGTACTTGGGGCCGTTGTCCGCCTCGTAGAGCTTGCGGGCGCCGAAGCCGACGACGTCCCCGCCGATGTCGCGGATGGGCCACATCAGCCGGCCGCGGAAGCGGTCGATGGGTCCGCGGCGGCCCTCCTGGGCGAGCCCGGAGAGCACCAGCTCCTTGTCGCTGAAGCCCTTGCCGCGCAGGAAGCGGGTGAGGTGGTCCCAGCCCTGGGGGCTGTAGCCGACACCGAAGTGGAGGGCGGCGGCCTGGTCGAAGCCACGGTCGGCGAGGAAGACCCGGCCGGTGTCGGCCTCGGGGGAGGTCGCGAGCTGTTCCGCGTACCACTCGGCGGCCAGCTTGTGCGCCTCGACCAGGCGGATCCGCTCACCGCGCTGGTGGGTGGGGTTGTACCCGCCCTCCTCGTAGCGCAGGGTGATGCCGGCCTGTCCGGCCAGCCGCTCGACCGCCTCCGAGAAGGAGAGATGGTCGATCTTCATCACGAACGTGATGGTGTCGCCACCCTCCTGGCAGCCGAAGCAGTGGAAGAGTCCCTTGCTGGGGCTGACCTGGAAGGACGGCGACTTCTCGTCGTGGAACGGACACAGGCCCTTCAGGTTCCCGCCGCCCGCGTTGCGCAGCTGGAGGTACTCGGACACCACGGCGTCGATCGGGACCGCGTCCCGTACCGCCTTCACGTCCTCGTCATTGATCCGTCCTGCCACGCGTAGATTCTACGGGTGCGCCATGACATCCCCGGAGCGCGGAGCGCCCCGGGGAGGGCCCGGCCCTGTGACATACGCGGCACCGCGAGGGCGGCCTCGGGGCCGTGACGTCGGGGACCCTTACCCAGCCAGGCTCTCCAGCGGCACGTGCGGGTCGGCCAGCGCCTCCGTGTCCACCGCCTCGCGGGACCGGATGAGCCGCTGGACAGGATCGGTGACGTCCCACACGTTCACGTTCATCCCGGCCAGCACGCGCCCTTCGCGCACCCAGAACGCGATGAACTCCCGCTTCCCCGCGTCGCCCCGGATCACCACCTGGTCGTACGACCCCGGCGGCGCCCAGCCCGAGTACTCCATGCCCAGGTCGTACTGGTCGGTGAAGAAGTACGGGACGCGGTCGTAGATGTCGTCCCGGCCGAGCATGGCGCGGGCCGCGGCCGGGCCGCCGTTCAGCGCGTTGGCCCAGTGCTCCACCCGCAGCCGGGTGTCGAACAGGGCGTGCGGGAAGGACGCGACGTCTCCGGCCGCGAAGATGTCCGGGTCGGACGTGCGCAGCCGCTCGTCGACGAGGACACCTCCGCCGGACGCCGGGTCGGCGAGCTCCAGGCCCGCCGCCTCGGCGAGGGAGGTCCGCGGGGCCGCGCCGATCGCCGCGAGGACGGCGTGCGCCGGGTGCTCCTCGCCGTCGTCGGTGCGGGCGGCGAGGACCATGCCGTCCTGGCCGGTGATCTCGGTGAGCGTGGCACCGAAGTGGAAGCGCACGCCGTGGTCGCGGTGCAGTTCGGCGAAGAGCTGCCCGAGTTCGGGCCCGAGCACCGAGTGCAGCGGGGTCTGTCCCCGGTGGACGACGGTGACCTCCGCGCCGTAGCCGCGGGCCGCCGCCGCGATCTCCAGGCCGATCCAGCCCGCTCCGGCGATCACCAGATGGCCGTTGTCCCGGCCGAGGGAGGTGAGCACGCCCTTGAGGCGCTCGGAGTGAGCGAGGCGGCGCAGGTGGTGCACGCCCGCGAGGTCGGTGCCCGGGATGTCCAGCCGGCGGGGTTCGGCGCCGGTGGCGAGCAGCAGTTTGTCGTAGCGGACGGTGGTGCCGTCCTCGCCGAAGCGGACGGTCTTCGCGGCGCGGTCGACGGCGGCGACGGTGGCCCCCAGGTGGAGCTCGACGTCGTGCTGCGCGTACCAGGCGGGTTCGTGGACGAAGACGCTGTCGCGCCCGGCCTTGCCCAGAAGGTAGCCCTTGGACAGCGGCGGACGCTCGTAGGGGTGGTCGTGCTCGTCGCAGATCAGTATCACGCGGCCGGTGAAGCCCTCCGCTCTCAGCGTCTCGGCCGCCTTCGCGCCGGCCAGGCCGCCTCCCACGATGACGAATGTCTGATCCGCGTCGACCACGTGATGCCTCCTTCGAGCGTTGCCACCAGCGAGCCTCCCGCAAGCGGGAGGCTGCGGGAAGGGGGAGTGACCCGATCAGGCCACCTCCGTCACGTCCGGGCGGTGAGCCGGGCGTGCAGCGAGCGGGCCGAGGCGTCCGTCAAGGACGCGATCTGGTCGACGACGACCCGCTTGCGGGCCCGGTCGTCCGGGGCCCGGTCGAACAGGCTGCGGAACTGCGGGTCCAGGCCGTCGGGGGCGCGGGCGGTGAGCGCCTCGGCCAGTTCCATGACGACGACCCGCTGGTCGGCGCGGAGCCGCTCCTGTTCGGCGCGCTGCATGACGTAGCGGTCGGCGACCGCCTTGAGGACCGCGCACTCCAGGCGCGTGGTGCGCGGGACGACCAGTTCCGCCCCGTACCGGGTGAGGCGGCCGCCGCCCCAGGCCTGCCGGGTGGCGCTCTCGGCGGCGAGGCAGAAGCGGCCGATGAGCTGGCTGGTGGCGTCCTTCAGGCGGGCCTGGGCGACGGCGGTGCCGTCGTAGCCGTGCGGCCACCACTCCTGGGCGAGCAGCCGGTCGAGGGCCTCCGCCAGCTCCGCGGCGTCGGTGTCCGCCGGGACGTACCGGCCGACGGCGACCGCGAAGACGGCCTCCCGCTCCGGGTCGGCGTGCAGGCAGTTGGGGTCGATGTGGCCGGCGTGCAGGCCGTCCTCCACGTCGTGGACCGAGTAGGCGACGTCGTCGGCCCAGTCCATGACCTGTGCCTCGAAGCAGGTGCGGGTGCCGGGGGCGTCCTTGCGGAGCCACTCGAAGACCGGCCGGTCGTCGTCGTAGACGCCGAACTTCACCGACGCCGGGTCGGTGGGGTGGGCGCCGCGCGGCCACGGGTACTTGGTGGCCGCGTCGAGGGCGGCCCGGGTGAGGTTGAGACCGACGGAGCCCTCGGGGGTGAACCGCTTGGGCTCGATGCGGGTGAGCAGCCGCAGCGACTGGGCGTTGCCCTCGAAGCCGCCGCAGTCCTCGGCGAACTCGTTCAGCGCCTGCTCGCCGTTGTGGCCGAACGGGGGGTGGCCGAGGTCGTGGGAGAGGCAGGCGGCCTCCACCAGGTCGGGGTCGCAGCCGAGGGCGGCGCCCAGTTCCCGGCCGACCTGGGCGCATTCGAGGGAGTGGGTGAGACGGGTGCGGGGGCTGGCGTCCCACACCTGGCTCTGCTCGCCCGGGGTGACGACCTGGGTCTTGCCGGCGAGACGGCGCAGCGCCCCGGAGTGCAGCACCCGGGCCCGGTCGCGCTGGAAGGCGGTGCGGCCCGGCCGCTTGTCGGGCTCGGCGGCCCAGCGCTCGACGGCCGACGGGTCGTATCCGGCGGGCGGGACGTGGTTCGCGGGCGGGACGTGGTTCGCGGACGTGTCGGACGTGATGCCTTCCATGACCCGACAGTAGCCCCGGCCGGTGACATCACGGACACCGGTGGTCGTGTCACGCCGGGGCGAGGGCGGTGACCCCGGTGACCGGGGCCGCGGTCCGCAGCGCCTGGTCGTAACGGTGGAGGAGCAGGCGGGCCATCGCGGGGTGGGTGCCCAGCGGGGCGGAGACGGTGCCGGGCGCGGCCGCCGCGCACTCGGTGGCGAAGCGGCCGGGGGCGGTGAAGCAGGAGGCGACGGCGATCCGGGTGCGGCCGCGGGCGGCGAGGGCGCGGACGGCGTCGGGCACGGTGGGGTCGGCGGCGGAGGCGTAGGCGGGGACGACGGGGACGCCGAGCCGGGCGGCGAGCAGGGCGGCGATGCGTTCGGTGTCGGCGCGCGAGGCGGGAGCGCGGGACCCGGCGGCGGCGAGCACCACGGCGCTCGCGCGGCGGCTCTCGGCGTCCCGGGGGGTCTGCCAGCCCGCCTCGGTGAGCCGGGCGTGCAGGGCGTCCACGAGCAGCGGGTGCGGGCCGATCGGGTCGGCGACGCGGGTGGGCAGCGGTGCCGCCGCGGCGGCGTCGGGGATGTCCCGGGTGACGTGGTGACCGCGGCCGAACAGCAGCGGGACGAGGACGGCGGAGGCGGTGCCGCCCGCGCCCAGCTCGTCGAGGGTGCCGGGGAGCAGGGGGGCGTTCAGCTCGATGTGGCCGAGGTGCACGGGCAGGCCGGGGCGCAGCGCGCGAACCCGCTCCAGCAGCCGTCGCACGGTGGCCAGGGCGCGCGGGTCGCGGCTGCCGTGGGCCACCACGACGAGGGCGGGGGGCGGTGCGGCCGGGCGGGGCCGGGCGCCGGGATGCATCGGATACGCCGTCATGCAGCGAGCGTGACCGCAGGAGGTTGCCCTGCCGTTGCGCGGGGGTCACGCGTGTTTTCGGGGCGTTCACGCGGGGGCGGGGGACGGTGTGAGGCGGCGGAATCCCTTCCCCGGCGCCGTGAGGCCGGTCACAGGGCGCGAACCGCGGGCCCCGGCCCGGCGTCCTACCGGGTCAGGACCGACCCGGAGGAGGCCGTCCGTATGCGCCGTTTCACGTTCCGCCGTCCACGGCTGCCGCGCACCCGCGCGGGACGGCGGCGGCTGGTGCAGGCCGTGGTGGCGGTGTGTGTGCTGGGGCTGCTGCCGGCGACCTGGCTGCGGCTGAGCACGGGCGACCGGCTGCGCACCGTCGCCGACGTGCCGCGCACCGAGGTGGCCGTCGTGTTCGGGGCGGGGCTGTGGGAGGGGGAGCCGTCGCCGTACCTCGCGCACCGGCTGGACGCGGCGGCGGAGCTGTACCGCGCGGGGCGGATCGAGGTGGTGCTGGTCACCGGCGACAACAGCCGGGAGGACTACGACGAGCCGGACGCGATGCGCGCCTATCTGACCCGGCACGGGGTGCCCGACGCGCGGATCGTCAGCGACTACGCGGGCTTCGACACCTGGGACTCCTGCGTCCGTGCCCGGAAGATCTTCGGCGTGGACCGGGCGGTGCTGATCAGCCAGGGCTTCCACATCCGGCGGGCGGTGGCGCTGTGCGAGGCGGCCGGCGTCGCGTCGTACGGCGTCGGCGTGGACGACCGGCACGACGTCACCTGGTACTACGGCGGCGCCCGCGAGGTCCTGGCGGCGGGCAAGGCGGCCCTGGACGCGGCGTTCCGCCCGGATCCGCACTTCCTGGGGCCGGAGGAGCCGGGGGTACGCAGGGCGCTGGCCGACGCGGAGGGCTCCGGCACGCCGGGCTGACGGGCGGCCCCGGTACTCGACGGTACGTTCCCCTCGTGGCGGACACGGCACGGATCACGGTGACGCTCCCGGCGGTGCTCGTCGCCGCCCTGCGGGAGCTGACCGACGACGTCCCGGGGTATGTCGCCGAGGCGGCCGCGCGTGAGCTGCTGCGGCGGTTGGCCGAGGCCGATCTTCAGCGCCACCAGGAGGAGCACGGCGCCTCCACCGAGGCGGAGCCGGCGGACGCCCGTTCCCGGATCGTCGAGCACACGGATGCCGGCGCGTCGGCGGACAGGCCGAGCCGGTGACCGAGCGGGCGGCGGACGTCGCAGCCGCCCGCGGTGACGTGGCGGCGGCCCCTCACCACGCCCCCCGCCCGCCCGAGAGGGCACCGTGTCCGGGGTGTAACAGCGGTCGGCGTGGTGCGTAACACCGGGCACGCAGCCTGAGCCGTATGCGAGAAACCGTGACGTCCACGCACTGCCCCTACTGCGCGCTGCAGTGCGGCATGAACCTGACGCCGGCCGCCGACGGGCGGGCCGTCGAGGTGAGCGAGCGCGCGGACTTCCCGGTGAACCGGGGGGCGCTGTGCGGCAAGGGGCGGACCGCCCCGGCCCTGCTGTCGTCGGCCGTGCGGCTGACCTCCCCACTGGTCAGGTCGGCGGCGGGGACGCTGGAGCCCGCCTCCTGGGAGGAGGCGCTGGACCGGATCGCCGAGGGCATCGGAGGCGCCCGCGCGGAGCACGGCGCGGACGCGGTCGGGGTGTTCGGCGGGGGCGGGCTGACCAACGAGAAGGCGTACGCGCTGGGGAAGTTCGCCCGGGTGGTGCTGGGCACCTCGCAGATCGACTACAACGGCCGCTTCTGCATGTCGTCGGCCGCCGCCGCGGGAGGCAGGGCGTTCGGCCTCGACCGGGGGCTGCCGTTCCCGCTGGAGGACGTCCCGAGGACCGGCTGTGTGATCCTCGTCGGCTCCAACCCGGCCGAGACCATGCCCCCGGCACTGCGCTACTTCACGGAGCTCAAGGAGAACGGCGGCACCCTGATCGTCGTCGACCCGCGGCGCACGCGGACCGCCGAGCACGCCGACCTGCATCTGGCCCCACGCCCCGGCACGGACCTCGCGCTGGCGCTGGGCCTGCTGCACCTGGTCGTCGCCGAGGGGCGCACGGACGAGGAGTACATCCGGGAGCGCACAACGGGCTGGGAGGAGACCCGGGCCGCCGCGATGGCGCACTGGCCGGAGTACGTGGAGCGGATCACGGGCGTGCCCGTGCCCCAACTGCGTGAGGCCGTACGGCTGTTCTGCGAGCCGGAGCACGCGATGGTGCTCACGGCGCGGGGTCCGGAGCAGCAGTCCAAGGGCACCGACACGGTCAGCGGGTGGATCAACCTGGCCCTGGCCACCGGCCGCCCCGGCCGCCCGCTGTCCGGGTACGGCTGCCTGACCGGGCAGGGCAACGGGCAGGGCGGGCGCGAACACGGCCAGAAGGCGGACCAGTTGCCCGGCTACCGCAAGCTGACCGACCCGGCCGCGCGGGCGCACGTGGCGCAGGTGTGGGGGGTGGACCCGGACAGCCTGCCCGGTCCGGGCCGCAGCGCCTACGAACTGCTGGACGCGCTGGGCACGGACATCCGCGCCCTGCTGCTGATGGGCTCCAACCCGGTCGTGTCGGCGCCGCGCGCCGCGCACGTCGAGGAGCGCATCCGCTCGCTGGACTTCCTCGCCGTGTGCGACGTGGTGCTGTCGGAGACGGCCGAACTCGCCGACGTGGTGCTGCCGGTGACGCAGTGGGCGGAGGAGACGGGCACCACCACCAGCCTGGAGGGCAGGGTGCTGCTGCGCCGCCGGGCGGTCACCCCGCCGGCGGGCGTGCGCAGCGACCTGGAGGTGCTGCACGAGCTCGCGGCGCGGCTGGGCGGCGAGGACAGCCCGGAGAAGCGCTTCCCGGCCGACCCGGAGGAGGTCTTCGAGGAGCTGCGCCGGGCCAGCGCGGGCGGCCCGGCCGACTACTCGGGGATCACCTACCGGCGGCTGGCCGAGGGGAACGGGGTCTTCTGGCCGTGCCCCTCCCCCGCCGAGCCCGCCGGCCCCGCCGAGGGGACCGTCCACCCCGGCACCCCGCGCCTCTTCCTCGACCGGTTCGCCACCGAGGACGGGCGGGCGCGGTTCGTACCGGTGTCGCACCGGGCGACCGCCGAGGAGCCCGACGAGGAGTACCCGGTGCTGCTCACCACCGGGCGGGTCGTGGCGCAGTACCAGTCCGGCGCCCAGACGCGGCGCGTGGACGAGCTGAACGCCGCGGCTCCCGGCCCGTTCGTGGAGCTGCACCCCCGGCTGGCGCAGCGGCTCGGCGCGGCCGAGGGCGACCCGGTGGCCGTGGTGTCGCGGCGCGGGCGGGCGGTGGCGCCGGCCCGGATCACCACCGCGATCCGTCCGGACACGGTGTTCATGCCGTTCCACTGGGCCGGTGAGGGCCGCGCCAACACCCTCACCAACCCCGCCCTCGACCCGACGTCGAGGATGCCGGAGTTCAAGGCGTGCGCGGTACGGCTGGAGGCGGTGCGCCCGTGAGCGCACCGCCTCCGGAACACGGGTGGCGCGGTCAGCCCACGTCCACCGCGCTCCAGGCCGCCGCGACCGCGTCGTACTCGGTGCCGCCCTCGCCGTAGAGGTCCGCCGCCGCCTTCAGGGTGGCGGTGCGGGCGCCGGCGTAGTCGGTCGACGAGGTCATGTGGACCGTCAGGGCGCGGTACCAGATCGCGCCGAGCTTGGCGCGGCCGATGCCGGTGACCGTGGAGCCGTCGCAGGTCGGGGAGCTGTGCGCGGTGCCGCCCACGGTCCTCGCGCCGCTGCCCTCGGCGAGCAGGTAGGCGAAGTGGTTGGCGACGCCGGAGGAGTGGTGGACGTCGAGGTCCTTGACCGACGCGTCCCAGCAGTCCGCCGAGGAGCCGTCCTTCGACGGGTGGTCCATGAAGCGCAGGGCCTCCTGGCCGAAGCCGTCGCGGACGACCTCCTCGCCGATCAGCCAGTCGCCCGGGTCCTCGGGGTTGGCCGCGTGGAACTCCACCAGCGTGCCGAAGATGTCGGAGGTCGCCTCGTTGAGGCCGCCCGGCTCACCGGAGTAGGTCAGCCCGGCGGTCTTGGACGTGACGCCGTGGGTCATCTCGTGCCCGGCCACGTCCAGCGCGACCAGCGGACCCATCCGGGTGCCGTCGCCGTCGCCGTAGGTCATGCAGAAGCAGCGGTCGTCCCAGAAGGCGTTGTTGTAGGCGTTGCCGTAGTGCACGCGGTTGTACGAGCCCTTGCCGTCGCCCGCGATGCCCCGGCGGCCGTGCACGTCCTCGTAGTAGTCCCAGGTGACGTCGGTGCCGTACTGCGCGTCCACGGCGACGGTGGCGCGGTCGGCGGTGTCGCCGGTGCCCCAGTGGTTGTCGGCGTCGGTGAGGACGGGGGCGGGGGCGCGGATCACGCAGACGACGAGGACGCACAGGTCGGTGCGGTTGCCCGCGTCGCCGGTGTAGGTGCCGCCGCGGGTGGGGTCCTTCAGCTCGTACCCGGACGCGGTCTTCGTGGTCTCCAGCGGGACCGTGCCGCCGTAGAGGGACCTGCCGTCGCCGGTGGCGCTCTCCAGACGGTCCCAGGCGTCGATGCGGGCGCCGGTGTGCGCGTCGGTGAGGACGGTGCGCGCGACCGGGTTGCCGGCGGAGTCCTGGGCGGCGGCGTCGGTGCGCCAGGCGAGGCGGGGGGCGCCGTGCAGGGCGTCGACGACCAGCTGCGGGCGGGCGGTGAGCCGGTTCAGGGTCTCGCCGAGGTGCGCGGCGCGCAGCAGGTTCGCGGCGAGGTCGGCGGCGCGGGGCGCGGCGAGACGCGGGGAGACGGTGGGCAGGTCGATCGCGGCGCGGGTGGCGCGGGTGACGTCCCGGTAGGACCCGTCGGGGGCGAGGTGGAGTACGAAGTCGCCGCCCAGCACGGGGAGTCCGCGGTAGGTGCGGTCGTAGCGGACGTGGCGGCTGCCGTCCGCGTCGACGACGACGTCACGGACCTTCGTGTCCTGGGCGGCGCCGAGACCGAGGGCGTCGGCGCGGTCGGCGAGGACGGAGGCGGCGGCCTCGGCCGCGGCGGCGCGGGTGGGACGGTCGGCCGCTCCGGCGGTGGTGGGGGTGAGGGCGGCGGCCAGCAGGGCGGCGCCGGTGACGGCGGCTCCGGCCACGGCGAGACGGGGACGTCGGGCATGCCGTATCGGGCTCAAGCGGTCTCCTGGAACGGGCGCCCCGACGGGGGTGGGGGGACGGGGCGGGGCTGGTGGTGACCGCGATTCAAGTGGGGTGCGCCTGTCATGTCCATAGCGCGAATGTGGGGGTGTGTGAGGGGAGAGAATCGTTCCCGCAAGGCTCCGGTGGCACTTCGGTGCAGAGGGGCTCCGCCGACCGTCCGCGCAGGTGAAGCGAGTGAACCTCCCCTTCTTCGTCTACGGCACCCTCCGCCCCGGCGAGGTCAACCACGACCGCTTCCTGCGTGGCCGCACCGCACGCGAGGAGCCGGGCCGGCTGCGGGGCACGGTGCTGTACGAGGGGCCCGGTTACCCCTACGCCGTGGAGGCGCCGGACGGGGAGGTGCGCGGGGAGCTGGTGACCGCCCTGCCGGAGGCGTACGCGGAGTTGCTGACGCGCCTGGACCGGCTGGAGGAGTACGTCCCGGGCGACCCGCGCAACCTGTACGACCGGGTGGCGCGGCCGGTGGTCCGGGAGTCCGACGGCGCGACGGTCCGGGCGTGGGTGTACGTCGCCGCCCCGGCGGTCGCGGCTCGCCTGCGGGCGCGCGGGACGCGGGTCGAGGGCGGGGACTGGAGAGGGCCGGCCTGAGGCGCGCGTACGCCCCCCGGAACACGCCGGGGCGTGCGCCCTCGCCCGGTCAGCCCTTCGCCGCCCCGCCCGGCCCAATCCGCCCGCACGCCGCACGGCCGCCCGCTGCCACGGCGTTGACCTGCTGAAACACACCGCGGGCCGAGGTGGCCGCGGACAGCCTGACACCCGTTCAGCCGCCGCCCTGACGCCGCCTCAGGAAGCGCCACCCGCCCCGGGGCACTTACCTCGGAGGGGCAGGGACGCGGTCGACGGCGGCACATGGGGGTGCCGCGGGCCGGGTCGCCTCCGTGAGCTCGAGGGAGCATCGATGCGACGTACCGCCCGGCTGCTGACCGGCATGACCGGCACCGCGCTCGCCGTGGCCACCGCGGGGCTGCTCGCCTCCCCCGCGCACGCCGGGGAGGCGCCCGGCCCGTCGACCGGGGGTCTGCGGATGTACCCGTCGTCGGTCGCGCCGGGCGCGCAGGTCTCCGCGAACACCGCGGCGTGCGGCGACGAGGGCACGGCGGCGGGCGACGCCTCCGCCGTCGGGGCCGGCCGGTTCACACTGGCGCCGAGCACGCACGAGCGGGACGCGATCGGGCAGTTCCAGGTGCCGCCGAGCGCGCAGCCCGGGACGTACGAGATCGTCGTCGCCTGCGCCGGGAGCGGGCGCGAGGTGACCGGTGACCTCGTGGTGACGCTGACACCGGACGCGGAGCTCGTGATTCCGCGAGGAAGTGTGAAGACGGGGGTCGGTGGCGCGCTGGGCACCGACCCCGTACAGACCGCGGCCGGGGTGACGGCGCTCGCCGTCGCCGCCGCGGGCGGTACCTGGCTCCTGCATCGCCGGGCGAGAGGCGACGGGATCTGACGGGCACCCTCCGCTGCCCGTCCCACAGGTACCGCAACCCCTCCCCCTCCGGGTCCGACGCCCCTCGCGGCCCGGAGGGGGGTACGGGGCCGATTCGAGGTGAGGTCTCCCGATGCGCCGCAGGTTCCGCCGGACCCGGAGTCCCGGCAACACGGCGATAGCCGCCGTCACGGTGTGCGCCCTGTGCGCGGGGGCCGTGCTGCTGCGGGACGGCGGGGGCGACGCCCCGCCGCAGCCGTCCGCCGCGCAGGCGCACTCCGAGACCGACGCGCACGGCCCGGCCCGCTCCTCGGTCCCGGCGCTGCCGCCGTCGCCGCCCGACCGGGTCCGCATCCCCGCGATCGACGTGGACGCGCCCCTGACCGGCCTCGGACTGACCGGGACCGGTTCCCTCGACGTCCCGCCCGCCGACCGGCCCGACCTGGCCGGCTGGTACGAGGCGGGCACCACCCCCGGCGAGCGGGGCACCGCGATCGTCGCGGGCCACGTGGACAACGCCGACGGCCCGGCCGTCTTCTACTCGCTGGGCGCCCTGGACAAGGGCAGCACGATCGAGATCGCCCGGCGCGACGGCACGGTCGCCGTGTTCACGGTGGACGCCGTCGAGGCGTACGACGCCCGCGACTTCCCCGACGAGAAGGTCTACGGCGCGGCCCACCGCCCGGAGCTCCGCGTCATCACCTGCGGCGCGGGCTACTCCCCCACGACGGGCTACCGGGGCAACGTGGTGGTGTACGCCCACCTGACGGGGACGCGCTGACGCCGGGGTGGCGCGGGGCTCAACCGGAGACGCCGTCCGGGCAGGCCTCCGCGTCCGGGACCACCAGAAGGACCACCGGGTACGACGTGATCTGCTGGTTCGCCCCGGGCCTGCTGCCGCAGATCCGCCATGCCTGCGGGTCCACCACCTCGCGGTTCTTCCCCGTGGCGTCCTCGAAGCGGACCTGCGCGCCGTCCATCTGCTCCTGTGCCCGGAGCGCGTCGCCCCCGGTGACGTCGGGCATCACGGCGGTGACGGGCCGGGCGGCGGTGGCCGAGGGGGACGCGGGGACCGCCGCCCTCCTGTCGGGCTCGGGGTGCGTTCCGCAGGCGGCGGCCGCGCAGACGACCGCGGCGGCGAGAACGGCTCTCAGCGGTGCGGTGACCGTGGGTCTGGTGATGGCCGTGCCTCTCGTGAGGTGATCATGTCCGGCTCAGTATCCCCACCGGACACCCCCGCGCACAGTCCTACGCCAGCCACTGCTCGTACGCCATGTTCGCCACCAGGGCGAAGACGACCGTCAGCAGGACCACGCGGACGAAGCCGCTGCCGCGCTTGAGGGCGGTGCGGGCGCCCAGCATGCCGCCCGCCAGGTTGAAGACCGCCATGATCACCGCCAGCTGCCACAGCACCGCGCCCTGCCAGGCGAAGGTGGCGAGCGCGCCCGCGTTGGTGCAGCAGTTGACGATCTTCGCGGTGGCCGAGGCGGTGACCAGGTCGAGGTGGAGCAGGGCGGTGAGGGCCAGGACGAGGAACGTGCCGGTGCCGGGGCCGATCAGGCCGTCGTAGAAGCCGATGCCGAGGCCGGCCAGGCCGATCGCGGCGAGGATCTGCCGCCGGGTCGCCGGGCCGGACGCGGGGGCGGTGCCGAAGGCGGGCCGCAGGATGACGAAGGCGGCCACCGCCAGCAGCACCACCATGATCACCGGCTTGAGCACCTCGGTGCTCATCCCGGCCGCGAGGAACGCCCCGCCCGACGACCCGGCGAGGGCGGCGAGACCGATCCGCACCGCGGTCCGCACGTCCACCGGCGCCTTGCGGGCGTACGTCACCGCCGCGCCCGTGGTGCCTACGATCGCGACCGCCTTGTTGGTGCCGAGCGCGTGCGCGGCGGGGGTGCCGGCGGGCAGGCCGAGCAGCAGGGCGGGCAGGAGCAGCAGTCCCCCGCCGCCCACCACGGCGTCGATCCAGCCGGCGGCGAGCGCGGCCACGCAGAGCAGGACGACCGTGGTCAGCGATATGTCGGGCATGGCCGTGAGCCTATGGAGGCGATAGATGGTGCGTCCATCAAGATGAGCGTTTGTTGAGGTTGGGCTCCTCACACCCGCCCCGGGACCGCCTCCGGAAGCCTCACATCCCGTGCCCCCGACCGCTGAGGGCAGCGTTCCGCGCGGGAAACAGAGGGGATGCCACCGGGTAACACCCGCCCCGCACGCTCGGGACATGACCTCGAACGAGCGTGTGGTGGTGATCGGCTCCGGCCTCGCGGGCGTACGTCTCGCCCGGCGGCTCGGCGAGCTGGGCACGCCCGTGACGCTGATCGGCGAGGAGGAGCACCCGCCGTACAACCGGGTGCTGCTCGCCGAGGTGCTCGCCGGGCGCTACCGGCCCGAGGTGATCGCCCTGCCCGCCCCCGCGGAGCTGGTCCGCGCCCGGGTCACCGGCATCGACCGGGGCCGGCGGACCGTCGCCTGCGCGGACGGCACGGAGATCGCCTACGGGCGGCTGGTGCTGGCCACCGGCTCCAACCCCGTCCTGCCGCCGCTGCGCGGCCTGTTCACCGAGGACCACGAGCTGCCCCGGGGCGTGCACGCGTTCCGCACCCTGGACGACTGCCTGGGCCTGTCCGCCGAGGTGCGGCCGGGCGTGCGGGCGGTGGTGATCGGCGGCGGGCTGCTCGGGGTGTCCGCGGCCCGCGCGCTGGCCGTGCGCGGCGCGCAGGTGGTCCTCGCCCAGCAGTCCGAGCGGCTCATGGAGCGCCAGCTCGACCCGGCCGCCTCCGCGCTGGTCCGGCGCCATCTGACCGGGCTCGGCGTGGAGGTGCACACCGAGTGCCGGGTGCGCGACGTGCGCTGCGTCGGCGGCGCGGTCCGCTCGGTGGAGATGGCCGACGGCTACGCCCTGGACGCCGACCTCGTGGTGCTGGCCTGCGGGGTGCACCCGAGGGTGTCCCTCGCGCAGGCCGCCGGCCTCGACGTGGCCAAGGGCGTCGTCGTCGACGACGAGCTGCGCACCTCCGACCCGTACGTCCACGCGGTCGGCGACTGCGTCCAGCACGCCGGCACCGTCTACGGGCTGGCCACGCCCGCCCTGGAACAGGCCGACGCGCTCGCCGCGCTGCTCGCCGGGGACACCACCGCCCGCTACACCGGCACCCGCTCGCTCACCCGCCTCACCCTGACCGGCCCGGACAGCCCCTTCGACCTGGCCGCGTTCGGCGAGACCGAGGTGCTGCCGGGTGACGACGTGGTGCAGCTCACCGACGCCACCCGCGGCACCTACCGCAAGGTCGTGGTCCGCGACGACCGCCTGGTCGGCGGCGTGCTGGTCGGCGAACTCGGCACCGTCGGCGCCCTCGCGCGCGCCTGGGAGGGAGCAGAGCCGCTCCCGTCCGACGGCGGGCCCCTGCTCCACCTGCTCACCAACGACGGAGGCTCCTGATGCCCACGGACACCTCGACCATCGTGCTCGTCGGCCACGGCATGGTCGGCCAGCGCTTCCTGGAGGCGCTCGCCGAGCGCGGCCTGACCGCCACGCACCGCGTGGTCGTGCTGTGCGAGGAGCCGCGTCCGGCGTACGACCGGGTGCAGCTGACCTCGTACTTCTCGGGCCGCACCCCCGAGGACCTGTCGCTGACGGACGCCCGGTTCATCGAGGACCACGGCATCGAGCTGCACGTCGGCGACCCGGCCGAGCACGTGGACCGCGAGGCGCGCACGGTGACCGCCCGCTCGGGGACGGTCGTCGGCTACGACGTGCTGGTACTGGCGACCGGCTCCTACCCGTTCGTGCCGCCGGTGCCGAACAAGGACGCCGAGGGCTGCTTCGTCTACCGCACCATCGAGGACCTGCTCGCCATCGAGGAGTACGCGAGGAGCAGGGCGAAGACCGGTGCGGTGGTCGGCGGCGGCCTGCTCGGCCTGGAGGCGGCCGGCGCGCTCAAGGGCCTCGGACTCACCTCGCACATCGTGGAGTTCGCGCCGCGCCTGATGCCGGTGCAGGTCGACGAGGGCGGCGGCGCGGCGCTGCTGCGCACCATCGAGGACATGGGGCTCTCCGTCCACACGGGCGTGGGCACCCAGGAGATCGTGGTCGACGATTCCGGCGCCGTCTCCGGCATGAAGCTGTCCGACGGCTCCGAACTCGCCACCGACATGGTGGTGTTCTCCGCCGGTGTCCGCCCCCGCGACCAGCTGGCCCGCGACTGCGGTCTGACGGTCGGCGAGCGCGGCGGGATCACCGTGGACGAGCAGTGCCGTACGGTCGCCGACCCGCGGGTGTTCGCGATCGGCGAGTGCGCGCTGGCCGCGGACGGCCGGGTGTACGGCCTGGTCGCGCCCGGCTACGAGCAGGCGGAGACGGCCGCCGCGACCATCGCCGAGGACGAGGCCGCCTTCACCGGCGCCGACCTGTCCACCAAGCTGAAGCTGCTCGGCGTGGACGTGGCGTCCTTCGGCGACGCGCACGGCACCGCCGAGGACTGCCTGGACGTCGTCTACTCCGACTCCCGCGCGGGCCTCTACAAGAAGCTGGTGATCGGCCGGGACGGCACGCTGCTGGGCGGCATCCTGATCGGTGACGCGGAGGCGTACGGCACGCTGCGGGCGTTCACCGGCTCGGTGCCGCCGGTCGCGCCGGAGTCGCTGGTGCTGCCCGCGGCGGCCGGGGCCCCGGCCGCGCTCGGCCCGTCCGCGCTGCCGGACGAGGCGGTGATCTGCTCCTGCCACAACGTCACCAAGGGCGCCGTCCGCGGCGCGGTCACGGACCACGCGTGCACCACCGTGCCCGAGGTGAAGAAGTGCACCAAGGCCGGTACCGGCTGCGGAAGTTGCGTCAAGGTGCTGGGCCAACTGGTGGACGCCGAGCTGGAGGCGAGCGGCGTCGAGGTCGACAAGGGCCTGTGCGCCTGCTTCTCCCAGACCCGGGAGGAGCTGTACGAGATCGTCCTCGCCCTGCGCATCGCCTCCCACCGCGAACTGCTGGACCGCCACGGGCGCGAGGAGGCGCGCGGCGGCGACGGCTGCGAGGTGTGCAAGCCGACGGTCGGCTCGATCATCGCCTCCCTGGCGCCCGCGATCGGCGCGAGCACGTACGTCCTCGACGGCGAGCAGGCGGCCCTCCAGGACACCAACGACCACTTCCTCGCCAATTTGCAGAGGAACGGCTCGTACTCGGTGGTGCCGCGCATCCCCGGCGGGGAGATCGCGCCCGAGAAGCTGATCGTGATCGGCGAGATCGCCCGCGACTTCGGCCTCTACACGAAGATCACCGGCGGTCAGCGGATCGACATGTTCGGCGCGCGGGTCGAGCAGCTGCCGCTGATCTGGGCCCGGCTGGTCGACGCCGGCTTCGAGTCGGGCCATGCGTACGGCAAGTCGCTGCGCACGGTGAAGTCCTGCGTGGGGCAGACCTGGTGCCGGTACGGCGTGCAGGACTCGGTGCGGATGGCGATCGACCTGGAGCTGCGCTACCGGGGCCTGCGCTCCCCGCACAAGCTCAAGTCGGCGGTCTCCGGCTGCCAGCGGGAGTGCGCGGAGGCCCGGTCGAAGGACTTCGGCGTCATCGCCACCGTGGGCGGCTGGAACCTGTACGTCGGCGGCAACGGCGGCGCCACCCCGCGCCACGCCGACCTGCTGGCCCAGGACCTCTCCGACGCCGAACTGGTCCGCCTCATCGACCGGTTCCTGATGTTCTACATCCGCACCGCCGACCGGCTGGAGCGCACCAGCGTCTGGCTGGACCGTGTCCCCGGCGGCCTGGACCACGTGCGGGACGTGGTGGTGCACGACTCCCTCGGCATCTGCGACGAGCTGGAGTCGCTGATGGCCGCGCACGTCGCGCACTACCGCGACGAGTGGGCCGAGACGATCAACGATCCCGAGAAGCTGGCCCGGTTCGTGTCCTTCGTCAACGCCCCGGACACCCCCGACCCGGTGGTCGCCTTCGTCCCCGAACGCGACCAGATCAAGCCCGACCTGCCCCTGCTGAGCATCGGCCTGCGTCCCGCCGACGACGTCCTGGAAGGAAGCGCACACTGATGACCCTGGCACTCGAGACGACCACCGGCCTGACGATCCGACTCCGCCTGGAGGACGACTGGTTCGAGGTCTGCGACCTCGGCGCGCTGATCCCCGGCCGGGGCGTGGCCGCCCTGCTGCCCGACGGCCGGCAGGCCGCCGTCTTCACCGACCGCGCGGGCCGCCTGTACGCCCTTGACAACCGCGACCCGTTCACCGGCGCGGCAGTCCTCTCCCGCGGCCTCACCGGCACCCACCGGGGCCGCCCGTTCGTCGCCTCCCCGCTCCTGAAGCAGCGCTTCGACCTGGAGACCGGCCGCTGCCTGGACGACGACACGGTCCGGGTGACGACGTACGAGGTGAAGGCGGCGTGAGCGGCCGGGGCTGTCGTGTCCGGGCCGCTGCGGCCCCGGGCCCCCGGGTGGCGGTGCCGCAGTGAGACGCGGGGCCGCCGGCCCGGTGCGCGCCCGCCCGCGAGACGGCCACCCGCCCGTACGCCGCCAGCCATGAAACGTCCATGTCATGCCCGTAGGTTCGCTGCTCGCACGCCCCCGTCGCCGACCGGCGGCGGGGCGGTAACGGCAACCTGGAGTGACAGTGGAACGTCGTACCTTCCTTCGTGCGACCGCCCTCGGCGGCAGCTCCGCCGTACTCGGCGGGACCCTGTGGCGCGGTGCCGCGTACGCCGCCCCCGCCCAGCCCGGCACCGGCCCGTACGGGGCGCTCGGAGCGGCGGACGTCAACGGGATCGCGCTCCCGGCGGGATTCACCAGCCGGGTGATCGCCCGCTCCGGGCAGCGGGTCGGGAGCACGTCGTACACCTGGCACAACGCCCCGGACGGCGGGGCCTGTTACGCCGACGGAAGCGGCTGGATCTACGTCTCCAACTCGGAGATCAACCCGTCGGGCGGCGCGAGCGCGGTGAAGTTCTCGGCCACCGGCGCCATCACGGGCGCGTACCGCGTCCTGTCCGGCACCCGGCAGAACTGCGCGGGCGGGAGGACCCCGTGGAACACGTGGCTGTCCTGCGAGGAGGTGGACCGGGGGTACGTCTACGAGACCGACCCGTGGGGCGTGAAGGCAGCCGTACGCCGTGACGCCATGGGGCGCTTCAAGCACGAGGCGGCGGCAGCCGACCCGGTGCGCAGGGTGATCTACCTGACCGAGGACGTCTCGGACGGCTGCTTCTACCGCTTCAGGCCCACGACCTGGGGCGACCTGTCCTCCGGCACACTGGAGGTGCTGGTCGGCGGGAGCGGCGCCGGCGGCCCGGTGAGCTGGGCCCGGGTCCCGGACCCGTCCGGCGCCACCGCCACCCGCAACCAGGTCTCCGGGGCCAAGCGCTTCAACGGCGGCGAGGGCTGCCACTACGCGAACGACACATGCTGGTTCACCACCAAGGGCGACAACCGGGTCTGGCAGTACGACGCAGCCGCCCAGACCGTCGAACTCGCCTACGACGACTCGCTGGTGACCGGCGGAACGGCCCCGCTGACCGGGGTTGACAACGTCACCGGCTCCTCCTCCGGCGACCTCTTCGTCGCCGAGGACGGCGGGACCATGGAGATCTGCGTCATCACTCCCGACGACGTGGTGGCCCCGTTCCTGCGCGTCAGCGGTCAGCCGGGCTCCGAGATCACCGGCCCGGCCTTCTCCCCGGACGGCACCCGCCTGTACTTCTCCAGTCAGCGCGGTACGAGCGGGAGTTCGTCGGGCGGCATCACGTACGAGGTGAAGGGTCCCTTCCGGGCGTGACGCGCGGGAGGTGGCGGACAGCCACCTCCCGGTCACATCACGTTCCCGTCACGGGTCCTTCATCTTCCCCACGCGCCACGAGCCCCCCAGTAGCTTCGACACCCTCGCACCGATCAGACGCTTTCGTCCGACCTGGGGGCTCCTCACCATGATCCCGTTCCGTACCTCAGCAGCCGCGCTGCTCACCGCCGTCGCCCTGGCCGCCGCACCGGCCACCGCCGTGGCCCACGACGGCAACCACCCGTTCGAGAACTGCACCGACGCGTACGACAACGGGTACAGCGACATCCCCAAGGGCGACGAGCACTACGGCAAGCACCTCGACCGGGACAACGACGGCGTCGGCTGCGACCAGCCGCCCGCCGGCTTCGTGCCGCACGACGACAGCGCCGACGGCGCCGGCGCGGGCGCCGAAGGCAGCGGGGCCAAGGAGGAGAACGGCGGCGGCACCGACCTCGCCGAGACCGGGGGCAGCGACACCACCCCGTACCTCGCGGCCGGAGGCGCGGCCGTCGTCCTGCTGGGCGGCGGCCTGATGATCGCCGCACGCCGGCGCCGCGACAACCGCTGACCCGCCCTCCCGGGGGCCGGGTGCCCGGCCCCCGGGGGATCACAGCGACAGCAGCAGGGAGCTCTCCTTGCCCTGGCGGCGCCGCACATGACCGCGCCACCCGGCCAGGGCCGCCATCAGCGTCCAGGTCACCAGACCGGCGAACGCTCCGTGGAGACGGCCGGCGGCGTCCACCTGGCCCGCCCACTCCATGGGCACCACGCCGTCCGGGTCACGGATCACTTCGAACCGCTGCCCCGGCCGGGGAGCCCGGTCGCCCTTGTAGGTCATCCGCTCGGACAGTTCCCGGCCGTCCTCGGTGCGCAGCGTGAGCCGGTGACTGTCGCCGCCCGTCCCGTCCGCGCTGTCGGCGACGATCACCACGCTCTCGCGCACCCCGCGCAGCTCCAGCGCCATTTCGGGCGCGTACTGGACGGCCCCGACGAGGACCATCAGGCCGGGCGCCAGGGAGAGCAGGGCGATCCAGCCCGCGCGGTGCAGCCAGATCAGCAGCCCGCCGAAGGCCAGGCAGAGCACGCCCCCCACGACGATGGGGGCCGCCACCCACCGCAGCGCCAGGTAGGACACGCAGGCGGTGACGAGCGCGGCGACCCAGCCGTACAGCGCCACCCACAGCGTGCGCCGCACCGACCGCCAGGGGTCGACGGCGCGCCCGCCCGTGCCGTCCTGATTTCCGGTTCTGCTTCCCCGTATCACCGGTGACACCGCTGCGCCTTCCGCTCCCCCGCCGTGGCGGCACTCGTCCGGCTCAGGACACTACCGGCGACCCTCGCCGTCCGGTTCCGGGTGGCCGAAATCGAACCCACACCCCTCTCGACCTGGGCTTTCGGCGCGAAACGGAGGAAGGATCGCCTCCGTTCGTGGCGGTCCGCCACGAAGCCGTCACATCACGTTCACATCACAGGTCACTCGTAACCCTCTGCATCACTACTGAACGGCCAGTAACTTCATCACGCCACAGCCCACTTACCGGCACCCGCAATCGGACTGGGGGGCATTTAGCATGCACCTGACACGAAGCATCCTCACGGCCCTCGCCGCCCTCACCCTGGCCGCCGTTCCCGTCACCGCCTCGGCCCACGACGGGGACCACCCGTTCAAGAGCTGCGCGCAGGCGTACGACAACGGCTACTCCAGGCTTTCCAGCGGGGACGACCACTACGGCCCCGAACTCGACCCCGACGGGGACGGCATCGCCTGCGACGAACCCCCCGCCGGCTTCATCCCGCGCGACCACACCGAGGTCGGCGAGGACACCACACCCGTGGCCGAGACCACCACCGCTGCCCGGAGCGACGACCTCGCCGACGAGGACAGCGGCCTCACGACCTACGTGACCACCGGCGTCGCCGCCGTGGTCCTCCTCGGAGGCATCGTGCTCCTCGCCTCCCGCATGCGCCGCAACCGCACCTGACCGCCCCACCGGGCGCGTACCGCGTGTGCGCACGACGGAAGGGGCGGCACCCCCGCACGGGTGCCGCCCCTCCTTCGTGATCCGGAACCGTCGCCGATCGGTGAGGGTGGTCGGGTGACAGACGACGGCCCCGGGGCCGGACGCCCCGGAGGGCTCAGCGGTGGTCGCTGCCCTCCGAGGTCACGGCGGCGCGGCCGGCCTCCAGCCGGGCCACCGGGATGCGGAACGGGGAGCAGGAGACGTAGTCCAGTCCCACCTCGTGGAAGAAGTGGACCGACTCCGGGTCGCCGCCGTGCTCGCCGCAGACGCCGAGCTTCAGGTCCGGGCGGGTCTCACGGCCGGCCTTGGCCGCGGACTGCACCAGTGAGCCCACGCCGTCCTTGTCGATCGTCTCGAACGGCGACACCCCGAAGATGCCCTTCTCCAGATAGGCCGTGAAGAAGCTGGCCTCCACGTCGTCCCGGGAGAAGCCCCACACCGTCTGGGTGAGGTCGTTGGTGCCGAAGGAGAAGAACTCGGCCGCCTCCGCGATCTGGCCGGCGGTCAGCGCGGCGCGCGGCAGCTCGATCATCGTGCCGATGGCGAGCTTGAGCCGGGTGCCGGTGGCCTCCTCGACCTCCGCGATGACCTTGTCGGCCTCCTCGCGGACGATCTCCAGCTCCTGGACGGTGCCGACCAGCGGGATCATGATCTCCGCACGCGGGTCGCCCTTGGCGTTGCGGCGCTCGGCCGCGGCCTCGGCGATCGCCCGCACCTGCATGGTGAACAGGCCCGGGATGACCAGTCCGAGACGGACACCGCGCAGACCCAGCATCGGGTTCTGCTCGTGCAGCCGGTGCACGGCCTGGAGCAGCCGCAGCTCGTTCTCGTGCGGCTCCTGCCGGGACTCGGCGAGGGCCACGCGGACCGACAGCTCGGTGATGTCGGGCAGGAACTCGTGCAGCGGCGGGTCGAGCAGGCGGATGGTGACGGGCAGACCGTCCATCGCCTCGAACAGCTCGACGAAGTCCTGCTTCTGCAACGGCAGCAGGCCCTTGAGGGACTCCTCGCGCTCGGCCTGGGTGTCGGCCAGGATCAGCCGCTCCACCAGCTCACGCCGGTCGCCGAGGAACATGTGCTCGGTGCGGCACAGGCCGATGCCCTGGGCACCGAACCGGCGGGCGCGCAGGGCGTCCTCGGCGTTGTCGGCGTTGGCGCGCACCCGCAGCCGGCGCTTGCGGTCGGCGAACGCCATCATCCGGTGCACGGCCTCGACCAGCTCGTCGGCGTCGTCGGCGCCAGGGTGCATCCGGCCCTCGAAGTACTCCACGACCGGGGACGGGACGACCGGGACCTCGCCCAGGTAGACCCTGCCGGAGGAGCCGTCGATGGAGATGACGTCGCCCTCCTCGACGACCTGCCCGCCGGGCACGGTCATCCGGCGGCGCTTGGTGTCGACCTCCAGCTCCTCGGCGCCGCAGACACAGGTCTTGCCCATGCCGCGGGCGACGACGGCCGCGTGGGAGGTCTTGCCGCCGCGCGAGGTGAGGATGCCCTCGGCGGCGATCATGCCGTCCAGGTCGTCGGGGTTGGTCTCACGGCGGATCAGGATGACCTTCTCGCCGGACCGGGACCACTTGACGGCGGTGTAGGAGTCGAAGACCGCCTTGCCGACCGCTGCGCCCGGGGAGGCGGCGATGCCCCGCCCGACCTGCTCGACCTTCGCCTCGTCGTCGAAGCGGGGGAACATCAGCTGGGCGAGCTGGGCGCCGTTGACCCGGCACAGGGCCTCGGCCTCGTCGATCAGGCCCTGGTCCACCAGCTGCGTGGCGATGCGGAAGGCGGCGCCCGCGGTGCGCTTGCCGACGCGGGTCTGCAGCATCCACAGCTGGCCGCGCTCGATGGTGAACTCGATGTCGCAGAGATCCTTGTAATGGTTCTCCAGCGTCTCCATGATCTGCATCAGCTGGTCGTACGACTTCTTGTCGATCTGCTCCAGCTCCGCGAGCGGGACCGTGTTGCGGATGCCCGCGACGACGTCCTCGCCCTGCGCGTTCTGCAGGTAGTCACCGTAGACGCCCTGGTGGCCGGAGGCGGGGTCGCGGGTGAAGGCGACGCCGGTGCCGGAGTCGGGGCCGAGGTTGCCGAAGACCATCGAGCAGACGTTGACGGCGGTGCCCAGGTCGTGCGGGATGCGCTCCTGGCGGCGGTAGAGCTTGGCCCGCTCACCGTTCCAGGAGTCGAAGACCGCCTTGATGGCGAGGTCCATCTGCTCGCGCGGGTCCTGCGGGAAGTCCCGGCCGCACTCGGTCTTGACGATCTTCTTGAACTTGGTGACGAGCTTCTTGAGGTCGGCGGCCTCCAGCTCGGTGTCGACCGTGACCTTCTTGGCCGCCTTGGCCGCCTCGAGCGCGTCCTCGAACAGCTCGCCGTCCACGCCGAGGACGGTCTTGCCGAACATCTGGATGAGGCGCCGGTAGGAGTCCCACGCGAAGCGGTCGTCGCCGGCCTGCTTGGCCAGGCCCTGCACGGACTTGTCCGACAGACCGATGTTGAGGACGGTGTCCATCATGCCGGGCATGGAGAACTTGGCCCCCGAGCGGACCGACACGAGGAGGGGGTTGTCGGCCTGGCCGAGCTTCTTGCCCATGTTCTGCTCGAGCGCGTCGAGGTGGGCGCTCACCTCGTCACGCAGTGCCGCGGGCTCCGCGCCGCTGTCGAGGTAGACCTTGCAGGCTTCGGTGGTGATGGTGAAGCCGGGTGGCACGGGGAGACCGAGGTTGGTCATCTCGGCGAGGTTGGCCCCCTTGCCGCCCAGCAGGTCCTTGAGGTCCTTGTTGCCCTCGGTGAAGTCGTAGACGAACTTCACGCTCTCAACGCTCGTGCCCGACTGAGCTACGTGGGGATCTTTGTTTTCCGACACGGGTCTCGACTCCTCGAGGACGCGGTGGCTGCCCTGACGGCGAGGAATGTACCCAGATCAAAGGCCTCTGGGTACGTCCACTTGTGCGTCGTGCGCCTGTGACCGGCCGAGTGCCAGCGGATCGAAAGTCAAGGCTTGGCAAGCGGTCAGGGCCGAGTGTTTTCACTTCTTGAACGCGGAGTGCCTCCCGGAACGGCGTGAGCCGCTCATGTGAGCATCTTTGCCCACGTTTGATTTCGCTCGATGAACGATCACCGGGTGGCACTGAGTGCCAATCTTTGAGAAGTGCAGCCTCCCATGATCCGCTCATCTGAGCGGAACCCCTATCAGGGGTGGCGAGAATCACGCTGCCACACGGCGCCGGGTTTCACCATGCGGACCAACAGAACGGCCGCCTGGGTGAACACAACGGCCCGCCCGCCCGTACGGAACAGCGGCGGATCCGGGCCCCCACGCCGGATCCGCCACCCTCTTCACCGGCCTCGGTACGGAAGGAACCTCCGGGTTGCCTGTCTTCACTCGCGCCCTCGCGCGCCTGCGCGCCCTCCGTGTTCCCACACGCCTCGGGACCACACGTGTCCTCGCGCGCTGGCGCCACGCACGCGACGCCCACCCCGCCGCCGACCGGGCCCTGCGCCGCACGGTGCACGTGCTCGCCGCCCTGCTGGTGTGCGCCGCCCTGCTGATGCCGAACACCATGCCGGGCCTGCGCCCCGACCGCTTCACCCGGATCCCCGCCGAGGCGATCGTGGGGGCGGTGCTGCTGCTCGTCCTGCCGCGCCGGCCCCGCGTCGCCGTCGCCGCGCTGTACGGCACGGGCCTCGGCCTGCTCACCGTGCTCAACCTGCTGGACATCGGCTTCAGCGAGTACCTGGGCCGCGGCTTCAACCTGGTCCTCGACTGGGGCCTGCTGGACGACGCCCTGTCCTACGTGCGGGACTCCATGGGCGGCTTCGTCGCCACCGCCGCGGCCGTCGGCGCGGTCCTGCTCGCCGTGCTCGTCGTGGTCCTCATGGCGCTGGCCGCGGTGCGGCTCGGCAACGTACTGGCCCGGCACCGCGCCCGCGCCAGCACGGGCGCCATGGTGGCGGGCACCGTGTGGATCACCTGCGCCTCGCTGGGCCTGCAGATCTCGGGCCTGCCGGTCGCCTCGGACCGCGCCGCCGACACCCTGCGCGGACAGACCCACCGGGTGGTGGACACCCTGCGCGACGAGGCGGCCTTCGCGAAGGAGGCGCGGACCGACGCCTTCGGCGCCACCCCGCCCCGGCTGCTCCTGCCGGACCTGCGCGGCAAGGACGTGGTGATCGCGTTCATCGAGAGCTACGGCCGCGTGGCCGTCGACGACCCGCTGATCGCCCCCGGGGTCACCAGCACCCTCGACGCCCGCACCGCCGCGCTCGCCCGGGCCGGGTACCAGGCGCGCAGCGGGTGGCTGACCTCGTCGACGTACGGGGGGAGCAGCTGGCTCGGGCACTCCACCACCCTGTCGGGGCTGTGGATCGACAACCAGCAGCGCTACCGCACCGCCACCAACAGCGACCACCTCACCCTGACCAAGGCGTTCCAGAAGTCCGGCGCCTGGGACACCGTCGGCATCATGCCCGGCGTGCAGAAGACCTGGCCGGAGGCGGAGTGGTACGGCCTCGACAAGGTCTACGACGCCTTCGAGATGGGCTACGAAGGGCCGAAGTTCAGCTGGTCCACCATGCCCGACCAGTACGCCCTGGAGGCGTTCGAGCGTCTGGAGCACGGGAAGAAGCGGAACCGGCCGCTGATGTCGGAGGTCATCCTCACCTCCAGCCACCAGCCCTGGGCGCCGGTCCCGGAGATGGTCGGCTGGGAGGACCTGGGCAACGGCTCGGTCTTCGACACGATCGAGGAGGCGGGCCGTGACGCCTCCGAGGTGATGGCCGACTCCGCGGAGTCCCGCAAGGAGTACGGCAGGTCCGTCTCGTACTCGGTGACCGCCCTCACCGAATGGCTGGAGCGCTACGGCACCGACGACACGGTGCTGGTCTTCCTCGGAGACCACCAGCCCATCGCCCGGGTCACCGGGCACACGAAGAACCGGGACGTGCCGGTGACGGTCGTCGCCAAGGACCCGGAGGTGCTGCGGAAGATCGACGGCTGGAACTGGACGCCGGGACTGCGGCCCGCCGACGACGCGCCGGTGTGGAAGATGGACGCCTTCCGCGACCGCTTCCTGACGGCCTACGGGTCGGTGCCCCGGCCCACCGGGGACTGACCCCGGCCGGCGGCCTCCGGGAGGGCCGGCCGGCCGACCCGGGTCGGCCCGGGTCAGCCGCCGGAGGTGTCCAGTTCCGCGTCCTCGCCGACGCCCGCGCAGTCGTAGGGGTCCTTCAGCCAGCCGTCCGGCAGCACCACGCGGTTGTTGCCGGACGTACGGCCGCGGGGGCCGTCGGCACCGGCCGGCCAGGACTGGTCGAGGTCCAGCTCGTCGAGGCCGTCCCGCAGCTCCTGGAGCGAGGAGGTGACCGCGAGCCGCTTGCGCATCTCCGAGCCGACCGCGAAGCCCTTCAGGTACCAGGCGACGTGCTTGCGGAAGTCGATCACGCCGCGCGACTCGTCGCCGATCCACTCGCCGAGCAGGGTGGCGTGCCGGACCATGACGTCGGCCACCTCGCGCAGGGTGGGCCGGACGTAGGCGTCGGAGCGGCCCTCGAAGGCGGCGACCAGGTCGGCGAACAGCCACGGCCGGCCGAGACAGCCGCGGCCCACGACCACGCCGTCACAGCCGGTCTCGCGCACCATCCGCAGGGCGTCGTCGGCGGACCAGATGTCGCCGTTGCCGAGCACCGGGATCTCCGGGACGTGCTCCTTCAGCCGGGCGATCGCCTCCCAGTCGGCGGTGCCGCCGTAGTGCTGGGCGGCGGTGCGGCCGTGCAGCGCGACGGCGGTGACTCCCTCCTCGACAGCGATCCGGCCGGCGTCCAGGTAGGTCAGGTGGTCGTCGTCGATGCCCTTGCGCATCTTCATCGTCACCGGCAGCTCGCCGGCGCCGGAGACGGCCTCGCGCAGGATGGCACGGAGCAGGTGCCGCTTGAAGGGCAGGGCGGAGCCACCGCCCTTGCGGGTCACCTTCGGCACGGGGCAGCCGAAGTTGAGGTCGATGTGGTCGGCGAGGTCCTCCTCCGCGATCATGCGGACGGCCTTGCCGACGGTCACCGGGTCGACGCCGTACAGCTGGATGGAGCGTGGCTGCTCGCTCGCGTCGAACCGGATCAGCTGCATGGTCTTCTCGTTGCGCTCGACCAGCGCCCGGGTGGTGATCATTTCGCTGACGTACAGGCCCTTGCCGCCGCTGAACTCCCGGCACAGGGTGCGGAAAGGCGCGTTGGTGATCCCGGCCATGGGGGCGAGCACGACGGGCGGTTGCACCGCGTGCGGGCCGATGGACAGGGTCGTGTTCACGGTCGGCGAGGCTGTGGGCATTCCCCCATTGTCCCGCATGCCGCAGGACGCTCCGCACAATGCTTGTGTAACGGTCATTAGTTAGCCGCACTATCGACATGCGCGTACGATGACCCGCATGCCCGAGCTCAGCCACGGCCATCGCATGCTGGTGCTCGCGATCTGCTGCATGAGTCTGCTGATCGTGAGCCTGGACAACACGGTTCTCAACGTCGCCCTGCCCTCCCTCCAGCGGGAGCTGGGCGCGAGTACCTCGGGACTGCAGTGGACCATCGACGCGTACACGCTCGTCCTGGCCTCGCTGCTGATGCTGGCCGGCTCGACGGCCGACCGGATCGGCCGGAAGCGGGTCTTCATGGCCGGCCTGGTGGTCTTCACCCTGGGCTCGCTGCTGTGCTCGCTCGCCCCGGACCTGAACTGGCTGGTGGTGTTCCGCATGGTGCAGGCGGTGGGCGGTTCGATGCTCAACCCGGTCGCCATGTCGATCATCACCAACACCTTCACCGATCCGCGCGAGCGCGCCCGCGCGATCGGCGTCTGGGGCGCCGTCGTCGGTCTCTCGATGGCGGCGGGTCCGCTGGTCGGCGGAGTGCTGGTGGACTCGGTCGGCTGGCGCTCCATCTTCTGGGTCAACCTGCCGGTGGGGCTCGCCGCCGCGCTCCTGACCTGGCGTTTCGTCCCGGAGTCCCGCGCCCCGCGGGCCCGCCGTCCCGACCCGGCCGGGCAGGTGCTGGTCATCGCCCTGTTCGGCTCCCTCACGTACGCGATCATCGAGGCGCCACACGGCTCCTGGCAGTCCACCGCGCCCTTCGCGGCGCTCGCGGTGATCGCCCTCCTCACCCTCCTGCGCTACGAGCCACGCCGCCCCGAGCCGCTGATCGACCTGCGCTTCTTCCGCTCCGCTCCGTTCAGCGGGGCCACGGTGATCGCGGTGAGCGCCTTCGCGGCACTCGGCGGCTTCCTGTTCCTGTCCACGCTCTACCTGCAGAACGTCCGAGGGCTGAGCGCGCTGGAGGCGGGGCTGTGGATGCTGCCGATGGCCGTCCCGACGTTCATCTGCGCCCCGCTGTCCGGGCGGCTCGTCGGCAGCCGGGGCCCACGGCTGCCCCTGCTGATCGCGGGCGGGGCGATGACGGTGAGCGGGCTGCTGTTCGCCCTCTTCGAGGCTGAGACGTCGAACGTCACGCTCTTCGCCGGGTACGTCCTGTTCGGCGTCGGCTTCGGCTTCGTCAACGCCCCGATCACCAACACCGCGGTCTCCGGCATGCCCACCGCCCAGGCCGGGGTGGCCTCCGCGGTCGCCTCCACCAGCCGCCAGCTGGGCCAGACCCTGGGCGTGGCGGTGCTGGGCGCGGTGCTGGCGGCGGGGGTGGGGGCGTCCTCGTACGCCGACACGTTCGTGACGGCGTCGCACCCGGGCTGGTGGATTCTGGCAGCGTGCGGGGCGGTGGTTCTGACGCTGGGCGTCGTCACGACGGGCCCGTGGGCCCGAGCGACGGCGGAACGGGTGGCGTGCCGCCTGAAGGGGGAGGAACCGCGGCTTCGCCGCGCGGGGGTGGACGCCTGAGGGTGCCCCCGGGCCGCCGTCGTGGCTGGTCGCGCAGTTCGCCGCGCCCCTCACGGGGCGCCTCCGCCGCTGCGGGCAGTCGTGCCGCTTGGGGCGGCACGGGTGGGCGCAGCGGCACCCCAGCGACGCGGCACCGTTCCCGTAGCGCCCCGCCCCGCCCCGCTGCCGTGCCAGGTGCGGGTGGGACGTGGCTGGTCGCGCAGTTCGCGGCGCCCCTGACGGGGCGCTTGCGTCTGCGCGCACTCGCCCCCGCAGGGCCCCGTGCGCGACACCCCTTGCGCGACTTCTGCGGAGCCCCGCCTGTTGATGTTGGTTTTGCTGCACACTCGGCGACACCGATCTGCCGACTGCCGGAGGCACCATGCCCCAGATCGATTCGAGCAAGGTAAGCCGCTGGGATCTGCACGGCCGTGAGCACACCGTGCGCGTCCAGCGCACCGGGGTGCAGCGGACGATCAGATGCGACACGTGCGGCTGGCGCAGAGGCGCCCAGTTCCTGCCGTGGCTCAAGGCGCAGGAGCACCTGGAGCAGGCGCACCAGGCCACGGTGGACCCCACCGCCGCCTGACCCGCACGCTCAGGCCCGCAGCCCTCGCACCAGCAGGCTGACGGCCGCCTCGAAGTCGGTGTCCGCCTCCGGGGTGCTCCACTCCGCCACGTAACCCGGGTCGTGGAAGCGGCCGGTCGCCTGGAACACGGCACGGGCGCCGGTGGCGGGGTCGACGCCGTGGAAGACGCCGGCGGCCACCCCGTCGGCGACGATCCGGGTCAGCTGCCCGGTCAGCTCGGTGATGTGCTCGCCCACCGCCTGGACCTGCTCGCCGGCCAGCACGCTGTAGGTGGCGAACAGCTCCGGGTCGTCACCCGCCTTGCGCCGCTTGGCGGCGAAGAGGGCGGCGAGCCAGTCCCGCAGCCGGGACTCCGGGTCACGGGACGCGTCGTCGGCTATCCCGCCCAGCGCCTCGGACGTACGGTCCAGCCAGCGTTTGGTGACCGCCTCGCGCAGCGCCGCCTTGGTGCGGAAGTGCCGGTAGACGCTGCCGTGGCTGACCCCGAGGGCGCGGGCCACGTCCACCACGGTGGCCTTCGCCGGGCCGTGCCGCCGCAGCACCTCCTCGGTCGCCTCCAGGATGCGCTCGGCGGTCAGGGTCTCGGTCGCTGCCATGTCTAGACCGTACCCGGCACGGATGTCACTCCTTGGTGCCGAGGTGTGCCATCTGCTGCTCCGGGTAGCGGGCGCCCGCCGCCGCGCCGGGCGGCACCGCCCGCTCGATCGCCGCGAGGTCGTCCGCGTCCAGCGTGACGTCCAGCGCGCCCAGCGCCTCCGTGAGCCGCTCCCGGGTGCGGGAGCCGACCAGCGGCACGATGTCCTCGCCGCGCGACAGCACCCAGGCGATGGCGATCTGCGCGACGGTGACGCCCTTGCGGGAGGCGATCTCGCGCAGCGCGTCGACGAGGGTCAGGTTGTGCCGGAGGTTGTCGCCCTGGAAGCGGGGCGAGTGGGCCCGGAAGTCGCCCGGGGAGAGCTGCCGGTCGGCGGTGAAGTGGCCGGAGATCAGTCCGCGCGAGAGCACCCCGTACGCCGTGACGGAGATGCCCAGCTCACGGGTGGTGGGCAGGATCTGGTCCTCCACGGCCCGGGAGATCAGCGAGTACTCGATCTGGAGGTCCGTGATCGGCGCGGTGGCGGCGGCCCGGCGGACGGTGTCGGCGCCGACCTCGCTGAGGCCGATGTGCCGTACGTGGCCCTGCTGGACGAGTTCCGCGATGGCGCCGACGGTCTCCTCGATCGGCACGTCGGGGTCGGCGCGGGAGATGCGGTAGACGTCGATGTGGTCGACGCCCAGGCGCTGCAGGGAGTACGCGGCGAAGTTCCGCACCGCGGCCGGGCGGCCGTCGATCGGGCCCCAGCCGCCGTCCGGGTCGCGCATCGAGCCGAACTTGACGCTGGTCAGCGCCTGTTCACGCAGACCGGCCGGAGCGGTGCGCAGTGCCTCGCCGATCAGCAGCTCGTTGTGCCCCATGCCGTAGAAGTCGCCCGTGTCGAGCAGGGTGACGCCGGCGTCCAGGGCCGCGTGGATCGTGGCGATCGCCTCGCTCCGGTCCGCTTCGCCGTACAGCGCGGACATGCCCATGCAGCCGAGGCCGAGGGCGGAGACGCGGGGGCCGGTGGTTCCGAGAGGTCGGGTGTGCGTCGTCATGCCCCCACTATGGCATGACGAATGACAGAAATCAATATCTGTCATTCGTCAGTTGTCATCTGTCGGTTGTCACATCCCCGGTGTCCGGGACCCGCGCCCCGGACACCGGGACCCGCGGTACCCCGGGAACGCGAAACGCCGGGCCCCGGTGTTCCGGGGCCCGGCGTCGTGCCGGTGAGGCGGGTGAGGCGGAGGATCAGGCGCCGACGAGGCGCGCGGCCAGGTAGCCCTCGATCTGGTCGAGGGAGACCCGCTCCTGCTTCATGGTGTCGCGCTCGCGCACGGTCACCGCGTTGTCGTCGAGGGTGTCGAAGTCGACCGTCACGCAGAACGGCGTGCCGATCTCGTCCTGGCGGCGGTAGCGGCGGCCGATGGCGCCGGCGTCGTCGAACTCGATGTTCCAGTTCTGCCGCAGGGCCTGGGCGAGGCCCTTGGCCTTCGGGGACAGCTCCGGGTTGCGGGAGAGCGGCAGCACCGCGACCTTCACCGGCGCGAGGCGGTGGTCGAGCCGCAGCACCGTGCGCTTCTCCATCTTGCCCTTGGCGTTGGGCGCCTCGTCCTCGACGTAGGCGTCGAGGAGGAACGCCAGCATCGCCCGGCCGACACCGGCCGCCGGCTCGATGACGAACGGCGTCCAGCGCTCGCCGGCCTCCTGGTCGAAGTAGGAGAGGTCCTGGCCGGAGGCCTTGGCGTGGGCGGAGAGGTCGTAGTCGGTGCGGTTGGCGACACCCTCCAGCTCGCCCCACTCACTGCCGCCGAACTGGAAGCGGTACTCGATGTCGGCGGTGCGCTTGGAGTAGTGGCTGAGCTTCTCCTTCGGGTGCTCGTACCACCGCATGTTCTCCTCGCGCAGGCCGAGACCGGTGTACCAGTTCCAGCGCTGCTCCATCCAGTACTCCTGCCACTGCTCGTCCTCGCCCGGCTTGACGAAGAACTCCATCTCCATCTGCTCGAACTCGCGGGTGCGGAAGATGAAGTTGCCGGGCGTGATCTCGTTGCGGAAGGACTTGCCCATCTGGGCGATGCCGAACGGCGGCTTGCGGCGCGAAGTGGTCTGCACCTGGGCGAAGTTGGTGAAGATGCCCTGGGCGGTCTCGGGGCGCAGGTAGGCGATGGAGCCGGAGTCCTGCGTCGGGCCGAGGTGGGTGGAGAGCAGGCCCGAGAACTGCTTGGGCTCGGTGAAGGTGCCCTTGTTGCCGCAGTTGGGGCAGTTGAGGTCGGCGAGGCCGTTCTCCGGGGCGTGGCCCTTCTTCTCCTCGTACGCCTCCTCCAGGTGGTCCGCGCGGAACCGCTTGTGACAGGAGGTGCATTCGGTCAGCGGGTCCGTGAAGGTGGCGACGTGACCGGAGGCGACCCACACGTCCGGGGCCAGGATCACGGACGAGTCGATACCGACCACGTCCTCGCGCGAGGTGACCATGTAGCGCCACCACTGACGCTTCAGGTTCTCCTTGAGCTCGACACCCAGCGGTCCGTAGTCCCAGGCGGCCTTCGTGCCGCCATAGATCTCACTACTGGGAAATACGAAGCCACGGCGCTTGCTCAGGCTGACGATGGTGTCGATCTTGTCGGCGGCCACGGTGCTCTCTTCATTACGACGACGGGCGACGAAGCGAGATTGCTTCCAGCGAAGCCTTCAGGTTACCGGCGGGGACGGCCCCTCGACCAAATCGGCCCCTCCATGCGGGACCACGAGGAGGGCTTGTTGACAACGGTTTCCATCTCAGTTGAAAATGACTGTCATGAACGTACGACGACGTCCCATATCCGCGGTCGCACTCGCCGCTGTCACCGCCCTCGGGCTCTCCACCCTGACCGCCTGCTCCTCCGACAGCGCCGCCGCGGGCACCACGGACACGTTCGACGTCGTCGCGTCGTTCTACCCGATGGCCTTCCTCGCCGAGCGGATCGGCGGCGAGCACGTCCACGTCACCAGTCTCACCGAGCCCGGACAGGAACCGCACGACCTGGAGATCAGCGCCCACCAGATGGGTCAGCTCGAGAAGTCCGACGCGGCTCTCTACCTCAAGGGCCTCCAGCCCGCCGTCGACAAGGCCGTCGGCCTGGCCGAGGTTTCCACGAAGATCGACGCGGCCGAACTGACCACGCTGGAGACGCACGGCACCGAGGCCGGCGGCCACGAGGACGAACACGGCGACGAGCACGCACACGAGGACGAGCACGGCCACGACCACGACCACGAGGGCGGCACCGACCCCCACATCTGGCTCGACCCGGTCAAGTACGCCGAGGTCGCCGAGGGGGTCGGCAAGGCCTTCCAGAAGGCCGACCCGGACCACGCCGCCGACTACCGGAAGAACACAGCGACCCTGGTCAAGGATCTGAAGGCGCTCGACGATAAGTTCCGCACCGGCCTCGCGAACCGCAGGACGGACGTCTTCCTCACCACCCACGCCGCCTTCGGCTACCTCGCCGAGCGCTACGGCCTGACCGAGGAGGCCATCAGCGGCCTGGACCCGGAGTCCGAGCCCAGCGGGGCGCGCATGAAGGAGCTCCAGGAGATCGCGAAGGCCGACGGGGTCACCACCGTCTTCTACGAGACACTGGTCAGCGACCGGACCGCGAAGACGCTCGCCGCCGACGTGGGCCTGAAGACCGACGTCCTCGACCCCGTCGAGGGCATCACGGACCACTCCCGCGGCGAGGACTACCTCCAGGTGATGGAAGCCAACCTCACGGCCCTGCGCACCGCCCTGGGCGCCCGGTGAACGACGACGACGTACCGGAGGACGGCATGACATCCGAGCCCGTGATCACCCTGCGGGGGGTGCGCGCCGAACTGGGTTCGCGTCCCGTCCTGCGCGGTATCGACCTCACCGTGCGGCGCGGCGAGGTCGTCGCCCTGCTCGGTGCCAACGGCTCCGGCAAGTCCACCGCCGTCCGCTCCGTGATCGGCCAGGTGCCCGTCACCACCGGGGAGATCGAGCTGTTCGGCACCCCGCAGCGCCGGTTCCGCGACTGGGCGCGGGTGGGCTACGTCCCGCAGCGCACCACGGCAGCCGGCGGGGTGCCCGCCACGGTCACCGAGATCGTCTCCGCGGGCCGGCTCGCCCGTTCCCGCTTCGGCCTGTTCCGCAAGGCGGACCGTGCGGCCGTCCGGCGGGCCCTGGAGCTGGTCGGCATGGCGGACCGCGCCGACGACTCCGTCGACGCCCTCTCCGGCGGCCAGCACCAGCGGGTCCTGATCGCCCGCGCGCTGTCCGCCGAGCCGGATCTGCTGATCATGGACGAGCCGATGGCGGGCGTGGACCTGGCGAGCCAGGAGGTCCTCGCCGACACGCTGCGGACGCAGGTGGAGCGGGGCACCACGGTCCTCCTCGTGCTCCACGAACTGGGCCCGCTGGAGCCCCTGATCGACCGCGCGGTCGTGCTCCGCGACGGCTGCGTGCTGCATGACGGCCCGCCCCCGAAGGCGGTCGGCCAGCACGCCCTGCCCGGCCACGACCACGTACACCCGCACGCACCGGCGGACGCCGGACCGATCCGCACGGGACTGCTGAGCTGATGGAATTCCTCGACTACGCCTTCATGCAGCGGGCGCTGCTCGCCGCCGTCCTGGTCGGCGTGACCGCCCCCGCCATCGGCGTCTACCTCGTCCAGCGCCGCCAGGCGCTCATGGGCGACGGCATCGGCCACGTCGCGATGACCGGCGTGGGCCTCGGCTTCCTGCTGTCCTGGTCCCCGGTGTGGATGGCGGCCCTGATCTCCGTCCTCGGCGCCGTCCTCATGGAACTGGTCCGCTGGTACGCCAAGACCCGCGGCGACATCGCCCTCGCGATGCTCTTCTACGGCGGCATGGCCGGCGGCGTGATGTTCACCAGCCTCGCCCCCGGCGGCTCCACCTCGAACCTGTCCTCGTACCTCTTCGGCTCCCTGACCACGGTCTCCTCGTCCGACGTGACCGCGATCTGCGTGCTGGCCGCGCTGGTGGTGCTGGTCACCGTGGGGCTGCGGCGGCAGCTCTTCGCGGTCAGCCAGGACGAGGAGTTCGCGCGGGTGACGGGCCTGCCGGTGCGGTTCCTCAACCTGCTCACGGCGGTCACGGCCGCGGTCACGGTGTCCGTGGCGATGCGGGTGGTCGGCCTGCTGCTGGTGAGCGCGCTCATGGTGGTGCCGGTCGCGGCGGCCCAGCAGCTCACCCGCAGCTTCGCCGCCACGTTCGCCGGCGCCGTCGCGATCGGCGTGAGCGTGACCATCGGCGGGACCGTCACCTCGTACTACCAGGACGTGCCGCCCGGCGCGACGATCGTGCTGCTGACCATCGCCGCCTTCATCGCGCTGACCGCGCTGGCCGCGCCCCTCGCCCGCCGCCGCGCCCGGGCCCTGGCCGCAGCGGGGCCCGTGGGCGATCCCGCGGAGTGCACGATTCCGGCCAGCCGTCCGGCCGACGGCAAGGTCGGCGCCTGACTCGCCCCGACCAGGGCTGGCACAATGGCCCGGGCAAGGGCCAGACGTGAGGAGGCAGACCGGTGACGACCGCAGGACCGCCCGTGAAGGGCCGCTCCACCCGGCAGCGTGCCGCCGTGGCGGCTTGCCTTCAGGAGGTCGACGAGTTCCGCAGCGCCCAGGAGCTGCACGACATGCTCAAGCACAAGGGCGACTCGGTCGGGCTCACCACGGTCTACCGCACGCTGCAGTCCCTCGCCGACGCGGGCGAGGTCGACGTCCTGCGCACCGCCGACGGCGAGTCCGTCTACCGCCGCTGCTCCACCGGTGACCACCATCACCACCTGGTCTGCCGCAGCTGCGGCAAGGCCGTCGAGGTCGAGGGCCCGGCGGTGGAGAAGTGGGCGGAGGCCATCGCCGCCGAACACGGCTACGTCAACGTGGCCCACACGGTCGAGATCTTCGGTACCTGCGCGGACTGCGCGGACGTCTCCTGACGGCGGACGGCGGGGGCCGGACGCCCGGGACGGCGCTCCCCGGCCGCCTCCCGCCACACGCGGGACGGTGTGACGATCACGGCTCGTCACCGAAGGGCCGGGGAGAGGCCTTGACTGAGGCCGGTTACTCCTGGCGGCCCTCCATGGCCAGCAGTTCCTCGTTCGGGATGGCGCCGCCGAAGCGGCGGTCGCGGGAGGCGAACTCCAGGCACGCCCGCCACAGGTCGCGGCGGTCGAAGTCGGGCCACAGCACGTCCTGGAAGACCATCTCGGCGTAGGCGCTCTGCCACAGCAGGTAGTTGGACGTACGCTGCTCACCGCTCGGCCGCAGGAACAGGTCCACGTCCGGCATGTCCGGGTAGTACATGTACCGCTGCAGCGTCTTCTCGTCGACCTTCGACGGGTCGAGCCGCCCGGCCCGCACGTCCTCGGCGAGCGCCTGCGCGGCGTCGGCGATCTCCGCCCGCCCGCCGTAGTTCATGCAGAAGTACAGCGTGAGCCGGTCGTTGTCCTTGGTCTGCTCCTGCGCGACCTGCAGCTCCTTGGCCACGGACTTCCACAGCCTGGGCATGCGGCCCACCCAGCGGACCCGGATGCCCAGGTCGTCCAGCTGGTCCCGGGTCTTGCGGATGAAGTCCCGGTTGAAGTTCATCAGGAAGCGCACCTCGTCCGGCGACCGCTTCCAGTTCTCGGTGGAGAAGGCGTACAGCGAGATGGCGCCCACCCCCATCTCGATCCCGCCCTGGAGCACGTCGAGCACCCGCTCCGCGCCGACCTTGTGGCCCTCGGTGCGCGGCAGCCCCCGCTCCTTCGCCCAGCGTCCGTTGCCGTCCATGACGATCGCCACGTGCTTGGGGATCAGTTCCCCGGGAAGCTTCGGGGGCCGCGCACCGGAGGGGTGCGGTTCCGGGGTGCTGTACTCCCGGCGCTGCCGCCCCAGGAATCCGCGTACGGCCATGTGTCTCTCGTCTCCTCGTGCCAACGTGATCGGGTCTTTACTGCTTCTCGACGTACCGGAGCGAGCGCAGTCCGCGCTCCAGATGCCAGTGGAGGTAGGCGGACACCAGCCCGCTCGCCTCCCGGACGTGGCGTGATTCGCTCGCGTCCGCGGTCTCCCAGTCTCCCGTGAGCAGCGCTCCGAGGAGTTCCAGGGCCTGCGGCGAGGGTACGACGCTGCCGGGGACGCGGCAGTCGGCGCATATGGTTCCGCCCGACGCGACCGAGAAGAAACGGTTCGGTCCGGGCATCCCGCACTTCGCGCAGTCGGTGAAGCTGGGCGCGTACCCGTTGACCGCGAGGGAGCGCAGCAGGAACGCGTCAAGCACCAGGTGCGGCGCGTGCTCGCCGCGGGCGAGGGTACGCAGTCCGCCCACCAGCAGCAGGTACTGCTGCACGGCCGGCTCGCCCTCGTGGTCGGTGAACCGCTCGGCGGTCTCCAGCATGGCCGTCCCGGCGGTGTAGCGCGCGTAGTCGGTGACGATGCCGCCGCCGAAGGGCGCGATCGTCTCGCTCTGCGTGCACAGCGGCAGGCCGCGGCCGACGAGTTCGCTGCCCCGGGAGAAGAACTGCACGTCGACGTGGGAGAACGGCTCCAGGCGCGCACCGAACTTGGACTTCGTCCGGCGCACGCCTCTCGCCACGGCGCGCACGCGCCCGTGACCGCGGGTGAGCAGGGTGATGATCCGGTCCGCCTCACCCAGCTTCTGGGTGCGCAGCACGATGCCGTCGTCGCGGAACAGACTCATGGCCCCATTCTCCCGTACGCGGGCACCGCCCCGTCACCTGGCGCCCGGGACCGCCGTCAGGTGAGTTCCCCGCGGCTGCGGGCGTTGACGTAGGCGGTGGTCGCACGCAGGCGCTCGGCCGGGGTCGCGCACCGCACGGCGCCGGGGTCGGCGTCCCACTCCCGGCCGCCGCCGTACGGTCTCAGCTGCACGTAGGGGCCCTCGTGCCCCATGACGATGCCGATCCGCTCGGTCCTGGTGTCCACGACGTGCGCACCCACGGGCGGCTTCACCGGGCCCGGCCTCCGTGCCGCGGGGACCCCCCGTGACGCAGGGACATTCCGGCTGTCGCGAGTGCCGCCCGCAATTCCGTCACCACACCTTCCGTTCCGTCGGCGCGGAGCGCCGCATGCCGTGCCGTCACCGTGCTTCCCCACCCTTTCCTCTTTCACTCTTCGTATGTCGGCGATGACGGTGCGTACCTATACTCCTGAGACGTGTGTGTTCCACGGGCACGCGTCCGCACAGGGGGTACGGCAGCCGTGCGTCTGGGGTAAACCCCCCTGCTTTCCCGGCTGTTGGCCGGATGGGACGAACGCCGGCACTCCGCGAGGCTCGTGCCATGACGCAGCGCGAACGCACCAGCCGCATCCGCACCGCCGCCGTCGGCGTGTCCGCCACCCTCCTCGGCGTCACCGCACCGGTGACCGCCTCCGCGACGGGTGAGAGCCCGCCCGGGGCCCTCACCTGGTCGGTCTGCGCGGGAACCGGCCTCGACCCCCGGCAGGAGTGCGCCACCCTCGACGTGCCGATGGATCACGGCGCGCTGAAGCTGCGGAAGGCGTTCGGCGGGCGGGCGGTCATGGTCACCGTGAACTCCTCCGGACACGACGCCTACCTCGCCAACGGCAACGCGTGCGGCGACCGCACGGTCTCCCGCTTCCTCGCCACCGGCGTGCGCCCCGCCCGGGACGTGTACTGCCGCTGAGGCGAGTTCGGCAGCTAAGGCGATGAGCTGTCGATGACGCCGTCGGCGTGACGTTTCGCCCCGCGCGGAACCGGGGCACCCGCGGCCGGCCTCCTGTCCTGCAGCAGCGACACCTCTGGTGAGGAGACCGACATGACCGCGACCGCGTTCCCGCGCGAAGGCGACTACCTGCTCCCTCCCCCGCGCCCGGCCGACCGCCTCGGCGCCGGCATCGACCCCCGCGACCGCCGCCGCCTCGACCTGCACGCCGCCCTGACGGCGGCCGGCATCCCGCCGCGTCCCGAGGACCGCGAGGCCATCGAGCACCTGAGCGCCCTGTCGGCCGGCATCAACAGCACCATCCAGCGCTGGCTGCACCACACCCTGTGACCCGGCAGGCCGGTCACGCCCTGCCCGGTGCGACCAGACCCGACTCGTAGGCCACGATCACGAGCTGGGCCCGGTCGCGGGCGCCGAGCTTGCCCATCGTCCGGCTCACGTGGGTCTTGGCGGTGAGCGGGCTGAGCCCCAGCGCCTCGGCGATCTCCGTGTTGTTGAGGCCGCGCGCGACCAGCGCCAGGACCTCCCGCTCACGCTCGGACAGGCCGTCGGGCCCCGCGGTGACAGGCGCCGCGGGGCTGCTCAGGAACCGTGCGATCAGGCGGGCCGTGGGCCCGGGAGACAGGAGCGCGTCGCCCGCCGCCACCGTGCGGATGGCGTCGAGGAGTTCGGCGGGCCGGGTGTCCTTCACCAGGAAGCCGGAGGCCCCGGCCCGCAGCGCGTCCACGATGTTCTCGTCCGTGTCGTAGGTGGTGAGGACGAGCACCTTGACTCCGGCGAGGTCGTCGTCCGAGGCGATCAGGCGGGTCGCCTCGATGCCGTCGAGGTCCGGCATCCGGATGTCCATGACGACGAGGTCGGCCCGTTCGCGGCGGGCCAGCTCCACCGCCTGCCGTCCGGTGGCGGCCTGGCCGACGACCTCCATGTCGGGTGCCGACTCGACGAGCATCGCGAACGCCTCACGCACGAGGGTCTGGTCGTCGGCGAGCAGGACGCGGACGGTCATCCGGTGGCTCCTTCCCTGGTCGTGGTGGTCAACGGCAGGGTCGCGGTCACCTGGAAGCCCCCGCCCGCCCGTGGCCCGGCCTCCAGCGTGCCGCCCACGCTGCGGGCCCGCTCCCGCATGCCGAGAATCCCGAAGCCGGGGGTGCCGCCCGGGACGGGGCCCGTGCCGTCGTCGGTGACGATCAGCCGCAGCACCCCGTCCCCGCCGCTCAGGTCGACGCGCACGGCGGGCTCCGGTCCGGCGTGGCGCACCGCGTTGGTCAGCGCCTCCTGCACCACCCGGTAGGCGGCGGCGCCGACCGCGGGCGGCACCGGCTCCGTGACCCGCACGTCGTGCTCCACCCGGGCGCCGGCCAGCCGCGCGCCCTCCACCAGGTCGCGCAGCCCGTCGAGCCCCGCGAGCGGGCCCCTGGCGTCCTCGGGGCCGGTGTTGTCGCGCAACACCTCCAGGGTGGCGCGCAGTTCACCGCGCGCGGTGCGGCAGGTGCCGGCGATGTCGTCGAGGGCCTTCGCCACGGCCACCCGGTCCAGGCGCCCGGGGTCGGCGGTCAGGACGTGCGCGGCGACCGACGTCTGCACCCCGATGAGGGTGATGCTGTGCGCGAGCAGGTCGTGCAGGTCCCGCGCCATGCGCAGGCGTTCCTCGGCGACCCGGCGGCGCGCCTCCTCCTCGCGGGTGCGTTCCGCCCGTTCCGCGCGTTCGACGATCGCGGCGACGTACTGCCGGTAGACACGGACGTCCAGGCCCAGGAGGAGCACCGCGACGACCCAGCCGATGATGCGGAGCAGTTCGACGAGGCCGTCGGGGTTGGTGAGCGCGTTCACGGTGAGGGTCGTCCCGATGACGACGGTGCCGATCAGCAGCGTCCGGCGCGGGGTGCCCGTGGCGGCGACCGTGTAGAGGGCCACCACGGTCGCGGCTATGGGCGCTCCGTGGTGGTTGTCCAGGGCGTGGTACGGCACCACCGGGGCCAGCGCCGCCAGCAGCACCGGCAGCGGCCGCTTCCGTCGCCAGGCCAGCGGCACATGGGCGGCGAGCAGCAGGACCCAGCCGAGCGCGTCGGGCCGGCGGCCGTCGCCGGTCAGCAGCGCCAGCGTGACGCCCAGGGCGGCGGCGCACGCGGCGAGGATCGCGTCGTTGCGGACGGCGTGCGGGCGGGTCAGGGGGTCACGGCTGAGCGCGGTGATGATGCCGTTCCCGGTACGGGAGTCCGCCGCGTGTGACGTCCGGGGGCCCGTGGACCCTGAGTCGGTACGCCCGGGGTGCGGGTTTCCGGGGCCCCGGTCACGGGAGTTCCCGGTCCGGGCGGGCTCGGCTGCCTGTGCTGTCGTCGGGTGCACGGGGTCCATCCTCGGGGAGGAGGGCGCCCCTCCGGGAGGGAGGGGCGCCCTGTCACGGTCGTACGGGCGGATCACACCGGCTCCGGCTGCCGCTCACCGCGTTCCGGTTCGGGCGTGGAGGACAGCGCGCCCGGCCACCACATCCGGCGGCCCAGCAGCACGCTCGCCGTGGTGACCAGGTAGGTGCGGACCAGGAAGGTGTCGAGGAGGACGCCGACGGCGATGACGAAGCCGAGTTCCACCATCGCCACCAGGGGGAGGGTGGTGAGCACGGCGAACGTCGCGGCGAGCACGACGCCCGCGGAGGCGATCACCCCGCCCGTGGTGCGCAGCGCGGTGAGGGCGGCCGCCTCGGGTTCGGCGCCGTTCAGGGACTCCTCCCGCATGCGGTGCATGAGGAAGATGCCGTAGTCGACGCCGAGGGCCACCAGGAACACGAAGGACAGCAGCCCGATCCCCGGATCGGTGCCGGCGAAGCCGAGCAGCGGTCCGAAGACCAGCCCGCCGATGCCGAGCGCCGCGCCCCAGACGGCGACCACCGCGCCGAGCAGCAGCAGCGGGGCGACGAGGCTGCGCAGCAGGACGACCAGGATCAGGAACACGGCGGCCAGCACCAGCGGCACGATCACCGCGCGGTCCCGCGCCTCGCTCCGTGCCAGGTCGAGATGCTCCGCGCTGGGCCCGCCGACATGGGCGCCGGTGCCGTCGAGCGTGTCGCGCAGGGCCTCGATGGTGCGGGTCTCCCCCGCCGACTCCGGCGGCGCGGTGGCGAACACGGTGATCTCGGCCCAGGTGTCGTCGGCCCGTCCCGGGGTGGCCTCGGCGACCCCCTCCGTCCCCCGGACCCGCTCGACGACCTCGTCGGCGTCCCCGGCGGGCGCGATCACGGTGATCGGCTGGGCGCCGCGCTCCGGGTACTCCTCCGCCAGCGTGCGCATCGCGCTGACGGAGTCGGGCCGGGCGGTGAAGGCGTCCTCCTGCCGGAGGTCGCCGCCCAGGTTGAGCGTGCCCAGGGCGAGCGCGCCGAGGAGCACCGCGCCGCCGGTCAGCACGGCCGCGGGCCGGCGGGTGGCGGACGTGCCCATGGCGGCGAACAGCGACCGCCGTGCCTTGGGCGTACTGCCGTAGGCCGGGATCAGCGGCCAGAACACGCGCCGCCCGAGCAGCACCAGGACGGCGGGCAGCAGCGTCGTCATCGCGACCAGCGCGGCGAGCACCCCGACCATGCCGACGGGGCCCATGCCGCTGCTGCTGTTGAGGTCGGCGGCGAGCAGGCACAGCAGTCCGGCGGCGACGGTCCCGGAGGAGGCGAGCACGGCGGGGCCGCAGCCGCGCAGGGCGGCCCGCATGGCGTCGTACGGCCGCTCGTGGCGGCGCAGTTCCTCGCGGTAGCGGGAGACCAGCAGCAGCGCGTAGTCGGTTCCGGCGCCGAGCACGAGGACGGTCATGATGCCGCCGCTCTGTCCGGTGATCGTGATGCCGAACAGCTCGTGCGTGCCGTACGCGGCGGCCATCGCCAGGACGGTCGCGGCGCCCGCCACGGCGAGCGGCACCAGCCACAGGAAGGGGCTGCGGTAGATCAGCACCAGCAGCACGGTGACCACGCCGAGCGTGGCCGTCAGCAGCGTGCCGTCGATGGTCTCGAACACCTCGTCCATGTCGGCGCCGACCGCCCCGGGCCCGCCGACCTCGGCGCTCAGCCCGCCCGTCCCCCCGACGCTCTCCCGCACCCCGCCGACGAAGGCGAGCTGCGCCTCCTCGTCCTGCCCCGGCCCCGTGCTGGAGACCGGGTACATCAGCGTGCTGCCGTCCGCGGAGGGAACGCCCCGCGGCACGTCCGACAGCTCGAACTCCCGCTCCACCTCGGCGATCTGCGCGGCGGCCGTCTCCCGGTCGGCGGGGGTCAGCCCGCCGTCGCGGTGGTAGACCACCACCAGGTCGGTGGACTCGCCGCCGGGCAGCTCGTCCTGGACGCGCGCCACCTGCGTCGAGTCGGCGCCGTCGGGCAGGTAGTCGACCGCCCGGTTCTGCTGCACGTCGGCGAACTTGCCGGCGAGCGGCAGGAGCAGCATCAGCGCCGCCACCCACAGTCCCGCCACCGCCCAGGGCACGGCCCGCCGCCCCCGTGCGCCCGTCATGTCTGGCCCCATGGCCTCGGCTCCCCTCCGGTCCGGTCGTCTGGATACGCTGTCCAGCCTTCCGGCGGCGGGGAGCCGGGACGTCCGGCGTGAGACCGAAACGGCGGGTACCGCGGCGGGCGGCCGGTGCGCGGCCGTTACTCCCCCGGGAGTAACCGGCGGGGTCCCGCGGGAGGTCAGCCCCGGTCGACCATCCAGGTGCCGTCCTCCTCGTCGTCGACCCGTACCTCCAGCTCGCGCAGGCTCATGCCGGCCTCCCAGAGCTCCCGGAAACGCTTCATCCGGTCGTGCACATGGTCCTGACGGGCGATCAGCCGGGTGCGGATGTTGACGTCGCGCAGGTCCTGGTCGATCTCGAAGGACACCGCCTCGTCGTAGACGATGAAGTCGTTGGTGGTGCCGCGCAGCAGGTGCGGCGGCAGCTCCGGCAGGACGGCGACGCGCACCTCGATGTGCAGCACCTCCTGCTCCTCGCACAGCCGCAGCAGCCGGTCGTCCAGCTCCCGCGCGCTCTCCAGCAGGAACAGCCGCCGCACCGGCACGCCGTGCTCGATGGCCTCCTTCTGGGCGTGCAGATAGCGGCTCGCGGGCTCGCTGTTCCAGAACTGCCGGTCGACGGAGGTGCTGGTGGCGCTGATCGACTTCTCCGCCGCCCGGGTGAGGGTGAGCATCCAGTCGTGGTTCTCGCCCGGGCATTCCGCGGTGAGGGTCGTGAGGTCGGTCATGTGCCCGATCACCCGCTGCATCTCCAGCCGGACGAACGTGGAGAGGATCGGCAGGCCCGGGGCGAGGACCTCCGCGAAGTTGGTGGCGAGGTCGGACACGGAGTCGATGCGCACCACGGCCGGCGACGGCGGCTCGGGCTCCGCCGTGCGGGCCGGCGGCACCAGGCGTGTCTCGACGAGCTGTTTCATGTCCTCGGTGTGCCGGTTCAGGCCGTGCCGCAGTTCGTCGTAGCGCCGTAAGCCGCCACGGACGGAGTCGGCGGTCTCGGCCAGCAGGATCTCCGCCCGCCGGGCCCGCTCCTCGGCCGCCCGGTCCGGGACCAGGACGAGGTGCTGGACGGCGACGGCGGCCACGGCGCACAGCGCGGCGGCGCCGACCTGCCGGGCGGCACCGTCCTCCGGGCTGAGCAGCGCGGCGACGCCCCAGGCGAGCAGTCCGACCACCAGAGCGACCAGCAGCCGGCGCGGCCACGGGGTGGGCTCGGGGTGCTGGTCCGGTCCGTCGGCCCCGGTGGCGTCCGGGGTACGGGGCGGTGTGTCGCGGCCGGGCGGCGCCGGTGCTCGGCCGGCGGGGTGTTCCGGTGTGCCCGGCGGGCCGGTCGCGTTGTCGGGCTGGGGTGACTGTGCCGTGCTCATCTCGCTTCTCCCCCCGTTGGGAAACACGTCGGTTCGGGATGCGTACGGGTGCGTGGGGGTCCGGTCGAGTCCGCTCACGGCTGGTGGGCGTCTCGTGGGCGGGGATCAGGGAGCGGGCTCCACCTCCCGGTGCGCCGGCGGGATCGCGTGCAGGGTGAGCTGGTCGCGGACACGCTGCACCAGGGCGAGCCACTGCCGGGTGAACCCGGGCCGCTCCTCCAGCGCCTCCCACAGCGGGGCCAGCTCCCCGGACACCCGGGCCCGCGGCATCCACAGGTGCAGCAGATGGTCGACGGCGGGCCGCAACGCCCGTACCACCGGCGGCAGATCGCCGTCCGGGCCGGTGCGGGGCCAGGACCGGTCCCCGGCGGGGCCCAGACGGATGCCGTCGAGGACGCGGACCAGGGTGGTCAGCAGCCAGTCGTGCAGGGCGAGGTCGTCGCAGAGCCCGGCCAGGTCCGCGGCCGGGGTGCCCTCGGGGACCCGCAGCCGTACGGTGCGCAGCTCGTCCTCGGCGAGGGTGAACCGCTCCAGGGCCGGCGGCTCGCCCGGGGGCCCGGTCAGCGCCACCCAGCGCAGCCGGGTGGGCCGGGACCTCAGGGGCGGCCGCTGGTCGAGCAGCGGGTGCCGCAGCAGCCGGGTGAGCAGCCCGCCGGCGATCAGTCCGACGTCGAGGTCGCCGTGGCGTCCGCCGTCGAGGAGACCGTCGGCGACCGCGTCGCGGGGCAGCTTGCCCAGCGGCTCGACCAGTCCGGGCCGCACCAGGTAGTCGCCCCAGGGGCGTCGGTGGTCGGGTCCGGAGGCGGGGAGGCGGAAGTGGGCGGAGGCCTGCAGCACCCTGCCCTCGGTGAGCGCGGCCCGCGCGGCGACCGTGCCGACCGCGCGGACCCGGGCGCCGTTGGCGCTGGGCAGCGGGCAGTCGACGCCGGTCAGGGTGTCCGGGGAGCGTGCATAGAGGTTGGGGCGCTCGGAGACCAGGACCCGTTCGTCGGCGCGCAGTCGCAGCAGCTGGGCGGCGGCACGGCTGTCGAGGGCCTGCGCGGCGGGCAGCAGACAGGTGCGGACCTCGCCGCAGGCGAGCACGGCGCGCGGTGCGGTCCCCTCCGGCCGCACGTCGGGTCCCCCCGCCGGCTCCCGCATCTCAGGTCGCCTCGTAGTACACGTAGGAGACGCGGTCGGTCACCGGGCCGGGGACGGGCACGCCCTCGCGCCCGGAGCGTGTCGCGACCTGGGACAGCGCCTCCCGGTCCACGTCGGTCCGGTCGAGGATCACCCGCACGGCGTGCTCGACGGGCAGGAAACGGTTGGGGAGCACGGAGCAGGTCCGGTAGGCGGCGAAGGGGTCCGCCCGGGGGTTGAGCCGCACCAGCGGGGGCAGTTCGTCCCAGTCGTCGGGGAACGCGTCACCGGTGTGCGGCTCCGCCGTGAAGACGGCCTCGCCCTGGTGGCGGAGCAGCCCGAGGCGGGCGAGCTGCCACACGGCGGCCAGGAAGGGGCAGGACCACAGGCGCTCTCCGCCGGCACCGTCGTTCCACAGCTCGACGTCCAGGAACACGGAGTGGCGGCGGGCGGCGGTCTCGGTGGGCGGCTGCCAGGCGGTGGCCTTGCGCATCGCCTGGGGGGCGCGGACGGTGGGGCTGCGCACCCCGTTGGCCAGCCAGCCGGTCCGCGCGGTCGGCGGCCGGTGGCCGTAGCTGCCGGGCGGCGGTTCCTCGACGATGCGGGCGGCCACCGCCTCGGCGACCGGCACCGTCCCGGTGACGGCGCAGCCGGACTCGCGGGCCAGGTAGTCGACGCTCAGCCCGGCGCGCTCGGCCTCCGCCAGCAGCAGGGGGACGACGTCGGCGGGGCTGGAGAAGCGGGCGAAGTAGTCGTCGACGAGGAAGCAGGTGCTGACACGGGGGCGTTTCCCGCCTGCCCGGTCGCGCGCGTCGGCGCGGGCGGCCTCCACCCAGGGCCGCACCCGGGCGAAGTGCCGGCGCAGGTGGTCCGCCCCGGCCTCGAAGTCCTCCATGTACAGGTGGCCCAGCTCCAGGGAGAGGTGGGACAGCGGCACCGCCTGGGTGCGTGGTTCGGCGGTGGTCTCACGGAACACCGCTTCGGTCATGGCAGCCCCCAGTGCGCGTCGTCGGTGAGCCGCCGGGCGATCTCCTCTAGCGCCTCCAGCGTCTCCTTGTTGGCGATCTGGGTGGCGAGCACGTCGTCCTCGGTGATCAGCTGCTCGCGCCATTGCAGGATCGGCTCCAGCGGTACGGTGCCGAGCACCACGCTGTCGCCGATGTGCTGGTCGGAGGCGAGCCGGCGCAGCGCCTTGTTGCAGGACTGCATCCACGCCGCCTGGGCGGGCGAGCCCTGCGCCCACATGGCCGACTCGGGGTCGGGCACGGCGGCCCGGACGAAGCGGATGTTGCCCCGCAGGGCCGCCTCGTCGTGCCCGCGGTCGACGCCGCCGCGCAGGATGCCGTTCTCCTTGTGGACCAGCCCGGCGGCGGCGATGACGTGCTGCCGGGTCCAGCGGTGGAAGACCAGCCAGCGGTGGGCGACATGACGCATCCGGGGATGGGCCGTGGCCGCCAGGACCAGGTCGACGGCGTAGCTGCGGCCGGCGCTGAGGTCGACCAGGACCAGGTCGAACTCGCTGTTGAGCCGGAGCAGCAGGTCGATGCAGCGCTCCAGCGCGTCCTCGCCGGTGGCGAACTCGCCGCCGCCCGCGTCGCCGGGGTAGAGCACCAGCCGGCCGGCCTGGTTCTGCCGGGCGCGCAGCACGGTGTGCTCGGTCTGCCGCCAGATGTCGATGCTGGCCGGTTCGGTGACCTCGCCCTCCAGGTAGGAGTGCAGGCCCCGTTCCTCGGTGCCGCGCAGCGCGCTGGGCACGTCGAAGACGGCGGCGGCGGTGGGCGAGCCGAAGTCGAAGTCCACATAGGCGACGTGGTCGCCGTTGAGGGCGCGCTGGTAGGCCAGGTTGGCGCTGGTGACCGAGCGGCCCGTGCCTCCCTTGTCGGAGGCCGCGAAGACGAGCACGGCTCAGCCCTCCTGTGCGGCGGCGTCCCGGGCCTGGGCCAGGGTGTCGAGTTCCTGGAGCACGGGCAGGGCGAGCGCGAAGGCGGTGGCGGGCCGGTCGTCGACCAGGCCGCGGGCGTGGTCGAGCCGGCTCTCTATGCTCCGCATGGCGCGGCCGCGGCTGCCCTCGGCGGTGGTGGACGCCTCCAGCTGTTCCTTGCCGAACAGGTGGGTCGCCTCGCTGAGCAGGTCCCGGGCCAGCTCGGCGAGTTCCGGGCTGCGGATGGGCTGCTGCTCGTACATGTTGCGGGCGGCCACCAGGCACTCGGTGACGCGCTCGGTGACGCTCCAGGACAGGCGGCGGTTGACGTCGCGGGCGTCGGGGAAGACGGCCCGGACGTCGTCCCAGAGGCCGGCGCCGTGGCCGTCCTCGATCCTGCGGTTCCACAGGTGCTCGAAGGTCTGCTCCGCCAGGCGCAGCAGCCGGTCCTGGGCGTCGATGTTCCGTGACAGCTCGGCGAGCTGGACGGTCCGCTTCAGCAGTTGGGCGGAGAAGTCGGTCATCCGCCACTGCAGCAGCGACCCGGACCGCTCGGAGCCGGCGAGCGGCATCAGCACGCCCGGGTCGTGCAGCTGGACGACGGTGTCGTTCCTGGTCATACGGCTGGTGACGCGGCCGCGGTCGGCGAGGCGCTCCATGATGGAGACGGTGCGCGTGAGGTCGTCGTCGGTGGCCTTCCGGCGCACCAGGTCGTGGACCAGGATGGCCGCGACGGTGAGGGAGAAGTACTCCGACTCCAGGCGCAGTCCGGTGGTCTGCCAGGGCAGGTCCTCCAGGGGCCAGCGCTCCGAGCCGAAGCGGGCGACGGCCGACCAGTACTGCTGGCTCAGCTCCCAGCGCAGCCGCAGTGCCTCGGCGAGTTTCTGCTGGTCGGCGTCGAGCAGTCCGAGGGTGAGGGTGCGCTCGGAGAACAGGTCCTGGATGCCGTCGAGGGCGACGACGGTGAAGTACACGTACGGCAGCCGGTCGGCGATGCCGTCGGGCTGGCCGGCGACCTGGACGTCCAGGTCGGTGATCCGGGGGGCGTCCTTGACCACGCCCCAGGCCCAGCCGCACTCGAAGAGCTGGCTCTCGTCGCGGATGGCCTCGTCGACCTGGATGCCGCGGCTGAGGCTCTCGATGATGGTGGCGCGCAGCGGCCGGAAGCGGCGGGAGAACTGCTGGAGCACCGCCCGGTCGGAGTGCCGGTTCTGGCCGATGACCTGGATCAGCCGCCGGCCCTGTTCGGACTCGGCGTCGAAGACGTTCACCGTGAAGGAACGCAGCAGGCTGATCATGGCGGCGGTCAGCCGCGTGTTGGTGGCGTCCCGGAGTTCGCCGAGCGCCCGGCGCACTTCGGGGCGGGTGGTGCTGCTCTCGTAGACCTTGAGGAAGCCGAGGGTGGCCAGGCACAGCGTGACCGACATGGAGTAGGAGTCGACGACACCCAACTTGCCCTGCTCGTGCGTGAGTTCGTCGCCCGAGTCGACCGGTTTGAAGTACGGCCCGCCGGCGAAGGTGGGGCTGTCGTCGGGTCCGGTGTGGGTGCGCATGAACTGGGTCAGCGCGGTGATCAGGTTCGGCGGGATCTCCAGCCGGCTGCCGACGCGCTCCAGCGCCATGAGCACGTCCCGCTCGGTGGTGTCCGGCTGGTCCAGGCGGAAGGCGGGGATCTCGGTGGCCGGGTACAGCAGGCAGAGCAGCCGTTCGGCGTCCGCGACACTGCTCAGCCCGTCGGTGTCCCCCCAGACGAGCTTGCCGTCGTCGAACGAGTGGCGGGCCGCGGCCCGCCAGATGTCCAGCAAATGCTGGCGCGGCTTGATCTGCATCCCCCTACCCCTCGTACAGATCCGGTTGCCCGTGTGCAGACATGGTCCCCGCTCCTACGTGTCGGCAATCGCCGAATTCCGCCGTCCCAGGGCGAGGATGATGCCCTCGTGTCCCGTCCGCACCATGTGGTGCAGATCGTGGATCTCCAGGTCGTCGGCCCAGTCCCGCAGGGAGTCGCGCACCCCCCGCTCGTTCACCCGGTAGGCCGGATACCGATGGTCGCCGACCTGGTAGCCGACCGATTCCTTCATGAACGCGGTGGCGAACGGAGCGCCCTCGTTCAGCGCGCCCATGAAGCAGGTCACGCCGCGGCGGAACTCGTCGGGGCACTCCGACATGGAGTCGGCGACGAAGAACATGGTCCCGATGTCCCAGCGGCGCCGGCCGTCGAGGTCCAGGAGGTTGGCCCGCTCCACGCCCACGATCTCGCCGAAGCGTCCCCTCGGCTCGACGTCCGCGTAGGCGGGGTGCTTGCCCAGCTGGTCCCAGAAGGGGTCCCAGACCACGTCGTACCCCGGGGGGGACGCCTGCTTCTCCAGGTACTCCACGTTCGGCCGGGCGTACTCCAGCAGCGCGACCTTCTCGCACCACGGCAGCATGGACAGCGCCGGGTAGAGGTTCGCACCGGCACCCACGTCGACGCCGCGCACCGAGTCCGGGACGCCGTCCGCGAAGCACTTCCCGAAGTAGTCGCGCATCAGCCGCACGATCAGCAGATCGACCTCGAGCGGAGTGCGGTAGTTGGCGTCGACATAGGCCTCAGGATCGAACTTCGACCACGGGGCGTCGGCGTTTCGGTCCATCATCACCCTGCCGCGTTCCATTCGGTGTCGGACGAGACCGTGTGCCCTGACTGCGCGTTCCGGCGAACGTCGGCAGGTGAAGCAGCATCTCCGGTTCTCGCACGGTAGGCCGAAGTGGCACGCGGAGACAGCCAGGAACACGCCAGTCCTCTATGACGGGCGCACGGCAGGCGCACGTCAGCATCTCCGTGCACGCCTGAACTCGCCCTTGCACGCGGTGAGTTGACGGCTCACTCTAGCCAGAAGACGCCACCGGCCGCCACCGGAAGCCACCATCCTCCCGGGTGAACGCGCCGGTGCGTTCGCGTTGACGTCCGCACGTCCCGACTGGGGGTGGCATGACCGCCGAACCGCTGGAGCGCACGCTGGACCGGCACGGGCACCTCGGGGGCCCCGACGGGTTCCCCGAACCGGGCGCCCCGGTCCTGCGGGTGGCCCGGGAGTCCGACCTGCCCGAGCTGCGCCGGCTCGACGAGGAGGTGTTCCAGGAGGTCGCGTACCCGGCCTTCCTGCTGCGCCAGCTGTTCGACGTGTACGCCGAGCACTTCCTGGTCCTGGACGACGGCGCGGGCGGACTACGCGGCTACGTCCTGGCCGCGACGACGGCCTTCAGCCGGGACAGCTGGATCCTCGGCCTGTGCGTGACCGAGGGGCACCGCCGGCACGGGCTGGGCCGGGAGCTGATGACGGAGATCCTGGCGCGGCTGCGCGAGGACGGCATCGACCAGGTGCGCCTGACGGTCGAGCCCGCCAACCGCGCCGCGATCCTCCTCTACCGCTCCCTGGGCTTCCACCCCGAGGAACCGGACGGCGGACTGCGCCGCGACTACTTCGGTCCGGGCGAGCACCGCCAGATCATGCACCTGGAGCTGCGCTGAGGGCGCCCGTCACCTACACGGTTCAGGACGGCGTCCGGGCCGCTGCCAGGAGGCGGCCGACGTCGTCCGAGCAGATGGTGAGGGCCGCGCCCACCGTGGCGAGGGCGTCGCGTTCGGCGGGGGTGTACGGGCCGTCGGCGAGGGCGATCCGGGCGCCCTGGAGCAGGATCGCCTCGCGGCCCGGGCCGGCCAGGTGGGGCGCGAGCGGGTCCAGCGCCTCGTGCAGTTCGATGGACAGGCCCGCCACGCAGGGCTCACCGGTGAAGCGTCCGGTGTCCGCCTCCAGCGCCTCGACCAGCGCGGCGAGCTGCTCCTCCGTGCAGTCCTCGATGCCGGCCGCGCGCACTCCGGCCGCGGCGGTCTCCAGGGCGGCGCGGGAGCAGGTGCCGCCCGCGGCGAGCACGGCGAGGGCGACGGTGTGGACGGCGTCCCGCAGCATCGCGGAGAAGCGGGTGGTGGTGGGGTGGTCCAGCACGTCGGTGCCGAAGTGGCGGCGGCAGGCGGCGCACTCCACGGTCGGCGCGCAGGCCCCGCGCGGCAGCACCGGAACACCCAGCACGGTGAAGCGGCGACGGCCGGTCAGCCGCTGGTAGTTGCGGTCCCCGCCGCAGCCGGGGCAGAAGAACTCCCCGTCGCCGACGGCGGTCCAGGCGGCGCGGGTGCCGAACAGGCGCACGCGTGCGGAGGTACGGCCGTCGGGTCCCCGTTCTGGCAGCACGTCGCACCTCCATCAACGCCACAGCACCGTCGCCGCGTCTGCGTGATGTTAGCCACATCCGGGAGGTGGAGTCAGTACCCGGGACGAGACCTTTCCGTGACCTCCACAGTGATTGGCCGGTAACCGACGCCGGGCCCCGCCCGCCGGTGACGGCGGACGGGGCCCGGCAGTGACCCCTACCGGCTGATCAGCGTGCCGCGCGGTTGACGGCGGAGACGACCGCCTTCAGCGAGGCGCGGGTGGTGTTGGCGTCGATGCCGATGCCCCACAGCACCTTGTCGCCGATGGCGCACTCGATGTACGAGGCGGCCTGCGCGGAGGCGCCCTCGCTCATGGTGTGCTCCTGGTAGTCCAGCAGGCGTACGTCGATGCCGATGCCCTGCAGGGCGTGGAAGAAGGCCGAGATCGGGCCGTTGCCGATGCCGACCAGGGTGGTCTCCTCGCCGTCGACCGTGGCCTGCACGGTGAGGGTGTCCACGCCGTCGCGGTCGGTGGTGGACTGGCCGGTGGCGACCTGGATGCGGCCCCAGGGGTTGTCCGGGTTCGGCAGGTACTCGTCCTGGAAGACCGACCAGATGTCGGCCGGGGTGATCTCGCCGCCCTCGGCGTCCGTCTTGGCCTGGATGATCTTCGAGAACTCGATCTGCATCCGGCGCGGCAGTTCCAGCTTGTGGTCGTTCTTCAGGACGTACGCCACACCGCCCTTGCCGGACTGCGAGTTGACCCGGATGACCGCCTCGTAGGAGCGGCCGACGTCCTTGGGGTCGATGGGCAGGTACGGGACCGCCCACTCGATGTCGTCGACGGTGACGCCCTTGGCCTTCGCGTCGGCCTCCATGGCGTCGAAGCCCTTCTTGATGGCGTCCTGGTGGGAGCCGGAGAAGGACGTGTAGACCAGGTCGCCCACGTACGGGTGGCGCGGGTGGACCTCCATCTGGTTGCAGTACTCCCACGTACGGCGGATCTCGTCGATGTCGGAGAAGTCGATCTGCGGGTCGACGCCCTGCGAGAACATGTTCATGCCCAGGGTGACCAGGTCGACGTTGCCGGTGCGCTCACCCTGGCCGAACAGGCAGCCCTCGACGCGGTCGGCGCCGGCCATGACGGCCAGTTCGGCGGCGGCGACGGCGGTGCCCCGGTCGTTGTGCGGGTGGACGGACAGGCAGACGTACTCGCGCCGGGAGAGGTTGCGGTGCATCCACTCGAAGCGGTCGGCGTGCGTGGACGGCGTCGAACGCTCCACGGTGGCGGGCAGGTTGAGGATGATCTCGCGGCCCGGGCCGGGCTGGTAGACGTCCATCACCGCCTCGCAGACCTCCAGCGCGAAGTCCAGCTCGGTGTCGGTGAAGATCTCCGGGCTGTACTGGTAGCCGAACTCCGTCTCCGGGCCCAGCAGTTTCTCGGCGTACTCCACCACCAGGCGGGTGCCGTCGACGGCGATCTGCTTGATGTCGTCCTTGGAGCCGCGGAAGACGACCCGGCGGAAGACCGGCGCGGTGGCGTTGTACAGGTGGACGGTCGCCCGCTTGGCGCCCTTCAGGGACTCCACCGTGCGCTCGATCAGGTCCTCGCGGGCCTGCGTCAGCACGGAGATGGTGACGTCGTCCGGGATGGCGTCCGGGTCCTCGATGATGGAGCGGACGAAGTCGTAGTCGGTCTGGCCCGAGGAGGGGAAGCCGACTTCGATCTCCTTGTAGCCCATGCGTACCAGCAGGTCGAACATGGCGCGCTTGCGCACGGGCGACATGGGGTCGATCAGAGCCTGGTTGCCGTCACGCAGGTCGGTGGAGAGCCAGCGGGGCGCGGCGGTGATCCGCTGGTCGGGCCAGGTGCGGTCGGGGATGTCGACCTGCTCGTACCGGCCGTACTTGTGGATCGGCATGGGGCTGGGCTGCTGGCGGTTCGCCATGATGCGGGGGCTCCTCGATGGTCCGCGGAATGTCCTGGGGACGGCCGACGGCGCAGCGCCATTCTCCGCGGGGAGGGGGTCGGCCTAACGCAGACCCTCACCGCGGCAGCTAAGGAGAAACAGCCCGAAGTGCATGATGCTCCGCAGCTTAACCGAGTCGCCCACCGTGCGGGGTTCCGTATCAGTATGCGGGATCCGGCGGACGAACAGGACAAAGAGTGCCGTATACCACTCCCTCGACGGGCGGCAGGCGGAATGACGTGGAATTTCATCCGTCATTGTTGCGGGTAGTGACAGGACGGTCACGCAGTGCGATGGTGCCGACATGACGACGAACGGGGGCCACCGGCCCGTCTTCTGCACCATCGTCCCGCCGCACGTCCTCGACCGGCTCTCCCAGGCCGAGGACCCCCTGCTCCACGGCCCCGCGCGCCGCACTCTGCGCCGCGACGCCTACGAGCGCACCCAGCGCCGGCTGACCACGGTGGTCGGCGCACCGGCCGTCGCGACGCTCGCCGGCGCCGAGCCCGGCACACCGCAGCGCACCGTGTACGACGCCGGGCACGGCACCGACCTGCCCGGCGAGAAGGCGCGCGGCGAGGGCGACGAACCGGGCCAGGACGCCACCGTCAACCGCGCCTACGCCGGTCTCGGAGCCACCTTCGACCTGTTCCTCAAGGAGTTCGGCCGGGACTCCATCGACGGCGGCGGACTGCCGCTGGACGCCACCGTCCACTACGACCGCGAGTACAACAACGCCTTCTGGAACGGCGAGCAGATGGTCTTCGGCGACGGGGACGGCGAGATCTTCCTCGACTTCACCATCGCCGTCGACGTCATCGGCCACGAACTCGCCCACGGCGTCACGCAGTACACGGCGAACCTCGACTACTTCGGCCAGTCCGGCGCGCTCAACGAGTCGGTGTCGGACGTCTTCGGCGCGCTCATCAAGCAGTACACGCTCGGCCAGAGCGCCGGGGAGGCCGACTGGCTGATCGGCGCCGGGCTGCTCGCCCCGCGCGTGACCGGCGTGGCGCTGCGCTCCATGAAGGAACCGGGCACGGCCTACGACGACGACGTGCTCGGCAAGGACCCGCAGCCGGCGACGATGGACGACTACGTGCAGACCGGCCGGGACAACGGCGGCGTGCACATCAACTCGGGCATCCCCAACCACGCGTTCTACCTGGCGGCCACCACCCTGGGCGGCAACGCCTGGGAGCGCGCCGGGCAGGTCTGGTACGACGTGCTGACCGGCGGGGAGCTGGACCAGGACGCGCAGTTCACCGACTTCGCGACGCTCACCGTGAAGGCGGCACGCGCCCGGTACGGGGAGGGCGAGGAACTGGTCGCGGTGACCAAGGCGTGGGAGCGGGTGGGGGTGCGCACGCTGTAGTTCCGTACTAGACACGGACCATGCGTATTCAGGTACGGCGCACGGGCGGCTTCGCGGGCATCGAGCGGCGGGCCGAGGTGGACACCTCGGGACGGGCCGACGCCCACGAGTGGCACGCGCTGGCGGAACGGGCCGTGGCGGCCGGCGGGACGACCCCGCCGGCCGGCGTCCCCGACGGTTTCAGCTACCGGATCACGGTGGACGGCGTGACGGTGTACTGCGCGGACCCCCGGCTGACGGAGGAACAGCGGGCGCTGATCAGGAGGGTGCTGAAGGAGGGGGCGTGAAGGTCAGTCCTCGACAGGCTCCAGGCGAACGGGTTCGGCACCACCGAGATACAGCATGCACCCCGCCTCCTCGTCGTCGGCCTTCTCCGGTGGCAGCACGTGGATTCCCGCCGTGGGCGCGGGGGACCATCCGAGATTGCGCGGAGGGTCGCACTCCTCGTAATGCCCGACATGAAGACGCGTCGGCGGAATGGACACCCTGCACATCTCGCCCACGCGAAGTTCCGATGCCGCGGGCTCGATCCGGTAGGGAACCCATTCCGGGTGCGCGTCGCCGTACGGCAGGGCGTTCGTCCCGTCCCACCGGCATGCTCCGGAAGGCAGTTGCGGCACCCGCCGCCCGGACTGACCCCCGATGAAAGGTCGAAGCGCTGACCGTTGTCGAGAACGGCATGCCCCGACATTCCGCCCGGCTGCTCGAAGCCACTGGCCGCTTGGTGCGCCCGGTTGAGGCCATCCTCCATGTCCGCTTCACAAGGGAGCGAATTGTGGACAAGGAGGTATTCCTGTCCGGCCAGCACAGAGTACGTGTGGGTTTCACCGATGGTCAGGTTATGGACTGTCGCCCCAAGCGCGGTCCAGCGTTCCAGCGCCGTGATCTGGACGTGCGTGCCGACGCTCGTTTGGAGCCACTGGCCCGGCTGGAGGTCGGTGGCGTCGAGCCACTTCCCGAGTTCGGGGACCCAGAAGGGGTGGCTGTCGGTCGCGGTGACCTCGGCGGTGGCTTCGCCCTTGTCGCCGTCGGTGTCGATGACGACCTTGACCAGGTGCTTCAGGCCCTCGCCCTTGATCTCGGCGGTGACCGTCTCGATCCGGGTCTCACCGGTCTCGGGATCGGTGGCGACGACCTTGTCGCCGGCCTCGACCTCCTCGATCGGCTTGGTCGTGCCGTCCGCCATCAGGACCTTGGTGCCGCACCAGCCGGAGCGGGGCGAACCTGCCGACCGCCCTCGGCATCCCCGACGTCAGCGGCGACGGCATCCCGGACATCTGGGCCCGCCTGAGGTCCGAGGGCGCGACGCGGATCTACAACCCGTCCCGGACCAGCACCGGAGCCTCGGTGAAGACGGTCCTCAGCACGAACCGGAACAAGGTCAAGGCCTCCGGCTGACGGCCGCCGCGGCGTTCCTCGTGGGCCCCGGTCTCCCCCTCGCGGGGGGCCGGGGCCCGCGTTGGTTCGACCGGGTCCGGGGATCAGGGAGAATGGGCGGCATGAGTGTTCGTACCCAGTCATCCGAGCAGCCGGCCGACGCCGACCACCGGGCCGGTTTCGCCTGCTTCGTGGGCCGTCCCAACGCGGGCAAGTCCACCCTCACGAACGCTCTGGTCGGGCAGAAGGTGGCGATCACCTCCAACCGGCCGCAGACCACCCGGCACACCGTGCGCGGCATCGTGCACCGGCCGGACGCGCAGCTGATCCTGGTGGACACCCCCGGGCTGCACAAGCCGCGCACCCTGCTCGGTGAGCGGCTGAACGACGTCGTGCGCACCACGTGGGCCGAGGTCGACGCGATCGGGTTCTGCCTGCCCGCCGACCAGAAGATCGGGCCCGGCGACCGCTTCATCGCCAAGGAACTGGCCGGGATCAAGAAGACGCCGAAGGTCGCCGTCGTCACCAAGACCGACCTGGTGGACAGCAAGGCGCTGGCCGAGCAGCTGATCGCCGTCGACCAGCTCGGCAAGGAGCTGGGCATCGCCTGGGCGGAGATCGTCCCGGTGTCGGCCACCGCGGGCAAGCAGGTCGAGCTGCTGGCGGACCTGCTGATCCCGCTGATGCCCGAGGGCCCCGCGCTGTACCCGGAGGGCGACCTCACCGACGAGCCCGAGCAGGTCATGGTCGCCGAGCTGATCCGCGAGGCCGCCCTGGAAGGTGTCCGCGACGAGCTCCCGCACTCCATCGCGGTGGTCGTCGAGGAGATGCTGCCGCGCGAGGACCGCCCCGCCGACAAGCCGCTGCTCGACATCCACGCCAACCTCTACATCGAGCGCTCCAGCCAGAAGGGCATCGTCATCGGCCCCAAGGGCAAGCGGCTGAAGGACGTCGGCATCAAGTCCCGCAAGCAGATCGAGGCGCTCCTCGGTACGCCCGTCTTCCTGGACCTGCACGTGAAGGTCGCGAAGGACTGGCAGCGGGACCCCAAGCAGCTGCGCCGCCTCGGGTTCTGAGCGGCGCCGCTCCCGTCAGCCGCGCTGCTCGCACAGCATCTTCCTGTACCAGCCGTACGACGCCTTCGGGGTGCGCCGCTGGGTCGTGAAGTCCACGTGGACCAGGCCGAAGCGGCGCGCGTACCCTTCCGCCCACTCGAAGTTGTCCATGAGGGACCACACGAAGTAGCCGCGTACGTCCACGCCCGCCTCCACCGCCCGGTGCAGGGCGCGGACGTGGCCGTCGAGGTAGGTGACGCGGCCGGTGTCGTCCAGTCCCTCGTACGCGCAGCCGTTCTCCGTGACGACGACCGGGGGGAGGCGGTCGCCGTAGCGGGCGCGGAAGGTGGTGAGCAGGTCCGTCAGCCCTTCCGGGACCACCGGCCAGCCGAAGTCCGTCACCGGGTATCCCTCGATCTCCCGTACGGAGAAGGGGAGTCCGGCCGGCATACGGACACCGCCGAAGTCGATCTCGGCGCCCTGCGGCGCGCCCACCCGCGTCGGCGCGTAGTAGTTGATCCCGTACCAGTCGATGGGCTCGGCGATGACCTTCAGGTCCGCCTCGACGTCGCCCGGCATCAGCTCGCCGATGCCCTCGGGATAGCGGCCGAGCAGCAGCGGGTCGGCGAACAGGCGGTTCAGCAGGACGTCGTAGAAGTCGGCGGCCGCCACGTCCGCCTCGTCCCTGGACGCGGCCCAGGTCGGGCCGTGGGAGTTCGCGATGCCGATGTCGCCGGCCCCGGCCGCGCGCAACGCCCGTACCGCCAGGCCGTGCGCCAGCAGCTGGTGGTGGGCCACCGGCAGCGCGTCGAACAGCAGCGTCCGGCCGGGTGCGTGCACACCGAGCGCGTGCCCCAGCAGGGTGTGCTCGGCGGGCTCGTTCAGCGTGATCCACTTGGCCACGCGGTCACCGAGGCGCGCGGCGACCCGCGCCACGTACTCCGCGAACCGCTCCGCCGTGTCCCGCTCCAGCCAGTCCAGGTCCGCCGGCAGGTCCCAGTGGAACAGCGTCGGCACCGGCCGTACGCCCGCCGCCAGCAGGTCGTCGACCAGCCGGTCGTAGAAGTCGAGACCGCCCTCGGCCCGCACCCGCGGCCAGGACACCGAGAAGCGGTACGCGTCCACGCCGAGGTCCGCGAGCAACGCCACGTCCTCGCGGTGGCGGTGGACGTGGTCGCAGGCCACCCGCGCCGTGGAGCCGTCCCGCACCTTCCCTGGCTCGGCGGTGAACTGGTCCCACACCGACGGTTCGCGCTCGTCCGCGGCGCCCTCGATCTGGTGCGCCGAGGTCGACACACCCCACAGGAAGCCGGCCGGGAAACGGGGCATCGGATTCGTCGTCACCATGGCCCGGATCATCCGCACCCCGCGGGAGTCACGTCAACGCCCCTACCCAACGGGGTTGTTGCCCCCCTCCGGCGATGTCGGAAAGCATGCAGTACCGCAAAGCCAACTACCCGAGCGGGCCCTGCATGCCATCGAGAAGCCCGTCACCAACGAAGACGGCCGACGCGACGATCCAGGCCGGGCACCCGCTCGATGCCCGACCCAGATCGGCCGACGAGGGGTCAGCGAACACGAACGGCCCCGGGGCCTGCGGCCCCGTCGCCGCGCAGGTGATGGTGATGAAGCCGAAGAGCCTCACCACCTGCGGTGACACCGCGGTGGCGTGACCGGGCCCGGATCAGCCCGCGGTGAGCGTCTCGCGGACCGTGCCGTCCGGGCCGGCCACCAGCACCGGCGTGTCCGCCCCGCCCAGGTCCCGTACGGCCGCGCGGTCCTCCGCGGAGGCCGACTCCGCCGCCGTCACCACCGCCGCCGCCTCCAGCGAGGTCGCGCCGGACACCACCGCCATCGCCACCGCCGTACGCAGGGCGCTGAGCTGGAGCGAGTCTAGGGCGACGGTACCGGCGACGTACGTACGGCCGGTCTCGTCGCGTACGGCCGCACCCTCGGGCACGCCGTTGCGGGCCCGGACGGAGCGGGCCAGGGTCACGATCTTGCGGTCCTCGGGGTCGAGGTCGGGAGTCTCGGTCATGATCCGAGCATAAGGGGGCGCTACGGCCGGTCGAGGCGGAGGCGGTCCGCTCGTGGGAGACCGGCGACGACCAGGTCGTAGGAGTCCTCCACCAGTTCCCTGACCAGGCGTTCCGGGAGCTCGCCGGCGGGTCCGCCGGACACCGTCACCGTGTTCCAGTGCCGCTTGTTCATGTGCCAGCCCGGCACGATCAGGTCCGGGTGCTCGGCGCGGAGACGGATCGCGTCCTGCGGGTCGCACTTGAGGTTGACCTTGAGCGGGCGCGCGTCCAGGGCCGTCAGGGCGAACATCTTCCCCAGCACCTTGAAGACCGAGGTTTCCGGGCTGAAGGGGAACTCCTCCACCGCCGCGTTGAAGGACAGGCAGAGGGCGCGCAGCCGCTCCGGGGTCACTCCTCCCCCGCCTCCTCGCCGGCCGGCGGCTTCGCCGGGCCCACCGGCTCCACCAGCACCGTCACGATCTTGTTGCGGCGTCCGGCGGAGGACTCCGCGGTGAGCCGCAGCTCCCGCCCGTCCGGCAGCTCCATGACGGCCGAGGCGTCCGCGATCGGCACCCGGCCCAGGCGCTTGGCGAGCAGTCCGCCGACGGTCTCGACGTCCTCGTCGTCGAACTCCTCCAGCCCGTACAGCTCACCCAGGTCGGTGATGTCGAGGCGGGCGGTGACCCGGTAGCGGTCCTCGCCCAGCTCCTCCACGGGGGGCAGTTCGCGGTCGTACTCGTCGGTGATCTCGCCGACGATCTCCTCGAGGATGTCCTCGATGGTGACGATGCCCGCCGTGCCGCCGTACTCGTCGACCGCGACGGCGACGTGGTTGCGTTCCTTCTGCATCTCGCGCAGCAGGTCGCCGGCGTTCTTGGTGTCGGGCACGAAGAAGGCCGGCCGCATCGCCGTGGACACCAGTTCGTTCTCCGCGTCCCGGCTGATGTGCGTCTTGCGGGCCAGGTCCTTGAGGTAGACGATCCCGACGATGTCGTCCTCGCTCTCGCCGGTCACCGGGATGCGGGAGAAACCGGAGCGCAGGGCGAGGGTGAGGGCCTGCCGGATGGTCTTGTACCGCTCGATGACGACCAGGTCGGTGCGCGGCACCATCACCTCGCGCACCAGGGTGTCACCCAGCTCGAAGACCGAGTGCACCATGCGGCGCTCCTCGTCCTCGATCAGTGACTCCGCCTCCGCGAGGTCCACCAGCGCGCGCAGCTCCGCCTCGGAGGCGAAGGGGCCGTGCCGGAAGCCCTTGCCGGGCGTGAGGGCGTTGCCGATCAGGATCAGCAGCGAGGGGATCGGGCCCATGATCCGGGCCAGCGGCACGAGCACGTACGCGGCGGCCGTGCCCGTGTTCAGCGGGTGCTGCCGGCCGATGGTGCGCGGGGAGACCCCGACGGCGACGTAGGAGACGAGCACCATGATGGCGATGGCGATCAGCAGCGCCTCGGCCGTCCCGTCGAACTCACGCACGCTGCCGTAGGTGATCAGCGAGGCGGCGGACATCTCGCAGATGATGCGGACCAGCAGCGCCACGTTGAGGTAGCGGGTGGGGTCCGCGGCGATCTGCGCGAGCTTGGCGCTGCCCCGGCGGCCGGAGCGTACGGCCTCCTCGGCGCGGAAGCTGGAGACGCGCGCGATGCCGGCCTCCGCGCAGGCGGCGAGCCAGGCGACGACGACCAGCGCGAGGGCCCCCAGGACGAGTTGCGCGCTCATGACACGGTCGGGGCGGGAGATGGGCCGGTGAGGCCCTTCTCCGCGCGCCAGCCGTCCACGATGGCGGCCTGAAGGCCGAACATCTCGGCCTTCTCGTCCGGTTCCTCGTGGTCGTAGCCGAGCAGGTGCAGCACACCGTGGACGGTGAGCAGCTGCAGCTCCTCGTCCATGGTGTGCCGCGTCGGTGCTTCCTCGCCCTGCTTGGCGGCGACCTCGGGGCAGAGCACGATGTCGCCGAGCAGCCCCTGCGGCGGTTCGTCGTCGTCCTTCGACGGGGGCCGCAGCTCGTCCATGGGGAACGACATGACGTCCGTGGGCCCGGGCAGGTCCATCCACTGGATGTGCAGCTGCTCCATGGCGCCGGCGTCCACCACGATCACCGAGAGCTCGGAGAGCGGGTGGATCCGCATCCGCGCGAGCGCGTAGCGGGCGATGTCGAGGATCGCCTGCTCGTCGACCTCGGTTCCGGACTCGTTGTTGACGTCGATCGACATCTGGTGCTCGGTCTACTTCCCCTTGTGCCCGGACCGGCCGCGGCCGCCCTTGTGGGTGCCGTTCTCGGTGCCGTGCGTGCTGTCGTACTTCTCGTACGCGTCGACGATACGGCCCACCAGCTTGTGCCGGACGACATCCTGCGACGACAGCCGGGAGAAGTGGACGTCGTCCAGGCCCTCCAGGATGTCCTGCACCTGCCGCAGACCGGACTTGGTGCCGTCGGGCAGGTCCACCTGGGTCACGTCACCCGTGATCACGATCTTCGAGTCGAAGCCGAGGCGGGTGAGGAACATCTTCATCTGTTCGGGGCTCGTGTTCTGGGCCTCGTCCAGGATGATGAACGCGTCGTTGAGCGTGCGGCCGCGCATGTACGCCAGGGGCGCGACCTCGATGGTGCCCGCGGCCATCAGCCGGGGGATCGAGTCGGGGTCGAGCATGTCGTGCAGCGCGTCGTACAGGGGGCGCAGGTACGGGTCGATCTTCTCGTAGAGCGTGCCCGGCAGGAAGCCCAGCCGCTCGCCCGCCTCGACCGCCGGCCGGGTCAGGATGATGCGGTTGACCTGCTTGGACTGCAGGGCCTGCACGGCCTTGGCCATGGCCAGGTAGGTCTTGCCGGTGCCCGCGGGACCGATGCCGAAGACGATGGTGTGCTTGTCGATCGCGTCCACGTAACGCTTCTGGTTGAGCGTCTTGGGGCGGATCGTGCGACCGCGCGAGGACAGGATGTTCTGCGTGAGCACCTGGGCCGGGGTCTCCTGGCCGTCGCTCTCCCCGCTTTCGCTCGCCTTGAGCATGGCGATCGAGCGTTCCACTGCGTCCTCCGTCATCGGCTGACCGGTGCGGAGCACCAGCATCATCTCGTCGAACACGCGCGAGACGAGGGCGACCTCAGTGGCGTCGCCGACCGCGCTGATCTCGTTGCCCCGGACGTGGATGTCGGCCCCCGGGAAGGCCTTCTCGATCACACGCAGGAGGGAGTCGCCGGATCCCAGCACGGTCACCATGGGGTGCTGGGCGGGAACGGTGAACTGCACTCTCGCCTCCCCCTGCGCGGGGGTGTGAGCTGTGGGTGTCTGAGTCATGGGCCGGCTCTGAGGCCTGCGGTTCCTCCTCGTCACGGCCGCGCAGCTGTGGGCGGCCTCGCGATTCCCAGGGTACGACGGAGGGGTGACAAGCCCGTAGGCCTTTTATCCGACCGGGCGATCGACCCCGTTCGTCCCCTTCCCCGAGGACGCCGTCTCAGGCCGACCGGCGTCACGGGCCCAGCGGCATCTCGGTCGGTCGGCGTCTCAGGCCGACCGGCGGAACCCGATCGTCGGCACCGCGCGCCGCAGCGGCCAGGGCCGCACCGCCTCCTCAGGGACCAGCCCGGCCAGGAAGCCGTAGCGCCGCAGCGCGGAGGGGTCCTGGCCCTCGACCGACTGCACCCTGCGCCACCACCCGGCGATCTCCGCCCAGCCCGGCGCGGACAGCGAGCCGCCGAACTCCTGCACGGACAGCGCGGCCGTCAGTCCCGCGAAGGCCAGCCGGTCGGCCAGCGGCCAGCCCGCGAGCGTGCCGGTGACGAAGCCGGCGACGAACACGTCTCCCGCGCCCGTCGGGTCCAGCGCCTCCACCTCGATGGCCGGCACCGACGCGGTCTCTCCCGTCCGCCGGTCCACCGCGTACGCGCCCTCCGCGCCCAGCGTGACCACGGCGACCGGGACGTGCTCGGTGAGGGCGTGGGCGGCGGCGCGCGGGGTGTCGGTGCCGGTGTAGCGCATGGCCTCCTCGGCGTTCGGCAGGAACGCCTCGCAGTACCTGAGGTCGTCCAGGCCCGCCAGGTCCCACGCCCCGGTGTCGTCCCAGCCGACGTCGCCGAAGATGCGGGTGCCCCTGCGGGCCGCCTGCGCGATCCAGGGGGCGCTGTGGCCGGGGGTGAGGGAGGCGACGGCGGCGCGGGCCCGGGGCGGACAGTCGGGGGCCGGCTCCTCGGGAGGCGGTTCGTGGCCGTGGGAGACCATCGTGCGCTCGCCCTCGTACGCCATGGAGACGGTGACCGGGGAGTGCCAGCCGGGGACCGTGCGGGACGGGGAGAGGTCGATGCCCTCGCCCTGTTCCAGCGCGTCCCAGCAGTACTCGCCGTAGTGGTCGTCGCCGAAGGCGGCCGCGAGGGAGGTGCGCAGGCCGAGCCGGGCCAGGGCGGTGGCCATGTTGGCCACGCCGCCCGGGCTCGACCCCATGCCGCGCGCCCAGGACTCGGTGCCGCGCACGGGGGCGGAGCCGAGCCCGGTGAAGACGATGTCGAGGAAGACGGTGCCGGTGAGGTAGACGTCCCAGGCGGGGTCGTCCGGGCCGCGCAGGGCGGCGAGCGGGTCGACGTGGGGCGGGCAGGGTCCCGCGGCCGGTTCCTGCCCGGCTCTCTTGCCGGCCCTCTTCCCGTCCCTCTTCCCGGTGGACGCCATCACGGTGCGCTCCCTGACGTGGTACATGACGTGGTGCGGTTTCAGCCAGTGTGCACCACACCGCCGACAGGCCGGCCGCCGTCACGCCGAGCCGCCCCGGGGGCCGTACCGACCGCCGTCCCGGGGGCCGTACCGACCGCCGTCCCGGGGGGCCGCTCAGAGGAGCGTCACCAGCGGGGCACGGCGGGCCGGGTCCAGCCCGGCTCGGCGATCCGCATGGCGGCCGTGTCGTCGCGGTCGCGCAGCGTGCCGTCGTCGTCCAGCCACCGCCGGTGCAGGAAGGCCATCCGGTCCCGGTCGAGTTCGACGCCGAGGCCGGGCGCGTCCGGGACCCGTACGGTGCCGCCCTCGAAGGTGAGCCGCTCGGTGAGGACGTCCTCGGACTGCCAGGGGTAGTGGGAGTCGCAGGCGTGGTGCAGGTTGGGCACGGTGGCCGCCACGTGGGTCATGGCGGCGAGGCTGATGCCCAGGTGCGTGTTGGAGTGCATGGAGACGCCCACGCCGAAGGTGCGGCAGATCGCCGCGAGCTGCTGGGTGTTGCGCAGGCCGCCCCAGTAGTGGTGGTCGGAGAGGACCACCTGGACGGCGTCCCGGGTGAACGCCTCCTTGATCTCGGCGAACGTCGTCACGCACATGTTGGTGGCGAGCGGCACTCCGGTCCGGGCGGCCACCTCGGCCATGGCGGGCGTACCGAGGGCGGGGTCCTCCAGGTACTCCAGGACGTCCCCGAGCTCCTCGGCGACCTTGATCGAGGTCTCCACGGACCAGGCGCCGTTGGGGTCGAGGCGCAGCGGGTGTCCGGGGAACGCGGCGGCGAGCGCGCGGACGGCGGCGATCTCCTCGTCCGGCGGGAAGACGCCGCCCTTCAGCTTGAACGACGTGAAGCCGTACACCTCCTTGAACCGGCGGGCCTGCTCGACGACGCCCGCCGGGTCGACGGCGGCGCCCCAGTCGTCCTTCTCCGCCGGCACCCCCTCGGGGTGGTCGGCCCACTTGTAGAACAGGTACGCGCTGTACTCCACCGCGTCGCGCACCTTGCCGCCGAGCAAGGCGTGCACGGGCAGGCCGAGGCTCCTGCCGAGGGCGTCGAGGCAGGCGACCTCCAGGGCGGACAGCACGGACAGCCGCAGCTTGTCGGCGGTCTGCACGCCCCGCAGTCCGCCGACGTCGACCTGGCCGGAGACCCGGGCGGCGTCGACGGCTATGTCGTCGGCCTCGGCGAACAGCCTGTTCAGGTCGCCGGCCGGGTGTCCGACGAGCTTGTCGGCGAGCGGCCGGGCCAGTTCCAGGTACTTGGTGTCGCCGTAGGTCTCGCCGAGGCCGGTGATGCCGCCGGCGGTCACCACCTCCACGATCAGCCGGGGGGTGTACGGCTGGTGCACGCCCTGGGTGTTGAGCAGGGGCGGGTCGGCGACCAGCACCGGGGTGAGGCGGACCTCGGTGACGGTCAGGTCGTCCCGGGAGGTGGATGCGGTCACAGGGCGGCTCCTACGAGGTCGGGTCCGGCGTCGTGCGGGGTCCTGAGGGCGGTGAGGTCGCTGCCGCCTGCATCGGTGCCGGGGCTCACTCTCGCCCATCTCCCTACATGGACGGCATCCATGTATGAGAACGAAGGCTAGAGGGGTGAACCGGGGGCGTCAATGGGGCGGTCGGCCGTCGGGCAGCGGTCGCCCAGCGCACGCCGGGGCGCGAAAAGCGCGCTGTTACCCAGCCCCTCAAACGTCCAAACAAAAGAGTGACCTAGATCACATCAACCTCGCTGCCGTCGCACCGCTCCCGCTTGATACAAATTGCCCGCGCGTTCTCGTCCGTCGACGGTCGTCGCCCCCACATCTCCTTTCTCGCACCGTCCCTTTCGCACGCCTTGGGAACGCCCGTGTTCGCCCCTCGCACCACCCCCTGGCCCCTCGTCGCCCTCTTCACGGCCGGGTACCTCGCGCCGTATCTGCTGCCCACCACCGTCGGCCGGCTGGAACGCGGCCTGGCCCTGTCGGCCACCCAGGCGGGGGCCGTCGGCAGCCTGCTGCTGCTCAGCTCCGCCACGGCAGGCTTCCTGCTGGCCTCGCACGTCGAGCGGACCGGGCCGCGGACCCTGTCCCGCCTCGGGCTGCTCCTCGCCGTCGTCGGCTACGGCGGGGCCGCCCTGACCACCTCCGTACCGGCCGTGGTCGCCGGTGCCGTGATCGGCGGGTTCGGCTCGGGCACGGCCACCACGGTCGCCGCCACCCGGATCGCCGCGGAGAAGGACCCGCACCGGGCCTCCACCCTGGGACTGCTCAGCGTGTCCGCGCTGGCGGGCGCCGTCTATCTGACGGTGCCGCACCTGCCCGGGCACGGGCTGACCCTCGCCGCCATCGCCCTCACGGCGCTCGCGGTGTGGCCGCTGACCTCCCGGCTGCCCGGCGGGACGGCCGGCCCGCTCCCGGCGGAGCCGCACACCGACGCCTACGGCACCGGCACGGACCGCCTGCCGCACCTGCGTTCGGGCATGGTGCTGGCCGGGGCGATGCTGCTGTGGTCCATGGCGCAGAACGCGCTGTGGGGCGTCAGCGGGCGCATCGGCGTCGACCAGGCGCGCCTGTCCGAACCGACCGTGGGCGTGGTCTTCGCGCTGGCGTTGGGCGCGGGCCTGCTGGGTGTGCTCGGCGCGGGCGCGCTCGGCTCACGTCTCGGGCGCGCGCTGCCCATCGGCGGCGGCACGGTCGTCATCGCCGGCTGCATCGCGCTGAGCGCCTCGGCCGACGGGCTCGGGAGCTTCGCCTCGGGCGAGATCGCCTGGAACACGTTCTACCCGGTGGTGCTGTCGTACCTGATCGGGCTGGCCGCCTCGCTGGACCCGAAGGGCCGCTGGGCGGTGCTGGTCGGCTCCGCGTCCGCCCTCGGCACGGCGGCCGGGCCGATCACCGGCAGCGTGCTGTCCGCGCTGGCCGGCTTCCCGGTCATGGGCGCGGTGCTCGCGGTGGGTCTGCTGCTGGTCGCGGTGCCGATGACCGGCGTCGCCCTGCACACCGGCGGGCGTCCGCTGCTGCCGGGTGCGGTGCGGCGGCGGGGCGGTCACGCGGCGGCACTGGTCGCCGCGACCACGGGTACGCCCACGGGGCCGGTTCCTGAGATCGGGGCGCCGGAGCAGCCGGTGGTCGAGATTCCCCTCGACGGGACGCCTGCGGCGGCGCGGGGTGCCTACGACACGGCGGCGGCCACCAGGGCGCCGGGCGCGATGTGAGGTACGTGGGGACAGCCGCGGTCGGCTGAAAGGTGCCGCCGCGCCCACCCGTGCCGCCCCGCGGCACGACTGCCCGCAGCGGCGGCGCCCCCTGTCGGCGCGGGGAACTGCGCGACCCGCCACCGACCACCCGCACCCGGCGCCGCAGAGGTGCGCCCACCCCTCACCACCGCCCCAGCGGCACGACTGCCCTCAGCGCAGGCGCCCTTCAGGGGCGCGGGGAACTGCGCGACCAGCCACCATCCACCCGCACCCGACGTCGCAGAGGCGCGCCCCCTCCCCCAGCGCCCCGCGGCACGACTGCCCGCAGCTACGCTCGGCGTTTGGGGAGGGGGATCCTCTGCAGGTCCCTCGCCACCGTCAGGTCCGCCTCGTACCCCGCCGCGCGCGCCTGGCGTCCGAACTCGTCCGGATCCGGGTAGCGCTGGCTGAAGTGCGTGAGCACCAGATGCCGTACGCCCGCCTCGCGGGCCACGCGGGCGGCCTGGCCGGCGGTCAGGTGGCCGAACTCCACGGCGAGTTCCTCGTCCTCGTCGAGGAAGGTCGACTCGATGACCAGCATGTCGCAGCCCTCGGCGAGCGCGTACACCCCGTCGCACAGCCGGGTGTCCATGACGAACGCGAACCGCTGCCCGCGCCGCACCTCGCTGACGTCCTCCAGGGCGACCCCCTTCAGGGAGCCCTCGCGCTGGAGGCGGCCGACGTCCGGGCCCTTGATGCCGTGCGCGGCGAGCCGGTCGGGCAGCATGCGGCGGCCGTCCGGCTCGACGAGCCGGTAGCCGTACGCCTCGACGGGATGGGAGAGCCGGCGCGCCTCCAGCGTGTAGCCGGGGGTGCGGGCGAGCGGGCCGTCGGTGTCGACGGGCTCCTCGGCGAGGGCGACGGTCTCGCGGTAGGCGGTCGCGTACCGCAGCCGGTCGAAGAACCGCTGCCCGGAGCGCGGGTAGTGCGCGGTCACCGGGTGCGGCACCTTGTCGAGGTTGATCCGCTGGATCACCCCGGCGAGCCCCAGGGAGTGGTCGCCGTGGAAGTGGGTGACGCAGATGCGGTGCACGTCGTGGGCGGCGACCCCGGCGCGCAGCATCTGGCGCTGGGTGCCCTCGCCGGGGTCGAACAGGACGCCCTCGCCGTCCCAGCGCAGCAGGTAGCCGTTGTGGTTGCGGTGCCGGGTGGGGACCTGGCTGGCGGTGCCGAGCACCACCAGTTCACGGACGGACAAGGCTTATCCGGGGGGCCATTCGAGACCGCGCCCGCCCAGGACGTGGGCGTGCGCGTGCCACACGGTCTGGCCGGCGCCGCTGCCGGTGTTGAAGACGATGCGGTAGCTCTCCAGCTTCTCGTCGTCCGCGACGGCCTGCGTCTCGCGCAGCACGTCCGCGGCGAGCCCGGGCGCCTCGGCGGCGAGCGCCGCGGCGTCCCGGTGGTGCGCCTTCGGGATCACCAGGACATGGGTGGGCGCCTGGGGGTTGATGTCACGGAACGCGACGGTCGTGTCCGTCTCGCGCACGATCGTCGCCGGGATGCTGCCCGCGACGATCTTGCAGAACAGACAGTCGTCCTGAGGTTCCCCTGCCATACGCCCTCCTCGACCCGACGATCACTACAGACGATCACTACAGGGGCATGCTACCGACCCGGCCCCGGGCCGTCGTGCCGCACGGGTGCGGTCACGACGGCTCCGGTCACGACGGCTCCGGTCACGACAGCTCCGGTCACGACAGCTCCGGCGCCACCTTCGCGGGCGTCTCCTCCAGCGCCTCCAGCGCCAGCCGTACCGCCTCGTCCAGCTGGACGTCCCGCCCGGCGGCGTGGTCCTGCGGCCGCTGCACGACCTCCACGTCCGGGTCGACGCCGTGGTTCTCCACGTCCCAGCCGTACCCCTCCAGCCAGAAGGCGTACTTGGGCTGGGTGACGAGCGTGCCGTCGACGAGCCGGTAGCGGCTGTCGATGCCGATGACGCCGCCCCAGGTGCGGGTGCCGACGACGGGGCCGATGCCGAGCGCCTTGATCGCCGCGTTGACGATGTCGCCGTCGGAGCCGGAGAACTCGTTGGCGACGGCGACGACGGGGCCCCGGGGCGCGTCGCGCGGGTAGCTCTCCGCGCGCATGCCGCGCGGCAGGTCCCAGCCGACGATCCGCCGGGCCAGCTTCTCCACCACGAGCTGCGAGGTGTGGCCGCCGCGGTTCTCCCGCACGTCCACGACCAGCCCCTCGCGCAGCACCTCCACCCGCAGGTCGCGGTGGATCTGCGCCCACCCGGGCGCCTGCATGTCGGGGACGTGGATGTAGCCGAGCCGGCCGCCGGACTTCTCCAGCACGTAGGCGCGCCGGTCGGCGACCCAGGCGTGGTAGCGCAGCGGCTCCTCGTCGGCGAGCGGGACGACGACCGCGTGCCGGTGCTCTCCGCCGCCGGCCGGTGACACGGTCAGTTCGACGGGCTTGCCGGCCGTGCCGACGAGCAGCGGCGCCGGTCCGGTCACCGGGTCGACCGGCTGTCCGGCGACGGCGACGATCGCGTCCCCGGGCCGGATCGCGACGCCGGGCGCGGCGAGCGGGGAGCGGGCCTCCGGGTCGGAGGTCTCGGCGGGCAGGACGCGGTCCACCCGCCAGCTGCCGTCCTCGTGCCGGGAGATGTCTGCGCCGAGCAGTCCCTGCCGGGCGCCGCCGCCGAAGCCGCCGCGCGGGGTGACGTAGGCGTGCGAGGTGCCGAGTTCGCCGTGCACCTCCCACAGCAGGTCCACCAGGTCGTCGTGGGTGGCCAGCCGGTCGAGGACGGGACGGTAGCGGTCCAGGACCCCGTCCCAGTCGACGCCGCTCATGTCGGGACGCCAGAAGTTGTCCCGCATGATGCGGCCGTTCTCGTCGAACATCTGCCGCCACTCGGCGGACGGGTCGACGAACTGGCGGACCCGGGCGAGGTCCACGGTGATGTTGGTGTCGCTGTCGTCGTCGCCGGAGGCGCGCCGGTCGCTGGGCACGACCTTCAGCCGTCCGTCGGTCCACAGCAGCACCCGCTTGCCGTCCCCGCTGACCTCGAAGTGGTCGGCGTCGACGGCGAGGTGCTCAATGCGCTGCTGGGCGAGGTCGTAGCGCTCCAGTTCGGTCTTGGGGTCCGGGTCGTCGGGCGTGGCCCGGGACGCGCCGAGCACGCCGCGCACCGGGTGCCGCAGCCAGAGCACGCCGTCCTTGGCGGCGCGCAGGTCGCTGTAGCGGGAGGCCTCGACCGGGAAGGGCACGATGCGGTCGGCCAGCCCGTCGAGGTCGATGCGCGTGGTGGGCGTGCCCTCGCTGTCGGGCGTCTCGTCCCGGTCCGGGGTCTCGAAGGGCCGGCCGTGCCGCTGCGGCCCGAACGGCGACGGGGTGGTCGCCGCCAGCGTGATCAGGTACGGCCGTACGCCCTCGACGAAGGCCAGGTCGAAGACGTGCTCGTCGTAGACCGGGTCGAAGGAGCGGGTGGACAGGAACGCGAGGTGCTTGCCGTCGAGGGTGAAGGCGGGCGCGTAGTCCTGGAAGCGCAGCGGGGTCGCCTCGGTGACCGACAGGTCGGTGGTGTTGGCGAGCTTGATCTGGCTGAGCGGACGCGGGCCGGGGTGGGACCAGGCGAGCCAGGTGGAGTCGGGTGAGAAGACCAGCCCGGAGACGTCGCCGTCCTCGCTCCGGTCCACCTCGCGGACCTCGCCGGTCTCCCGCTCCACGAGCAGGACGCGGCCGTCGTGCGAGGCGATCGCGGCGCGGCTGCCGTCGGGCGCCATCGCCAGCTCCACGACCCGGCCGAGCTGTCCGGCGGCCAGGCGGCGCGGGGTGGCGCCGGGGGCCGGTCCGGTGGCGGGGGCGAACTCCAGGGCGTCGTCGCCCTCGGCGTCCGTCACCCACACCACGCATTCCTCGCCGTCCGCGCGGAAGGTGCGCGGACGGCGGGCGCGGACGCCCGGGGTCGCGGCGAGGGCGCGGGCGGGGCCGGAGCGGTGGGTGACCCAGTGGACGGTGCCGCGCACGCAGACGGCGCTGCCGCGCGCGGTGTGGTCGGGGGACGCGGAGCCGAACCAGCGGGCCGCGTTCACCGGGAACGGCTGGAGGTCGACGCGCTGCCCGCCGAGCCGGACGTCGAGGCGGCGCGGCTCGGCGGTGTCGAGGTCGTCGAGGATCCACAGCTCGCCGGCGCTGGAGTACACGACCCTGCTGCCGTCGGTGGCCGCGTGACGGGCGTAGAAGCCTCCCCCGCTCTCGGCTTCTCCCCCACTCTCGACTTCGCTCGAGCGGGGGGACCCCCATGAGCGGGAGGTACCCCCGAGCGGCGTGTGGCGGCGCAGGTCGGAGCCGTCGGCGAGGGACGAGTACAGCGCGCCCGTGCCCTCGTGGTCGGAGAGGAACGCGACCCTCTCCCCGACCCACAGCGGGTACTCGATGTTCCCGTCGAGGTCCTCGTGCAGCCGGACGAACTCGCCGTCGCCGTCGCGGTCGATCCACAGCTTGCCCGCGGTGCCGCCCCGGTAGCGCTTCCAGGCGGCGGCCTCACGGCCCATCGTGGCGGACAGCAGGACGGTGTGCGGGCCGGCGGCGACGTCACCGACCGGACCGTACGGCAGGGTCTCGGCCGGGCCGCCGTCGAGCGGCACGGCGCGCGCCCAGGTGCGGCGCAGGCTGGCCTGGCCGTACGTGCTGAGCGCGAGGACACGGCCGTCGGCGGTCCAGCCGCGGACCTGGGTCCTCAGGCTGCCCCAGTGGGTCAGCCGCCGGGCGGGGCCGCCGTCGACGGGCGCGATGTGCACCTCGGGCGCGCCGTCGCGGGTGGAGGTCCAGGCGACGGTGGTGCCGTCCGGGGAGATCCGTGGATGGTTCACCGGCACGTTGTCCGCGCTGGCCCGCCAGGCACGGCCGCCGCCGAGCGGGGCGAGCCACACGTCGTCCTCGGCGGTGAAGGCGAGCAACTCGCCGTGCAGATGCGGGAACCGGAGGTATGCGGTGGATGCGACCGATGCAGGCTGTGTCACCCGATCACCCTATGGGGGCCGCGCCCGGTCGGGCCAGGGGTTCGGATCACTTGCCCTCGACGGGGCGACAGGAGGGGTACTGGTCGCACCACACCGTCGTCGTGACGGTCACGGTGACGGTGGGCTCGGGGCCGCGCTGCGTGGGATCGCCCACCCGGGGCGGGTTCTTGGAGTCGCAGTCGCCCAGTCCCTCGACGTGGAACACCTGCCGGCCGTCCACCTCGGCGGTGAGATCCCCGCGGACGCAGGCGCCGTTGACGGCGTGGGTGACCTCGCCGGTGACGGTGATCTCCTTGCCGCCCTCGGTCTCGCCCTCGCAGTCGACCGAGGCGGCGGTCGCCCGCGACGCCGGTGAGGCGGAGCCGCCCCGGTCACCGAAGGACGCGTCGCAGGTGAGCCAGCGCACCTTGTCCTTCTGCCGGTTGAGCTCCTTCGTCACCGTGCCGTCGGTGGTGAGCGCGACGGCGGCGGAGCTGAGGCTGCCGCCCTCACAGGCGGTCACGCCGGTGACCGCGGCCACGGCGAACACGACGACGGCGGTGTGCCGCCGCCAACGCGGCCCTCGTCGGGTCCAGTTCATCGCCCCCATGCACGGCAGCGTGCCACTGCCGCTCGCGCGGCGGTAGGGCGCATCGGGCCACGTGTGGCGCCCCCTCGCAGGGGCGGAGCCACACCATCGGCCCCTCCGGCGTTCGAGGAGCGGGGTCCGGGGCGGAGCCCCGTGGCGTCAGGACCAGCGACCCGTACGCCCCAGCAGCAGCGCCGCCGCAGCCGTCCCCGCCGTGGAGGTCCGCAGCACACTCCGCCCCAGCCGGTACGCCCGAGCCCCGACGCTCTCGAACAGCGCCAACTCCTCCGGGGACACCCCGCCTTCGGGCCCCACGACCAGCACGATCTCACCGGAGTCCGGCAACGGAACGCCGGCCAACGGCTCCGTCCCGCTCTCGTGCAGCACCGCCGCGAACTCCGCTTCGGCGAGAAGTGAGGCAACCCCCTTGCTCGTCGCCGCGTCCGCGACCTCCGGGAACCGCACCCGGCGCGACTGCTTGCCCGCCTCCCGGGCCGTCGCCCGCCACTTGGCGAGGGCCTTCGCGCCCCGCTCGCCCTTCCACTGGGTGATGCAGCGCGAGGCCGACCAGGGCACGATCGCGTCGACGCCGACCTCGGTCATGGTCTCCACGGCCAGCTCACCCCGGTCGCCCTTGGGCAGCGCCTGCACGACGGTCAGCCGGGGCGTCTCGACGGGCTCCTCGACGATCTCGCCGAGCCGCACGATCAGCCGGTCCTTGCCCTCGGTGCCGTCCACCTCGCCCGCGGCCCAGCGGCCCGCCCCGTCGGTGAGGACGACCTCCTCACCGGCGCGCAGCCGCTTCACGGAGACGGCGTGCCGCCCCTCGGGGCCGTCGAGCACATGACGGCCGGTGCCACCGGTGTCGAAGTGGTCGACGACGAAGACGGGCGCGGTCATCGGGCACCTCCCGCCGACAACGCTGTCCGGGCGGCGGCCAGTTCGGCGGCCAGCACCTCCACCAGCTGACCGGCGGGCAGCTCGCGGGCCATCCGGTGGCCCTGTCCCGCCCACATCGCGAGGCCCTGCGCGTCCCCGGCCTTCGCGGCGGCCTTGCGCAGCGGCGCGGTCAGGTGGTGGACCTCCGGGTAGGCGGCGGGCGCGTAGGGGCCGTGCTCGCGCAGGAAGCGGTTGACCAGGGCGCGCGCCGGGCGGCCGGTGAAGGCACGGGTCAGCTCGGTGCGGACGAAGAGGGGATTGGTCAGGGCCTGCTTGTGCAGGGCGTGCGCGCCGGACTCGTGGGCGGCGACGAAGGCGGTGCCGAGCTGGGCGGCGGCGGCCCCCGCGGCGCACACGGCGGCGATCTGCCCGCCGCGCATGATGCCGCCCGCGGCGACGACCGGGATGCCGACGGACTCGCGGACCTGGGTGACCAGGGACAGCAGTCCGATGCCGCCGCCGTCCGCCTCCGGGGCGTCGCGGTGGGTGCCCTGGTGACCTCCGGCCTCCACGCCCTGGGCGATCACCGCGTCGGCGCCGGCCCGTTCCACGGCGCGCGCCTCCTCGGGGGTGGTGGCGGTGACCAGCGTGACCGTGCCGACGCGGTGCAGCGCGTCGACGACCTCGCGGGCCGGCACGCCGAAGTGGAACGACACGGCCGGCACGGGGTTGTCGAGCAGCACGGCGAGCTTGGCGTCGTAGCCGTCGTCACGGCCGCTGTCGGGGTCGCCCAGCCCGGTCTCGTACCAGGAGGCCTCGCCGGCCAACTGGTGGGCGTAGACGTCGACGGCGGCGGGGTCGGCCGTCTCCGGCTGGGGCAGGAAGAGGTTGACGCCGAAGGGGCGGGAGGTCAGTCCCCGCAGCTGCTTGATCTCCTGGTACATCCCGTCCGCGGTCTTGTACCCGGCGGCCAGGAAACCGAGCCCGCCGGCCTCGGACACGGCGGCGGCGAGCTGCGGCACCGAGACACCGCCCGCCATGGGCGCCTGCACGATCGGGTGCCGGAAGAGATCGGTCAGTACGGAGGACATGAACGAATGTTGTCACGTCCCCCGACCAACACGGCATTGGCCCTTCCCCGTGGCATACGCCACTTTCCGGCGGGCCGCCGAGCACACCGGCGGCCCTCCGCGGGAAAGCGGGTCAGCGCCCGTTGAACGCGTCCTTCAGCCGGGAGAACAGCCCCTGCTGCCCCGGCTGACCATGCCTGCCCGGGGGGCGACCC
>NZ_JBITSH010000002.1:288088-503209 GCF_044540535.1 Streptomyces sp. NPDC085937 | reverse complement strand
CCCCCGCACCCCCGGCAGCATCGGCCCCGCTCCGGCGCACGCCGGTCAGCGCCCGTTGAACGCGTCCTTCAGCCGGGAGAACAGCCCCTGCTGCCCCGGCTGACCGTGCCTGCCCGGGGGGCGACCCCCCGCACCCCCGGCAGCATCGGCCCCGCTCCGGCGCACGCCGGTCAGCGCCCGTTGAACGCGTCCTTCAGCCGGGAGAACAGCCCCTGCTGCCCGGGCTGGAACTGGCCCGTGGGCCGTTCCTCGCCGCGCAGCTTGGCCAGCTCCCGCAGCAGGCGTTCCTGCTCCGGGTCCAGCTTGGTCGGGGTCTGCACCTCGACGTGGACGATGAGGTCACCGCGACCGCCGCCCCGCAGATGGGTGACGCCCCGGCCGTGCAGCGGGATCGACTGGCCGGACTGGGTGCCGGGCCGGATGTCGACCTCCTCCAGGCCGTCCAGCGTCTCCAGCGGCACCTTGGTGCCCAGCGACGCCGCTGTCATCGGCAGCGTGACCGTGCAGTGCAGGTCGTCGCCGCGCCGCTGGAACTGCGAGTGCGGCAGCTCGTGGATCTCGACGTACAGGTCACCGGCGGGGCCGCCGCCCGGGCCGACCTCGCCCTCGCCCGCCAGCTGGATCCGGGTGCCGTTGTCGACACCGGCCGGGATCTTCACCGTGAGCGTGCGGCGGGAGCGGATCCGGCCGTCGCCCGCGCACTCCGGGCAGGGCGTGGGCACGACGGTGCCGAAGCCCTGGCACTGCGGACACGGGCGGGACGTCATGACCTGGCCCAGGAAGGACCGGGTGACCTGCGAGACCTCACCGCGGCCGCGGCACATGTCACACGTCTGCGCGCTGGTGCCGGGCGCGGCACCCTCACCGCTGCACGTGGTGCAGACGACCGCCGTGTCGACCTGGATGTCCTTGGTCGTGCCGAACGCGGCCTCGTCCAGCTCCACCTCGATGCGGATCATGGCGTCCTGGCCCCGGCGGGTGCGCGAGCGCGGTCCGCGCTGCGACGCCGTGCCGAAGAAGGCGTCCATGATGTCGGAGAAGTTGCCGAAGCCGCCGGCCCCGAAGCCGCCCGCGCCGCCGGCGCCGCCGGACTGGGACAGCGGGTCGCCCCCGAGGTCGTAGACCTGCTTCTTCTGCGGGTCCGACAGCACCTCGTAGGCGGCGTTGATCTCCTTGAACCGCTCCTGGGTCTTCGGATCCGGATTGACGTCCGGATGCAGCTCGCGGGCGAGCCGCCGGAAGGCCTTCTTGATCTCTTCCTGCGACGCGTCGCGGCGTACGCCGAGTACGGCGTAGTAGTCCGTGGCCACCTATGACTCCGCCAGGATCTGTCCGACGTACCGTGCCACTGCGCGTACCGCTCCCATCGTTCCGGGGTAGTCCATGCGGGTCGGTCCGACCACGCCGAGCTTGGCGACAGCCTCGCCGCCCGAACCGTAGCCGACCGACACGACGGACGTGGAGTTGAGTCCTTCGTGGGCGTTCTCGTGACCGATCCGTACGGTCACACCCGGATCCTGCGCCTCGCCGAGCAGCTTGAGGAGCACGACCTGCTCCTCCAGCGCCTCCAGGACGGGCCGGATCGTGAGGGGGAAGTCGTGTCCGAAGCGGGTGAGGTTGGCGGTACCGCCGATCATCAGCCGCTCCTCGTTCTCCTCGACGAGCGTCTCCAGGAGGGTGGAGAGCACCGTGGAGACCGTACCGCGGTCGTCGGCCTCGAAGGCCTCCGGGAGGTCCTCCACCAGACCCGGCACATCGGTGAACCGGCGGCCCGCGACCCGGCTGTTGAGCCGCGCCCGCAGGTCGGCCAGGGACGCCTCACCGAACGGCGCCGGGCAGTCGACCATGCGCTGCTCGACCCGGCCGGTGTCGGTGATCAGCACCAGCATCAGCCGCGCCGGGGCGAGGGCCAGCAGCTCCACGTGCCGCACCGTCGACCGGGTCAGCGAGGGGTACTGCACCACGGCGACCTGGCGGGTGAGCTGCGCCAGCAGCCGCACCGTCCGGGCCACGACGTCGTCGAGGTCGACGGCGCCCTCGAGGAAGTTCTGGATGGCCCGCCGCTCGGGCGGGCTCATCGGCTTGACACCGGCCAGCTTGTCGACGAACAGCCGGTAGCCCTTGTCGGTGGGGATGCGCCCGGCACTGGTGTGCGGCTGGGCGATGAAGCCCTCGTCCTCCAGGGCCGCCATGTCGTTGCGCACGGTGGCCGGGGAGACGCCGAGGTTGTGCCGCTCGGTGAGCGCCTTGGAGCCGACGGGCTCCTCGGTGCCCACGTAGTCCTGGACGATCGCGCGCAACACCTGGAGCCTGCGTTCACTGAGCATCGCGCACACCTCCAGCTGGCTTCCGCCCGGTAACGACTCTGGCACTCTTCGCACGCGAGTGCCAGACTTCCCCGGCCCAGTGTACGGCCGGGGGGTACGACCCCGGCAAGGCCGGTCCGCGCCGCCGTGCCCGGCGTCGTCGTCCCCCGCTAGCGTCCCGGTCATGACCGTGACTTGGGAAGAGTCGGGATGGGAGCAACTGGCGCCGGGGGTCGGACGGCGCCGGCTGCCGGTGTGGGACTGCACGGCGGGGCTCGTGGTGGGCACCGACGGCGTGCTGGCCGTCGACGCGGGCTCCGCGCCGGCCGAGGGCGCGCGGTTGCGGACCGAGGCGCGGGAGCTGACCGGCCGCCGTGTGACACATCTCGCGCTCACCCACCCCCATTTCGATCACGTCCTCGGGGCGCCGGCGTTCGCGGGAGCCGAGGTGTACGGCGCGGTCGGGCTGGACTCGGCGCTCTCCGGGCGGGGGCGCGAGGAGCTGCGCGCGGACGCGGTGCGCTGGGGGCTCGACCCGCGGGTGGCGGGCGAGGCGGTGGACGCGCTGACGCCTCCCGGGCACGCGGTGTCCGGGGAGTGGACGCTCGACCTGGGCGGCGGCCGGCAGGCGCTGCTGGCGAACGTGGGCCCGGGCCACACCGCCCACGACCTCGCGGTCCTGGTGCCCGGCGACCCCGGGGTCGTCTTCTGCGGCGACCTGGTCGAGGAGTCGGGCGATCCGCAGGCCGGGCCCGACGCCGTGCCGTCCCGCTGGCCGGCCGCGCTGGACCGGCTGCTCCGGCTCGGCGGCGAGGACGCGGTGTACGTGCCCGGTCACGGAGCGGTGGTCGACGCGGCGTTCGTACGGGCCCAACGGGACGCGCTGGCGGCCCGGTTCGGCGTGTCGGACTGATCGCCCCCGGCACGATCCTCGTATCGTCGGCGGAATGCGCCAGTACTCCGCCGATCTGACCCCTCCGTGGAAGAAGTCGCAGCCCGCGCCCGAGGTCGCCGCCGAGCCGGGCCTCGTGGTGGAGGAGCCCGGCACCGGATTCTGCGGCGCCGTGATCCGCTGCGAGGCCGGCACGGTCACCCTGGAGGACCGCTTCGGCAAGCACCGGGTGTTCCCGCTGCAGCCGCGCGGGTTCCTGCTGGAGGGGCGCGTCGTCACGCTGGTCCGGCCCGCGTCCGGCCCGGCGCGGCCCACCCGCACGGCGTCCGGCTCGGTGGCCGTCCCGGGGGCCCGGGCGCGCGTCGCCCGCGCGGGGCGCATCTACGTCGAGGGCCGGCACGACGCCGAGCTGGTCGAGAAGGTGTGGGGCGACGACCTGCGCATCGAGGGCGTGGTGGTGGAGTACCTGGAGGGCGTGGACGACCTGCCGTCGATCGTCGAGTCGTTCGGCCCCGGACCGGACGCGCGGCTGGGGGTGCTGGTGGACCACCTGGTGCCGGGGTCCAAGGAGTGGCGGATCGCCCAGGCGGTGACGAGCGAGCACGCGCTGGTGGTCGGTCACCCGTACATCGACATCTGGGAGGCGGTGAAGCCGGCGTCCGTGGGGATCGCCGGCTGGCCCCGGGTGCCGCGGGGGCAGGACTGGAAGACGGGGGTGTGCCGGGCGCTGGGGTGGCGGGTCGCCCACACGGGCGAGGCGTGGCAGCGGATCCTGGACTCCGTCCACTCGTACAAGGACCTGGAGCCCCAGCTCCTCGGCCGGGTGGAGGAACTCATCGACTTCGTCACGGCTCCGTCGTAAGTACCGATTTCCTCGCCCCCGCCGCCCCTTCCCGTCCCGTCCCTGGGGGCTGCGCCCCCAGACCCCCCTTGTCGGCCCTGGCGGGCCTCGTCCTCAAACGCCGGACGGGCTGACATCAGCCCCTCCGGCGTTTGAGGAGCGGGGTCCGGGGCGGAGCCCCGGGGCCGGGTACGGGAAGGGGCGGCGGGGGCGAGAACCCTCTGTCAGTCGACCAGGTCGCGGACCACCGCGTCCGCCAGCAGCCGCCCCCGCAGGGTGAGGGCCGCCCGGCCCTCCGCGAAGGGCTCGGGACGGAGCAGGCCGTCGGACAGCGCGCGGTCGGCCGCCGCACGCCCCTCCTGCCGAAGGAGATCCAACGGCACCCCGTCCAGAAGCCGAAGCTCCAGCAGAATCCGCTCCACCCGCCGGTCCTCGGCCGACAGCACCTCCCGTCCCGCCCCCGGCGACCGCCCCTCCGTCAGCGCCGCCGCATACGCACCGGGGTGCTTGACGTTCCACCACCGCACCCCACCCACGTGGGAGTGGGCTCCCGGCCCGGCCCCCCACCAGTCCGCGCCCCGCCAGTACAGCTCGTTGTGCAGACAACGTCCCGCCTCCGAGGTGGCCCAGTTCGACACCTCGTACCAGGAGAACCCCGCCTCCGACAGCCGCTCCTCGGCGATCAGATACCGGTCCGCGTGGACGTCGTCGTCCGTCATCGGCACCTCGCCCCGCCGGATCCGCCGGGCCAGCTGCGTACCCTCCTCGACGATCAGCGCGTACGCGGACACATGGTCCGGTCCGGCGCCGATCGCGGCGTCCAGCGACGCGCGCCAGTCGTCGTCGGACTCCCCCGGCGTGCCGTAGATCAGGTCGAGGTTGACGTGCTCGAACCCGGCCGCGCGGGCCTCGGCGACGCACGCCTCGGGTCTGCCGGGGGTGTGCGTGCGGTCGAGGACCTTCAGCACGTGCCGCCGGGCGCTCTGCATGCCGAAGGAGACGCGGTTGAAGCCGCCGGCCCGCAGCTCCGCCAGGTACGCGGGGTCGACCGACTCGGGGTTCGCCTCCGTCGTGACCTCGGCGTCCGGCGCCAGCCCGAACTCCTCACGGATCGCGCCCAGCATCCGCACCAGGTCGCCGGCGGCGAGCAGCGTGGGTGTGCCTCCGCCGACGAACACCGTGCGCACCGGCCGCGGGTCGTCGCCGAGCACCTTGCGGGCCAGGCGGACCTCGTCGACGAGAGTCTCGGCGTAGTTGTCGCGGGAGGCCAGCACGCCGCCGCTGCCGCGCAGCTCGGTCGCGGTGTAGGTGTTGAAGTCGCAGTAGCCGCAGCGGGTCGCGCAGTAGGGGACGTGCAGGTAGAACCCGAGGGGGCGGTCGGCCGCGCCCGCGAGCGCGGACGCGGGCAGCGCGCCGTCGGCGGGGACGGGCTCGCCGTCGGGGAGTGCGGAAGGCATGTGCTCCATTGTCCCGCACCCCGCCCGCTCCCCTTCCGCGCCGCCCGCGCCGGTGCCCGTGCGCCCCGGCGCGCTCACTCCGCCTGGAGCACCAGCAGGGCGAGGTCGTCCGCCGGGGGCCGAGCCCCGAAGTCGTGCACCAGCCGGGTGATCCGTTCCGCTATGGCCCCGGCCTCCATGCCGGCGCAGCCCGCCAGTGCCGTGGCCAGTCCGTCGCCGTCGTCGAACTGACGTGACCCGGAGCGCCGCTCGGTGACGCCGTCGGTGACGCACAGCAGGCTGTCGCCGGAGTACATCTCGAAGGTCTCGCTGGTGTACGTGGCGTCCTCGACGACCCCGAGCAGCGTCTGCGGCTGGGCGACGGTGCGGACGGCGCCCTCGGGATCGAGCAGGAGGGGCAGGGGGTGTCCGGCGGAGGCGAGGGTGCAGCGCACGCCGCCGTCGGAGGGGACGAGCTCGCCGTAGAGGAGGGAGAGGAAACGGGTCTGGGGGCCGTCACCGGGGGCGGTCGGGCGGGCCCCGGCGGCCACCAGTGCGCGGGCGGCGGCGTCGGCGGCCTCGGTGGCGTCGTCGAGGAGGAGCTGGTTGAGCCGGTCGAGGACGTCGGCGACGCGGTAGCCCTCGCGGGCGAGCAGCCGCAGCCAGGGCCGGACCAGTCCGATGACGACGGCCGCCTCGGGTCCCTTGCCCTGGACGTCGCCGACGGCGAAGCACCAGCGTCCGCGGCCGGCCGGGAAGAGGTCGTAGAAGTCGCCGCTGGGGCCACCCTTGTCGCACGGTTCGTGGACGAGGGCGCTGCGCACGCCCGGGATCTCGGCGACGGCGCCGGGCAGCAGGCCGCGCTGGAGGACGGCGCTGATGGTGGCCTGGCGGGCGTACTGCCGGGCGGCGCCGATGGCGAGCGCGACCCGTCGTCCGAGGTCCTCGACCAGCCCGGTGATCTCGTCGGGGAAGCGGTCGATGCCGCCGCGGCCGATGACCAGGGTGCCGAGCGGGCGCCCTCCGGCGACGAGCCGGTAGGCGAGCGCGGTCCCGGGCGGCGCGGAACCCGCCCCCTCGGCAGCACCCGTACCCTTCCCCGGCCCGGGGCTCGCGTGCGCCGGGCCGGAGTGCGCACCCACCGAACCGGAACCCCCGCCCACCGCCCCGGACTCGGGGCCCACCGGGCCAAGATCCTCGCCCGCCGCGTCAAGGCCCTCGCCCGCCGCGTCAGAGTCCGTGTCCGCCACGGCGGCGGGCGCCGGCCACGGGTAGGGCACGGGACCCGTGCCGAGCGGGTCGTCGGGGTGCGGTGGCGGGTTCCCCTCCAGCGCCCGGCTCAGCTCCTCGACGTGCTGCTCACCGGCGTGCCAGACGCGGGCGAGCCGGCCGCCGGCGCGGGTGCCGCCGGGCCGGCCGCCGAGGGCCGTGGTCTCGTCCTCCAGCCAGACCGCGCACCAGTCGGCGAGCCGCGGCACGATCAGCTGTCCGGTGAGGGAGGCGACCAGGTCCTCGTCGAGCTGCCCGGCGAGCAGGTCGGAGGCCTCCGCCAGGAAGGACAGCGCGCCCCGGCCCAGCCAGGTGCCGTCCCGGCCGGGGCGGCGGGCCAGCCAGTCGTCGCCGTAGGAAGCGGCCCGCCAGGCGTCCCGGGTGCCGTCGCGCGAGCCGGTCCGCGCCCGGGGTGCGAGGGGGTCGGAGGCGAGGTGGGCGGCGGCCCGCAGGTCCCGCGCCGGGTCGCGCTCCCCGGCGTACGTCTCGGCGGGGTCGCCCGCCGCGTGGTCGTGGTTCGCCAGCCGCGCCCACACGGTCTTGGTGCCAGGGCGGTAGGTGATGCCCCAGGACTCGGCGAGCGCGGCGACCAGGCGCAGACCGCGCCCGTACTCGGGGGTGTCGTGCGCGGGCGCCTCCGGTGCGCCGTCGTGCGGGGCGCGCGCGGGGTGGTGGTCGGCGACCTCGACCACGAGTGCGCCGGTGTCCTCCTCCAGCCGGCAGGTCAGGTGCACCTCGGTGCCGGCGTGGACGACGGCGTTGGTGACGAGTTCGCTGGCGACGAGGGCGGCGTCGTCGCCGACCCGGCCGGTGAGGAGATCCGCGCCGGGCGGCGAGAGCTGCGCCCACTCGGTGAGCGTCTTGCGCAGCAGGGCGCGTGCGGAGCCCGGGGCGAGGGGACTTCCGGACAGTGTCGCCTCCACCCGCGTGCACCCCCGCACGTCGGGGGCGCACGAGGTGGTCTCCCGTTGGGTCGGAATGGCCCGCATGGGCAGCTCCCCGGGCAGTTCGTACGAATAGAACCTCGTCGCTGCCGACAGGGTGACAGAACGGACCCGCCCATAAGCGTGGAGTCACGAAAGTGGATCGCTTGTCGGGGGAACAGTGCCCCGTCTTCGTTCAAGAACGGAGACGCAACCGCTCGTTTCCGGTCATCGGGGAACGAGGAGGCGCACACCCCGCGCCCGCCGTGAAGGGCGGGGGCGGGGTGCCGGGCGACCGCAGCCGGCCGGGGTGGCCGGGGTGGCCGGGGTGGCCGGTCGCCGTCAGGAGAAGTCGAGGACCAGGCGGCCGCGCAGCCCCCCGGCTTCGAGCAGGCGGTGCGCCTCGGCCGCGTCGGACGCCGGAAGCACCTTGGCGACGCGCAGGGACAGCACGCCCTCCTCGGCCTGCCGGCACAGCGTGTCCAGCAGGGCGGTGTCGGTGGCGACGCTCGCGACGAAGACCGGGGTCACCGTGATGCCGTCGCGCTCGTCCGGCCCCTGCCATCCCCTCAGCTCGACCAGGGTGCCGCCGTCCGCCACGGCGGGGACGACCTCGTCCCGCTGGTGGGAACCGTCCACCAGCCCGGGTACGCCGTCCGGCAGCAGCGCCCTGATGCGCCCGGCCACGTCCTTGCCCCGGTCGACCACGTGGTCGGCGCCGAAGCCGCGGACCAGGTCACGGTCGTGCGGGGCGGCGTCCGCGACGACGGTCAGCCCGTCGGCCTTGGCCAGTTCGATCGTGTACGCGCCGACCGCACCGACCGCGCCGGTCACGGCGAGGGTCGCGCCGGCCGGGAGGGCGAGGGTGTCCAGGGCCAGCCGGGCGGTGGCCGCGTTCATCAGCAGGGTGGAGGCCTCGGCGTGGCCGGCCCCGGCGGGCGCGGGGACGACCGACGCAGCGGGTACGACGATCTGCTCGGCGTACGCGCCGCCCTCCGGGCGGGTGGGCAGCACCAGTGCGACGACCCGCTGCCCCACGGCGAGCCGGTCGTCGACGCCGGGGCCGAGCTGGTCGATCACGCCCGCCGCGTCCATGCCGGGCAGGAACGGCGGCGGGATGTCGCGCATCCGGGCGGCGTGGCCTCCGGTGCGCATCATGGCGTCGGTGGGGTTCACAGTGGCCGCGTGCACCCTGATCCGGACCTCGCCGGGTCCCGCCTCGGGCGTGGGCAGCTCCACCACGCGCAGAACGTCCGGGCCGCCGTAGGTGCTCAATCCGATTGCCTTCATGGCGAGCGGCAACCGCGCCGGCCCGCGATCGATTCCCGGCGCGGCGCGGACATCGGCGGCGGGGCCGGGACGCACCGGTCCCGGCCCCGCCTGTCACCGCTCCGACGCCGGCCGGGAGAACGCGTCTCCCGGCCGACGGGCTGTCACTTCTCGCGTGCGCCCTCGTACATCTCCTCGATGAGGTGCTTGTACTCGCGCTCCACCACCGGCCGCTTGAGCTTGAGGCTCGGGGTGATCTCGCCGTGCTCGACGTCCAGGTCGCGCGGCAGCAGGCGGAACTTCTTGATGGTCTGCCAGCGCTGCAGGCCCTCGTTGAGCTGCTTGACGTAGCCGTCGACCATCTCGACCGTGACCGGGGCGGCGACGATGTCCGCGTAGGACTTGCCCGCCATGCCGTTCTCCGCCGCCCAGGCGGTGATGGACGGCTCGTCGAGGGCGATGAGGGCGGTGCAGTAGTTCCGGTCGGCGCCGTGCACCAGGATGTTGGAGACGTACGGGCAGACAGCCTTGAACTGGCCCTCGACCTCGGCGGGCGCGATGTACTTGCCGCCGGAGGTCTTGATCAGGTCCTTCTTGCGGTCGGTGATGCGCAGGTAGCCGTCGGCGGACAGCTCACCGATGTCACCGGTGTGGAACCAACCGTCCTCCTCCAGGACCTCGGCGGTCTTCTCGGGCAGGTTGTGGTAGCCCTGCATGATGCCGGGGCCGCGCATCAGGATCTCGCCGTCGTCGGCGATGCGGACCTCGGTGCCGGGGAGCGGCTTGCCGACGGTGCCGGTGCGGTAGGCCTCGCCGGGGTTCACGAAGGAGGCCGCGGAGGACTCGGTGAGGCCGTAGCCCTCCAGGATGTGGATGCCGGCGCCGGAGAAGAAGTAGCCGATCTCGGGCGCGAGGGCGGCGGAGCCGGAGACGCAGGCGCGCAGCCGGCCGCCGAAGGCCTCGCGGATCTTGGCGTAGACGAGCTTGTCGGCGACGGCGTGCTTGGTGCGCAGTCCGGCCGGGGCGGTCGCGCTGCCGGTGCGGCGGAAGTTGTCCTGCGTGACCTTGGCGTACTCGCGGGCGACTCCCGCGGCCCACTGGAAGATCTTGTACTTGGCGCCGCCGCCGGCCTTCGCCTTGGCGGCGACGCCGTTGTAGACCTTCTCGAAGATGCGGGGCACGGCGGCCATGTAGGTCGGCTGGACCACCGGCAGGTTCTCGATGATCTTGTCGACGCGGCCGTCGACCGCGGTGACGTGGCCGACCTCGATCTGGCCGGACGTGAGGACCTTGCCGAAGACGTGGGCCAGCGGCAGCCACAGGTACTGGACGTCGTCGCCGCTGACCAGGCCGGTCGCGGCGATCGCCTTGGCCATGTACGACCAGTTGTCGTGCGGCAGGCGCACGCCCTTGGGGCGGCCGGTGGTGCCGGAGGTGTAGATGAGGGTGGCGAGCTGGTCCTTGGTGATCGCCGCGACCCGCTCCTTGATCAGCTCCGGCTCCTTCTGGAGGCGGGCGGCGCCGCGCTTCTCCAGCTCGGCCAGGCTGATCACGAAGTCGTCGGTGTCGACGCCCTCCGCGTCGACCACCACCACGCGGGTCAGATCGGGCAGCTCGTCACGCTTGGCGACGGCCTTGGCGGCCTGCTCGCCGTTCTCCGCGACGAGCACCCGGCTCTGCGAGTCGGACAGGATGTACGCCGACTCGTCGGCGTTGGTCTGCGGGTAGATCGTGGTGGTGGCGGCGCCGGCGCAGAGGATACCGAGGTCGGTGAGGATCCACTCGACACGGGTGGAGGAGGCGAGGGCGACCCGCTCCTCCGGCTGCACGCCCAGTTCGATCAGGCCGGCCGCGATCGCGTGGACCCGCTCGGCGGCCTCGGACCAGCTGAGCGACTTCCAGTCGTCCGGGCCCTCCCCGGAGGCCGGTGGGACCGGGTAGCGATAGGCCTCGGCGTCCGGTGTGGCCGCCACACGCTCCAGGAAGAGGGTCGCCACGCTCGGCGGACGGTTCTCGATCAGTGTCTGTGTGTCGCTCACGACATCCTCCGGGGCCCGCGACGGTGCGGCTGGCTCAGTGCGGCTGGGGTTTCCTCGCGTCGTTGTTTAACTCGCGAGTAACTATCGAGCACGGACAGAGTAAAGGTCGACCGGCCACTGCGTAAGGGGCCACGGCCTGTAACTTCACACAGACAGCCACCTGACCGATACGCAGGGCCCGCCGCACGTGCGCGCGGCGGGCCCCCGTTTCGCCCGGTTTGCGGAGTGACCCGCGGTAACAGGCGGTTACTTCTTGCCCTTGCCCGATCCGGCGTTCTCGTCGCTGGACAGGACGGCGATGAAGGCCTCCTGCGGAACCTCCACGGAACCCACCATCTTCATCCGCTTCTTGCCTTCCTTCTGCTTCTCCAGCAGCTTCCGCTTACGCGAGATGTCACCGCCGTAGCACTTGGCCAGCACGTCCTTGCGGATGGCGCGGATGGTCTCGCGGGCGATGACGCGGGAGCCGATGGCGGCCTGGATGGGCACCTCGAACGCCTGCCGCGGGATCAGCTCGCGCAGCTTGGCGACGAGCCGCACGCCGTACGCGTACGCGGCGTCCTTGTGGGTGATCGCGGAGAACGCGTCCACCTTGTCGCCGTGCAGCAGGATGTCCACCTTGACCAGGCTGGAGGTCTGCTCGCCGGTGGGCTCGTAGTCGAGGGAGGCGTAACCGCGGGTCTTGGACTTCAGCTGGTCGAAGAAGTCGAAGACGATCTCGGCGAGCGGCAGGGTGTAGCGGATCTCGACGCGGTCCTCGGAGAGGTAGTCCATGCCGAGCAGCACACCGCGCCGGGTCTGGCACAGCTCCATGATCGCGCCGATGAACTCGCTGGGCGCGAGGATCGTGGCGCGCACGACCGGCTCGTAGACCTCGTCGATCTTCCCCTCGGGGAACTCGCTCGGGTTGGTGACGGTGTGCTCGCTGCCGTCCTCCATGACCACGCGGTAGACCACGTTCGGCGCGGTGGCGATCAGGTCGAGCCCGAACTCGCGCTCCAGCCGCTCGCGGATCACGTCCAGGTGCAGCAGGCCGAGGAAGCCGACGCGGAAGCCGAAGCCGAGGGCGGCGGAGGTCTCCGGCTCGTAGACCAGGGCGGCGTCGTTGAGCTGGAGCTTGTCCAGGGCCTCGCGCAGCTCCGGGTAGTCCGAGCCGTCCAGGGGGTAGAGGCCCGAGAACACCATCGGCTTGGGGTCCTTGTAGCCGCCGAGCGCCTCCTCGGCGCCCTTGTGCTGGCTGGTGACGGTGTCACCGACCTTGGACTGGCGGACGTCCTTCACACCGGTGATCAGGTAGCCCACCTCGCCGACGCCGAGGCCGTCGGCCGACAGCATCTCGGGCGAGTTGGTCCCGATCTCCAGCAGCTCGTGGGTGGCGCCGGTGGACATCATCCGGATGCGCTCACGCTTGTTGAGCTGGCCGTCGATGACACGGACGTAGGTGACGACACCGCGGTAGGAGTCGTAGACCGAGTCGAAGATCATCGCGCGGGCGGGGGCGTCCGCGACGCCCACCGGGGCGGGCACCTCGGCGACCACGCGGTCCAGCAGCGCCTCGACGCCGAGACCGGTCTTCGCGGAGACCTTCAGCACGTCGTCCGGGTCGCAGCCGACCAGGTTCGCCAGCTCCTCGGCGAACTTCTCCGGCTGCGCGGCCGGCAGGTCGATCTTGTTGAGGACCGGGATGATCTGGAGGTCGTTCTCCATCGCCAGGTACAGGTTGGCGAGGGTCTGCGCCTCGATGCCCTGGGCCGCGTCGACGAGGAGGATGGTCCCCTCGCAGGCCGCGAGCGAACGGGAGACCTCGTACGTGAAGTCGACGTGCCCCGGGGTGTCGATCATGTTGAGGATGTGCGTGTTGCCCTTGTCGTGGGTCGGGGCCCACGGCAACCGCACCGCCTGGGACTTGATCGTGATGCCGCGCTCACGCTCGATGTCCATGCGGTCGAGGTACTGAGCGCGCATCTGCCGCTGCTCGACCACACCGGTCAGCTGGAGCATCCGGTCGGCGAGCGTGGACTTGCCGTGGTCGATATGGGCGATGATGCAGAAATTGCGGATCAGCGCCGGGTCGGTACGGCTCGGCTCGGGCACATGGCTGGGGATCGCGGGCACGCAGGGTCCTGATTCTTGAGGCGTCCGCATACGTGTGCTTGTCCGTCTGCGGTCTCGGGTCGGATCGATACGTAGCCTCCATGGTCCCACGCGTGGGGACCGGGGACGGGTTTGGGCCACCGAATCGGCCGCTGGTAGTGTGGGGGGCTGTGTCTCATGCCCTCTCAGCGCGAGGCACACCCCAAGAAATCACCCGGTACGGAATCCGTGCGGCCTCGTACGGCCCCGTGCCAGAACCTGTAGAGGCTCATTCGTGGCGAACATCAAGTCCCAGATCAAGCGGAACAAGACCAACGAGAAGGCGCGGCTGCGCAACAAGGCCGTCAAGTCCTCTCTGAAGACCGCGATCCGCAAGGCCCGCGAGGCCGCTGCCGCGGGTGACGTCGAGAAGGCCACCGAGTACCAGCGCGCTGCCGCGCGTCAGCTCGACAAGGCCGTCTCCAAGGGCGTCATCCACAAGAACCAGGCCGCCAACAAGAAGTCGGCGCTGGCTCAGAAGGTCGCGGCCGCCAAGGCCTGAATCACCCTGATCTGATCGCCGGCGGGACCCGGGCGGGCCCTCTCTCATCCGCCCCCGGCCGGCACCACGAGCTCGTACGCGGCCTGCGTTCGCCACGCGGGTACGAGTTCATCGGCTTCATCCGAAGGCCCCGTCTCCCCACCCTTCCCCAGGGCGGGAGTGGGGCCTTCGGCGTGCCGCCGCTCGGGAGTGGGCTTTCGGCGCCGCCCCTGGGATCGGGGCAGACGGGAGCGCTTGTCAGCAGAGCCGACGGGGGCGCTCGTCGATGAAGGCGGCGAGCGCGCTCGTCGGTTACGCGCGGCCGCGGGAGCGGGCCGCGCGGGCGATGGTGACGACCGCCTTCTCCAGGGCGTACTCCGGGTCGTCCCCGCCGCCCTTGACGCCCGCGTCCGCCTCGGCGACCGCGCGCAGCGCCACGGACACCCCGTCCGGGGTCCAGCCGCGCATCTGCTGCCGCACCCGGTCGATCTTCCACGGCGGCATGCCCAGCTCGCGCGCCAGGTCCGCGGGCCGGCCGCCGCGCGCCGAGGACAGTTTACCGATGGCCCGTACGCCCTGCGCCAGCGCGCTGGTGATCAGCAGCGGGGCCACGCCGGTCGACAGCGACCAGCGCAGGGCCTCCAGGGCCTCCGCGGTGCGTCCCTCGACCGCCCGGTCCGCGACCGTGAAGCTCGAGGCCTCGGCCCGCCCGGTGTAGTACCGGCCGACGACCGCCTCGTCGATCGTGCCCTCGACGTCCGCGACCAGCTGCGTCACCGCGGAGGCCAGCTCACGCAGATCGCTGCCGATGGCGTCGACCAGGGCCTGGCACGCCTCGGGCGTCGCCGACCGCCCGGTGGTACGGAACTCGCCCCGCACGAAGGCCAGCCGGTCCGCCGGCTTGGTCATCTTCGGGCAGGCCACCTCCCGCGCGCCCACCTTGCGGGCCGCGTCGACCAGCCCCTTGCCCTTCGCGCCGCCCGCGTGCAGCAGGACGAGGGTGATCTCCTCGGCGGGCGACGCCAGGTAGGCCTTGACGTCCTTGACGGTGTCGGCCGACAAGTCCTGCGCATTGCGCACGACCACGACCTTGCGCTCGGCGAACAGCGAGGGGCTGACCAGCTCGGCGAGGGTGCCCGGCTGGAGCTGGTCCGGGGTGAGGTCGCGTACGTCCGTGTCGGGGTCGGTGGCCTTCGCGGCGGCCACCACCTCCCGCACGGCACGGTCGAGCAGCAGCTCCTCCTGGCCCACGGCGAGCGTCACGGGGGCGAGGGGGTCGTCGGATGCGTTCTTCCTGGCCATCGCCGACAAGCATCCCATGGGCCACCGACATCCCCGCCCGGCCGGACTCGCGCGGGCCAGGCACGCGGCCGCCGCCCCCCCGGTGGCTACGGCTCCTCGCGCCAGCCGTCCCACCGGGCCACGAACTCGTTCAGCTCGCCGGCGTCCAGCCGCCCCGCCTCGTCCCGCAGGAGGACGAGCCACTGCGCGTCCTCCGCGTCGTCCTCACCCGCGAGGGCGTCCCGCACGAGCCGCGGCTCCTCGTCGACACCGAAGCGCTCCTCCAGCGCCTCGGCCACCTCCTCGGCCGCGTCCCGGTCGGGCAGCACCAGCACATGTCGCACATCACTCACACGGGTCATTGTCCGGTACGGGGTCAGCCGCCCGTCCCGGCACCCCGCACCGTCGGCACCGTGTCCAACGTGATCCCGAACTCGTTCCGGTAGATCTCCAGCACCTCCCCGTCCGCCTCGATCTCCCGCACCCGCCGCGTCCCGTCCGGCGCCGTGACCGTCAGCCGCCGCCCGCTGAGCGTGATCCGGCCGCCGTCCGCGGTGACGCGCGAGCACACCAGCGACCGCGGGAAGTGGGACGCCGGTGACGTGCTGTGCCACCACGCCCCGGCGGCGAAGTCGCCGAGCACCCTGGGGCGTACCTCCAGCCGGTACACGGGCCGGCCGTCGTGCAGCACGTCCAGGTCCGCGGCCTCCCTCGTGCCGTGTCCGCCGCGCACCCCGGCCGCGTCCGCGTCGGCCTCCACGATCCGGAACACGCCCGCCGGGTCCTGCTGCTCCCGCCGCTCCCCGAAGGCGAGCGGCAGATGGAAGTGCGCCCCGAACCCGACGTCCACCAGGCAGTCCCCGCCGTCCACCGTCCGCACCCGCAACGCGAGATGGTCGTACGGGATGCCCAGCCGGCCGCCCTCGCCGTGGACGCGCGCGGAGAGCAGCGCGACGTCGTAGCCGAGCGCGGTCAGCAACGCCCCGAAGGCGCCGTTGAGTTCGTAGCAGAAGCCGCCGCGCCTGGCCTCCACCACCTTGTCCAGCAGCCGCTTCTCCTCCAGCACGATCTCCTCACCGAGATGCACGGAGAGGTTCTCGAACGGCACGGTCCGCAGATGACGCAGATGCAGCTCGCGCAGGGCGTCCAGGGTGGGCCGGGCCGGCTGCTCCACCCCCAGGCGGCGCAGATAGGCGTCGATCGTCGCGGTGTTCATCCCCTCGGTCATGGTCTCAGTGTCGCGCCACCTCCAGCTCTCCGCTCCCATCCGTACCGACGGTGACCGCCAGCGCCCCGTCCCGGTCGGTACGCAGCACCGCCGCTCCCCCGGCGCGCAGCGCGTCGACCGTCCCCGGGGCGGGGTGGCCGTAGGAGTTGTCCTCGCCGGTGCTGATCAGCGCCAGCCGGGGGGAGGTAAGGCTCACGAGGCCCGGATCCTGGTACGCCGAGCCGTGGTGGGCGACCTTGAGGACGTCGACACCGGTCAGGTCCCGCGCCGCCGGTGACCGGGCCAGGGCGCGCTGGGCCGGGGGTTCCAGGTCGCCGAGGAGCAGCAGGCGCAGGCCCCCGGCGCGGACCAGCATGGCCACGCTGGCGTCGTTCGGGCCTTCCACCGCCGGGTGGGCGCCGGGCGGGGGCCACACCACCTCCCAGGACAGGTCGCCGGCCCGCCGCCGCTCCCCCGCGACGACCCGGGTCACCGGGACCCCCGCGTCGGCTGCGGCTCTGCGGACGAACGCCGCCTGGTCGGCCGGTTCCTCGAAGGCCGTCGTCCCGATGGCACCCACCTCACGTCCGCGCAGCACCCCCGTCAGACCGGCCACGTGGTCGGCGTGGAAGTGCGTCAGCACGACGAGCGGGACGCGGGTGACGCCCAGGGAGTCCAGGCAGCGGTCGACGAGGACCGGGTCGGGTCCGGCGTCCACGACCACCCCGGTCCCCTCGCCCGCCGCCAGCACCAGCGCGTCGCCCTGTCCCACGTCGCACATCACCAATCGCCAGTCCGGCGGGGGCCAGCCCGTGATCGTGCGGACGAGCGGCCGGGGCTGCACCACCAGCAGCGCCAGCAGCAGCGCGCACGCCGCGCACCACCAGGGGTGCCGCAGCAGGCGCCGCCCCACGAGCAGCGCGGCCAGGGTGACGGCGCCGAGGGCCGCCGCCCCCGCCCAGCTGCCGGGCCAGTCCACCCCCGCGCCGGGCATGGCCGCCCCGGTGCGGGCGACCTTCGCGATCCACCCGGCGGGCCAGCCCGCGCACCAGGCCACCGCCTCGGCCAACGGCATCGCGACCGGAGCGGTGGCGAGGGCCAGGAAACCCAGCACCGTGGCCGGCGCGAGCGCGGCCTCGACGAGCAGGTTGCACGGGATCGCCACCAGGCTCACCCGCGCGGACAGCACGGCGACCACCGGGGCGCAGAGCACCTGGGCCGCGCCCGCCGCCGCCAGGGCCTCCGCGACGCGGGGCGGCACCCCGTGGCGGCGCAGTCCCTCGCTCCAGCGCGGCGCGAGGGTGAGCAGCGCGCCGGTGGCCAGCACCGAGAGCAGGAAGCCGTAACTGCGGGCCAGCCAGGGGTCGTACAGCACGAGCAGCAGGACGGCCGTCGCCAGGGCCGGGACCAGGGATCTGCGGCGGCCGGTGGCGAGCGCGAGCAGGGCGACCGAACCGCAGGCGGCGGCGCGCAGCACGCTGGGGTCGGGCCGGCACACGACGACGAACGCGAGGGAGAGCACCCCGCCCAGCACCGCCGTGGTCCGCAGGGAGATGCCGAGACGGGGCGCGAGTCCGCGTCGCTCGGCCTGCTGCGCCAGCCCGGGCGGGCCGAGGAGCAGGGCGAGCAGGATGGTGAAGTTGGCGCCGGACACGGCGAGGGTGTGCGTGAGGTCGGTCTCCCGGAAGGCCTGGTCGAGCTCCGGGGTGACCCGCGCGGTGTCGCCGACGACCAGGCCCGGCAGCAACGCCCTTGCGTCCGCCGGCAGGTCCTCGGTCGCCTCGCGCAGTCCGGCCCGCAGCCGTCCCGCCAGCCGCTGCGGGCCCGAGGGCCCGTCCACCGTCTGTGGACCGTCGCGGCCCCGCACCCGCAGCACCGCCGCGAACCGGTCGCCGCCCTCCCGCGCGGGTGCCAGCCCTCCCTCGATCTTCAGCCGGGTGGAGGGCAGCAGGCCCAGCCACGGCGAGCTCCGCCCGCCCGTCGCGGGATCGCCCCCCTCGGCCCCACCGCCCCGGTCGGCCTCGTCCGTGTCGACGATCAGCAGGACGGGTGCGCGGGTCGTCCACGTCGCCGTGCCGGCCCGCTCCACCCGCCGCACGTCGGCCTCGATCAGCACGGACGTCGGGGCCATGTGGTCGCCGCTGACCCGGGGCCGGGTGAGCCGAGGGTCCGCGGTGACCTCCACCTCCGCGACGACGGGGGCGTACTCCCGGGCCAGTTCCGGGACGGGACCGCGCCGGACGTCCGCGCCGTGCAGGCCCGCCGAACCGGCGGCGGCCCCGACGCACAGCAGCACGGCCGCGACGGCGTGGACGGTGCCACGGGCGCGCTCCGCCAGGCGGCCGCGCGCCGGGAGGAGAACGGCTGCGGTCAGGACCGAGCCGGCCACGGTGGCCACGGTCCAGCCGGGCGGGGCGTGCAGCATGACCGCCGCCGTGGCCCAGGCGGCGAGCGCGGGCGGGACCAGCCGGAGGTCGGTCGGCCCCTCCTGGCGCGGATGGGAGGCACCTAGCCGCTTGCCGGAGGCCACGTGGACGGAGGGACGCGACGCGGATGCCGTGTCCTGCGGTGCCCCGGGCGCGGTGGGTGTCCGGGTGCTCATGGGCGTACGAGGTCGCGCAGGTCCGCGAAACGGCGGTCACCGATGCCGTTGACCTCGCGCAGTTCGTCCACCGAGCGGAAACCGCCGTTGCGGGTGCGGTGGTCGACGATGTGCTGGGCCAGCACGGGACCGACGCCGGGCAGGGTGTCGAGTTGGTCGACGGTGGCGGTGTTCAGGGAGACCGGCGCGGTGGGACCGGCCGCCGCACCCGGGCCGGGCGGGGCAGCGGGGGCCGCGGCGCCCGCGGGTGCCGGGCCGCCGACGACCAGCTGCTCGCCGTCCACGAGGAAACGGGCGCGGTTGAGGCTGCCGGTCTTCGTACCGGGACGCACTCCGCCGGCCGCCTTCAGGGCGTCCTCGACGCGTGAGCCGGAGGGCAGGCGGTGAACGCCGGGGTGCCGTACCTTTCCGCTGACGTCGACCACGATCTCGGGAGCCGGCGAGCCTTCGGTCCCCGCCGTGAGGCCGGGTGCGCCCGACGGGGTCGCCCCGCCGTCCGTCACCTCCTCCCGCGAGGTCTGCGAGGCCGCACCGGCCTGCACCACCTCCGGTGCCCGCACCGGCTGGGTGCGCCCCGTCCAGAAGTGCTGCACGGCGAACACCACGGCCAGGACGAGCAGTGCGGAGAGCGCCATCACACTGCGCCGCTCCAGCCCGCACCGGACCTGCACCCACAGCGGCAGCCGCTCCCGCAACGCCGGTCCCCACCGCCCGGGCGGAGGCCCCGGCTCGGGCACCCCCTCCGGCCTCTCCCGGCCGGCCACTTCCGCACGGCCGACCGAGTCCGCACGGCCGAGCGGGTCCGCACGGCCGAGCGGGTCCGCACGGCCGACCGCATCGGTCACTCCCTCACGCAGCCGCCACGGCTCAGGCGCCGCCTGCACCTGCTCCGTGCGGACTCGCAGGGTCCGGCCCCGCTCCGTGCGGGCCTGCTCCACCCAGGCCTGCTCCACCCGGCGCGGCGTAGGCAGCCGCACCGCGTACGTGGCGGGCCCGCCCTGCGGCCCGACGCCGAGGAACCGCCCCGGACGCGTGGCGTGCTGCGCACCGGCCGACGCGGGCTCCGGCGGCGCGCCGGGCCTCCCCCGACGTGCGGCACCCGGCATGCCCGCGCGGCCCGGGAGCCGCCGCAGTTCCAGGGTCTGGTCGGCACGAGCCGTACGGTCCACGGCGGCCGGACGCCTCGCACCCGGCTGCGGCCTGGTCAGCAACGCATGGCCCGCGCCGCCCTGACGGTCCACCACCACGGCCCGCCGCGCCGCCATCGCATCGTTCACGCCCGCTAACGCGCCAGCCGTCCCCGCACCGCCCTCTCCCGGCCTCGCCCAGCTCGGCGTACGCCTCGCCACGCGTCCTTCACCGGCGTCCGTGGGATGCACCGCCCCGCCGTTCCCGACAGGCTGCCCGCCCCCGCCCTCCATCCCGAACAAGATCTCGGCGCGGCGCCGGATGTCGTCCGCCGGAGCGTGGCCGTCGCCGTCACGGTCCCCCTGCCGGGGACAGGAAGGGGGCCAGGCCCGGGTCCTGCCCGGCCGGCGGTGCCGGTTGCGGGTGCGGCCGTCGGACAAGGGGCCGCGCCCCGGGCCACTCGCCGGAGTCGCGGTGCGTGTGCCTGATCGAAGTGCCATGCGACGAGGGTCCGGCACAACCGCCCCACCGCGATGATCTTGCTCGGAATCCGTGGACGAACGCCCCGTTGTGGACAACGGCGTCACCCGATCGGGGACGGGAGCGCACGGCGCCTACGAGCCCCGCCGCCGAGTCCCGCCGCCGAGCCCCGGGCCTCCGGGCCCCGGACAGCCTCAGCGCGCCGAGACCACGACCCCCAGCAGCCCCGGCCCGGTGTGCGCGCCGATCACCGCTCCGACCTCGCTGACATGCAGGTCACCCAGCCCTCGCAGCCGGGCCCGCAGCCGGTCGGCGAGCGCCGAGGCCCGCTCCTGCGCGGCGAGATGATGGACGGCGACGTCCACCTCCACACTCCCCGCCCGGTCCGCCGCGATTTCCTCCAGCCGGGCGATCGCCTTGGACGCCGTCCGCACCTTCTCCAGCGGTTCGATACGCCCGCCCGCGAGCTGCAGCAGTGGCTTCACCGCGAGGGCGGAGCCCAGCAGGGCTTGCGCTGCGCCGATCCGGCCGCCCCGGCGCAGATAGTCGAGCGTGTCGACGTAGAAGTAGGCCGAGGTGCCCGCCGCCCGCTTCTCCGCCGCGGTGACCGCCTCGTCCACGGTGCCGCCCGCCTCCGCGGTCTCCGCCGCCGCCAGCGCGCAGAATCCCAGCGCCATCGCGATCATGCCGGTGTCGACCACCCGCACCGGTACCGGAGCCTCGCGGGCCGCGAGGACCGCCGCGTCGTAGGTGCCGGACAGCTCGGCGGAGAGATGAAGGGAGACGATGCCGGTCGCGCCGGACTCGGCGACCCTGCGGTAGGTCTCCGCGAAGACCTCCGGGCTGGGCCGGGACGTCGTGACGGGACGCCGCTTCTGCAAAGCCTGCGCCAGGGAGCGGGTGGAGATCTCGGTGCCCTCCTCGAGGGCACGGTCGCCCAGCACCACGGTCAGGGGTACCGCCGTGATGTCGTGCCGCTCCATCGTCCGGGCCGGAAGGTAGGCCGTTGAATCGGTGACGATCGCGACATGGCGGGACATGAGCTGGAGGTTACCTGCCGTGGTGGCCGTAGGGCAGCCCGGGCCCGCGGGGCGTCCTCGACGGCGGTGTGATCACGCGGGGATCAGACGGTCCTCACGTGGTGCTTTCGGGGCGGGGCTTCTTCTGCCAGGGGTAGGTGGGGCGCGGGGCGGCCGGCGCGATCGCGGGCCGGTCCTGGTCCTGCTCCCGCGCCTCCTCGGGCCTCGGGGTCTCCGGCCAGGTCTGGCCGGGTGCCGTCGCGGCGTCGGCGGCGGGCGCCTCCGGCCAGGACGGGGGCGCGGGCGTGCCCGGCTGTTCGGTGGTGGTCCAGTGCCGCAGGGCACCGGCCTCCATGTCGATCTGCTCGCTCAGAGAGTCGAGGTCGTCGTCCGCGAAGCGGCGGGCGCGGTCACGGGTGGCCCAGCGCAGCGAGTCCGCGGACGTGGTGATGCGCTCCGTGCGCTCGCGCAGTTCGGGCAGGCGCGCGGACAGCGTGGCGCGGTCCGGTTCGCCCTCCAGGCGGCGCAGTTCGGCATCCAGCTCGTGGCCGTGCGCGCTGAGCCGCTGAAAGAGGGCGAGGGACTCCTTCACCGAGCCGTCCTCGGCGGCGACCGCCTCCAGGGCGTCCTGCGTGGCCCGCATCGAGGTGCGCAGCTTCAGGCGGAGCTGGGCGATCTCGCCGGCCGGGCCGGTCTGAGCGAAGGCCTTGGCCCGCAGGGTGTGCTCCTCGACCGTGCGCCGGGCCTGGTGGATGTGGCGGTCCGCGCTGCGCTTGGCGGCGCCCACGACCTTCACCGTGACGAACACACCCAGCGCCACGAAGAGCACGAAAAGCAGGGCGATCACTGCGAACACCGCTTCCACGAGGCTCCTCCTCCGGGCCCTTCGGCCTGTCCCGGCACACGTCGTGCCGCTCTTCCACGGTAAACGCAGCGGGCAGGCCCGGAGTTCCGGCGGAACCCCGAACCTGCCCGCAGACAATCCGGCCGCTACCCGTAAGGGTCAGGCCGGCAGGGGTCATGCCGGAACGATGTTCACCAGCTTCGGCGCCCGCACGATCACCTTGCGGATTCCGGCGCCGTCCAGCGCCGCGACCACCCGCTCGTCGGCCAGAGCGACCTTCTCCAGCTCGTCCTCGGCGATCCCGGGGGCGACCTCCAGCCGCGCCTTGACCTTGCCCTTGATCTGCACCACGCAGGTCACGGTCTCGTCGACCACGTAGGCCGGGTCGGCGACCGGGAAGTCGCGGTGCACCACGGAGTCGTCGTGGCCCAGCTTGCGCCACAGCTCCTCGGCGACGTGCGGGGCCAGCGGCGCGACCAGCAGCACCAGGGACTCCGCGACCGGGCGCGGCAGCGCGCCTCCCCGCTTGGTCAGGTGGTTGTTCAGCTCGGTGACCTTGGCGATGGCGGTGTTGAACCGCATGCCCTCCAGGTCGCCGCGGACGCCGTCGATCGCCTTGTGCAGGGCGCGCAGGGTGTCCTCGTCGACGTCGTCGGTGTCGACGACGGTCACCTCGCCGGTCGCCTCGTCGACGATGTTGCGCCACAGCCGCTGCAGCAGGCGGAACTGGCCGACGACCGCGCGGGTGTCCCAGGGGCGGGACACGTCCAGCGGGCCCATGGCCATCTCGTACAGGCGCAGGGTGTCGGCGCCGTACTCGGCGCAGATCTCGTCCGGGGTGACCGCGTTCTTCAGGGACTTGCCCATCTTGCCCAGCAGCCGGGTGACGCGCTCGCCCTGGTACCAGTAGCCGCCGTCGCGCTCCTCCACCTCGGCGGCCGGCACGGCGATGCCCCGGCTGTCGCGGTAGACGTAGGCCTGGATCATGCCCTGGTTGAACAGCTTGTGGAACGGCTCGGCCGAGGACACGTACCCCAGGTCGTACAGCACCTTGGACCAGAAGCGGGCGTACAGCAGGTGCAGCACGGCGTGTTCGGCACCGCCGACGTACAGGTCGACGCCGCCGTGCGGCATGCCCTCGCGCGGGCCCATCCAGTACTGCTCGATCTCCGGGTCGACCAGCTTCTCGGAGTTGTGCGGGTCCAGGTAGCGCAGCTCGTACCAGCAGGAACCGGCCCAGTTGGGCATGGTGTTGGTCTCACGCCGGTACTTCTTCGGTCCGTCGCCCAGGTCCAGGGTGACGTTCACCCAGTCCTCGTTGCGCGACAGCGGCGTCTCGGGCTGGGTGTCGGCGTCGTCCGGGTCGAAGGTGCGGGGGCTGTAGTCCTCGACCTCGGGCAGCTCCAGCGGCAGCATCGACTCGGGCAGCGCGTGGGCGATGCCGTCCTCGTCGTAGACGATCGGGAAGGGCTCGCCCCAGTAGCGCTGGCGGCTGAACAGCCAGTCACGCAGGCGGAAGTTGACGGTGCCCTCGCCGTGGCCCTCGCGCTCCAGCCACTCGGTGATGCGCGCCTTGGCCTCGACGACGCCCAGGCCGTCCAGGGAGATGTGCTCGCCGGCCGAGTTGACGATCTTCGCGTCGTAGGACACGAAGGCGTCGTCCCACGTCGACGGGTCGGTGCCGCGGCCGTCGGTCGGCTCGACCACGCAGACGACGGGCAGTTCGAAGGCGCGCGCGAAGGCGAAGTCGCGGGAGTCGTGGCCGGGGACGGCCATGATCGCGCCGGTGCCGTAGCCCATCAGGACGTAGTCGGCGATGAAGACGGGGACCTTCTGCCCGTTGACCGGGTTGGTCGCGTAGGCGCCGGTGAAGACACCGGTCTTGTCCTTGGCCTCGGCCTGCCGCTCGACGTCGGACTTCGAGGCGGCCTGGGCGCGGTAGGCGGCGACGGCCTCGGCGGGCGTCGCGTGGCCGCCGGTCCACACCTCGTGGGTGCCCTCGGGCCAGGCGGCGGGGGTGAACTTCTCGACCAGCGGGTGCTCGGGCGCCAGCACCATGTAGGTGGCGCCGAACAGGGTGTCGGGGCGCGTGGTGAAGACGGTGATGCTCTCGCCGTCGATGGGGAAGTCGACGCGGGCGCCCTCGGAGCGGCCGATCCAGTTGCGCTGCTGCAACTTGATCGCCTCGGGCCAGTCCAGGGCGTCCAGGTCGTCCAGCAGGCGGTCGGCGTAGGCGGTGATGCGCATGTTCCACTGGCGCAGCTTGGCCTTGAAGACGGGGAAGTTGCCGCGCTCGGACCGGCCGTCGGCGGTGACCTCCTCGTTGGCCAGCACGGTGCCCAGCCCCGGGCACCAGTTGACCGGCGCGTCGGAGGCGTAGGCCAGGCGGAACTCGCTCAGCAGGTCGGCGCGCTCGACGGAGCTCAGCTCGCTCCAGGAGCGGCCGCCGGGCACGGGGCGCTCACCGGACTCGAACCGCTCGACCAGCTCGGCGATCGGGCGGGCCTTCTTCGCCTCGTCGTCGTACCAGGAGTTGAAGATCTGCAGGAAGATCCACTGGGTCCACTTGTAGTAGTCCGGGTCGATCGTGGCGAACGACCGGCGCTTGTCGTGGCCCAGGCCCAGCCGGCGCAGCTGGCTCTGCATGTTCTTCATGTTGGCCTCGGTGGACACGCGCGGGTGCGTGCCCGTCTGCACCGCGTACTGCTCGGCGGGCAGGCCGAAGGCGTCGAAGCCCAGGGTGTGCAGGACGTTGTGCCCGGTCATGCGCTGGAAGCGGGCGTAGACGTCGGTGGCGATGTAGCCCAGCGGGTGGCCGACGTGCAGGCCCGCACCCGAGGGGTACGGGAACATGTCCATGATGAACTTCTTGGGCCGCGCGGCCAGCTCGGGATCGCCCGCCAGGTCGCCCTTGGGGTTGGGCGCCGCGTACGTGCCGTCGGCGTCCCAGAAGTCCTGCCAGCGTGCCTCGATCTCGGCGGCCAGGGCAGCCGTGTAGCGGTGCGGCGCGGCCTCCGCGGCTGCGGGGTTCGTCTCGCTCATGATCCTCAAAGCTCCATCGATCGTCTCTGCCTGCTGCTGCGACTTCCTGGAAATGAAAAAACCCCTCGCACAGGAGGGGACGCCGCGCCGATTCCGGCCTGCCGGAAACACCGGCGGGTCGGGACTGATCAGCGCGGCTCGCTAAGCAGAAGGCGTACGGCACGCATGTGGTCAGGGTACCGCAGTGACGGAACCGGCCGCGACGCCGTTCACGACGCGCTGACCAAAGGTCAAAGTTACTCCGCGTAACAACCCCTAAGGGGCATCACAACGGCCTCATTGTCTTTTGATAACAGCGCAATAACTCAAACCTGGTACTGACGGGTACGACGAGGCTTAGAGTTCGGCAGCGGGACCGCTTTACCGAACCGTTCGGAGTTGCCCCCATGAACCCTCGTCCATTCGGCAGCCCACCCCCCGCTCGGGGCAGGTCGGCTGCGGCTCCGTCGTACCCGCTGTGCGTCCCGACGCCCGGAGGTGCGTCGTGAGGCCGGACGACAGCACGGCGGACGACTGGTTCGTCGACTTCCTCAACTTCGGCGTCGGCGTCCTGGCGCTCGTCTGCCTCAGCTGCTCCGTGATCTGGGGACTCGTGGCGCAGGACCGGATCCTGCTCGGCCCCCGGCAGCGGATCCTCGCGCAGGCGGTGCACCGCACCACGGCGGTCGCGGCCGTCGTCTTCCTGCTCATCCACATCGTCGTCAAGCTGGTCCTCGACCACACCTCGTGGATCGCCGCCGTGATCCCCTTCGGGCTCGTCCTCACCGACGACGAGGCCGTCATGGGGCGGAGCTTCCTGATCGGGCTCGGCACCCTGGCCGGCCTGCTGATGATCTTCGTGGCGATCACGGGCGTGCTGCGCAACCGCTTCGCCTCCCCGGCGGAGGTCGCCGCCCGCTGGCGCGCGGTGCACATGCTGGCCTATCCGGCCTGGTGCGCGGCGCTGGTCCACGGCCTCTACGCGGGTCGAGCGGCCAAGCCGATCTTCATGATCCTCTACGGCCTGTCGCTGCTCGGCGTGCTCGCGGCCCTGCTGCTGCGGGCCTCCCCGCGGCCGGTCAAGCGCAAGGTCGCCGACCGCATCACCAGCCTGCTCGGCCTCACCGACCAGCAGCGTGCCGTCCGCGAGCAGCTGGAGGAGAGCAGAGCCCGGGGCGCCGAGTCCGCCCTCCCCGGATACGGCGGCGGGAACGCCCGGGACGGCGGCCGGCGGCGCGCCGAACGCCCCCTGTACGAGGCGCCCGTACCCACGCCCGCCCCGGAGCCGGCAAACGGCTTCGCAGCCGCCTACCGCGCGATGTCCCCGCCCTCCCGGCCGTCCGGCGGCGGGCAGAGCCCGCTGACCGACGCGACCGCCCGCATGGAGCTGCCGGACCTGCAGGCCACGGAGGCCATCCCCCGCGTCGACGGCCCGTCCAGCACCTCCGGAAGCTGGCCCGTCCCGTCCCCGCCGCCGGTCGGCGAGGCCCCTCCGTCGGCGTACGACCCGCTCAACGACACCGGATACACCATCCCGACCTACAACAATTCGGTCGCGTCCGGCTACGGGTCGAGTGATGTGTACGACACCGCTGAGACGAACACCCTCTACGGCACGTACAACCCGGGTGACACGTACAACAGCGGTCCCGCCAATGAACCACGCCCCGGTGCGCCCTCGTCGTCCTACGACTTCGACGCACCGGGTTCGGGCGAACCTTGGAACACGCCTTCCGGAGGCTTTAAGTGAACGAGGCCCTGCCCGACGTACCTGAAGTCCGCGTCGTAGGGCTTCCGCAACTGACGTCGGGTTTCGACCTTGTCGACCGGCTCGACCTGCAGATGCACCTCAAGGTGCACGGCCCGCTCGAGCCCCTGGGCGGTGAGCAGCTCGCGCAGCTCGCCGAGCGCATCAACCTCAGGGGCCGCGGCGGCGCCGGCTTCCCCTTCCACAAGAAGCTGCGCTCGGTCGCCGAATCGGCGATCAAGCGCGGCGTCCGGCCGGTCGTCGTCGTCAACGGCAGCGAGGACGAACCGGCCTGCCGCAAGGACACGGTGCTGATCAACCGGGCACCGCACCTCATCCTGGACGGCGCGCTGCTGTGCGCCGAGGCCATGGGTGCCCGCACGCTCGTGGTGGGGGTCACCCGTGAGTCCACGCAGCGCTCGATGGAGCAGGCGCTCGCCGAGCGCGGCCTGAGCAACGGCCGCCGCTCGGCGCTGCGCGCCCGGGTCCAGCGCAACCCGGTGCGCATGGTGACGGGGGCCGCGGCCTCCCTGATCCGCTCCATCGACGGCGGCCCGGCCATCCCGCCGGGCCGCAAGACCAGCGCCTCCAAGAGCGGCGTGGGCGGCGCGCCCACGCTGCTGTCCAACGCCGAGACGTTCGCGCAGCTCGCCATCGCCGCCCGCATCGGCCCGGAGCGCTACGGCAACACCGGCCTGTACGACGAGCCGGGCACCGTGATGCTCACGGTGTCCGGGGCGGTGGCCCGCCCGATGGTGATCGAGGTGCCGACCGGCGTGCCGCTGCGCTACGTGCTGCAGCTGGCCGGCGCCCCGCCGGTCCCGCAGGGCGTGCTGACGGGCGGCTACCACGGCAAGTGGATCGACGCGGCGACCGTGAACGACGCGATCGTCTCCCGTAACTCGCTGGACGCGGTGGGTGGTTCGCTGGGCGCGGGCGCGATCCTGCCGATCAGTCAGGACACCTGCCCGCTGGGCGAGTCGCTGATGGTGGCGAAGTGGCTGGCGGAGGAGAGCGCCAACCAGTGCGGCCCTTGCTACCTGGGGCTCCCGGCCGCCGCGCGCGGCCTGGAGGACATCCTGGGCGGCGGCGGGCCGGCCGCGCTCGAGGCGGTCAGGCAGGTCGCCAAGAACGTCAAGCGGCGCGGCGCCTGTTCGCATCCGGACGGCTCCGCGATGTTCCTGGAGTCGACCCTCAAGGCGTTCACCGAGGACATCGCGGCCCACGCCCTCGGGGGCGGCTGCGGACGTCCCGTGGCGGGCGTCCTGCCGCTCTTCGAGGGGGGCAGGGCCCCGACGGGCATCCCGGGCGGCGCCGAGTCCGAGGAGAACGGCCCCAGCCGCCAGAAGATCTTCGTCGACTGGACGCTGTGCCGGGGCCACGGGCTGTGCGCCGACCTCCTCCCGGAGGTGTTCCAGCTCGGCGCGGACGGCTTCCCGACGGTGGCTCAGGCCCAGGTGCCCCGTTACGCCGAGGCGAAGGCGCTGCGCGCGGTGCGCCGCTGCCCGGCCCTGGCCCTGCGCATCGAGGACACCGGCCCGCAGGCCAAGGCGCCGTCCCGGAACCTTCCGGTGCTCTCCCAGGGCCGCGGCCGGCGCGCCCTGGGACGCTGACGGACAGCTGAACCGCGCCCTTCCCGGCGGCCTTCGGGCCGCCGGGGAGGAGTCCGCGCGGGCCGCACGCACAACGAGCGAGGGCGGACCATCCGTTCGGATGATCCGCCCTCGACTTCTGTGGAGCTAAGGAGAATTGAACTCCTGACCTCCTGCATGCCATGCAGGCGCTCTACCAACTGAGCTATAGCCCCTTGCGGTGTTCCTCCGGGTTTCCCCGGCGGCGACGCCAACTTTACACGGTCCCCCCGGGCCAACACCAAATCGGTTTCACTTCGCCCGGTTCCACCCGGCTCGCCCGGCCCGCCACGCACCGTCACGCCGCCCGGGCCGTCCCGCACTCACACACTCACGCCGTCACGAACGAGTAGAAGCGTTTGAGGGTGCAGTGCTCCTCGAGCAGCCGGCCGTAGATCGGCTCACCCTCGAGTTCCCGGTACGTCTCGATGGGGTCGCCTTTTATGATCAGCGCCCGCGCGCACTCCTCGCACCAGTACTGGTACTCGGGGTTGAGCGGCTCCATGTCGCGGACGATCGGCGTCCCGCTGCCGCACCAGTCGCACTTCCGCCTGTGTGCACCCATCGGTCAGCTCCAGCTGTGGCCGCAGGCCGTGCACACGTAGGAGATCCCGCCGTTGTCACCGAGGACCTGGGCGACGTGCGCGGAACCGCAGGAAGGGCAGCTGAGACGGGTAGAGGTCCGTCGGGTCGACACCGCTCCGAGAAGGTGGTCGACCTCCTCGAGGATGCTCGCAGGCATCACAACTCCCTCCCGTCGGGCCGCGCCCCCTTCCGGTCGTTTGATTCTGCCACGACCGGGCCAATACGGTCAGCGACGCCGTGGTACCGGTCGGGACACGGCTGGACGCCTCGTAGAGGTATACGCCTGGGAACGCCGTCCTGCTCATCTGCGGACAACAAAAGATCCCGCCTCCACTGTGGGAGGCGGGATCATCGTCACGTGGAGCTAAGGAGAATTGAACTCCTGACCTCCTGCATGCCATGCAGGCGCTCTACCAACTGAGCTATAGCCCCGGGCTGCCGCGTAACGCGGCTTCCTGGTGTTTCGTCCCGCTCGGCGGGGCGAACAAGAAGAACTTTAGCCTGCGACCTGCCAGAAAGTGAAATCCGGGTCCGGGGCGCCCCGGGGCGGGTCGTACGGCCCCTCGCCGGACGCCCCGCCTGCGGTCTCAGTCGTCGTCGCCGAGCACCGGCTCCGGCAGGGTGCCGGCGTTGTGCTCCAGCAGGCGCCAGCCCCGGGCGCCCTCACCGAGGACGGACCAGCAGCAGTTGCTGAGGCCGCCCAGGCTCTCCCAGCTGCGCGCGTCCAGGCCCAGAAGCCGGCCGATGGTGGTGCGGATGGTGCCGCCGTGGCTGACCACCACGAGGGTGCCGTCCTCCGGCAGCTTCTCCGCGTGCCGCAGCACCACGGGGGCGGCCCGGTCGGCGACCTCGGTCTCCAGCTCGCCACCGCCCCGGCGGACCGGTTCACCACGCTTCCACGCGGTGTACTCCTCGCCGTACCGGGCGATGATCTCGTCGTGCGTCAGGCCCTGCCAGACGCCCGCGTAGGTCTCCCGCAGCGCCTCGTCGTGGACGACGTGCAGGCCGGTGAGGGCGGCCAGCTCGGCGGCGGTGGCCGCGGCCCGCTTCAGGTCGGAGGCGACGATCGCGTCCGGCCGCAGCCCCGCCAGCAGACGGGCGGACCGGCGGGCCTGGGCCACGCCGGTCTCGGTCAGCTCGACGTCCGTGGAGCCCTGGAAGCGACGCTCCACGTTCCAGGAGGTCTGGCCGTGCCGCCACAGGATGACGCGGCGGCCCCGGCGTTCGGAGCCGCGCACCTCACCGGTGGCGCTCACCGCCACTCACCGCCCGGCTCCGTCGCCTCCTCGGCCTCCTGGAGCTTGGCGTGCTCGGCGGCCTTGCCACGGGTGGCCTTGGCGTCCTCGGGGAGCTCCAGCTCGGGGCAGTCCTTCCACAGCCGCTCCAGGGCGTAGAAGACCCGCTCCTCGCTGTGCTGGACGTGGACGACGATGTCGACGTAGTCGAGCAGCACCCAGCGGGCCTCGCGGTCGCCCTCGCGGCGGACCGGCTTGGCGCCCAGCTCCTTGTTCAGCCGCTCCTCGATCTCGTCGACGATCGACTTGACCTGACGGTCGTTGGGGGCTGAGGCCAGCAGGAAGGCGTCGGTGATGGACAGCACGTCACTGACGTCGTAGGCGACGATGTCGTGCGCGAGCTTGTCGGCGGCCGCCTGGGCGGCGGTGTGGACGAGCTCGATGGAACGGTCGGTTGCGGTCACTGCGTGGCTTTCGATCGGCGGTCGGTGGACCTCAAGGGTCTCACGGACCGCCGGGCGCACCCCACGTCGTCACGGAGGGTGCGCCACGCCTCGCTACGAGCCGGGGTCGTAGTCCTGTCCGAGGATCACCGACACACGCGCGTTGCCGGAGATCTTGCCCTGGGAGACGGAGTCGGCGGGCAGGCCCAGGGTCTTGGCGACCTCGGTGGCGTTCTCCTTCTCGGCGGGGTCGGCGTAGACGACCTCGGAGGTCCCCTCGGCGGAGGACGCGGTGCCGCCTTCCAGGAAGGTGAAGCCGCCGTTGAGGAGCACCACGCGGGCCTTCTCGGTGGTGTCCTTGTCGCCGGTGGCGTTGCGCACGGAGACGGTGACGGCGGCGTCCCGGTCGGGGCTCTTGGCGGTGCCGCCGAGGACGTCCTTGACCACGCTGTCGCTCGCCTCGGCGGTGAGCGTGCCGTCCTCCTCGACGGGCAGCAGGGCGGTCCGGTGGTCGCCGCCCTTGGCCAGGTCGGAGAGCCCGGCGAGGAAGGCGCCGAGGTCCGCGTCGGTCAGCGGCGGCTCGATGATCTGGCCGAGGGTCTGGACGGTGACCGTGGCGGCGTCCGGATCGGAGGTCATCTTGCGCAGCACGGCGTGCAGCACCTGGCCGAACCGCTCCAGCTGGGCGTTCTGCGCCTCGCCGGGGGCGCGGTGCGTGGCGTAGGCGACGGCCATCTTGCCGCTGAGGGTCTGCTTCTTGCCCTTCCTGACCAGCGGCGCCTCACCCTTCTTCTTGGCGTCGGGGTCGGGCACGTCGGCGTCGGTGTCGACCTCGATGTTGCCGACCAGGTCGACGAGGGTGAGCAGGAAGGGGGTGTCCAGCCGCCAGGTGCCCTCGATGTCGGTGCCGAGGACGGTGTCGAGGGCGGTCCTGGTGCCCTCGGAGCCGTCGTCCTCGACCGACTTGGCGAGCGTGGTGGTGGTGCCGTCCTCGGCGGTGAGGGCGAGGGAGTTCGGCAGCAGCACGGTGGTGCCCTGCTCGGTGGTGGCGTTGTCGACGAGCAGCGCGGTGGAGGTGCCGCCGTTCTCGGTGTCGTGCAGGTGGACGACGATGACGTCGCGCTTCTGGGCGCCCGCGGCGGTGGTGGTGCCGGTGTCCGTGCCGGAGTCGGACAGTCCGGGCAGCTTGCCCGCGTACCAGAGGTAGCCGACGCCGCCTGCGGCGACCAGCGCGAACACCACGACCAGGGCGATGATCCGGCTGCGGGCGCGGCGCCGGGCCTCCTCGCGCCGCTCGGTGCGGTTCTCGGTGAACTTGAGCCAGTCGATGACGTCCTCGGAGTCGCCGTCGGGCTCCTCGACGAAGGCGAACTGCTCGGTGTGGTACTCCCGGCCGGGCCCGTCGCCGTCCGGTTCCCCGTCGGCCGGTCCGGCCTGCTGGGGGATGCGCGCGGGCCGCTGCGGGGCGTGGCCCGTCTGCTGCTCGGGTATGTAGGCGGTCTGCTCGGCCACCCGGGGCTGCTGCCCGGTGCCGTCGGGGTGCGTTCCCTGCCCGTAGGGGTCGTAGGCGGGCGCGCCGGCGCCCTGCTGGGTGCCGTAGGGGGCGTAGGAGCCGTAGGAGGGGCCCTGCGGCTGCTGCGGGGGCGCGGCGTCGCCCCCGTAAGGGTCGTACGACGGCTGCTGGTGGCCGCCCGTGGCGTACGGGTCATAGCCGTAGCCCTGCCCGTCTTGCTGCCCCTGCTGCCCCTGCTGCCCCTGCTGCCCGTAAGGGTCGTACTGCTGGGACTGCTGGGACTGCTGGGACTGCTGGGACTGCTGGGTCCGCTGGTCGGCGGCCTGGCGGTAGACCGGCCGGCCGTACTCGTCGTAGCCGACGAGCTCGTACGGGCCGCCGTCGCCGTACCCCGCGTCGTATCCGTCGTTCACCGGTGCCCCTCTCGGCTCACTCGCCGCGATACAGCTCGCGCTTGGCGATGTAGCGCACGACTCCGTCCGGCACCAGGTACCAGACGGGGTCTCCCTTGGCGACTCTCGCACGGCAGTCCGTGGAGGAGATGGCGAGGGCCGGAACCTCCACCAGCGAGACACCGCCCTCGGGCAGGCCGGCGTCGGTCAGGTGGTGTCCGGGCCGGGTCACGCCGATGAAGTGTGCCAGGGAGAACAGTTCCTCGCTGTCGCGCCAGGTGAGGATCTGGGCGAGGGCGTCGGCGCCGGTGATGAAGAACAGGTCCGTGTCCGGGTTGAGCGCGCTCAGGTCGCGCAGGGTGTCGACGGTGTAGGTGGGGCCGCCGCGGTCGATGTCGATGCGGCTCACCGAGAACTGCGGGTTCTCGGCGGTGGCGATGACCGTCATCAGGTAACGGTCCTCGGCCGCGGACACCGCGCGGTGGCTCTTCTGCCACGGCTGGCCGGTGGGGACGAAGACGACCTCGTCGAGGTGGAACTGCGCTGCCACCTCACTGGCCGCCACCAGGTGCCCGTGGTGGATCGGGTCGAAAGTGCCGCCCATGACGCCCAGACGGCGCTTGCCCCGCGGGGCCGTGCCGCTGCCGGGGCCGGTAGGCATGTCCTGCTCTCCCATGCGTGCAGACCCTACCGGCCCGTGCTGTGGGCCCCGTCGTCCAGTGCCCTCGGGACGGAGCCCCGGCCGCTCAGCGGTCGCGGTTGAAGCGGGTGGTGATCCACAGCAGGAGCAGCAGCGCGAACAGGGCGCCGCCACCGGTGAGGTAGGGGCTCAGGCTCTCGTGGTTGCCGCCGTGCTCTCCGCCCTCGGCGGCGAGGGTGACCATCTGGGCAGCGGTGCTGGGGAAGCTCATCTTCGGCAGGACCTATCGCGTGTGGGCGGGATAAAGACGTGGGCTCATCGTATGCGGGCGGCTCCGCGGCGATCACCCCGACTCCGCCGTTGCGGGCCCGTGGCGTCCCGGCGCGGCCGTACAAGCGGCCCGCGGCGGTCCTCCCGGGTCCCGTACCGGGAGGCAACCGTTGACCCGTCCGCGCTCGTCCTTCCGCTTGACTCCCCCTAGGCTGGGTCCCGCCGCGGGGGAGCGAAGGGCCGCACCAGGGGCCGCACAGGTCATCCAGACGCACATGGGGGAAACATGTCCGACGGCCACGAGCACAACGGGCACGAGAACGTGCCCAGCAGGCAGCGCAGGCGTTTCCCCGGAATCTCCTCGCGTGCGTACGAGCACCCCGCCGACCGTTCCGCGCTGGTGGCACTGCGGAAGCTGAGCGGGTTCGACACGGTCTTCAAGGCGCTCAGCGGGCTGCTGCCCGAGCGCAGTCTGCGGCTGCTGTTCCTGTCCGACTCGGTACGGGTCTCGGACCGGCAGTTCGCGCATCTCCACGACATGCTGCGGGACGCCTGCTACATCCTGGACCTGGAGAAGGTCCCGCCGATGTACGTCAACCAGGACCCGAACCCGAACGCGATGTGCATCGGGCTCGACGAGCCGATCATCGTGGTGACCACGGGCCTGGTGGAGCTGCTCGACGAGGAGGAGATGCGGGCGGTCGTCGGGCACGAGGTCGGGCACGCGCTGTCCGGTCACGCGGTGTACCGGACGATCCTGCTGTTCCTGACGTCGCTGGCGGTCCGGGTGGCCTGGATCCCGCTGGGCAACGTCGCGATCATGGCGATCGTGACCGCGCTGCGGGAGTGGTTCCGCAAGTCGGAGCTGTCCGCGGACCGCGCGGGGCTGCTGGTCGGACAGGACCTGCAGGCGTCGATGCGCGGCCTGATGAAGATCGCGGGCGGCAACCACCTGCACGAGATGAACGTGGACGCGTTCCTGGAGCAGGCCGAGGAGTACGAGTCCGGCGGTGACCTGCGCGACTCCGTGCTGAAGATCCTCAACGTGCTCCCACGCACGCACCCCTTCACCACGGTGCGGGCGGCGGAGCTGAAGAAGTGGGAGGCCTCCCGGGACTTCCAGCGGATCATGGACGGCCACTACCCGCGCCGCGACGAGGACAAGGACGCCTCGGTGCGGGACTCCTGGCGGGAGTCGGCGAGCGCCTACGCCGGTGAGGTGAAGAACTCCAAGGACCCGCTCATGAAGCTGGTCAACGACATCGCGGGCGGCGCCGGCGACCTGGGCGACCGGGTCCGCCGCGGCTTCGGCGGCTTCACGGGTCCGAAGCCGGCCCCCGACGGCCCGCCGCCGGGCGGCGACGAGCCCCCGCGCGACAACGCCTGACGACGGCTCCCCGGCCCGCGACGGCCGTCCCCGCGCCACCCGGGCCGCTCGCTCACAAGGTGGGCTGGGCCGCCGGGGAGAGGCTGCCGCAGAGGGGCGGGGTGCTGGTGTCGGGGAGGTAGGGGTTGGTGCCGGGCGGGCCGGTCCGCTCGGCCTTCTGGCCGGCGAGCAGGGGGTGCAGGCGGGGCGCCGGGTCCAGGGCGCAGGACTGGGGGCCCGCCTGGACGTGCGAGACGATCAGCTCGGTCCGGTGCAGCCGCAGGTCGTCCCGGTCGAAGCGGAAGCGCAGCTCGCGGCGGACCGTGAACAGCGACGCCTCGGCGTCCCGCCCGGCGCCGGCCGGGCGCAGCGCGTAGACGACGGTGTGGTCGGTGGTGACCTCCAGGGTCGCGGCGTCGGCCTCGGCGGCCTGCAGGGTCCCTCGCACCCGGATCCGCTCGTCGGCCAGCTCCACCCGGGAGGGGTCGAAGCGCACCAGCCATCCGGTGACCGCGTGCCGTCCGTCGGCGGCGGGCCGGTCGAAGCTGTCGTCGAACTGCTGCTGCTGGCCGGAGTCGAGCAGCACCCGCACCTCCCGGGTCTGTCCGCCGGTGAGCACGGCCGGGTCCAGCGCAGACCGTACGACGTAGTCCTTCGCCGTGAGCAGGGCGGACACCACCTGCTCGTCGGAGAAGTTCGCGGTGCGTCTGGTCGGCGGGAGGGGGACGCCCTCGGCGCCGACCCGGAACCGCGCGGCCGGACTGTGCGCGTACAGCTGCCCGACGTCGGTGGTGCCGGGCACCTCGTCCTGCGGGGCGAGGGGGACGACGGTCATCCGTAAGGGCTCCGCGGGCCGGTCGGCGGCCGACGTGCGGTAGGGGTGGCGTACGCCCATGTAGACGGCGGTGCCGAAGGCCACGGCGATCAGCAGCACCAGGACGAGCACCTGGCGGGACAGCCCGCCGCCGCGGCGCACCGGCTCCCGGCGGCGCACGGCGGGTGCGTGGTCGGTGATGCGCTCCTGCGCCGAGAACTCCTGGAGCCGGGCAGCACGGACGAAGGACTCGTCGAAGACGACGGACCGGTACTCGTCCTCGCCACCTCCAGGGGCTCCCTCGGGCGTCCCCTCGGGCGGGTCCGAAGGCTCTCCCATATCTTCAGGGTAGGTCCGGCGGGGTCCCGGTAAACGCCCGCCGGACCGCCAACTTCTGACAGGTCCTCACCAAGCGGGCGACGGCCTCAGCGCCCGCCGTCGGGTATCACCGGGACGGCCGGCCGGGAGTAGTCGGCCGAGGCGGAGGGTGCCGCCGCGCCGCCCTGTCCGACCCCGGTCGTGGCGGGCGGCGGGGCGGGGTCCTGGCGCTGTGAGGAGGCGCCCCGGTAGACGGCCGAGAACGCGAGCGCGACCATGCCGACGCCCAGCACCAGGGCCAGCATCCAGGCCACCGGGCGGTGCCAGCGCACCTGCCGGCCGAAGGGGGAGCCGTAGCCGGCCTCCAGGACGTCGGCGTCCTCGTCCTCGTCGTAGGCGCCACCGCCCCGGTAGCCGCCGTAGCCGTCGTCGTGGCGCTCGCCGCGGACGCGGGTCCGGTGGGCCTCGGCCTCCGATGCCTCGGCTCTGGCCCGCGCGGCGGCCAGGAGGCGCTCCACGGCGGTCGGCTCGTGCACCGGGGCCGCCTGCACGAAGGCCTCGTCGAAGACCACGGAGGCGAACTCTTCGTCCGACACCCCGCGGTCGTGGTCGTCGTCGGGCTCCCAGCCGTCAGGGAACGGCGTGCCCCCCACGTCCTCCGGCACGGATCCAGAGTAGACCTGGGGGGTCATTTTGGGCAGACGGTAGGGAAATTCGTCCGTTCACCGGACACCGCCGCCCGCGGAGCGACCTCGCGGGGCGCGCGGTCAGCGCCGGGTGTGGCCGTCGCCGGTGACGATGTACTTCGTGCTGGTCAGCTCGGGCAGGCCCATCGGACCGCGGGCGTGCAGCTTCTGCGTCGAGATGCCGATCTCGGCGCCGAAGCCGAACTGGCCGCCGTCGGTGAACCGGGTGGAGGCGTTCACCGCGACCGTGGTGGAGTCGACCAGCTGGGTGAACCGGCGGGCGGCCTGCTGGGAGGTGGTGACGATGGCCTCGGTGTGGCCGGAGGTCCACAGCCGGATGTGCTCGACCGCCCGGTCGAGGGAGTCGACCACGGCGGCGGCGATGTCGTAGGAGAGGTACTCGGTCTCCCAGTCCTCCGTGGTGGCCTCCACGACGGTGGCGCGGGAGTCCTTGGCGTACGCCATGACGCGCTCGTCGGCGTGCACGGTGACCCCGGCGTCGGCGAGGGCGTCCAGCGCGCGGGGCAGGAACTCCGCGGCGATGTCCTGGTGCACCAGCAGGGTCTCGGCGGCGTTGCACACGCCGACCCGCTGGGCCTTGGAGTTGATCAGGATGTCGACGGCCATGTCGAGGTCGGCCTGGGCGTCGACGTACACGTGGCAGTTGCCGGTACCGGTCTCGATGACCGGGACGACGGACTCCTGCACGACCGTGTTGATGAGCGAGGCGCCGCCGCGCGGGATCAGCACGTCGACCAGGCCCCGGGCGCGCATCAGCTCCCGCACGCTGTCCCGGCTCTCGCCGGGGACCAGCTGGACGGCGTCGGCGGGCAGACCCGCGCCGTGCACGGCGTCGCGCAGCACCCGCACCAGCGCGGTGTTGGAGCGGTAGGCGGAGGACGAGCCGCGCAGCAGCACCGCGTTGCCCGACTTCAGGCAGAGGGCGGCGGCGTCGACCGTCACGTTCGGCCGGCCCTCGTAGATGATCCCGACGACGCCGAGCGGCACCCGGACCTGGCGCAGGTCGATGCCGTTGGGCAGGGTCGAGCCGCGGACCACCTCGCCGACCGGGTCGGGCAGCGCGGCCACGTCCCGGACGTCGGCGGCGATGGCGCGCACCCGCTCCGGGGTGAGCGTGAGCCGGTCGATCATGCCCTCGCTGATGCCGGCCTCGCGCGCCTTGGCCACGTCCTGGGCGTTGGCCTCGACGATCTCGCTCGTGCGGACCTCGAGCGCGTCCGCGATGGCGAGCAGCGCGTCGTCCTTGGTGGCACGCGGCAGCGGCGCGAGCGTGGCGGCGGCGCCCTTGGCACGGTAGGCGGCCTGGCTGACCGGGGACATCGAGTCGTACGGCGAGAGCGTGGTCATGAGGGGAAGCGTAGTGCGCGCGGCCTGCCGCGGAGGCGCTCGTCCCACACCCCGAGACGGGGACTTTCACCCGCAAAACGGATGGTGCGGGTGGTGCGGCGCGCCACCGGAACGCCCCCTGGCCCACCACGGTCCCGGCGCCCCCTACGGGAACGGGTGCACCCCCACCGGGGTCGCCGGTACCGGTCCGTGGCCCGCCGCCACACGCTGGCGGTAGGTGGCGCGGTCGATGACCTCCAGGCCGACGATCTCCCAGGGCGGCAACCCCGCGGTCCGCCGGTGCTCGCCCCACAGGCGCAGCGCCACCGCGGCCGCGTCGTGCAGGTCGCGGGCCTCCTCCCAGTAGCGGATCTCCGCGTGGTCGTCGGCGTAGCGGCTGGTCAGCAGGAACGGGTGGTCCTGGGCCAGCTGCTCCAGCGCCCGCCGGACCTCCGCGACCGGGGCGGGCTCGCCGGACACACTGAGGGTGACGTGCCACAGGCGGGGCAGGTCGCGCGCCTCGCCGCCCCGGTGCCGGTCCCCGGCCGTGACGCTGGTCAGGGCGCGCTCCTCGCCCGCCGCCCGGGAGCCGCGGCCACCGGGAGACACCGTCGTCCCAGGGCGCACTCGTCTCACGACGGCCTCCTTCACACGCGGACCACCCGGGGCCGGGCGGACTTGTCCCTGCGACAAAGTTGAGCAGGCCGTCGCGGCTCGTGGGGCGGTTTCGCGGAACGTCCACCACCGAGGGCCGACGTTTTGGGGCATTACGGTTGCAGGACCACGAGATCGTCCCTGTGTACGACCTCGCGTTCGTACCCGGGTCCGAGGTCCCGGGCGAGCTCGTGGGTCGAGCGCCCCACCAGGCGGGGGATCTCCCGGGCGTCGAAGTTGACCAGCCCGCGGGCCACCGCCCGTCCCTCCCGGTCCCGCAGCTCCACCGGGTCGCCCGCACTGAACTCGCCCTCGACCCCGGCGATGCCGGCCGGAAGCAGCGACTTGCGGCCCTGCACGACCGCCCGCACCGCCCCGTCGTCCAGGGTGAGCGAACCCTGCGGGGTGGAGGCGTGCTGCAGCCACAGCAGCCGGTCGGCGGAGCGGCGCCCGGTGGGGTGGAAGTAGGTGCCGGTGTCGCCGCCGCCGAGCGCCTCCGCCGCGTGGACCGCGCTGGTCAGCACCACCTGGATGCCCGCGGCGGCGGCGATCCGGGCGGCCTCGACCTTGGTGACCATGCCGCCGGTGCCGACCCCCGCCTTGCCGGCGCTGCCGATCTCCACGTGGGCGAGGTCCTCGGGGCCCCTGACCTCCGCGATCCGCGAGGTGCCGGGGCGGGAGGGGTCGCCGTCGTAGACGCCGTCCACGTCGGACAGCAGCACCAGCAGGTCGGCGCGGACCAGATGGGCGACGAGGGCGGCGAGCCGGTCGTTGTCGCCGAAGCGGATTTCGTCGGTGGCCACCGTGTCGTTCTCGTTGACGACCGGGAGGGCGCCCATCGCGAGCAGCTTGTCCAGGGTGCGGGAGGCGTTGCGGTGGTGGGCCCGGCGGCTCATGTCGTCGCTGGTCAGCAGCACCTGGCCGACCCGGATGCCGTAGCGGGCGAAGGAGGCGGTGTAGCGGGCGACCAGGAGCCCCTGGCCGACACTGGCGGCGGCCTGCTGCCGTGCCAGGTCCCGGGGGCGGCGGCGCAGTCCCAGCGGGGCGAGTCCGGCGGCGATGGCTCCTGAGGAGACGAGGACGACCTCCCGCTCCCCGCCCACCCGTCTCCCGCCGCCACCCTCGACCGAGGCCCTGCGGGCCACCCCCTCTTTCCTGGTCTTGGCCAGGACGTCCACGAGCGCGTCGACGCGATCGGCGTCCAGTCCGCCCGCCGCGGTGGTCAGCGACGAGGAGCCGACCTTGACGACGATCCTGCGCGCCTCGCCCACGGCCTGCCGTGCCCCTGCCACCTTGCCGTCGCTCCCCTCGCGCCGATCTTTCGCCCGCCAGGCAATCTACGCGAAGGGCGCGGAAGGCCGCGCGCGGGTCCAGCCTCCGGACATACCGGGGCCCGGCACCCGGACGCCGTACGCCGCTCGCGTGACCGGCCCTGTCGGGGTGGCGGGCCGCGCCGCGGCAGCCGTCTCAACGGGCGGCCGCACTCCTCGGCGTCGACCTCGCAGGCGGACGCCGCACGACGGCACCGGCCGGGGCCCGACGACACGCGCGTGTCGTCCGGAGGCCGACGGGCGTTAACCCGGGCGCACGTCCCTCACGACCCTGGAGTGACCGCAGTGCCCCTACCCACGTCCCGTCGGTGGCCCGGTGCGGCAGCCCGCCCACGCCGCCTCCCGTTGCTCCGCCCACCCGGCCGCCCCGCGCTCGCCACCGTCCTGACGGCGTCCGTCCTGGCCGGCGCCTACGTGGTGCAGGCCGTGGCGGCCCTGACCCCGCACGTGCCGCTGCTGCTGGCCGCGACCGCCGTGTCCCTGGCCGTCGAGGGCGTGCTGTACCGCTGGCAGCGAGGGGTGCCGGCGCTGTTCGCCAAGGCGCACGCGGACATCACCGTGCGCCATGTGCTGCGCGACCTGCTGCTGGTCGTGGGTCTGCTGCGACTCGGCGAGCAGCACCGCGAGACGCAGTACGCCCCGCTGCTGGCCGGTCTGCTGCTCTGCTACGCCCTGCACTGCGCCATCCAGGCCGCGTCCGTGCTGGTGCGCCGCACCCGGACGCTCCCCGTGGTGACCCGCAACATCGACGCCTCGGCGCTGCGCCTGTCCCCCGCCCCGGCCGCGCTGCTGCGCCGCCCCGGGCACCGGCTGCTCGTGTTCGGCCTGCCCGCGACGGCCGGACTGACGGCGACGACGGTGACGGACGACCCGCGGTGCGCCGCGGCCGGGATCGCGCTGTCGCTGGTGCTGGCGCTGGCCGGTCTGGCGGCGCTGCTGCTGCGGCTGCTGCCGGGCCGGCGGCCGGCCGGCGAGCAGGAGGTGCTCGCCTGGTTCGACGCCTGGCTGGCCGAGTACCGGCCCACGGTCGGCCTGTACTTCTCCGGCGGGGTGGCGTCCGTCTACCAGGCCGGGATGTGGCTGGAGCCGCTGGCCCGGCTCGACGCCCGGCCGGTCATCGTCCTGCGCGAACGGTTCATGGTGTCGCGGATCCCGGCCACCGACATCCCGATCGTGTGCCTGCCGAAGGTACCCACGCTGATGCGGCTGGAGCACTCCACGCTCCAGGTCCTCATCCACCCCTCCAACTCGGGCAAGACCTCCCAGGTGCTGCGCATCCCCACGATCAAGCACGCCTTCGTCAACCACGGCGAGAGCGACAAGCTGTCGTCCTGCAACCCGTACGCGAAGGCGTACGACGAGGTGTGGGTGGCCGGCCCGGCGGCGCGCGAGCGGTACGCGCTGGCCGACGTCGGGGTCGAGGACAAGGACGTGGTGGAGATCGGCCGCCCCCAGCTGGACGCGGTACGGCCGTACGCGGGGCCGCCGGTCGGCGCGTACACCACCGTGCTGTACGCGCCGACCTGGGAGGGCTGGGACGGCAACCCGGGCAACACCTCGGTGATCGCGGCCGGCGAGAACCTGGTGCGGGCCCTGCTCGCCGACCCGGGGGTGCGGCTGCTGTACAAGCCGCATCCGCTGACCGGCTCGGTGGACCCGCGGGCGGGCGCCGCGGACCGCCGCATCCGGGAGCTGATCCGCTCGGCCAACCGGGCCCGCTCCGGGCCACGCCCCGCCCCGTCGAAGGAACTGGCCGCGCTCACCGCGGAGCTGGACCGGCTCACCGCGGCCGAGTTCCGGGAGGGGGCCGACCAGGCCGAGCGGATGCTCGTCCAGCGCGCGCCCGAGCCGGGCCGTGCGGAGGCCGTGGCGCGGGCGGCGGCGGCGTGGGAGACGGCCCACTGGGCGTCGCTGCCGGAGTGGGAGCACCAGGTCGTGGTGGACGCCCGCCCCTCCCTCTACGCCTGCTTCAACGCCGCCGACCTGCTGATCAGCGATGTGTCGAGCGTGATCAGCGACTTCCTGGCGAGCGGCAAGCCGTACGCGGTGGCCAACACCGGCGGCCTCACCGAGGAGACGTTCCGCGCCCGTTTCCCGACGGTGGCGGCGGCGACCGTCCTCGCCCCGGACGCGACGGGCGTGCCCGCCCTGCTGGAGACGGTCCGGAACCCGGAGAAGGACGGTCTGGCCGAGGAGCGCACGGAGCTGCGCCTGCGCCTGTTGGGCCCGTCCGAACCCTCGTCCCAGGAACGCTTCGCGGAGGCCGTACGCGCCCTGAGTGCGGCGGCACACACGCACCGGACCCGTGTGACCGCGCGCTTCGCTCCGGCGCCGGTTCCCGGGCAGCGACTGCCCTCACCGTCCGCGGCTCTCTCGGCCCCGGCGAGTGACGGCGCGCCGGGGAGCGCCCTGGCCGAGCGGTAGGCCGGACGCCGAGCGTCCGGCCCACCGGCGTCCGTCATCCGTGACGGTGGCGCCAGCCCTGCCAGGCCGAGTCGATCATGTCGTCCAGACCGAACCGCGCCGACCAGCCGAGTTCGGTCCGGGCGCGGTCGGCGGAGGCCACGACACGGGCAGGGTCGCCCGGGCGGCGTTCGGTCACCACGGGGGCCACATCCTGCTGACCCGTGATCTTGAGGATGCGGTCCACCATCTCCCGCACCGAACTGCCCTCACCTCGGCCGATGTTGACCGTGAGAGCAGTCCCGGCCGGCGCCTCCTCGAGCCGGACCGCGGCCGCCAGGTGGGCGGAGGCGATGTCCTCGACGTGGATGTAGTCCCGCACGCAGGTGCCGTCGGGCGTGGCGTAGTCGTCGCCGAAGATCCGCGGCGCCTCACCGGCCTCCAGCCGTTCGAACACCATCGGGATGAGGTTGAACACACCGGAGTCGGACATCTCCGGGGTGGCGGCACCGGCGACGTTGAAGTAACGCAGGGAGGCGCTGCGGATGCCGTAGGCCCGGGAAGCCGCGTTGATCAGCCACTCCCCGACGAGCTTGGTCTCGCCGTACGGGCTCATCGGCCGGCAGTCGGTCTCCTCGGTGACCAGGTCGACGTCCGGCATGCCGTACACGGCCGCCGACGAGGAGAAGACCATCCGGTCGACGCCTGCCGCCTTCATCGCCTCCAGGAGCGTCTGCAGGCCGGTGACGTTCTCCCGGTAGTAGTACAGGGGCCGTTCCACGGACTCGCCGACCTGCTTCTTGGCCGCGATGTGCACGACACCGGTCACTCCGTGCTCGCGGAGCGCGGCCTCCAGCCGGGGACCGTCGAGCACGCTGCCGACCACCAGAGGCACTCCGGCCGGCACCCGGTCGCGGCTGCCGGTCGACAGGTCGTCGTAGACCACGACCTTCTGGCCGCCCTCGGTCATGGCGCGCACGACGTGCGCGCCGATGAACCCGGCGCCGCCTGTGATCATCCACATGCTTGGGTCATCCCTTTCCACGGTGCGGCGAGTCCAGGCCGTCGATGGCACGGAAGACACGCGCGCAGTTCTCGGTGTCGCGCTGCCCGAAGAAGTCTTCGACACGCCGAGCATACGGTTCCTCGACGGCGAAGCCCCGGTCGATCGCCGCGACGATCTCGTCGACGGCGCTCTCCACCGTCCGGCACACGGGCCCGAAGCCGTCGCGGGACAGCTCGAAGTAACCGCGGCGGTAGTGGCGCCCGTAGAAGTCGTCCTCGTCGAACGGCACGTAGACGACGGGCTTGCCCATGTAGGCCACGTCGAAGAAGACGGACGAGTAGTCGGTGACGAGGAGCGAACACTCCTTCATCGCCTCCTGCACACCGCGCTTGGTCTGGTCGGCCACCGTGATGTTCGGGTGGTCGACCCGGAAGTGGCGCAGGTACGGACGGATCTCGTAGTGGGGGTAGAACTCCAGGCGGACACCGGAGCGTTCCAGTGCGGCCCGCAGACGCTCGTCCTCGAGCACGCGGGAGTAGAACCGGAAGTACTCCGACGCCTGGAACTGGACCCGCGGACGCAGCTTGCGGTTGTACGAGGGCACCACGATGTCCCGCCGCCAGGTGGGCATGAGCAGCACGGTGGGCCGGCCCTCGACAGGCTGCAGCTTGTCGAAGCGCGGGAAGCCGAGGGCCTGGACCTCTTCTTCCGCGTACCCCATCTCCTCACGGATGTAGGCCGCCTCGTCGCGGGAGGCCGCCACGAAGAGATCGACGCTCGTGGACTGCCGGTGCGCCGACTGCGACACGTCGTTGTACGTCACGCCGTGCTGCAGGAACACCCGCCGGTAGCGCAGCAGATCACCGTACGCGCGCAGGTAGTCCACCTTGCTCACGTTGGGCGGCGCGAGATACGCCTCCAGGTCGTACGGCGAGATCAAACGGGTGGCGTGAAGCAGGTACAGGCGGTGCTTGAGCGATCCCAGGGCGAGCACGTTGCCGCAGTCCTGGACCTTCGCCCGGTCCGCCGACCCGGCGGCGATGACGTAGTAGACGTTGCGCCGCGGGTGGTTCTGCCGTACCCAGCGGAAGAAGTGGTACCCGTTGTCCTGGGCGGTGTCCTGCCGTTCGCCGACGATCCAGATGTCGCGTCGGGCGAGCACGGGACGGGAGAGCCAGTAGAGCAGGCGCAGGAACCATCCGGGCTGCCGGGCGGCGATCCGGCCGGCCTCGCGTGCGAAGCGGCGGGCGCGGTCGGTGAGCGCCGCGACGGAGCGGCGCCTCGCCACCCGCACGGAAGCCACGTCCTCCGCGTCCGAGGACACCTCGTAGCGGTAGCCGCCGACACGGTCGACGCCCTTGAAACGGTGGAACGCGGGGCGGCCGACCACAGGGAGGTCCACGAAGCCGCCCGGGCCGTGCAGCCGGACCGCGAGCGTGTGCGCGTCGCCGTGCAGCGCGGCCAGCTCATCGGGGCCGAGGTCGGCGCGCCACCCGCTGTGGAGGTCCCGGCCGCGTCGGATGTGCCAGCGGTCACGGCGGTACACCTGCCGGGCGGGCACGGCGAACTCCCGCCCGCCGGCCGTGGTGAACACCAGCTCCAGCGAATTGCCGAACCTGTCGTCCACGTCCACGGGGTCGAGCATGAGAAAGCCCTCGAAGCGCAGAACGCCGTCGACGGGGCGGACCGACTCCGCCCGGGCGGACCGGGGCTCCACGCGCAGCAGCGTGGAAATCTCCTCGTCGCCCTCGAGCCTGCGGTAGAGCGCCGAACCGCTCACCGACAGTTCGGGGAGGTAGCGCATCTCCTCGAACGGACGCGTGAAGGCACGGACGTTGCCCGCCTTCACCGTGTGATGAGTCAGGACGGTCGGCTGCGGACCGGCACACTCCAATACGACCTCGTCGGGGATGTCCCGGTACAGGCGGCGCAGCCGGGGGTAGACCACCTCCAGCTCCTCCCGCACCATCATCTTGGGCAGTGCGGTCATGTACGGGTGGAAGCTGCCGGCTACGAAACGCCTGACGGCGGCCTGACGTTCCTGGTCCGCCTCCGCGGAGGCGTCCAGCATCGACTGGCAGAGTGCCAGCAGTTCCCGGACCGCCTGCCGCCGGTCGAAGGCGGGCCGGGCGGCACGCCCCTCGGCGGTCACGCCGTAGACGAGCGTGTCGACCAGACGAATGCGCCGTGCGTGCAGTAGCGCGGTGGCGACGAGGGTGATGTGGCCGAGGTCCCAGCCGTCACCGATGTGGAAGCCGTGCTCACGCACCAGCCCGAGGCGGAACAGCTTGCCACCGGGCGACGCGGCGAAGAGGAGCTCGGGAGCCGCTGCGACGCCGTCGAAGGAGCGGTCCCCGGCCTCGAAGCGACCGCGCAGGAACATGTCCGTCTCGCGCAGCGCCGCGGAGTCCTGCCAGGTGTCCCCCAGCACGACATCCGCGCTCGCGTCGGCGGCCGCGGCGAGCAGCCGGGACAGCGCCCCCTCGGTGAGCACGCCTGAGCCGTCCATGAAGGCCAGGTAAGGCCCGGCCGCCCGGTCGAGCACGGACCGCCAGGACGGTTCACCGCCGTCGGGGCCCTCTGCGGGCACCAGGCCGACGTTGCCGTAGGCCTCGGCGAACTCGGCAGCGGCGGAGGGAATCTCGCCGTCCCCTGCGACCAGGAGGACCTGGGTGCGGGCGAAGGCGTCCTGGCAGGCCAGCGAGCGCAGCGCTGTCTGCAGGGCGTCTCCGTAGTCGGAGCAGAACACCACGACGGTCAGGTCGGGGCTGTCCTGGGCGCCGGGGTCCACCGGCATGTCGCGCCCCCGCCACCACTGCCACAGCTCGGCACTCGGGGCCTTGCGGGGCACGTACCGGTCGGCGGACGTCTCGATCGGACGCAGCACGAGGTTGCCGCTGCCGCTCACGTCCGCCCACAGTCCGGCGGGTTCCAGCACGGCGTCGAGAGGGCTCAGGTCGATGCCGCGGACGCACAGGGAGGTGGTGTGCTTCCGCCCCTGCCAGACCACCTGCATGTTCAGGTTGACGAGCCCCTGGGAGGGGAACGCCGCGATCAGCGACGCCAGGTCGAAGGAGAGCTTGTAGGACACGCGCGTCTTGTCGACGCGCACGTCCCCCACGTCCACGCTGGACCGCTGGCCCGTCTCCTTCGCACGCGCGTGCAGCACCAGCTTCAGGGAGTCGCCGGCGCCGATGCGCTCGAACTGGTTGAGGATGCCGCCCTCGAGAATGAGGGCCGTGCCGTCGAGTGTCAGGGAGGACACCTGGTTGAACAGCTTGCAGCTCTCGAACGGCTCGTTCTGCAGCCCGAGTTCGGTCACGTCGAGGAACTCGTCGGCTCCGGGGAGGTCCGCGTGCCGCTTCGACCAGTACACCCGGTCGCCCCGGCGCACCAGATCGGTGGAGACCACGCTGCGCCGCTGCTCGAAGTCGGCCACGGTCAGGGCCTCGTCCGCCAACCGGTTGCGCAGGTAGAAGGCACGCACCCGGTCCAGGGGGCCGCACAGGGTGTACGCGCGCTCGTCGATCTCGCCGAGGTACTCCGAGACCAGCTCCAGGAAGGCCGTGCGGAACTGCTCGTCTCCCTGCCGCAGCTCCTTCATGTACAGCCGCACGTCGTGGGTGAGGAACCGGGCGTCCTTGTGGACCTTGATGTCGAGGGCTCCGGCGTCCCGCAGGAAGGCATCCGTCTTCCGGTGCACCGCGATCCGGTCGCTGATGCTCCGGATCTCGCCGCGCCGGTTCGTGATCGACGCCGCTTCGCCCTGGGGGTCCTCCCACATCCACCGGTAGACCGGCTCGGCCAGGACCGAGATTCCGGAGGCGAGCGTGTAGGACTTGGCGGAGAAGTAGGTGTCCTCGTAGAAGACACCCTCAGGGAAGAAGATCTCGTTGGCCAGCAGGAAGTCCCGCCGGTAGAGCTTGGCCGCCGCGATGGGGTCCTTGATCAGGTCGGGCCAGTCCCGGACACCGTCCACGGTGCGGTCGGCGCCGTAGAGCGCGGACTGCCACACCTGCATCGTGCCGCGTCCCGTGTTGATCCGGTGGGCGCGCCCGGCGGTGATGTCGGCGCCGGTGGTCCTGGCCGTCTGCAGGAGCAGTTCGCACGCCTTGGCCGGCAGTTCGTCGTCGGAGTCCAGGAACATGACGAACTCACCACGCGCTGCCCGGATGCCGTCGTTCCTTGGTGCCCCGACGCCTCCGCTGTTGGTCTCGCGGGCCACGACACGGAGGCGCGGGAGGCGGTCCGCGTAACTCTCCGCAAGGGAACGGCTGCTGTCGTGGGACGCGTCGTCGACGACCACGGCCTCGAAGTCCTGGCACGTCTGGACCACCAGGGAGTCGAGAGCCCGGCCGAGAGTGTCCGCGGCGTTGTACGCGGGGACAACGACGGTGATGCTCGGTGCAGCGTCCACGCGCGGGGACATCACGCCTCCATAACCAAGGACTGACAGTCGGAGAGCTCCCGCGTCCGGACTCCTCACGCCGGCCACGGCCCGGAAGGTGCACGAACCGCTGCTCGCGGAGGAAGGGAACTCCTCGGTCGAGGGCTCCGTCACTGAGGTGCGTCCGGCTGCTGAGGTCCAGAGATACAAGGAAGCGGCTGGCTCTCGAGCAGATTATCGTAACCCGACTGCCTACTTGACACAGATTTGGTCACCATTCAGACATAGTCGCCTGTTCCTGCGCGGCTCCTGTGATTCATGACACAGACATCTGTGGAGCGTGCAACCTTCGGCGGATGAACGTTGTCCTGCGACTGGGGGAACGGCGTATGGTTGGCCGCCTGCTGCTGACGGCGGGGTGCCGGCCGTGGACTACCGTGCTGCACGGACTGCGTTCTCTGCCGGTGAGAGGGCGCCGCCCTGCCCGGCCGTCGCCGTGGCGCGACCTACCACCTCCGCGCGCTCCTCGGCGCCCTTCGCCGAGGACCACCGAAAGGGCCTCCTCGAGACCATGGATATACCTCCGCTCGCCGAAGTGCGCAGCCGCACTGAGAAGAAGCGGGACGCCTGGTGGACCGTCCTCCTCGTCGACCCGGTAGCCACTCCTCTGGTCCGATGGACCGCCATGTGGACCAAGATCACGCCGAACCAGATCACCTGGGCGGCTCTCCTGCTCGGCCTGGGCGCAGCCGCCTGTTTCGCCCAGGGCGAGTGGCAGTGGCTGGTCATCGGCGCGGTCGTCTATCACGTGAGTTTCATCTTCGACTGCATGGACGGGAAGCTGGCCCGGCTGACCGGCAAGGGATCGGAGTTCGGCGGCTGGCTCGACTACATCTTCGACCGCATACGCGTGCTCATCTGCGCTGTCGCGCTGATGGGCGGCCAGTACGAGCAGACCGGGAACGTCGCCTTCGTCTGGCTGGCGGTCGCCGTGGTCTTCCTCGACGCGCTCCGCTACCTCGACGCCCTGCAGATCTTCAAGGTGCGTCAGGCCATGCGGACGAAGCTCCAGGCCGCCGCGGACGAGGCGGCGGCCGTCACCTCGGGAAGCACCACCCCGGCACAGCCGGCGGCTGCCCAGCGGACCGAGGAAGAGGACGAGGCGTCGGACGAGGCACTCACCGGTGAGCCCGTCGTGCCCGCCCTGGGGAAGGTCACCCAGGAGTCCTTCCTCCGCCGGTTCACGCGGTACTCACGCATCCGGGATTTCCTGATCAGCCACCGTATCCGCACCCACCTGATCAGCGGCATCGAGTTCCAGATGGCGGTCTTCATCATCGCCCCGCTCACCGGCGCCATCATGGGCGTGACGATCGGAGCCGGCATCGGCCTGCTGCTGTTCGAACTGGCCATCATCTACAAGCTCATGCTGTCGACCCGCGACTTCGAGCGCGTCATGGCCCGCTACCGCCGTACCATCGACGCCGCGGGCGCGACCGCCTCGGTGCCGTCCCAGACCGACGGGTCCACCCGGGTGTCGACCTCGGCCTGAGCCGGCGTTCCCCCGTCTCACCGTCGGTCCCGTAGCACACCGGACACCTCCGGCACCGCCGGCCCCCGCCTCGAACGGGGGCCGGCGGTGGCGTTTCCCGCTCGCGACCGCGTACGGCCCCTCACAACGCCCCAGCACTGGAGTGTCACCGGTGACGGACCCGTCCTCCCCCGACCTCGCACTGATCGTGCCCTGTTTCGACGTGGCCGGACATCTCCCGCGTTTTCTGGCGTCCGTCTCGTCCCTCACGGTTCTCGACCGGGCCCAGGTGATCCTCGTCGACGACGGCTCGACCGACGGCACGCGTGGTCTGCTGGCCGACTTCGCCGACCGCCACCCGCAGGCCCAGTTGGTCACCCAACCCAACGGCGGTCCCGGGGCGGCACGCAATCGCGGTCTGCGCGAGGTCCGAGCCCCGTACGTGACCTTCGCCGACGCCGACGACGTGCTGGCGCCGGACGGACTGTCCGCGATGCTCGCTTCCGCCCGGAGCAACGGAGCCGACGTCGTCGTCGCGGACTTCACCAACGTGCCGCTCCGTCCGTACGGCCGGTGGAAGCGGTACTTCGGCCACGGCGACCAGCACGTCGACGACCTCACCCGTCTGCCCGACCTGGTGTTCTCGGCGAGCGTGTGGAACAAGCTCTTCTCCGTGCCGTTCCTGCGCCGTACCGGGGCGGTTTTCCCCGAGGGCGTGCTGTTCGAGGACGCCTGGTTCAGCATTCCGGCCTTGCTGTCCGCGCGCCGCATCAACCTGCTGGACCGCCCGGTCTACGAGTACCGGCAGCGAGAGGACGGATCGTCCATCATGGACTCCCTGCGGGAGAGGGCGGACAACTACCGCGACCACCTCGACCTGAATCTGCATCTGCTGGATTTCGGCTCACGCCGTGGCCCCGGGGCACGGCGGCTGATGGAGCGTTACGCCGCCTTCACCTACCTGGGGTTCCTGCGGAGGCTTCCCGACGCTCCGCCCGGTCTCGACGTGGACGCACTGCTGCCCGACCTCGGCAAGCTCTACGGTGGCATCTCCGACGAGGTGCTGCGGGAGTTCGTGACCTGCCGCCGGGACGCCGTGCTCCAGACCGCGGCCAAGAAGGGCGGGCTCGGCGCCCTCCTGGCCGACGGCGAGGCGCGGCCGACTGCCGGAGCCCCTCTGCCGGACGAAGGGATCTGGCAGCCGTTGCCCCTCAACCCCGCGGTCGTCGCCCACGGCGACCCCCCGCGGTACCGGCGCAACGGCGACCGGATCGAACTCGGCGGCGCGGTCTCGGCCGCGGACGGACACGGGCTGGGCTCCCCCTGGACCTCCAGCAGCACGCCTCTCAGCGGGGTGCTGGGACCGGCGGTGTGCCCGCCCCGGATCTGCCACGGTCCGGCCGTGCTCCAGACACTGACCGGCTCCACGCTCAACGTGGGCGCCCTGCGCATGTCCGGGGACGGAGTACTGACCCTACGGCTGCCGCGCATCGACCCGCGTCCTGGCTGGGCCGATCTTTCCGCCATGTCGTGGCCCCTGTCGTAGTCCACGACGCGGCAGCGCGTCCTCTCCGTGGCCCCCTCCGCGGGGCGCGGGCACGGGCCGTCAGAACGGCTCGAAGCCGTCGTACTCCCGGTCCGCCTCGTCCCGCTCGGCGTCGCGGTCGCGGCGGCGCTGGGCGGCCGGGCGGGGCGCCTCGAAGCGGTGGTCCTCACCGCGGCGGCCGAGCATCTCGGCACCGGCGGTGACGGACGGCTCCCAGTCGAAGACCACGGCGTTGTCCTCGGGGCCGATGGCCACGGCGTCGCGGGAGCGGGCGCCGGCCTTCATCAGCGCGTCCTCGACACCGAGGCGGTTGAGCCGGTCGGCCAGGTAGCCGACGGCCTCGTCGTTGTTGAAGTCGGTCTGCCGCACCCAGCGTTCGGGCTTCTCGCCGCGCACCCGGAACACCAGCTCGCCGCCGGTCTCCTCACGCGTGACGGTGAAGCCGGAGTCGTCCACCGCCTTGGGACGGATGACGATGCGGGTCGCCTCCTCCTTCGGCCGGGCCGCGCGAGCCGTGGCGACCAGCTCGGCGAGCGCGAACGACAGCTCCCGCAGCCCGGTGTGGGCCACGGCGGAGACCTCGAACACGCGGTAGCCGCGCGCCTCCAGGTCCGGTCGGACCATGTCGGCGAGGTCCTTGCCGTCCGGCACGTCGATCTTGTTGAGGACGACGATCCGCGGCCGGTTGTCCAGGCCGCCGTACTGCCGCAGCTCCTCCTCGATGATGTCGAGGTCGGAGACGGGGTCGCGGTCGGACTCCAGGGTGGCGGTGTCCAGCACGTGCACCAGCACGCTGCACCGCTCGACGTGGCGCAGGAACTCCAGGCCCAGCCCCTTGCCCTGGCTGGCGCCGGGGATCAGGCCGGGGACGTCGGCGATGGTGTAGACGGTCGAACCGGCGGTGACCACACCGAGGTTGGGCACCAGCGTGGTGAAGGGGTAGTCGGCGATCTTGGGCTTGGCGGCGCTGAGCACGGAGATCAGGGACGACTTGCCGGCGCTGGGGTAGCCCACGAGGGCCACGTCGGCGACGGTCTTGAGCTCCAGGACGACGTCGCGCAGGTCGCCCGGCTCACCGAGCAGTGCGAACCCGGGCGCCTTGCGCCGCGCCGAGGCGAGGGCGGCGTTGCCGAGCCCGCCGCGGCCGCCCTGGGCGGCGACGAAGGAGGTGCCGTGGCCGACGAGGTCGGCGAGCACGTTGCCCGCCTTGTCGAGCACCACGGTGCCGTCCGGCACCGGCAGGATCAGGTCCTGGCCGTCCTTGCCGGAACGGTTGCCGCCCTCGCCGGGCTTGCCGTTGGTGGCCTTGCGGTGCGGCGAGTGGTGGTAGTCGAGCAGCGTGGTCACGGACTGGTCGACGGTGAGGATCACGTCGCCGCCCCGTCCGCCGTTGCCGCCGTCGGGTCCGCCGAGCGGCTTGAACTTCTCGCGATGGACGGAGGCACAGCCGTGACCTCCGCTACCCGCGGCGACATGCAGTTCGACGCGGTCCACGAAGGTGGTCATGGAATGTGCCTCCAGCTACTACGGGGTTGTGTCTCTTGGGTAACACGCGAAAGGCGGACCCGCTTCCCGTCGGGAAGTGAGGTCCGCCTCGCGAAAGTGTCCGATCAGGCGACCGGAACGATGTTCACGACCTTACGGCCACGGTGGGTGCCGAACTGCACCGCACCGGCCTGCAGCGCGAACAGGGTGTCGTCGCCGCCACGGCCGACGCCGGCGCCCGGGTGGAAGTGGGTGCCGCGCTGGCGGACCAGGATCTCGCCCGCGTTGACGGCCTGACCACCGAAGCGCTTCACGCCGAGGCGCTGAGCGTTGGAGTCGCGGCCGTTACGGGTGGACGATGCGCCCTTCTTGTGTGCCATCTCTCCTCAGTCCCTTACTTCGCAGCCGCGGGGATCTCAGTGACCTTGATCGCCGTGTACTGCTGGCGGTGGCCCTGACGACGGCGGTAGCCGGTCTTGTTCTTGTAGCGCAGAATGTCGATCTTCTGGCCCTTGTGGTGGTCCACGACCTCGGCCTGGACCTTGATGCCGGCCAGCACCCACGGGTCGCTGGTCACGGCGTCGCCGTCGACGACGAGCAGGGTCGAGAGCTCGACCGTGTCGCCGACCTTGGCGGTGGAAATCTTGTCAACCTCGACGATGTCGCCGACAGCAACCTTGTGCTGGCGACCACCGCTGCGCACGATGGCGTACACGCGGATCTCACTCTCACTCGAAGAACGGCACCCCCGCAGGCCAGTCGCCCACGCAAGCGCGGGTGACCTCTCCCGATCGCGGCCCGCGTCCGGGAGGAAGAGGTTTACGGGGATGTGGCGGTCCCGATGGACACGCCGACGGTCAAGGTTACGGGCCCCCGCCCGGGGGGTCAAACCGGGCCCCGCCGCACAGGCCGGGGCACCACCCGCCCCGGACGGAAGGGGCCCGGGGCGGGCACCCGTATGCTCAGCGGGCGTAGCCGGACAGCGGAAGGCGAAGAAGAGTGAACTACAGGGTCCAGCCCAGCGCCCAGGTCGACGGGAGTGCCGAGATCGGTGCGGGCAGCAGCGTCTGGGACCTCGCACAGATCCGCGAGCAGGCCCGCCTCGGCGAGGGCTGCGTCGTGGGACGCGGCGCCTACATCGGTACGGGCGTGCGCATGGGCGACAACGTCAAGGTGCAGAACTACGCCCTCGTCTACGAGCCGGCCGAGCTGGGGGACGGCGTCTTCGTCGGCCCGGCCGCCGTCTTCACCAACGACCACAACCCCCGTTCCGTCGACCCCGAGGGCCGGCAGAAGCGCGGCGGCGACTGGGAGGCCGTCGGCGTGACGGTGGCCGAGGGGGCGTCCGTCGGGGCCCGCTCGGTGTGCGTCGCCCCGGTCCGGGTGGGGCGCTGGGCCATGGTCGCCGCAGGGGCCGTCGTCACCAAGGACGTGCCCGACTTCGCCCTGGTGATGGGCGTGCCCGCACGGCAGACCGGCTGGGTGGGTCGTGCCGGACACAAGCTCGTGCAGAAGGAGTCCGGGGTGTGGCAGTGCCCGGAGACGGGCGCGCTGTACGACGAGAAGGACGGTGTCCTCACCGAGCGCGACGCCTGAGGGGGCTGATGCACGGAGAGCGGCCCGTGGCCCGCAGGAACACTCCTGCGGGCCACGGGCCGTTCCGCGTGCCGTCTCGCCGGCGTACGGCCGTCAGCCGATGCCGAAGAGCCGGTCGAACTCGCCCCGGACCACCGGCCAGTCCCACGAGGCCAGAGCGTGCTTCTCGCTCTCCCGACGGTGTTCCGCCCAGGTCTCCTCGTCGGTGGTGACGGCGAGGATCCGCTCCGCGGCGGCCTCCGGGGTGCTCACCACCCAGTCCGCCGGATAGAGAGTCGAGGCGCCGTGCTTCTGTCCCGCGAAGAAGGGCCAGTCACGGACGACGGGAACCGCCCCGCTGGCGGCGCCCTCCATCACGCCCACGTGGCAGCCCTCTCGCACCGAGCTGCTGAGGATGACGCCGACGTCCCTCAGGTTGCCGCGCACGTCGGTGGTGGCCCCCCGGCGCTCCACGGCACCCTCCTTCACCAGCGGGGCCAGCTTGCGCTGGAAGGAGCGCTGGTATGCGGCTGCCGCCTGGCTGTTCCTGGTGTCCATGTCGCCGCCGATCATCACCAGCCGGTAGCGCTCGTCGCGGCGGCGCAGTTCCTGGATGACGCGCAGGGCCCACAGGGGGTCCTTGGCGACCTGCCCGATGCCGACCATGCCCACGGTGAAACGGGCGCCGGGGTTCTTCGGGAGGGCGAAGCCCGAGAGGTCCATGCCGTTGTCGACGATGTGCGTGCGCGGCGCCTGCGGCCCGGTCAGGGCCGGGACGGAGCGCAGGGCCAGGTCGCGGATGTGCTCCGCGACGAAGACCAGGTCGTCGACGCGGGAGAAGTCCGTGAGCCGGGGCCAGGAGGAGAACACCTCGTAGCTGTGGAGCCGCACGACGATGCGGGCGGTGCCCGGGTCCACGCTGGTGAACAGCGTCGCGGCCGCGGCGCACCAGTCGATGAACACCGTGTCGGCCCAGTCGAGGTAGGGACGCAGATGCTGCTCGGCGGTGAAGCCGTACATGGGGTCCGCGCCGAGGCGGTGCGCGATGAGACGCCGCCGATCGTTCGCGAGCCTCTTGATGCCGGGATAGTCGGCGATGTCGAGGAACCTCAGCTCGACGGCCGGGTTCGACTCGTAGTGATCCCTGATCAGGCCGAGGAAGTTGTCGTTGCCGTCCGTCACGACGAGCAGGCGCCGGGGCCTGTCCTGCTCCTGGTCGGCCGCCGGACGCGCCCGGCCCTGCGGGGCGGTCGCCGCCGCACCCACGGTGGACGCCGTGACCAGACGGGCGAACTCCTCCGCACGCTTCGGCAGCGGGCTCTCCCGCTGATCGATGTGCGCCACCCGGTGGAAGGCCGTCTGCAGCGCGTGATGCACGAACACCGCCGCCTCGCCGGCGTCGTCCGCCGCGAAGAGACGGTCGGCGTGAGCGAGATCGGCCTCGGCGGACGCCAGCAGCGTGTCGGGGGTGAGCCCCTGGCTCAGTGCGCGCCGCGTCGCCGTGCGCAGCACCTCGGCCCGCGACCCGGTGTCCCGCAACCGCTGCGCCACGGCACTCGCGGTGGCCACCGCGGCCCGTGCCTCGCGGCGACCGAACAGACCGGTCATGACGCTGCGGGTCACCTCGACCCGGGTCTGCTGCGGCAGCGGGAGCAGGGGCACCCGACGGGCGACGGCGGAACCGATCCGGTTGCCGAGCACCTTCTCGTGGCCCAGGAGCAGCGCGCCGTCGGACAACTGGTCGGATGCGGGCCCGGCATGTGTCGCGTCGGGAACGGACACGGACGGCGCGCGGCCCTCCTTCATCGCTCGCACCAGACGCTGGGCCGCGCCGAAGCCGACACAGGCGTGTGCGGCGGCGTTCAGCCGGGCGAGTTCCCAGCCGCTGTAATAGGCCTTGGAGTCGACGGCGACGATCACGTCGGCAGCCTCGGCGAGCCGGAGGACCTTGTCGTCCCCTCCGACGTAGGCCCAGAAGCGCTCGTGCGGGTGCGCGTGCAGGGCACGGCCGCGCGTCCGCCAGTCGAGATTGGCGCCGTCCGTCGTGACACGGTGGACGGTGTCGATCCCCCAGTCCGCGTCGATCTGCTTCTGGGCGAACGTCCCGACCAGGTGGACGCGGACGTCCAGCTTCTTCATCTCGCCGACGAACGTCTGGAGAATGTCGGTGTTGGGCGTGCGCCCCACCACGACGAGCACGTCCCTCACGCTTCCACCTTCTGCTTGGCCGCGGGGTCAGCGGCGAGAACCAGTTCCGTCAGTTCGCGGACCGCGGGAGCCATGACCGCGCCCCGCTGGTACGACGCCCCGTGCGCCTTGGCCGCCCTGCGCTGCTCGTCCGTGGCCGAGGTCGCCATGTGCGCGGCCCGGCAGAACGACTCCGTGAGCTTCTCCACGTCGAGACCGTAGGCCCCGGTCCACAGCGGGTGGCCCTCGAGCAGGTCCGAGGCGTCGTGCTCGCGCTCGTGGACCGAGACGACGGGCAGGCCGGTGGCCATGTACTCGTAGACCTTCCCCGACGTGACGTACTTGCCGCCGACGATGATCAACAGCAGGGCGTTCCAGCGTCCGTAGAGGTCGGACACCTCTCCCTTGGGCACCGGTCCGCCGACGACGACACCGTCGGCAGCGGCCTCGTGCAGCATCTCCATGTGCCGGTTCGCCCCTTGGTGCGCGCCGACGCCGATGTGTCCGCGCACCTCGAGTGTGGCGTCGGCCAGCAGCGGCTCGCGCTTTCGGGCCGCCCTCCAGGACTCGAGGACCTTGGCCAGCAGAGGCACCGGGAACGTCACTGTCCCGAGGTAACCGAAGACCAGCGGGGCGCCGGGGTCGCGCACGGTGGCGGGCAGGGCGACGCTGTCGGCGTCGTAGCCGTTGCGCACGACGTGGATCCTGGAGCGGGCCTCGGGGTAGCGCTTGCGGTAGTGCTCCGCGATCGGGTCGTTGACGCACCAGAAGGCGACCGCGTCCGCCAGCATCCTGGCCTCCCAGACACCTGCCGGCGAATCCTCGAGGAACGCCTCGACGCCCTCCACGACGTCGAGCGACCAGCCGTCGCGGAAGTCGACCGCGTAGGGGACCTGGTGGTCGTCGTAGAGACGGCGGATCGCGGCGAGCTGTACGTAGGGCACGCAGCTGGCCATCGCCAGCGTCACGGGATTCTCGGCGTGGATGCGGAGCGCGGCCTCCTCCAGGTCGGGGCGCCAGCTGCCGAACACGGGGTCGGGGAAGATCTCCTGGACCTCCTCGCGGGCCTTGCGCGCCCAGGCGTCAGGATCGACCGCGCGTTCGCGGGAGAACTTCCGCAGATCCGTCTCCAGGTCGTCCCGGGACAGCGGCAGCTTCACCACTTCGATCGTGGGATCGACCGGGTCGGACAGCGTCGGGTCGATGCCCGAGTCGATCATCCAGGACTCGTCCTCGATGGTGACCACGGTGACCCGCCACCCGTGGGCCACGAACTGGTTGGCGGTCTCCCTCATTCGGTAGGCACAGCTCTTGGCCGCAGGAGGGAAACCGATCGCGAAGTACAGCAGATGCGGCTTGTCCTGACCCTCGGCGGATGTCAGGTCGGCGGGTGGCACAGACTTGTCCTCGACTGGAGTGGTTGACTCGGGCGGCCGTGCGTCCTCGCTCAGCCGTGGTGAAGACGAGAGGCGCACACCGGCCGGTGGTCAGGCCGGCCCGGTGGGGGTGGCCTTCCTTCACCGTTCGGCGGTGTGTCTGACCCCGCCTCCAAATGGGAGGGATTATGACACACGTTCGGCGGAATTTTCTGTGGGGGACGTTTGCCGGCCTTCTCTCCGCAGTCGTATCCGCTGAAGGTGCGGCGCCGTGCAGACCGTATGCTCGGTCCACACTGCGACGACGAGGGGACGTGGGATGTCCGGGGGGACACACAGGGCACCGGAGCCGGCACGGCGTCGGACGGCTGGTGCCGCCCTTGGCCGGGACCGGCTGCCTTCCCTCACCGGCCTGCGTTTCTGGGCCGCTCTGGTCGTGGTGCTGTACCACCTCTCCCGGAACGTCGGGGAGATTCCAGGGCTGAGCGACGCGGTGTGGTACGGCCGCACCGGCGTGACCTTCTTCTTCGTGCTCTCCGGATTCGTTCTCGCATGGACGTACGACGGAGCGAGCGTCCCGGGCAAGGTCTTCATGTGGCGCAGGTTCGCCCGGATCTGGCCGATGATGGTGGCGAGCACCGTCCTGTCGGTGGCCGTCATGGCCGTCCAGAACGACGCGATATCGGGCGCTGCGGTCGCCACCTCCCTGTTCCTGTTGCACGCCTGGGTTCCCGATCCCGTCTACGCCTCGGCCGGGAACCCGGCCGCGTGGTCGCTGAGTGACGAGACCTTCTTCTACGCGGTCTTCCCTCTGCTCCTGGCCGCTCTCGCCGGTCGAAGGGCACGGACGTGGGCGTGGACCGCGGCGCTCTGTTGCGCGGCCCTGATCCTGGTGTGGCCGGCGGCGGCCTCCGTCACCTCGGACACGTTCCTGCGGGTATGGGCACTGGACTACGTCCCCCTGACCCGTTCCCTCCAGTTCGTCGTGGGAGTGGTGGCCGGGCTCGCGGTCAGGCGCGGATGGCGGCCCCGGGTGCCCCTGCCTGCCGCCGTCGGTCTGGTCGCCGCCTGGCACGTCCTGCTGATCCCCTGGTCACGCGCCGTGCCGGACTCCCTGTGGTACAGCCCGTACAGCGCCTCCCAGTTGCTGTCGACCCCGTTCTTCGCCCTGCTCGTCGTCGCAGCCGCCTGCGCCGATCTCGAGAGCCGCCGCACGGGACTGGGCGGACCCTGGATGATCCGGCTCGGCCACTGGTCGTTCGCCTGGTATCTGATTCATGAAATAGTCATCCGAATCATCGAGGGCCTCTGCGGTCACCCTGTGTCTCTGCTGGGGACCGTCGAGGTCTGGGCGCTCGTCCTGGCGGTCAGTCTGGCGTTGTCCGCAGCCGCCTACCAGTGGATCGAGCGTCCCGCCGAGCGCACCCTGCGCAGGCTCGGCCCACGCCCCGTACCGCCGAGGCCACAGCCGCAGGCAGCACGCGCCGAGTGAGGGCGCGTACCCGGATCGACCGCCCCTGACCGAGAAGAAGAGACGCCGTGAAAGTCATCAGCATCGTCGGAGCCCGCCCCCAACTGGTGAAGCTGGCCCCCATCGCCGCAGCATTCGCGCAGACCGAGCACCAGCACGTCATCGTGCACACCGGCCAGCACTACGACGCCGACCTGTCGGACGTCTTCTTCAGCGGGCTGGGCATCCCGGACCCGGACGTGCACCTCGGCGTCGGATCCGGAAGCCACGGCGTGCAGACCGGCTCGGTGCTCTCCGCCCTGGACCCGATCCTCGAGGAACAGCGGCCGGACTGGGTCCTGGTGTACGGCGACACCAACTCGACGATTGCGGGTGCCCTGTCGGCCGTGAAGCAGCACATTCCCGTCGCCCATCTCGAGGCGGGGCTACGCTCGTTCAACCGCCGCATGCCGGAGGAGCACAACCGCGTGCTCACCGACCACTGCGCCGATCTGCTGCTCGCGCCCACCGAGGAGGCCATGCGCCACCTGGCCAACGAAGGGCTGGAGCACCGGGCCCGTCTGGCCGGTGACGTCATGGTCGACATCTGCCTGCGGATCCGGGACGCCGTCCTCGCCGGCGAACACCCGGCGCCGGCGCTGCCCGAGGGCATCGACCCGGCCCAGCCGTTCCTGCTGGCCACTCTGCACCGCCCGGACAACACCGACGATCCCGAGCGCCTGGCCGCGCTCGTGCAGTCGCTGGCGGGGCTTCCTCTGCCCGTGGCCCTGCTCGCCCACCCGCGCCTGGTCGCCCGGGCCGAGCAGCACGGCATCAAGCTGGAGCAGGGTTCCGTCCGCGTCGGACGCCCGCTGCCGTACGCGGGTCTGGTCGCCACGGTCATCGCCTCCGCAGGGGTGGTCACCGACTCGGGCGGTCTGCAGAAGGAGGCCTACCTGCTCGACCGGGCGTGCACCACCGTGCGGCCGGAGACCGAGTGGGTCGAGACCCTGGAGGGCGGCTGGAACGTCCTCGTCCCCGACCCGCACAGCTTGCCGGCCTCGGAGTGGGCGGCCCTCGCCTGCCGCCCCGCGCCCGGGACGGCGCGCGGTGTTCCGTACGGTGACGGCACCGCGGCCCGCCGCGTCGTGCAGCTCATGGAGGAAGCGGCCGGCTCCTGACTCCGACCGCCGAACAGCGCTGAGCCCCTGCCCGGTCCTCCGGGCAGGGGCTCATGCACACGCCGTTCCGGGGCCCGGGTCAGCCCCCGATGACGACCCGCCGCACACCCTCCCAGCGGGCCGGGTCGGTGGTGCGGCGGCCGTCGACCAGGACGCGGACGTCCGGCAGGTCGGCCGCGGACAGCTCGCGGTACTCGGCGTGGTCGGCCTGGAGGATCGCCGCGGTCACGGTCTGGCCCTCGTGCGGGGGCAGGCCGTGCGCGGTCAGTTCCTCGGCGGTGTACATCGGGTCGGACACGTAGGGCACCGCTCCGCGCTCGCGCAGCGCCTCCACCGTGCCGTAGACGCCGGAGAACGCCGTCTCCTTGACACCGCCCCGGTAGGCGGCGCCCAGGACCAGGACGTTCACGCCGGTCAGGTCGCCGTGAGCGGCAGCGAGCAGGTCGACGGCGTACGCCGGCATGGCCGCGTTGGCCTCGCGGGCGGCGCGCACCACGGTCGCCTGCGGGTCGTTCCACAGGTACATCCGCGGGTAGATCGGGATGCAGTGGCCGCCGACGGCGATGCCCGGCTGGTGGATGTGGCTGTAGGGCTGGCTGTTGCAGGCCTCGATGACCTTCTTGACGTCGATGCCCGCCGTGTCGGCGAAGCGTGCGAACTGGTTGGCCAACCCGATGTTGACGTCGCGGTAGGTGGTCTCGGCGAGCTTGGCCATCTCGGACGCCTCCGAAGTGCCCAGGTCCCACACGCCGTTGGGCCGCGGCAGGTCGTCGCGCTCGTCGAAGTCGAGGACCTGTGTGTAGAAGTCCACGCCGCGCCGCGTCGACGCCTCGTCGATGCCGCCGACCAGCTTCGGGTAGCGCCGCAGGTCGGCGAAGACCCGGCCGGTGAGGACCCGCTCCGGGGAGAAGACCAGGTGGAAGTCCTCGCCCGCGGTCAGGCCGGAGCCCTCGGCGAGCATCGGCGCCCAGCGGTCCCGGGTCGTGCCGACGGGGAGCGTGGTCTCGTACGACACCAGGGTCCCGGGCTTCAGCCCCTGGGCGATGGCCTTGGTCGCCGCGTCCATCCAGCCGAAGTCGGGTACGCCCTCCGCGTCCACGAACAGCGGCACGACCACGACGACGGCCTCCGACCGGGCCACCGCGTCCGCGGTGTCGGTGGTGGAGGAGAGCAGTCCCTCGTCGACGGCCCGCTTGAGCCGGACGTCGAGGTCGTGCTCGCCGGGGAAGGGCTCGGTACCGGCGTTGACCAGTTCGACGACCTTCTCGTTGACGTCGGCGCCGATCACCCGGTGGCCCTTGGAGGCGAACTGCACGGCGAGCGGCAGTCCGATCTTCCCGAGGGCGACTACACAGATGTTCATGGGCGGGTTGCCTCTTTCTCGGGGCGGGCTGCGGAACCGGGGCACGGAGCCCGGACGGAGGGAACGGCGGGCGGCGCGTCAGGCCCTGGAGGGCACGGCGTCGTCGGCCGGGTCCAGCCGCACGGTGTCCCCGGTCGCGGCGGACTCGAGCACCGCGGCGGCCACCTCGACCGTCCGCAGGCCTTGGCGCAGCGTGGAGATCTCGTGCGAGCGGCCGAGCACGGCGTCCCGGAAGAACTCGTGCTCGACGAGGAGCGGCTCCCGCTTGGGGATCGCGTAGCGGATCATGTCGCCCTCGGCGACGCCTCGGAACGCCTGCAGCGCCTCCCACTCGGTCGCGACGGCCGCGTTGGAGTGGAAGGTCAGGTCCGCGGTGAGGGTGTCGGCGATGAAACAGCCACGCTCGCCGGTGACCGAGGTGAAGCGTTCCTTGAGCGGACTCAGCCAGTTGACCAGGTGATTGACCATCGTGCCGTCGGCCAGCTGCCCGACGGCGGCGACCATGTCCTCGTGCGGGCGGCCGCTCTTGGAAACGGTGTGCGCGGCTACCGACACGTAGGGCGTGCCGGTGACCCACGCGGTCAGGTCGATGTCGTGGGTGGCCAGGTCCTTGACCACGCCCACATCGGCTATGCGGTGCGGGAACGGTCCCTGACGGCGGGTCACGACCTGGAACACCTCGCCCAGTTCCCCCGCCTCCAGCCGTGCGCGCAGGTTCTGCAGCGCCGGGTTGTAGCGCTCGATGTGACCGACGCCGGCCACCAGGCCCCGGGCCTCGAACGCCTCGACCAGGCGCCGTGCGCCCTCGACGGTGTCGGCCACCGGCTTCTCGACCAGTGCGTGCACCCCGGCCTCGGCGAGCTGCAGGCCGACCTCCTCGTGCAGCGCGGTCGGGCAGGCCACCACGGCGTAGTCGACGCCAAGGGCGACGAGCTGCTCGACGGACTCCAGGATCGGTACTCCGCGGGCGGCACCGAACTTGTCGCCCATCGGGTCGACCACGGCCACCAGTTCCACGCCGTCGAGTTCGGACAGGACCCGGCAGTGGTGGCGGCCCATCGATCCCAGGCCGACGAGGCCGGCCCGCAGTTTCGCGTTGCTCACAGTGCTGCTCCCAGAGCGTTCACGGCGTCGACGATGCGTGCGAGGTCGGCGTCGGTCAGCGACGGGTGGACCGGCAGGGACACGACCTCGGCGGCGGCCCGCTCGGTCTCCGGCAGATCCCAGGAGCGGCCGGCCTTCCGGTCCGGCTCCTGGTACGGCGCGAGCCGGTGGATGGGAGTGGGGTAGTAGACGGCGTTGCCCACCCCGGCGGCCGTGAGCCGCTCCTGCACGGTGTCCCGGTCCATGCCCTCGGGAACCCTCACCGTGTACTGGTGGTAAACATGCCGTGCGCCCTCGGCGACCGGCGGGGTCACCAGCGCGGTGATGTGCTCGTCGAGGTGGGCGGCGTTGGCACGACGGGAGTCCGTCCAGCCGGCCAACCGGCCGAGCTGCACACGGCCGATGGCGGCGGCGACGTCCGTCATCCGCATGTTGGCGCCGACGATCTCGTTGGCGTAGCGCTGTTCCATGCCCTGGTTGCGCAGCAGCCGCAGGGTGCGCGCCAGTTGGGCGTCAGCGGTGGTGACCATGCCGCCCTCCAGGGCGTGCATGTTCTTGGTCGGGTAGAAACTGAACGTTCCCGCGGTCCCGAACGCGCCGACCGGAGTGCCGTTCAGCTCGGCCGCGTGGGCCTGGCAGGCGTCCTCGACGACGGCGAGACCGTGCTTCTCGGCGATCGGCGTCAAGCGGTCCATGGCCGCCGGGTGCCCGTACAGGTGGACCGGCATGATGGCGGCGGTGCGCGGCGTGACGGCCGCCTCGACCGCCGCCGGGTCCAGGCAGAAGCTGCCGGGTTCGATGTCGGCGAAGACGACGTCGGCGCCGACCAGACGCACGGCGTTGGCGGAAGCAGCGAAGGAGAACGAGGGCACGATGACCTCGTCGCCCGGGCCGAGGCCGAGGGCCATGAGCGTCAGGTGAAGCGCGGAGGTCCCGGAGTTCACCGCGACGCAGTGGCGCCCGTCGACCAGCCGGGAGAACTCCGACTCGAAGGCGGCCACCTCCGGCCCTTGCACGACCCGGCCGCTGCGCAGCACACGCACAGCGGCCTCGATCTCTTCCTCACCGATCACCGGCCGGGCGGCCGGGATCGACTCAGGGGCGTCCGTCATCGACGTCCTCCTCTTGAACGGCCTTGTCGGCGTACGGCTTGCACGGGTCAGGAAGTCGACGTCACCGTGGTACGGAACGTCCGTGCCCTGCGAATCGCCGACGTCTGCGGGCGACGGACAGCTCCCCCGCCGGACTTCTCGGCCCCCGGACATCCTGCGATATGGACAGCCGGGAGCCGGGAGGGGTCCCGATGTGCTCGCCGACTGTGAATGCCGGCACCCCTGACCGGCGGCCGACACCGCCGGTCAGACTATCAGGCGATACGCATGTAATTTCCCCGGGTGTCACCCCGCCGCAACGTGCAGGCGCGCGCAACGACACGGTGCGGACCCCTTGGAGTCCGCACCGTGTCATGCGCTTCGCGCCCGCGCCGCCGTCAGTCCTCCGTCGAGGCGGTCACCGACGACGACGGCTGCTGCTCGGCCGCCGCGGTCTTCTTCGACGCCGTCTTCCTCGCGGTCGTCTTCTTGGCGGTCGTCTTCTTGGCGGTCGCCTTGGTGGCGGCCGACTTGGTGGTCTTGGCCGCCGCCTTCTTGGCCGCCGTCTTCTTCGTGGCGGTCTTCTTGGCCGTGGCCTTCGTGGCCGCCGTCTTCCTGGCCGCCGTCTTCTTGGCCGGGGCGGCCTCGGCTTCGGCCTCGGCTGCCTCGACGGGCTCCTCGGCAGGCGTCGCCTCCGCTGCCGCCTCCCCCGCCGACGACGACGGGACAACCACGACGGCCGTGTCCTCGGACGCGGTCGACGTGCTCGCCTTGCGCACCGCGCGCCGGCGCGGACGGGCCGGTGCCGACGCCTCGGGCGCGGGCTCCGCCGGGGCGGCCGCGGCCGGGGTCTCCTCGGCCTTCGGTGCCTCCTCCGCCTTCACGGGCTCGGTGACGGTCACCACCGCGGCCTCCGCTCCCGCCGGGGAACCGGCCGGTGCGGACACCTTGCGGGTGGCCCTGCGCCGGGTACGGCCCCGCGGGGCGGCCTCCTCGCCGGTGGGCGGCACCACGGCGTCCTCGGCGGCGGCCGGCTCGGCCAGTGCCTCGGCGGCCGACTCCGGCTGCACGGGCCGCGCGGCCTCCTCGGCGGCCGTGACGTCCTGCGCCGTCGGGGCCTCGGTCACCTCGGCCGCCGGCGCCTCCTCCGCCCGTACGGGCTCCTCGGCCTGCTTGCGGCCGGACCTGCCGGACTCACGCTGCGGGGCGCCCGCGGGGGACGACACCCGGCGGCTCGCCCGGCGGCGCGAACGGCCACGGCCGGCCGCGGCCTCCGCCTCGGCAGCGCTGCTGTACAGCTCCTCGTCCGGGGTGAACTCGGGGGCGGGCAGCGCGAGCGGCTCGGCCGTCTCGGCGGCGACCTCGCTCTCCGTCTCCGCCTCCTGCTCGGCCGTCTCGACGGACGCGGCGCTCTCGTGCTCGTGCGGCTGGTCCGCCGCACCGGCGCGGGCGCGCTTGCGGCGCTTGCCGCCGCCGGAGGCGGACGGCTGGTCGAGGTGGACGATGACACCGCGTCCGTTGCAGTGGACGCAGGTCTCGGAGAACGACTCCAGCAGGCCCTGGCCGACCCGCTTGCGGGTCATCTGGACCAGGCCCAGCGAGGTCACCTCGGCGACCTGGTGCTTCGTCCGGTCCCGGCCCAGGCACTCCAGCAGGCGGCGCAGCACCAGGTCCCGGTTGGACTCCAGCACCATGTCGATGAAGTCGATGACGATGATGCCGCCGAGGTCACGCAGCCGCAGCTGGCGCACGATCTCCTCGGCCGCCTCCAGGTTGTTCCTGGTGACCGTCTCCTCGAGGTTGCCGCCCTGACCGGTGAACTTGCCGGTGTTGACGTCGATGACGACCATCGCCTCGGTCCGGTCGATCACCAGCGAACCGCCGCTGGGCAGCCAGACCTTGCGGTCCAGCGCCTTGGCGAGCTGCTCGTCGATCCGGTACGTGGCGAAGACGTCGACCTCGCTGGTCCAGCGCTGCAGTCGGCCGGCCAGGTCGGGCGCGACGTGGGAGACGTAGCCGTGAATGGTCTCCCAGGCCTCGTCACCGCTGACGATGACCTTGGTGAAGTCCTCGTTGAAGATGTCCCGGACGACGCGGACGGTCATGTCCGGCTCGCCGTACAGCAGCGTCGGCGCGGTGCCGCCGCCGTTCTTGGACCTCTTCTTGATCTCCTCCCACTGCCCCTGGAGCCGCTCGACGTCCCGGCGCAGTTCCTCCTCGCTCGCGCCCTCGGCGGCGGTGCGCACGATGACGCCCGCGTCCTCGGGGACGATCTTCTTGAGGATGGTCTTCAGCCGGGACCGCTCGGTGTCGGGCAGCTTGCGGCTGATGCCGGTCATCGAGCCCTCGGGGACGTACACGAGGTAGCGGCCCGGGAGGGAGACCTGGCTGGTGAGGCGGGCGCCCTTGTGGCCGATCGGGTCCTTGGTGACCTGCACCAGGACCGGCTGGCCGGACTTCAGGGCGGCCTCGATGCGGCGCGGCCCGCCGGACATGCCGAGCGCGTCGAAGTTGACCTCACCGGCGTAGAGCACGGCGTTGCGGCCCTTGCCGATGTCGATGAAGGCGGCCTCCATCGACGGCAGCACGTTCTGCACCTTGCCGAGGTAGACGTTGCCGACGTACGAGGTGGCCTGCTCCTTGTTGACGTAGTGCTCGACGAGCACCCCGTCCTCCAGGACGCCGATCTGCGTGCGGTCGCCGTGCTGGCGGACCACCATGACGCGCTCGACGGCCTCGCGGCGGGCCAGGAACTCGGCCTCGGTGATGATCGGCACCCGCCGGCGGCCCTGCTCGCGGCCCTCGCGGCGGCGCTGCTTCTTGGCCTCCAGACGCGTGGAGCCCTTGATGGACTGCACCTCGTCGGACGGCTCGGCCTTCGGCCGGGGCTCGCGGACCTTGACGACGGTGCGCTCGGGATCGTCGGAGGACGGCTCGGCGTCCCCGCCGCTGTCACCGGCACGGCGACGACGGCGGCGACGGCGCCGGCTGCTGCTGGAGCCGCCGTTGTCGTCGCGCTCCTCGCGCTCCTCGGCGTCCTCCTCGGTCTGCTCGGCGGTGTCCTCGGCGTCCTGGGCGGCCTGCTCGGCGGCGACGCGCCCGGTGTCGGCGGAGCCGCCGTCCTGGGACTCGTCGGCGTCGGCGTCGGCGGAGTCACCGCGACGGCGGCGGCGGCCACCGCGGCGACGGCGGCGGCGCGAACCGGAGGACTCGCCGTCCTCGTGGTCGTCGCCCTCGTCGGTGTCCTGGTCCTCGGCCTGCTCGTCGGTGTCCTCGGCGTCGGCCTCGGGCGCGGTCTCGGCGGCCGGGGCGGCCGGTGCGGCGGCCTCGGGCTCGTCGGCGGCACCCCGACGGCGGCGCCGGCGGCGGGAGGCGGTGGGCTGCTCCTCCGGGAGCTCCTCCGTCTCCGCCCCCTCCTCCGGCTCCACGGACTCGGCGGTACCGGCGGCCGCTTCGGCGGCGGCCCGCTCGGGGGTCTGGAAGCGGGGCTCGGTGAAGACCGGGGGCTGGAACACGGCGACGGCGGGGCGCGCCGGGCGGCGCGGGGCGTCCTCGGCGTCCTCGTCCTCGGCGCGACCGGCGGGGCGCGCGGGCTCGGCGAAGCCGGCGGCGGCCTTGCGGACGACGCGACGGCGGCGGCGCGGGGCGGCCTCGTCGGCGGGGGCCTCCGGGGCTTCGGCGGCGGGCGCCTCGGCGGCGGTGTCGTCCTTCTTGTCGTTCCGGGTCACCGGGGCCTCCTCGGCGGTCGGGGCGGCCTGCTCGGTCTCTTCCTCGTCGCTCTGCTCGGCGGCCGGCGCGGGAGCACCGGCGGGCGCGGACGCGCGCCGCGAGGCACGACGACGGGTACGGCGCGGAGCGGCGTCCTCCGTGGCGTCGGCGACCGGCTCGGGGGCGGCCTCGGCGGCCGGGGAGGTCTCCTCGGCGACGGGCTCGGCGGCCGCGGCGGTGGTCGCGGTGTCGGCGGTCTCCGTCCCGCCGGCCGCGGTGTCGGCGGCCGGGGAGGTCACGGTGCGCGTGGCGCGGCGCCGGGTGCGGCGCGGGGCGGCGTCCTCCGTGGCATCGGCGACCGGCTCGGACGCCGGGGCGGCGGGCTCGGCCGGGGCCGGGGTCTCGGGGGTGTCGGCGGTCGTCGCCGCCTCCGCCTTCGTGGGCGAGGTCACGGTGCGCGTGGCGCGGCGCCGGGTGCGGCGCGGGGCGGCGTCCTCCGTGGCGCCGGCGACCGGCTCGGACGCCGGGGCCGCGGGCTCCGCCGCGGCCGGTACGACGGTCTCGGCGGCCTCCGCCGACGCGGGTGCCCCGGCGGGCGCGGCCGCACGGCGGACGGCGCGGCGGCGACGGGGCGCGGGGGCCGCGCTCTCCTCCGTGCCGGTCCGGTCCTCGGCGGACTCGGTCGCCCCCGTGACCTCGGCGGACGCGGCAGCCGCGGCCGGCTCGGCGGCCGGTATGGCCGGCGCGACGGTCTCGGCCGTCGACTCCGCGGTCGCGGCGGGCGGCCCCGCCGGACGCGACGCGGCACGCCGCCGCCGGCGGGGCGGCAGGGTGTCGCTGGGGGTGTTGTTCGGTTCGGAGCCCTCGGTGGGCTCGGTCGGTTCGAGCATGCGGGCGTTTCTCCCGTCAGGCTCCCGGGCGCCGCGCCTGGTCCGGCGATGCCGGTGACGTCCGCGGCCCGCGCGATGCGCGGTGGCCGCCGTCCGGGGCGCGGGCGCCGCTCGGAAGCTCTCTGTGTCCTGTCTCGCCGGTTCCGTACGCCGAATGCGCACGGCCTGGCGAAAGTCTTCTGGTCGGTGCGCTGCCCGACCCAGGTGGCTCCCGAGTTCGAGGGCGGCGCTTACGACGTCCGTCCCTACGCGGGACCTTCCTTACGCCGGCGCCGTCGCGGTGGCAGTCGCGGCGGCCGGTTGCGGCTCGGTCGCTGCTGCCTCGCGGTCGGGCGCGAGCGGGTCGGTCACCGTGCCGGTCTCTTCATCGAACAGCCCCTGCGCCAGCCTGGTCACCGCTGCGGGGACCGGCGGCGCCAGGTCGGCCACGGCGCGGAGACCGGACAGGACGTCGTCGGGTCGTACGGCAGGCGTCACGTGCCGAACAACCAGCCGCAGTATCGCACAGGGCCGGTCGGTCGGCCTATCAGCCGGCGAGGAGTCCGCCTCGGCGGTTTCCAGGGCGACGACCGCGGAGCGGGCGTCGAAGGTACGGATGCCGTTCTTGGTGCGACGCTGGACCTCCACGGCCTCGGCCGTCTCGAAGGCGTCCACCGCACGGCGGGCGTCCTCGGGGGCCACCCCGTCGAGCCGCAGCTCCCACACGGAGGCGGTGAGCCGGTCGGCGAGCCCCGAGGTGCGGGCCTCGACGGCCTCGACGATGTCCAGCCCGGCGGGCATCGACTCGTCGAGCAGGGCCCTCAGCCGCTCGGGGTCCCGCGGCTCGGTGAGCGCGATCTCCAGGTACTCGGCCTCACTGCCCGTGCCGGTGGGTGCGGCATTGGCGTACGACACCTTCGGGTGCGGCGTGAAGCCGGCCGAGTACGCCATCGGCACCTCGGCACGGCGCAACGCGCGCTCGAAGGCACGCTGGAAGTCACGGTGGCTGGTGAACCGGAGGCGGCCGCGCTTGGTGTAGCGCAGTCGGATGCGCTGCACCGCGGGTGCGGGCGGCGGGCCTTCGGGCTGTCGCTTGCCCAGTGGAACTTCTCCTTGTCACAAGGGGGCGCGGGGACGCGCCTCCTTCCAGGGTACGGCCGTACGACGACGGCCCCGGCTGTCCCGGTCGGGCACCAGGGCCGTGGTCCCTTTCAGAGTACGTGCAAGCAGGGACGCCGGTTCCCCGGTGGTCCGTCCTCGTCACGCGCCGTACGGCGGCGCTCACCAGCCGGCGGGACGGTCTCCCTGCGCACCGGTACCCCAGGGGGCGCCCCGCATGCCGTCCGGGTGCGAGGCGTGCGGGTCGGCACGGTGTCGTACCGCAGGGCGCCGCGCATCCGCATGCTCGCCATGCCGATGTGGTGCATGCCCGCGTCGCCGAGGCCGGTGATGACACCGGCGGTGAGCAGGGCCGTCCGCCCGGTGCCGCGGTAGCCGACGATGAGGACGCCGACGGCCACGACGGCGACGGCGAGGCTGAGCGGCGTGAGCGGGATGTCGTAGCGGATGGACGTCTCGTTCGCGGAGAAGCCCAGCATGGCGATGAAGTGCATGGTCCAGATGCCGCAGCCGATGGAGGCGGCGCCGAGGGCGAGCCAGCCGGGCTTCCGCGTCTGGCCGCCGCCGCGCAGCGACCGGGTGGTGCAGCGCAGGCCGAGGGCGGGTGTGCAGCTTTTGTGAAGGCGACATCTACATGTAGTGGGCACGTAAGAACGGGCGCAGGTGAGACGAAACCCTGGTCAGCGCTTGGTCAACAGAAGACGGTCACCACGGCCGTCCGACGCGGCAGCAGGTTTCTTGATCTTCTGAACACCTTGCGCGCCAGGCCTCTTGGGATCACCGAGGAGCGCGCGCCGCACGTCCGACCGCACCTGACGCGCGGTCACACCGACGGAACGCAGGGTTTGCCGTGTGACACGTCCCACGCTCCGCGCGGCCTCCGCGACGGGCCGCAGCACCACCGCGCGCACCACGTGTCCCACCGGGGTGAGCACGCTCCGGTACACCCACCGCGCCGGTTCCACGACCGTCCACCGGAAGAGGGCGGCGAGAGCCCGGCCGACGGCGAGCGACACGTACCCGGCGACCCGCCAGGCGTGCCCGAACGCCGCACCGACCTCCCGCGCGACCACCCCGAGCACCCGCCCCACCGGGACGAGCACCCACCGCCACACGGCGAGCGCCGGCAGCACCACCAGGACCCGGGCGGTCCAGTACAGGGCCGTGCAGATCCCCGTGACGAGCAGCGCGCCCAGCGACACCAGCCCTCTGCCGCACCACAGCAGTGCGTGCCCGACCGGCGACAGCACCCACCGGTACAGCCACACCGAGGGCACGACGACGAGCCCGCGGCCCAGCCACAGCAGGGCGTCCCCCACGGCGGCGGCGCACACGGCGAGCCCGTTCCCCACCGGTGTCAGCACGCGCGCGTGGAACCACATCGCCGCATGACCGAGGGGCGTCAGCACCCACCGGTACAGCGCCACGGCCGGAACGACGAGCAGCACCGTCCCCAGCCGGCGCAGCGCCCCGCCCAAGGGGACGAGCACATGACGCCACAGCGCCACGAACGGCCACACGAACACCGCGCGCCCCACCCACAGCGCGGCGCGCCCCACCGGCCGGAACACCGTGTCGCCGAGGAACCGCCCGACCACGACCAGGGCGTCCCACACCATTCGCACCGGCACGACCAGGACGAGCACCACGATCCGCACCGGGAGGCGGATCGCGACGACGAGACACCCCTCACCGCCCGCCGGCTCCGGCGCCTTCTCGAGATCCATACCGGCGTAGACGCAGCGCACGCCTCCGCGGATGCACACGGCCCGCGACCGGGCTCCTCATATGGTGAACGCCAGGAGAAAAAAAGAAATTCGGAGCCTTTGACAAAACCATTGTCCCCCCGGCCGTTCACTCATTCGCCGCGCATCCAAGTGAAACAGCCACCGTTAGTCGCTGTATGAAGGCAAGCAGGTCAGGTCCGCTCCAACTGCACTTCACACAAAAGCTGTTGAGTGCTCCCGCCGGCCCGATGAATCAATCCTGACATGAATGATGAACGCTACGACCCGCTCTGGTACAACGCCGACACCCACGATCCGTTCAACGAATCGGGAACCGGGCGGCACCGGGCCGGAGCCGTCTACGCGGAACCCGTGGAACCCGCCGTTCCCCCCTGGGACCCGGCCGAGGAACTCGCCTACCTGCTCCAGGAGGCACGCGGCGAGGAGTACGCCCCCACGGTCCCGCCTCCGCGCGAGGAGTACGCGCCCGCCGCCCCGCCCCCGCGCGAGGAGACCTCGGTCACCGCGCCCCCGGCCGGCAGCCCCATGGGCAACCTGCACGAGATCACGGCCGAACTGCCACCCCTGCGCCGAACCCCCCGCGCCCACCGCAAGCCCCCACGCCCCCGCCCCGACGCCCTGCGCGTGGCCAGCTACACCATCGCCGCCCTGGCCGCGGTCACCGTGTCGATGGTGAGCGTTTTCAGCGGCGTGGTCACCTACGAACCCCTGCTGCTCGTCACCACGGCGCACAGCAGCGGCGACTCGTCGTCCTGGTGGCCCATCCTGGTCTACGGCCCCTGGCTGGCCGGCTCGCTCTCCATCCTCCGCGCCGCCCTGCACCAACGACGCGCCCTGCACTCCTGGTTCGTCGTCCTGCTCTTCTCCTCCGTCGCGGTCCTGCTGTGCGTGGCCCAGGCCCCCCGCACCATCACCGACACGGCGGCGGCGGCCCTCCCCGGAGTCGCCGCCCTGGCCTGCTTCCAGCAACTCGTCCGCCAGATCACCCTCACCCGCCCGCCCCGCCGCACGGTCAGCCCCCGCCACAGGGTCCGCCCCTACGGCGGCCGGCAGGTCCCGTAACGCCCCACCCCACGACAACGGAGCAGCGACCCCCCGCCGAAGAGGCCGCTGCTCCGTTTCGTGTTGCGCCCGTCAGCCCGGGCCGGGCTCAGTGCGCGTGACCGCTCGGTACCGGACCCGCGTTCTTGACCGTCAGGGGCAGCAGCTTCTTGCCCGTGGGGCCGATCTGAATGCTCGTGTCCATCTGAGGACACACGCCACAATCGAAGCACGGGGTCCAGCGGCAGTCCTCGACCTCGGTCTCGTCGAGGGCGTCCTGCCAGTCCTCCCAGAGCCAGTCCTTGTCCAGACCGGAGTCGAGGTGGTCCCAGGGAAGGACCTCCTCGTAGGTGCGCTCGCGGGTGGTGTACCAGTCGACGTCCACCCCGAACTCGGGCAGCGCCTTGTCCGCGCACGCCATCCAGCGGTCGTAGGAGAAGTGCTCGCGCCAGCCGTCGAAGCGGCCGCCGTCGTCGTAGACCGCGCGGATGACCGCGCCGATGCGGCGGTCGCCCCGGGAGAGCAGGCCCTCGACGATGCCGGGCTTGCCGTCGTGGTAGCGGAAGCCGATGGAGCGGCCGTACTTCTTGTCGCCGCGGATCTTGTCGCGCAGCTTGGCCAGGCGCTCGTCGGTCTCCTCGGCGGAGAGCTGCGGGGCCCACTGGAACGGCGTGTGCGGCTTGGGCACGAATCCGCCGATGGAGACGGTGCAGCGGATGTCGTTGGAGCCGGACACCTCGCGACCCTTGGCGATCACCCGGGTGGCCATGTCGGCGATCTGCAGGACGTCGTCGTCGGTCTCGGTGGGCAGGCCGCACATGAAGTACAGCTTCACCTGGCGCCAGCCGTTGCCGTAGGCCGTCGCGACGGTCCTGATCAGGTCCTCCTCCGAGACCATCTTGTTGATGACCTTGCGGATGCGCTCGGAGCCGCCCTCGGGGGCGAAGGTGAGGCCCGAACGGCGGCCGTTGCGGGTCAGCTCGTTCGCCAGGTCGATGTTGAAGGCGTCGACCCGGGTGGAGGGCAGCGAGAGGCCGATCTTGTCTTCCTCGTAGCGGTCGGCGAGGCCCTTGGCGATGTCGCCGATCTCCGAGTGGTCGGCGGAGGACAGGGAGAGCAGGCCGACCTCTTCGAAGCCGGTCGCCTTCAGACCCTTGTCGACCATGTCGCCGATGCCGGTGATGGAGCGCTCACGGACCGGGCGGGTGATCATGCCGGCCTGGCAGAAACGGCAGCCTCGGGTGCAGCCGCGGAAGATCTCCACGGACATGCGCTCGTGCACCGTCTCGGCGAGCGGGACGAGGGGCTGCTTGGGGTAGGGCCACTCGTCGAGGTCCATGACGGTGTGCTTGGACACGCGCCACGGCACGCCGGAGCGGTTCGGCACGACACGGGCGATACGGCCGTCGGGGAGGTACTCGACGTCGTAGAAACCGGGGACGTACACGCCGCCGGTCTTCGCCAGGCGCAGGAGGAGTTGCTCGCGGCCGCCGGGGCGGCCCTCCTCCTTCCAGGCGCGGATGATCCGCGTGACCTCCAGGACCGCCTGCTCACCGTCGCCGATGATCGCGCAGTCGATGAAGTCGGCGATCGGCTCCGGGTTGAAGGCCGCGTGGCCGCCGGCCATGACGATCGGGTCGTCGAGGCCGCGGTCCTTCGACTCCAGCGGGATGCCGGCCAGGTCCAGGGCGGCGAGCATGTTCGTGTAGCCGAGCTCCGTGGAGAAGCTCAGGCCGAACACGTCGAAGGCCTTGACCGGGCGGTGGCTGTCGACGGTGAACTGCGGCACACGGTGCTCGCGCATCAGCGCCTCGAGGTCCGGCCAGACGCTGTAGGTGCGCTCGGCCAGGACGCCGTCCTGTTCGTTGAGGACCTCGTAGAGGATCATGACGCCCTGGTTGGGCAGCCCGACCTCGTACGCGTCCGGGTACATGAGCGCCCAGCGGACGTCGCAGGATTCCCAGTCCTTGACCGTGGAGTTGAGCTCTCCGCCGACGTACTGGATCGGCTTCTGCACATGCGGGAGCAGAGCTTCGAGCTGCGGGAACACAGACTCGGCGGCTTCGGCAGGCATCGCGAACCTTCGTGTGGTGACTGCGGTCCCCCGGCCGGACTGACGGCTCAGGGGCGGGTGACCATCCAGCCTAACCCGCCCGGAGGGGTCCCCCGTACGGCGCTCAGAACGCGAACTCCCGGCTGATCGAGCTCCACGCCTCCGGGAGGGCGGCCTCTGCGGCCCGCGCGCGGTGTTCCTCGCGGGCGTGGAGCACGCCGTACGTGAAGTCGCTCTCCCCCGCCGCGTGGGCCACGGCGGCGAGCTCGCGCAGGGTGCGGCGGGCCATGACGCTGTCCTGGTGGTCGCCGAGCAGGCTCTGCAGCGCCTTCATGTCCCGGACCGCCTCCTCAGCGGGTGCGCCGAGCGCGGGGGCGGCGGCCTCGGCGGCGTACCGGGTGCGCTTGGTCTTCTTGCGCGCCTCGTGCAGCGCGGTGTCGCGCTCCGGGCCGGGCGGGAGTTCCTGGGCGCGGGTGACGAGTCCGGCGAGCTTGTCGAAGTCCTTGCGCACGGCCTTGGCGAGCACCTTGCGCGGCTTGGCCCCGGCCCTCTTCCGCAGGGGCGGGTCGGCGAGGAGGGCGTCCAGGGTGTCGAGGAGGGTGAGGTAGCGGCGGGAGTCGAGGATGGCGACGACCTCGTGGTGGGCTCCCTTGTGGCGGGCGGCGGACCAGGTGGCGAGGCGGTCGGAGACCGGGCCGGTGACCTGGTTCGCGGGCAGGGCGCCGAGGGCGTCGGTGAGGCGTTCGGCGAGGACCTCCTGGTCGCGGTCCAGGCCGAGCTCGGCGGCCAGCCACTTGAGGTCGTCGGCGAGCGGGTCGGTCGTCGCCCGGTCGAGGACGCCGCGGAAGGTGCGGAAGGTGCTGCGCAGGCGGCGGGTGGCGACCCGCATGCGATGCACGGAGTCGGGGACGTCCTGCCGTACGGCGGGGTCGAGCTCGACGAGGGCGTCGCGCTGGGCGCGGACGTAGGCGAGGACGTGGTCGCCGGCGGTGACGGGGGTGCCGTCCGGGCGGGGGCGGTGCTTGTGCCGGGGAGCGGCCCCGGGGGCGGTGGCGGGGGGTGTGCCGGCGGTGTCCGGGGTGGTGTCGGCGCTGCGGCCCTCACCGGCGTCGGGCGCGGTCTCGGCGAGGGCGCGGGCCAGTTTGGAGGCCGACGCGGAGGGCCGTACGCCCGCCTTGCGGAGCCGCTTCTCGACCTTGTCGAGGAAGGCGGGGTCACCGTCGTCGGCGAGCTCGACCTCGATCTCGGTCCACCGGGCGGTGCCGCCCGCGCCGGTGAGGCGTTCGGCGTGCACGGTGTCGACGCTCACCTCGGCGAGCATCCTGCCGTCGGCGTCGAGGAGGTGACGGACGTCGCGGTCGGAGCGCAGCCGGACCACGGGCAGCAGGTCCCGGTCGCGGACGCGGGAGCGGACCAGGGCGGCGAGTTCGTCCGGGAGGGTGTCCGAGAGCGGGGCTTGGATCTCGTCGCGCACCCCGGGGGCGACGGGGAACTTCAGGTGCCACCCGGCGTCGGAGCCTCCGGTGCGGCGGCGCAGGGTGACGGCGGACGCGGCCAGGCGTTCGTCGGCGGTGTCGTGGTAGGTGGCGTCGAGGTGGGTGACGCCCCGCTCCCGCACGGACGCGACACCGGGGACGCGGGTCAGGTCGGGCAGCCCGGTGTCGTCGGACTCGTACTTTCGCTCGATCTCGCGCTTGGTGTCCGCCATGTCCCGAATGTAGTCGCCGTGGGTGCGGAGCGGCAGTGGGCCGCTCCGCACCGGTGACGTGCGGGGCCGGGCGGGTCTGGTGGGCCGGGGTGGGCCCGGCGGGACCGGGGTCAGGCGGACATGGGCCGTTGCACCCGGAGCGACTGCAGCAGGCCCACCGCCAGCCAGACCGCGAACATCGAGGATCCGCCGTAGGAGACGAACGGCAGGGGCAGACCGGTGACCGGCATGATGCCCAGGGTCATGCCGATGTTCTCGAAGCTCTGGAACGCGAACCAGGCGACGATGCCGGCGGCGACGATGGTGCCGTACAGGTCGGTGGTGTCGCGGGCGATGCGGCAGGCGCGCCAGAGGATGATGCCGAGCAGGCCGATGATCAGTGCGCCGCCGACGAAGCCGAGTTCCTCGCCGGCGACGGTGAAGACGAAGTCGGTCTGCTGTTCGGGGACGAACTGGCCGGTGGTCTGGGAGCCGTGGAAGAGGCCGGAGCCGGACAGTCCGCCGGAGCCGATGGCGATGCGGGCCTGGTTGGTGTTGTAGCCGACGCCGGCCGGGTCGAGCTCGGGGTTGGCGAAGGCGGCGAAGCGGTTGATCTGGTACTCGTCGAGGATGCCGAGCTGCCAGACGGCGATCGCGCCGGCCGCGCCCGCGCCGAGCAGGCCGAAGATCCACCGGTTGGAGGCTCCGGAGGCGAGCAGCACGCCGAGCACGATGATGACCATGACCATGACCGACCCGAGGTCGGGCATGAGCATCACGATCAGCATGGGGACGACGGCGAGGCCGAGCGCCTGGAGCACCGTGCGGTGGTCGGGGTACGGCTTGTCCCCCGCGTCGACCCGGGCCGCGAGCAGCATGGCCATGCCCAGGATGATCGTGATCTTGACGAACTCCGAGGGCTGGAGGGAGAAGCCGCCGGGCAGCTTGATCCAGCTGTGCGCGCCGTTGATCGTGGAGCCCAACGGGGTGAGCACGAGCAGGATCAGGAACACCGAGGCGCCGTACAGCAGGGGCACGGCCGTGCGCAGGCCCCGGTGGCCGAGCCAGACGGCGCCGATCATCAGGGCCACGCCGATGCCGGTGTTCAGCCAGTGCCGGACCAGGAAGTAGTACGGGTCGCCCTGGTTGAGCTCGGTGCGGTTGCGGGTGGCCGAGTACACCAACAGCGAGCCCAGCAGGGACAGGGCGAGCGCCGAGAGCAGTATCGGCCAGTCCAGCCGGCGGGCCAGGGAGTCGCGGGCGAACACCCGCGTCCAGCCGGCCCGCTCGGGTCCGTACCCGGAGACCTGGAAGCTGTTGACGCCGCCGGTCATGACGTCGTCCTCTCCGGGTGGGCGGCGCGCGGCCGGGAGGCGCGGCCGCGTGGCCGGCCGCCGCCGCGGCCCGGTCCCGGGTTCCGGCGTCGTCCGCGGCGGGTGTCGCGGTTGGTGTTCTCGGGCGAGGGGGCCGTGCCGGTCTGCTGCGGGTCGGCCGGGTCGTCCTGCTGCGGGGTGCCGGCCTCGGCGTCGGGCGACGGCGTGGCCCGCTGGTCCTTGGCGAAGTCCTTGGAGACCTTCGGCGAGGTGATGGTGCCGTCCGTGCGGACCTTGGGCAGCGTCTTCTGCGGCGTGGGCAGCAGCGCCTTCTTGTTGTCGATCTCGCCGTCCTCGGAGACGCCGTAGAGGGCGTTGTAGATGTTGCGCACGGCGGGGCCCGAGGCGCCGGAGCCGGTACCGCCCTGGGAGATCGTCATTACGATCGAGTAGTCCTTGGTGTAGGTGGCGAACCAGGAGGTGGTCTGCTTGCCGTACACCTCGGCCGTACCGGTCTTGGCGTGCATCGGGATCTTGTCCTGTGGCCAGCCCCCGAACCGCCACGCGGCCGTACCGCGGGTGGCGACTCCCTCGAGGGCTTCGTCTATCTGCTTGAGCGTCTTCTTCGACGTCGGCAGCTTGCCGTGGGCCTGGGGCTCGATCTCCTTGACCGTCCGGCCGTCGGGGCTGATGACGGCCTTGCCGACAGTGGGGTTGTAGAGGGTGCCGCCGTTGGAGATGGCCGCGTAGATGGTGGCCATCTGGATGGGCGTGACCAGTGTGTCGCCCTGGCCGATGGAGTAGTTCACCGAGTCACCGGCGCGCAGCCGGTTGCCTTCGAGGCAGTTCTCGTAGGCGATCTGCTCGGCGTAGCTGCCGCCCTTCTTGCCGTACTTGCACCAGGCGTCCTTGTTGGCCTTCCAGTAGTCGGCCTTCCACTGGCGGTCGGGGACGCGGCCGGTGACCTCGTTGGGCAGGTCGATGCCGGTCTCCTCGCCGAGGCCGAACTGGTGGGCGGTCTTGTAGAACCAGTCGTGGGCGTTCTTCTTGGGCTTGTTGCCGCCGTCGCGCTTCCACTCCTCGTGGGAGAGGGCGTAGAAGACGGTGTCGCAGGAGACCTCGAGGGCCCGGCCGAGGCTGATCGGGCCGTGGTTCTGCGACTCGAAGTTCTTGAAGACCTGGCCGCCGATGGAGTAGGCGCTGGAGCAGTTGTAGGGGCCTTCGAAGGAGTAGCCGGCCTTGATGGCGGCGGCCGTCGGGATCACCTTGAAGATGGAGCCGGGTGCGGACAGGCCCTGGATGGCGCGGTTCAGCAGCGGGTAGTTGGACTTCTTGCCGGTGAGCTGGGCGTAGTCCTTGGCGGAGATGCCGCCGACCCAGGAGTTGGGGTCGTAGGTCGGGTTGGAGGCCATGGCGACGACGCGGCCGGTCTTGGCCTCCATGACGACGACGGCCCCGGAGTCGGCCTCGTAGTTGCGGCCGGTGTTGCGGTCGTGCTGCTTGCGGGCTTCCTTCATCGCCTCGTTGAGCTCGAACTCGGCGATGCGCTGCACACGGGAGTCGATGCTGGTGACGAGGTTGGCGCCGGGCTCGGCGGGGTCGGCCTGGGCCTGGCCGAGGACCCGGCCGAGCTTGTCGACCTCGTAGCGGGTGACGCCGGCCTTGCCGCGCAGCTGCTGGTCGTACTGCCGCTCCAGGCCGGAGCGTCCGACCATGTCGGAGCGCAGGTAGGGCGAGTCGGTGTCCTGGGCCTGCTGGATCTCGTCGTCGGTGACCGGCGAGAGGTAGCCGAGGACCTGGGCGGTGTTGGCCTTGCCGGGGCTCGGGTAGCGGCGCAGGGCCTGCGGCTCGGCGGTGATGCCGGGGAAGTCCTCGGCGCGCTCGCGGATCTGCAGGGCCTGCTTAGGGGTGGCCTCGTCGGTGATGGGGATGGGCTGGTAGGGCGAGCCGTTCCAGCAGGGCTGGGGGGTCTCGGCGTTGCACAGCCGGACCTTCGTCATGACGTCCTCGGGCTTCATGCCGAGGACGCCCGCGAGCTTGGTGAGGACCGCCTCGCCGTCGTCCTTCATCTTCATGAGGTCGGTGCGGGAGGCGGAGACGACGAGCCGCGTCTCGTTGTCCGCGAGGGCCACGCCGCGGGCGTCCAGGATCGAGCCGCGCACGGCGGGCTGGACGACCTGCTGGACGTGGTTGCCGGAGGCCTCCTTGGCGTACTGGTCGCCCTCGCGGATCTGGAGGTACCACAGGCGCCCGCCGAGGGTGCCGAGCAGGGAGATGACGAGGACCTGGATGACGACGAGCCGGACCTGGACGCGTGTGCTGCGGCCGGTCTCGGGGATGTTGGTCACGCTGCTTCCTCCCCTCTCAGAGCGCGTGCGTGCGGATGGTGACGAGTGGTGAACGACCGGCCGGTGGACGCGCGTTCCAGCCGCGTTCACCCGTACCGGTGAAGTTTCGGGAGGTCACAGGCGCTTGACCCCCTTGATGCGTCCGGCGCGGGCCGAGCGGGCGCGGGCCGCCTTGACCCGCAGTCCGTTGCGCTGGCCGCCGATGCGCAGTCCGGTGCCGCCGGAGAGCCAGCCCGAGGAGATGTCCCCGGACCTGGTGGAGTTCGTGTCGGCGAGCGGGTCGTTCTCGGCGCGCCGGGCCAGTGCCATCACGCCGGGCACCACGAACGGCGCGAGCAGCAGGTCGTACAGGGCGGCGGTGAACAGCAGTCCGCTCAGGCCGACGTGGCGGGCGGCGGTGTCGCCGACCAGGGCGCCGACCCCGGCGTAGAGCAGGGTGGAGCCGACGGCGGCGGCGACGACCACGAGCATCGGGCCGGCCGCCGTCTTCACCTGGCCGCTCTCGGGTTTGACGAGTCCGGCGAGGTAGCCGATGACGCACAGCACGAGCGCGTATCGGCCGACGGCGTGGTCGGCGGGCGGGGCGAGGTCGGCGAGGAGGCCGGCGGCGAAACCCACGAGGGCGCCGCCGACATGGCCGTAGACCAGGGCGAGACCGAGGACGACGAGCAGCAGCAGGTCGGGGACGGCACCGGGGAGGTGGAGGCGGGCGAGGACGCTCACCTGGACCACCAGGGCGACGACGATCAGCGAGCTGGAGAGCAGGATCCGGTTGACGCGCATGGGGTGACAGCTCCTACTGCTCTTGCTGGTTCAGGCCGTCGGCAGGGGCCGAGGGGGTGACGGTCACCGTCACGGTCGGCGTCGGGGTCGGCTTGGGCTTCTTCGGCAGCACCGTGTCGCGCGGGTCCTTCGCGGGCGCCTGGACGACGACGCCCACCACGTCGAGCTTGCTGAAGTTGACGAACGGCGTGACGTACAGGGTGCGGGTCAGGTCGCCGCCGGAGGGGTCGACGCGGGAGACCACGCCGACCGGGACGCCGGGCACGAACGGCTTGTCGGCCTGCGAGCCGAAGGTGACCAGCCGGTCGCCCTTCTTGATCTCGGCCTTGCTGTTGAGCAGTTCGACGCGCAGCGGGCGGTCGCCCTGGCCGGAGGCGAAGCCGAGTTCGTCGCCGGCCTCCATGCGGGTGCCGACGGTGAAGTCGGGGTCGCTGGCGAGCAGCACGGTGGCGGTGCCGGGGCCGACGGTGGTGACCCGGCCGACCAGGCCGTCGCCGTTGAGGACGGTCATGTCGCGCTTGATGCCGTCGTCGGCGCCCGCGTCGATGGTGATGGTCCAGGAGAAGCCCTGGGCCGCTCCTATGGCGATGACCTGGGCGCCCTTGATGCCGTACTGGCCCTTGCCGGCGACGCCGAGGAGCTTGTCGAGCTGCTTGAGGCGGCTGCGGCCGCGGTCCTCGCTGCCGAGTTCGGCCTTGAGCGCCGCGTTCTCCCGCTCCAGTTCGGCGAGCCGGTCGTGGCGGTCGCCGGACTCGCGGACGGCGGTGACCGCGTTGCCGATCGGGTCGACCGCGCTGGACACGCCGTTCTCGATCGGGCCGAAGACGGACGCCGCCGCCTGCCGGGCACCGTCGACCGGTGAGTCCTCCCCACCGCGGATGTCCACCGTGATCAGTGCGAACGCGGTGGCGATCAGCAGCACCAGGAGCAGCCGGCTCTCTTTCGTGTCCCTCACGTGCGGCGGCCGTGCCTTCCTCGTCGAGAACGGGTATGAGGTGGAGGTCTGTTCAGCTGTGGGGTGGTGTGGACCGGGGCCTTGGGGGCGTCACCACCGGCCCCGGACCTCGATACCAGCGCTCCGCCGCACGAGAGGGAACGTCTCGTACGGCGGAGTCGTGGCGGTGTGTCATCTGCGGGGCTGGGCGTCCAGCACCTGCTGGAGGGCCTCGAACTCCTCGACGCACTTGCCGGAGCCGAGCGCCACGCTGTCCAGGGGGTCCTCGGCGATGTGGATCGGCATGCCGGTCTCCCGGCGCAGCCGCTCGTCGAGGCCGCGCAGCAGTGCTCCGCCGCCGGTCAGCACGATGCCCCGGTCCATGATGTCGCCGGACAGCTCCGGCGGGCACTTGTCGAGGGTCGTCTTGACCGCGTCCACGATGGCGTTGACCGGTTCCTCGATCGCCTTGCGCACTTCGGCGGCGGAGATCACCACGGTCTTCGGCAGCCCCGAGACGAGGTCCCGGCCGCGGATTTCGGTGTGTTCGTCGGTGTCGAGGTCGTACGCCGAACCGATCGTGATCTTGATCTGCTCGGCCGAGCGCTCACCCAGCAGGAGGGAGTACTCCTTCTTGATGTGCTGGATGATGGCGTTGTCCAGTTCGTCGCCCGCGACCCGGATGGACTGGGCGGTGACGATGCCGCCGAGGGAGATGACCGCGACCTCCGTGGTGCCGCCGCCGATGTCCACCACCATGTTGCCGGTGGCCTCGTGGACCGGCAGTCCGGAGCCGATGGCGGCCGCCATGGGCTCCTCGATGATGTGCACCTGACGGGCGCCGGCCTGGGACGACGCCTCGATGACGGCGCGGCGCTCGACGCCCGTGATGCCCGAGGGCACGCAGACGACGACCCGCGGACGAGCCAGATACCGCCGCTTGTGGATCTTCAGGATGAAGTAGCGGAGCATCCGCTCGGTGATCTCGAAGTCGGCGATGACGCCGTCCTTCAGCGGGCGCACGGCGACGATGTTGCCGGGGGTGCGCCCGATCATCTTCTTCGCTTCGGCACCGACCGCGAGGATGCCACCGGTGTTGGTGTTGATCGCGACGACGGACGGCTCGTTGAGTACGATTCCGCGACCCCTGACGTACACCAGCGTGTTGGCGGTCCCGAGGTCGACAGCCATGTCACGGCCGATGAACGACATTGAGTTCCCCATCAGGATTCGTCTGGCCTTCCCACGAGCTTTTGAGGGCTTTTCAGGTCGGCGAGGTGGGTGCGGTGACGCGATGGCGTCCATGGTAGACGTGCCTTCGCGCACACTGTGCGAGGGTCTTCGCCATTGTCATCAGATGGCGGGTCGCCCTGCCTTTGGAGACGGCCCATCGGGGGCATCCGTTCCCCCGAACGCCGTGCATATGCCAAATGTGGCCCGGGGGCAAAGCCCCCAGACCCTACGACGTGCGACATAACCGTGGACCGTGGCCGCGATGTGATCGTTATGCGCGGATCCCTCGTCGTGAGACGGGCCGCGCACGGCATCACCCCGACGTGTCCGCCCGGGCGCGCCGGGTCACCGCGCCACGGCAGGCGTCCCGGATCACCCGGGCGGCGTCCCGTGGCCGATTGCCGCCCCGGCCGGCCGTCCTGGCATCGGCACGGCCGGCACCCCGCCTCGGCGGGGCCGACGTGCCGGTCGGCGTGGTCGAGGGCTTCGGCTCAGGGGCGGCCGGGACTTCGGCGCGGCGCGCGTCGGCAGCGCCGGCCGGGCGTGTCGGCCGGGGCTCGCTCAGGCGCGGCCGGGGAAGAAGATCTTGATCTCGCGCGCGGAGGACTCCTCCGAGTCGGACGCGTGGATCAGGTTCTCGCGGACGATCACGCCGTAGTCGCCGCGGATCGAGCCCGGGGCGGCGGCGATCGGGTCGGTGGGACCCGCCAGCTGGCGCAGCCCCTCGATGACCCGCTCACCCTCGACGATCATCGCCACGACCGGGCCGGACGCCATGAACTCCACCAGCGGCTCGTAGAAGGGCTTGCCCTTGTGCTCGCCGTAGTGCTGCTCCAGCGTGTCCTGGTCCAGGGTGCGCAGCTCCAGCGCGGTGATCTTCCAGCCGGCCTTGCGCTCGATGCGGCTGATGATCTCGCCGGTCAGGCCACGACGGACGGCGTCGGGCTTGAGGAGGACGAGGGTGCGCTGGGTCACGACGGGGCTCCTTGTGCGTCAGATGGTGCGGGTCACAGAGGTTACCGGGCGTGTCGGACCGTCCGTCACGCAGTGTCCGGCTGCTGCGCCTGTGCGGCGAAACGGGCCTTCGCCTCGTCCACCTTTCGCCCGAAGTGCACCGACGCCCACCACAGCAGCGCGAAGACCGCGCCCAGGAAGAACATCATCGGCACGAAGACCCCGGAGGCGACGAGGGCGATCTGCAGCGCCCAGCCCAGGGCCACCCCGCCCGGCCGGCCGACCATCCCGCACAGGACGACCGACAGGAGCATGGCGATGCCGCAGACCGTCCACACCGTGCCGGTGGACAGGTCGGGCTGCTTCATCGCCACGAGGCCGGCGAAGCCGATCACGAAGAACTCGCCGATCAGCGTCGACGAACAGAGCGTACGCACGGGATCTCAGCCCTTCCCCAGGAGCAGTCGGGCCTCGCCGACGGTGATGACGGAACCGGTGACGAGCACACCGCCGCCGGCGAACTCGCCCTCCTCCTCGGCCAGCGTGATCGCGGCCTCCAGGGCGTCCGGCAGCCGGGGCTCGACCTGCACGCGGTCCTCCCCGAACACCTCCACGGCGACGGCGGCCAGCTCGTCCGCGTCCATCGCGCGGTGGCTGGTGTTCTGGGTGACGACGACCTCGGCGAAGACCGGTTCGAAAGCCTCGAGGAGCCCGCGCACGTTCTTGTCGCCGCTCGCGCCGACCACGCCGATCAGGTTGCTGAACTGGAAGGCCTCGCCGATCGTGTCGGCCGCCGCCCGCGCGCCGGCCGGATTGTGGGCGGCGTCCAGCACGACGGTCGGCGACCTGCGCACGACCTCCATGCGGCCCGGCGAGGCGACGGAGGCGAACGCCTTGCGCACGGTGTCGATGTCGAGCGGCTGGGCCTGCTGGGAACCGATGCCGAAGAACGCCTCGACGGCCGCGAGGGCCACCGCCGCGTTGTGCGCCTGGTGCGCGCCGTGCAGCGGCAGGTACACCTCGGTGTACTCGCCGCCCAGCCCGCGCAGCGTCATCAGCTGGCCGCCGACGGCGACCTGCCGGTCCAGGACGCCGAACTCCAGGCCCTCGCGGGCCACGGTGGCGCCCACCTCGACGGCCTTCTTCAGCAGCACCTGCGCCGCGTCCACCGGCTGCTGCGCCATGATCACCGTCGCGTCCGGCTTGACGATGCCGGACTTCTCGGTGGCGATCTCGGCGGGCGTGGAGCCCAGCCGGTCGGTGTGGTCCAGGTCGATCGGCGTCACCACGGCGACGCCGGCGTCGATCACGTTCGTCGCGTCCCAGGCGCCGCCCATGCCGACCTCGACGACCGCCACGTCCACGGGCGCGTCGGCGAAAGCGGCGTACGCCATGCCGGTCAGCACCTCGAAGAAGGACAGCCGGTACTCCTGGGAGGCGTCGACCATCTCCACGTACGGCTTGATGTCCTGGTACGTCTCGATGAACCGCTCGGCGGAGACCGGTGCCCCGTCGAGGCTGATCCGCTCGGTGACGGACTGGACGTGCGGGGAGGTGTAGCGGCCGGTGCGCAGGTCGAAGGCGCCGAGCAGGGCCTCGATCATGCGGGCCGTGGACGTCTTGCCGTTGGTGCCGGTGATGTGGATCGAAGGGTACGCGCGCTGAGGTTCCCCGAGGACGTCCATCAGGGCGGCGATGCGGGCCACCGACGGCTCCAGCTTGGTCTCGCCCCAGCGGGTGGCGAGTTCCGACTCCACCTCACGCAGGGCCTTGTCGACCTCGGGGTCGGCGGGGCGCGCGGGGACGTCCGCCTGCGGCGGTCCGCCCTGGGTGCGCAGGGTACGGCTGCCGGCCTCGATCACCGCCAGGTCGGGGTCGCGGCGGGTCTCCTCCTCCACGAGCTCCGCGAACTCGTCGAAGGGGTCGTCCGGGTCAGGACCTGCTGAATCTGGGCGCTCGCTCACGCTCCCCAGTCTACGGAGCGGCGCGGGTGGTGCCCCGCACCCCCCGCTGCCGGTTCAGCCGAGCCAGGCGCGCCACCCCAGGCGCCCCCACAGGAGGCTCACGGCGAAGGACAGCGCGGCCGCCGCCACCGTGGTCCCGGCGAGCGCCACCGGGGCCCAGGGTCCGGCCGGCAGGTGCCCGGCGGCCGGCCCGGCCAGCAGCGTCACGAACACCAGGTGCACCAGGTACGTCCCGAACGACGCGTCCGACAGCCGCGCCACCAGGGGCCGCACCCGCTCCGGCACCCGCACCCCGGCCACCGTCCCCAGCACCGCGAAGGTCACCGCGGCCACCACGGCGCTGCCGTACGCGGCGGGGTGGCGCACTGTGAGCTGGTAGACGGCGAGGACGGCGAACGCCACCGCGGCGGCCGCCGCCCACAGCGCGCGCGGGCCGCGGCGCGGGGCGGCGAGCAGCGCGGCGCCGGCCACCGCGTACACCACCGAGGACAGCGGCACCGACCACGCCCAGTCGGGCGGCGCCCAGCCGGTGAGCGTCGTCACGTCCCCGAGGAGCGCCGGTGCGACGGCCAGTGCGGCCAGCAGCACCGCCGAACGGCGGGGCAGGGCACGCCCCCGCACGACCAGCACCACGACGCCGAGCAGCAGGAGCAGGGGGACGTAGGCGTACAGGTACCAGAGGTGGAAGGCCGCCTGGACGGACCCGAAGAGCGCCCGCACCGCCTCCTCACCGGCCTGGTCCCGGTTCCCGCCGGACACGTACGCTGCCAGCAGGTAGAGGGCCGTCCAGAGGGCCATCGGGCGCAGGATCCGGCCCAGCCGGGCGAGCAGCCGGGCCTCGTCCCGCACCGGCGCTCCGGACAGCGCGGCCCAGCCGGCCATCGCGAAGAACACGGGCACGGCGAACCGGCCCGCCGTGTCCCCGAGGATCCCGGTGGTGCGGTGCCCGGCGTCGATGAACTCGGCGGAGGCGTGCACCAGGACGACGGCGGCGGTGCACAGCACCCGCAGCAGGTCGATGTCGTACCGCCGCTCCCGGCCGGCGGCACGGTCCAGCGCTTGGGGTGCGGCGGCGGGGGACGTGGCTGAGGACATCGGCGGGGGCGCTCCTGGCGGCGTGGGCCTGTCGGCGGGCGGAGCCGACAGGTTCCCCCCGCCGGGTTACCGGACCGCCACCACGACGTGAACGGCCCCCGGCCGGGAGGTACCGGTCGGGGGCCGTACGGACTGCGGGCCGGGCGTCAGGCCTGGGGCAGCCGGTCGAGCTGGGTGCGGATGCGGACGATGTCGTCCTCCGCCTTGGCGAGCCGCGTGCGGATCTTGTCGACGACCTGGTCCGGGGCCTTGGCCAGGAACGCCTCGTTGCCGAGCTTGGCCGTCGCCTGGGCCTTCTCCTTCTCGGCGGCGGCGAGGTCCTTGGCGAGCCGCTTGCGCTCGGCGGCGACGTCGATCACGCCGGACAGGTCCAGCGCGACCTCGACACCGGCGACCGGCAGGGTCGCCGTGGCCGTGAAGGAGTCGCCCTCGGGCTGGAGGCGCAGCAGCTGGCGGATGGCCGCCTCGTGCGCGGCGAGGGCGGTGCCCTCCAGCGTCAGCCGGGCCGGGACCCGCTGGCCGGGCTGGAGGCCCTGGTCGGCGCGGAACCGGCGGACCTCGGTGATCACCGACTGGAGCGTCCCGATCTCCCGCTCGGCGGCCTCGTCGCGGAAGCCGCTGTCGGCCGGCCAGTCGGCGATGACGACGGACTCGCCGCCGGTCAGCGTCGTCCACAGGGTCTCGGTGACGAACGGGACGACCGGGTGCAGCAGCCGCAGCGTGACGTCGAGGACCTCGCCGAGGACGCGCTTGCTGACCTCGGCCGGCTCGCCGCCCGCCTGGAACGTCGTCTTGGACAGCTCGACGTACCAGTCGAAGACCTCGTCCCAGGCGAAGTGGAACAGCGCGTCCGACAGCTTGGCGAACTGGTAGTCGTCGTAGTACGCGTCGACCTCGGCGACGACGGAGTTCAGCCGGGACAGGATCCAGCGGTCGGTGGGCGACATCTTCGACGCGTCCGGCAGCGGGCCCTCGACCGTCGCGCCGTTCATCAGCGCGAAGCGCGTGGCGTTCCAGATCTTGTTGGCGAAGTTGCGCGAGCCCTGGACCCAGTCCTCGCCGATGGGCACGTCGACGCCCGGGTTGGCGCCGCGCGCCAGGGTGAAGCGGAGCGCGTCGGAGCCGTACTTGTCCATCCAGTCCAGCGGGTTGACCACGTTCCCGAAGGACTTGGACATCTTCTTGCCGTTCTGGTCACGGACCATGCCGTGCAGGGCGATGGTGTGGAACGGCGGGGTGCCGTCCATCGCGTAGAGGCCGAACATCATCATCCGGGCGACCCAGAAGAAGAGGATGTCGTAGCCGGTGAGCAGGACGGAGTTCGGGTAGAACTTCGCCAGCGACTCGGTCTGCTCGGGCCAGCCCAGCGTGGAGAACGGCCACAGGCCGGAGGAGAACCAGGTGTCGAGGACGTCGGAGTCCTGGCGCCAGCCCTCGCCGCTCGGCGGCTCCTCGTCCGGTCCGACGCAGACGACCTCGCCCTCGGGCCCGTACCAGACGGGGATGCGGTGGCCCCACCACAACTGCCGCGAGATGCACCAGTCGTGGAGGTTGTCGACCCAGTCGAAGTAGCGCTTCTCCATCTCCTGCGGGTGGATCTTGACGCGGCCGTCGCGGACCGCGTCACCCGCGGCCTTGGCGAGCGGGCCGACCTTGACCCACCACTGCATGGACAGCCGCGGCTCGATGGTGGTGCTGCACCGCGAGCAGTGGCCGACGGAGTGGACGTAGGGGCGCTTCTCGGCGACGATCCGGCCCTCGGCGCGCAGCGCGGCGACGATGGCGGAGCGGGCCTCGAGACGGTCCAGGCCCTGGAAGGGGCCGTGCGCGGTGATGACGGCGTGCTCGTCCATCACGGCGATGGACGGCAGGTCGTGGCGCTGGCCGATCTCGAAGTCGTTCGGGTCGTGGGCCGGGGTCACCTTGACGGCGCCGGTGCCGAACTCGGGGTCGACGTGCTCGTCGGCGACGACCGGGATGGAGCGGTCGGTCAGCGGCAGCCTGATCAGCTTGCCGACGAGGTGCTTGTAGCGCTCGTCCTCGGGGTGGACGGCGACGGCCGTGTCACCGAGCATCGTCTCCGCGCGGGTGGTGGCGACGACGATGGTCTCGTCGCCCTCGCCGTACTTCATGGAGACGAGCTCGCCGTCGTCGTCCTGGTAGTTGACCTCGATGTCGGAGATCGCGGTCAGGCAGCGCGGGCACCAGTTGATGATGCGCTCGGCGCGGTAGATCAGCTCGTCGTCGTAGAGCCGCTTGAAGATGGTCTGGACGGCCTGGGACAGGCCCTCGTCCATCGTGAAGCGCTCACGCGTCCAGGCGACGCCGTCGCCGAGGCGGCGCATCTGGCCGCTGATCTGGCCGCCGGACTCGCCCTTCCACTTCCAGACCCGCTCGACGAACGCCTCACGGCCCAGGTCGTGACGGGACTTGCCCTCCTTGCCGAGCTCCCGCTCCACCACGTTCTGCGTGGCGATGCCGGCGTGGTCCATGCCGGGCTGCCACAGCGTCTCGTACCCCTGCATGCGCTTGCGGCGGGTGAGGGCGTCGATCAGCGTGTGCTCGAAGGCGTGGCCCAGGTGCAGGCTGCCGGTGACGTTCGGCGGGGGGATGACGATGGTGTAGGGCGGCTTGTCGCTCTTCGCGTCCGCCTCGAAGTAACCCCGCTCCACCCAGCGCTCGTACAGCGGCCCCTCTACGTCGGCCGGCGCGTACTGGGTCGGCAGTTCGGTCGTGGGCGCTGGTGGCTGCTGCTGAGCGTTGTCGGTCACGGGCTCAGTTTAGAGCCGTCACGGGGGTGTCCCGAAACGCGTTTCCTTTGTAACGGTGCGACCCCCGCCCGTCTGGAGTCGTTGACTCTGAGCCAGGATGTCAGCAGCACGTAAGCGTCTGGAGGGGAACCCAGTCATGAGCCACAATCAGCCGGGCCCGTACGGCGGGCAGCCCCAGCAGCCCGGCCCGTACGGCCAGCAGGGACCGTACGGCCGGCCGCCGCAGGTCCCCCAGCCCGGTTACGGACATCCCCAGCAGACGCCCCCTCCGGCCCAGCCCGGCTACGGCTACCCGCAGCAGCAGCCCGGCCACCCCGGACAGCCCGGCGTCCCGCCCCAGCAGCCTTCTTACGGCCAGCAGCCTCCCTACGGACAGCCGCCGTACGGCGCGCCGCCCCAGCCCCCGGCGTCCGGCGGGGGCGGCGGCAAGGTGGCCGCCATCGTGGTCGGCGCCGTCGCGGTCGTGGCGGCCATCGGTGTCGGCGCGTACTTCGTCGTCGGCGGAGGCGGAGGCGGCGGCGCGGACGCCCTGAAGGACGACGGCCCGCACAAGCTCACCACGCCCAAGACGGTGCTGGACGACTACAACCGGTTCGGCAAGGGCTCCGAGGAGAGCGACTCCGACACCGCGAAGGACATGGAGAAGAGCGGCGTCAAGAACGGCACCGCCATCCTCGGCCAGTGGTCGACGGCCGACTTCGGCAGCTACGACCCGGCCGATCCCGGCACCGCCGGCGACTTCCCCGACCGGTCGGAACTGCTCACCGCCAAGGGGGTCACCATGGTGGGCGGTTACGGCGAGATCGCCGACCCGGAGAAGACGCTGGACAAGTTCTTCACCAACATCCAGGAGCAGGTGGAGAAGAGCTCCTCGGGGAACTCGGGAGGGATGGAGAAGCCCGAGCTGGTCGGCGAGCCCGAGGAGGTCGAGATCGACGGCACGGTCGCCAAGTGCCAGTCGACGAAGAGCACCAACTCGCTCACCAAGAAGCAGTCGACCGACTGGTTCTGCGCCTGGGCCGACCACAGCACGGTCGCCATGGTCTCGCCCGGTGACAACGCCGGCACGGGCGTCGACAAGGACACCGCGGTCGACCTGACCACCAAGCTCCGCGAGCAGATCCGCGTCACGGCCTGACCGCACCGCAGCAGCGAACACGAGGGGGAACCCAGTCATGAGCTTCAACCAGCCGGGCCCGTACGGCGGGCAGCCCCAGCAGCCCGGCCCGTACGGCCAGCAGCCGGGACCGTACGGCCAACAGCCGCAGCAGCCGCCCCAGCCCGGCTACGGGTACCCCCAGCAGACGCCCCCGCCCGGCCAGCCCGGCTACGGCTACCCGCAGCAGCCGGGACAGCCGGGACAGCCCGGGGTTCCGCCGCAGCAGCCGCCCTACGGCCAGCAGCCGCAGTACGGCATGCCGCCCCAGCCCCCGGCGTCCGGCGGAGGCGGCGGCAAGAAGGCCGCGATCATCGTCGGCGCCGTCGCGGTCGTGGCGGCCATCGGTGTGGGCGCCTACTTCCTGATCGGCGGCGGCGGGGGCGGGGGCCTGGAGGACGACGGCCCGCACAAGCTGTCCGCGCCGGCGTCGGTCCTCTCGGACAAGTACGACCGCCAGGGTCCGGCGCAGGAGGAGAAGGCGAGCTCCAGCGACGCCAAGGACCTGGCCACGGCCGGGGTGAGCGACGCGACCTCGGTCGCCGCCGTCTACTCCACCACCGACCTCACGCAGTTGGACCCCGAGAACGCGGAGGACCTGGCGAAGCTGCAGACCGCGGAGAACATCACCTACTTCGGCGTCTACGGCAAGGTCGAGGACCCGGAGAAGGCCCTCGACGTGATGTTCACGCAGATGCACAAGAACACCGACGACGAGAAGGTCAAGCTGGTCGGCGAGGCCAAGTCGGTGTCACCCGACGGGCTGGACGGCGCCGTGATGAAGTGCCAGGAGGCCGAGACCACGCACCCGGTCACCAAGAAGGAGCAGACGACCTTCATGTGCGTGTGGGCCGACTACAGCACGGTCGCCGTGGTCGAGCCGACCGCCACCGGCAAGACGTACTCGCTCGACGAGTCCGCGAGCATGGCCGCCGACGTGCGCAAGGACGTGCGGGTCGCCAAGTAGGCCTTGGCACACGGAAAGGGCGTCCGCCGCGATGCGCCGGACGCCCTTTCCGTGTGCTGAGGGGTTACGCCGTCTTCTGCTCGCCCGAGCCGCGGCCGCGCGAGTCGCGCGGGATGAGCGTCGGGTTGACGTTGGAGAGCACCACGTCGGCGGTGATGACCACGCGGGCGACGTCCTTGCGGGACGGCACCTCGTACATCACGCCCTGGAGGACCTCCTCCATGATGGCGCGCAGGCCACGGGCGCCGGTCTGCCGCAGGATCGCCTGGTCGGCGATGGCCTCCAGCGCCTCACGCTCGAAGTCCAGCTCCACACCGTCGAGTTCGAACAGACGCTGGTACTGCTTCACCAGCGCGTTACGCGGCTCGACCAGGATCTGCAGCAGGGCCTCGCGGTCGAGGTTGTGCACGCTGGTGATGACGGGGAGCCGGCCGATGAACTCGGGGATCATGCCGAACTTGACCAGGTCCTCCGGCATGACCTCCTCGAACTGGTCCTTGGACTCCCGCTCCTGCTTGGAGATGATCGTCGCGCCGAAGCCGATGCCCTTGGCGCCCGCCCGGCCCTCGATGATCTTCTCCAGACCGGCGAAGGCACCGCCCACGATGAACAGCACGTTCGTCGTGTCGATCTGGATGAACTCCTGGTGCGGGTGCTTGCGTCCGCCCTGCGGAGGGACCGAGGCCGTGGTGCCCTCGAGGATCTTCAGCAGCGCCTGCTGCACGCCCTCGCCGCTGACGTCCCGGGTGATCGACGGGTTTTCGCTCTTTCGGGCGACCTTGTCGATCTCGTCGATGTAGATGATCCCGGTCTCGGCCTTCTTGACGTCGTAGTCGGCCGCCTGGATCAGCTTGAGCAGGATGTTCTCGACGTCCTCGCCGACGTAACCGGCCTCGGTGAGCGCCGTGGCGTCGGCGATCGCGAAGGGGACGTTCAGCATGCGGGCGAGGGTCTGCGCCAGCAGGGTCTTGCCGGAGCCCGTGGGGCCCAGCAGCAGGATGTTGGACTTCGCCAGCTCGATGGCGTCGTCACGGCCCTGGGCGCCGCCGTTCTCGCCGGCCTGGACGCGCTTGTAGTGGTTGTACACCGCGACCGAGAGGGCCTTCTTGGCCGCCTCCTGGCCCACGACGTACCCCTCGAGGAACTCGTAGATCTCGCGGGGCTTGGGGAGCTCCTCCCAGCGGACCTCGCTGGTCTCGGCGAGCTCTTCCTCGATGATCTCGTTGCAGAGATCGATGCACTCGTCGCAGATGTACACACCGGGCCCTGCGATGAGCTTCTTGACCTGCTTCTGGCTCTTGCCGCAGAACGAGCACTTGAGCAGATCGCCGCCGTCACCGATGCGTGCCACGGTGTGCTTCCCCTTCGCCTGGGAGTCGCCGGACATCCGTGTCCGACGGCTCCTGGTGCTGCCTTATGTCCGACGGTACCTTGCCTGGCCCCCCGTTCGGGCCCCCCTTGGCACGGTTCACTTTGACGTGGACCGTGCCAAACCGTGCCAAGGGGCGGCAGACGTTACACCCAAGCCCCGCATCAGCGCAGGCTGGAGTTGTCCATCTTCCGGGTGGTGATGATCTGGTCGATCAGGCCGTACTCCAGCGCGTCCTCGGCCGTGAGGATCTTGTCGCGCTCGATGTCCTCACGAATCTTCTCGATCGGACGGGTGGAGTGCTTGGCCAGCATGTCCTCCAGCTGCGTACGCATGCGGAGGATCTCGTTGGCGGCGATCTCCAGGTCGGAGACCTGGCCGCGGCCGGTCTCGCTGTAGGGCTGGTGGATCAGCACCCGGGCGTTCGGCAGCGCCATGCGCTTGCCGGGCGTGCCCGCGGCCAGCAGGACCGCGGCGGCGGAGGCCGCCTGGCCCATGCAGACCGTCTGCACGTCGGGCTTCACGTACTGCATGGTGTCGTAGATCGCGGTGAGCGCGGTGAAGGAGCCGCCGGGGCTGTTGATGTAGACCGAGATGTCCCGGTCGGGGTCCATCGACTCCAGGCACAGCAGCTGCGCCATGACGTCGTTGGCCGAGGCGTCGTCGATCTGCACGCCGAGGAAGATCACGCGCTCCTCGAAGAGCTTCGCGTACGGGTCGTACTCGCGGATGCCCTGGGAGGTGCGCTCGACGAAGCGCGGGATGACGTAACGGGACTCGGCCCGCGGGCCGGTGTAACGGCCCTGCGAGGCACTCATGTCCTGCGCGGCCTGCATACGGTCGTAGATCCCGCTGCCGGGGAATGCGTTCACGGTGTCTCCTGAAAGGGGCTGAGGCGGTCGGCTGGGGCGCTGGGGCCCGCCCAGGGCTTCACGGGGCCCGGGCGGGGCCTACGGGGCTCGTGGAGCCCCGTGGGGCTGCTCAGGCCCCGGTGCCGCCGCCGCCCGGCATGCCGGCGGCCGTGGCGATCACGTCGTCGATGAGGCCGTACTCCTTGGCCTCGAAGGCGTCGAACCAGCGGTCACGGTCCGAGTCGCGGGTGATCTGCTCGACCGTCTGGCCGGTGTGCTGGCTCGTGAGCTCGGCCATGCGCTTCTTGGTGTGCAGCAACCGCTCGGCGTGGATCTTGATGTCCGACGCGGAACCGGCGAGACCCGCCGAGGGCTGGTGGATCAGGATCTCGGCGTTGGGCAGCGCGAAGCGCTTGCCGGGGGTGCCCGCGCTGAGCAGGAACTGTCCCATGGACGCCGCGAGACCCATGGCGATCGTCACCACGTCGTTCTTGATGTACTGCATGGTGTCGTAGATCGCCATGCCGGCCGTGATCGAACCGCCGGGGCTGTTGATGTAGAGGTAGATGTCCTTGTCGGGATCCGAGGCAAGGAGCAACAGCTGTGCGGTGATCTTGTTCGCGATGTCGTCGTCGACCGGCTGGCCGAGGAAGATGATCCGCTCGCCGAGCAGCCGGTTGTAGACCTGGTCGCCGAGGCCACCACCGATGGAAGGCTCGCCGGCGGCTGAAGGCATCAGATTCGTCACGTATCCACCTGCTCGTCTTACGACGGCGCCGGGCCGTCTCACGTGTTCCCTGCGGGGGCGGGAGCCGTATCGGAGACTCCACTGCCCTGGTATTCATGGACCCTAACGCGCGGGTCCCTTCGGGGAATCCCGGAGATGGGAGTGTTCGCCGGGGGCGTAGTCGTGGCGGGGCGGGCAGGGCCCGCCGTGCGGCGTACGGACGCGCCGTGGGCGCCGCGGGTCCCGGTGGCCGGCGGCGGGTGCGTCGCGGTTGCCCACGCGGTTCCCCGCGCCCCTGAGGGCGTCCGGCCCCCCTGGTGCCGAGAAGGCCCCGGGGTTGTCGCCCCGGGGCCTTCTCACATGGTCACCGCTGCCGGGGCTCAGCCCTCGGTCTTCTCCTCGGTCTTCTCCTCGGCGGAGGCCCCGGTGGCCTCGGCCTCGGTCTCGTCCTCTTCGTCCTCGAGGTCGACGATCTCGCCGTTGGTGTCCTTGACCGTGGCCTTCTCGACCACGACGGCCAGCGCCTTGCCGCGGGCGACCTCACCGACGAGCAGCGGGACCTGGCCCTGCTCGACGACGGCCTGCGCGAACTGGTCGGGGGACATGCCGGAGGAGGCCGCGCGCCGCATGAGGTGCTCGGTGAGCTCCTCCTGGTTGACGTTGAGCTTCTCCTGCTTCACGAGCTCGTCGAGGACGAACTGGGTCTTGATGCCCTTGACCGCGGCCTCGCGGGTCTCGGTCTCGAACTCCTCCTCGGTCTTGCCCTGGATCTCCAGGTACTTCGCGAGGTCGAGGCCCATCTGGCCGAGCTGGTGGTGCTCGAGGTTGTGCTTGCGGGTGTTGATCTCGTCCTCGAGCAGCTTCTCGGGGACGGGGACCTCGACCAGCTCGAGCAGCTTGTCCAGGACGCGCTCCTGGGCCTGCGTGGCCTGGTCGTACTGCTTCATGTTCTCGAGGCGCTTGCGGCTGTCCGCCTTGAGCTCCTCGAGGGTGTCGAACTCGGAGGCGAGCTGCGCGAACTCGTCGTCCAGCTCGGGCAGCTCACGCGCGGCGACCTGGGTGACCTTGACGGTGACCTCGGCCTCCTTGCCGGCCGCCGAGCCGCCCTTGAGCTCGGAGGTGAAGGTGGCCTCGCCACCGGCCTCCAGGCCCTTCACGGCGTCGTCGATCCCGTCCAGCAGCTCACCGGAGCCGATGGTGTACGAGACACCACTGGCCACGCCGTCCTCGAGGACCTCGCCGTCGACCTTGGCCTCCAGGTCGATGGTGACGACGTCACCGTCCTCGGCGGCACGCTCGACCGGGGAGGTGGAGGCGAAGCGCTCACGGAGCTGCTCGACCGACTTCTCCACGTCCTCGTCGGTGACCTCGACCGCGTCGACCTCGACCTCGATGCCGGAGTAGTCCGGGATCTCGATGGAGGGACGGATGTCGACCTCGGCGGTGAAGTTCAGCGTCTCGCCGTCCTTCAGCTCCGTGATGTCGACCTCGGGCTGGCCGAGCGGGTTGAGGTCCGCCTCGTTCACCGCGTCGGTGTAGAACTTCGGGAGGGCGTCGTTGACGGCCTCCTCCAGCACCGCACCGCGGCCGAAGCGCTGGTCGATGACCCGGGCCGGGACCTTGCCCTTACGGAAGCCCTTCACCGTGACCTGCTGGTTGATCTTCTTGTACGCCGCGTCGAGGCTGTCCTTGAGCTCCTCGAAGGGCACCTCGACAGTGAGCCGAACCCGGGTCGGGTTCAGGGTCTCCACGGCGCTCTTCACGGTTCGGTCTCCTTGTGGCTGACTTCTCGGGTTCTGCCGGGACCAGAACGGTCCGGCCGATTCGCCGCCCAGCGGACTTCAGAGACACATGGGCGTGCAGCTTGCATAGTAACGGCAGCGGCTGCGGCACCCAAAAGGCGATCACCGGCAGGTGAGCAGGTGGCTGGTCGGGGTGGCGGGATTTGAACCCACGGCCTTCCGCTCCCAAAGCGGACGCGCTACCAAGCTGCGCCACACCCCGTCTGGTGCGATCCGTAGGGTACATGCACGCGGGAGAAAGGGCCGCCGCCTTTACCGGCGCGGTGCGGCGCCCGGCGACCGGCCGGACACGGGGTGTGCGACGAGGGCGCACGACCCGCTACGATGCCTGTCAGTGCCGCGGTCACCGACGCGCGGCGCGCAGTGTGCGGGCGTAGCTCAATGGTAGAGCCCCAGTCTTCCAAACTGGCTACGCGGGTTCGATTCCCGTCGCCCGCTCTGTACGGCCGAAGGCCCAGGTGAGAGGGTGTGCACCCGCTCCCTGGGCCTTCGTCGTACCCCGAACCGGGGGCCTCGGGCGGCCCCGTGCCGTCGGGCGCGATCCTGCACCTCCTGTGCGTTCCGCCCCAGGAGCGTCGTCCCGGCCGCGCACCCGTCGTGGAAGACGCGCAGTCGCGGTCCCTCGGCGAGCAGGCCCAGCTCCGGCAGCGGATGGCGCCACGGCAGGACGCGGCGCGCTCCCACATCCCCAGGTTGCGTGTGGTCAGCCGCAGTTCGCGCTGCGGACCCTCGTGGGCGTTCGGCGGGAGGTGCTCCCGGTACGGGGGCTGGACCACGTAGATGCCGAGTGTCCTCTCCCCGGGCTCCACCACAGGGTCGACTCCCTGGCGTGCCTCAGGGCCGGTCCGGGTGTCCGGGCCGGCCCTGAGGCGCGTCGGTGGCGGACCTCTGCCGTGAGGGGGGCGGAGTCAGAAGCTGATGGAGTTGATCATGTCGGCTATCGAGTCCAGGAAGCGCTGGATGTCGTCGGCCATGCCCGTCGAGGCGAGGAAGAAGCCGAAGAGGACGGCGACGATCGCCGGTCCGGCCTTGATGGAGCCACCTCTCAGCAGCACCACCAGGATGATCGCCAACAGCAGCACCACTGACAATGAAATGGCCACAACTGATCACACCCTTGGTCGGTTCGGCTTCGCCGGCCCGGGCGACGCATCCCCGCGCACCCCGCCAGAACCATCGTGCCACCAACAAGCCTTGCCTAACCGGCGGCTGACACATCGTCCGCACCGCGGTCCCGCCGCCGACACCTCCGCGCCGGGCCGGCCGCGGCGCGCCCAGGGGCTTCACACCCAAGTCGCGTTCTTCGTACGACAATTCGAGAAGGCGCCAACTCGGGGAATTGAAGCGCGTCACGGAATATGCACCACCTGACGCCGCGACCACTTCTTTCCCATGCCCACACATCACGTTCGCAGCCGCTCCTGATCATTCACCGACCTCATCGCAGGCGTGCCGCCCGAGGGAACATCAAGTGCGAACGAGACAAACCGGCAAGGCGTCCGACGGTCTCCATGACCTCATTAATCCGGTAAATCCGGACAAGGTCAACCGCCCTGTGATTGCCGCCACGGACGTTGCTTCCACACCGCGCAACACGCCGACGGGACGCACATCTCCCCGAATCCGGGGTACACGCACCGGATAACCAGGAATGACATCGAGCGTTTTACGGATTCCGAGGACGCCGCTAGGGTGCCTGAGATGTTCCATGCTGCCTCGTCCCCCGCAAGCGCAGCGAGCTCCCCGATCGCCTCCCCTCGATTCCGCCGGGAGGGTCAGTGACGAACTCGCAGCGACCGTACGGCAACAGCCCGACGCCGCTTCCTCCTGCGCAAACACCGGCCGACGAACCGCCGGCCTCGCGCGCCGGTCCCCAGAAGGCCGCTCGGTCCGAGCCGGGCGGCAAACAGCGCGACGCCTTCTTCGACAACGCCAAGTACCTGGCGATCGTGCTGGTTGCACTCGGCCACACCTGGGGGCAGGTTCTGGACGACGGGCCGGTCGAGACCGCCTACCGGCTCGTCTACACGTTCCACATGCCGGCATTCATCCTCATCTCCGGCTACTTCTCCCGCAGCTTCGACCTGCGCCCCAAGCACGTCCAGCGGCTGATCACCGGAGTCGTCGTCCCCTACGTGGTCTTCGAGACCGCCTACTCGCTGTTCGAGCGCTACGCCAACGACCAGCCGGACCACGCCGTGTCCTTGATGGACCCCACGTACCACCTCTGGTTCCTGTGCGCGCTGTTCGTGTGGCGGCTGACCACACCGCTGTGGCGTGTGATCCGTCACCCGATTCCCGTATCGCTCGTTCTGGCCGCGCTGGGCTCGGTGTCGCCGCAGATCGGCTCCGACCTGGAGCTGCAGCGGGTACTGCAGTTCCTCCCCTTCTTCGTGCTCGGTCTGACGCTGCGGCCCGAGCACTTCCAGATGGTCAAGCGCCGCTCGGTGCGCGTGCTGTCCGTTCCCGTGTTCCTGGCAGCGGTGGTCACGGCCTGGTGGACGATGCCGTACATGCAAGTCGGCTGGCTCTACCACAGCGAGGCCGCCGAGCAACTGGACGCCGTGTGGTGGGTGGGCCCCATCATGACGCTCGCCACCCTCGCCTGCTCGCTCGCCATGACGATCTGCTTCCTCGCCTGGGTGCCACGCCGTCACATGTGGTTCACCACTCTCGGCGCGGGCACGATCTACGGCTACCTGCTGCACGCCTTCCTCGTGAAGGCCGGCGGGTACACGGGCTTCTTCGCCCAGCCGGTCCTGCAGGAGCCGATCGGCTTGCTGGGCCTCACCCTCTTCGCGGCCGCGGCCGTCACGCTGATGTGCACGCGGCCGGTGCAGCGGGTGCTGCACTGCGTTGTGGAGCCGCGTATGGACTGGGCGTTCCGACGGGACTCGGGCGAGGCCGCCCGTGTGCGCGAGCAGCCCCGGCCCGCCGAAGGGCGCACCTCCGGCGAGAAGGTCTCCGTCTAGGTTCCCGTGTCCGGGCCCGCGTCCAGGCCCAGAAGGGCGCGCATCCGCGTGTACTTGGCGGTCAGCCGGGTCCGGGTGGCCTCGTCGAGGACCGCGAGGCGGGCCGGGTCGGCGTTGTGCGCCAGGTCCGCCTGCTTCACCAGCAGCGCGCCCGGGGTGGCCAGGACGCGGGCCGCGTAGTCCTCGGGCGGCTCGCCGGACCGCTTGGTCACGGCGAGGACGATGTCCTTGGTGCGCCGGGTGAGCGAGGCCCTCTCCAGCCACGCGCGGCTGAGCTTGTCGTCCTCCACGGCATCGTGCAGCCAGGCCGCCGCGATCTGCTCCTCGTCGCCGCCGCGCCGCCGTACGCCCTCGGCGACCGCCTGGAGGTGCTCGGCGTAGGGGCGGCCCGCCTTGTCGGTCTGGCCGGCGTGCGCGGCGCGGGCGGTGGCCTCCACCTCGGTCAGGTCCATGATCGGTGTCCGGTTCACGCGACCAGTGTGCCCCGCGGCACAGGAACGGTGTGCCCGTCCGCAAATGACCGGTGTGCCCGGCCCCGAGCGACCCGTGCGCCCGTCCGCGAACGACCGGTGTGTCCGGCCAGGCTCAGCGGGCGGCTGCCGCGGTGGGGCCCTCGCGGCAGATCAGCAGCAGCGCACGGTCGTCGTTGACGTCCTTGGCGACGGCCTCGATCAGATGCCAGGCGGCGCCGTGGAACCCGCCGGCGACATAGCGGTCGGCCTCGCCGGTGAGTCGGTCGATGCCCTCGACCATGTCCCGGTCGGAGGTCTCCACCAGGCCGTCCGTGAACAGCATCAGCACGTCACCGGGGCGCAGGGAACCCTTGACCGGGTGGAACTGGGCGCCGTCGTACACACCGAGCAGCGGGCCGTCGGCGGCCTTCTCCTCCCAGCGGCCGCTGCCCGCGCTGAGCTGCAGGCCCGGCGGGTGTCCGGCGGAGTAGAGCTCGTAGTCACCGGAGTCCAGGTCCAGCACCAGGTGGATGGAGGTGGCGAAGCCCTCGTCCCAGTCCTGGCGCAGCAGATAGCCGTTGGCGGCCGGGAGGAAGTCGTGCGGGGGCAGGCTCCCGAGCAGCCCGCCGAAGGCGCCGGACAGCAGCAGGGCGCGCGAACCGGCGTCCATGCCTTTGCCGGAGACGTCGGTGAGGACGACCTCCAGGGTGCGCCCCCCGTTGGTGCGGGCCGCGACCACGAAGTCGCCGGAGAAGGACTGGCCGCCGGCCGGGCGCAGCGCCATCTCCCGGTGCCAGCCGGTCGGCAGCTTCGGCAGCTTGCTCTGCACCCGGATGCGTTCACGCAGGTCGAACAGCATGGTGCCGCCGCGCCGCCAGGGCACGCCGACCCGGCTGCGGAACTGGGCGACGAGCAGCCCGAAGAAGCCGCAGGCCGCGACGACCAGGACCACGCCCGGGGTGACCCGGGCCACTCCCTCGGTGTACGGGCCGAGTTGCACGGCCTCCACGATCAGCGCGGTCGCCGCCGCCGCGTACAGGCCGAGCAGACTGGCCGGGCGCAGCAGCAGGCCGCCGGCGACGACCGGGACGCACAGCGCGGCGGGCGAGCACCACACGGAGTTGGCGAGCGTCCCGGCGGCGATCAGCGGAATGGTGAGCAACAGCCCGGCGAGCGCGATCCAGTCCGAGCCGTCGCCGCGGAAGTAGTCCACGGCGGCCCGGCGCACGCCGACGCGGACCCGGTGCCACTGCTTGTTCAACCGGGCCGTGAACGTGCCGGCTTCCGCGCGCCGCTGTCGTCCTGCTGCCATCAGTTCGGGACCCTATCCATCCAACCGGCCACTTGGCACGGGAGGTCCTGGTTGTCCCCCCGGACGGGGACGGAACTCACAGTGAACTTCACGCGGGGCCTTCCCGGGGCCGCCCGGCGGAAATTGCCTCGCCCGGATCATGGGGCCCTGGTAGGCATGCCTCCATGGCGAACGATTCGACGGGCGGCGCGCCCGAGCTCCGGGCCCTGCGGCCGGACGAGTGGGACACCGCGTACGACAACCTGCTGCGCGCCTTCGGGGGGCTGCCGGAGTCGGACGAGGAACGCGAGATGTGGCGGTCCCTCACCGAGTTCGACCGTTTCGTGGCCGCCTGGGACGGTGAGCGGTGCGTGGGGACCGCGGGCGCGTTCTCGTTCCGGCTGACGGTGCCCGGCGGGGCCTCGGTGCCGGCCGCGGGCGTCACGATGGTGAGCGTGGCGGCCACGCACCGGCGGCGCGGGGTGCTGACGTCGATGATGCGGCGGCAGCTGGACGACGTCCGCTCCTGGGGCGAGCCGCTGGCGGTGCTCTGCGCGTCGGAGCCGGCGATCTACGGCCGGTTCGGCTACGGAGCCGCCACCTTCCAGCTGGACGCGGAGATCGACACCACGCGCGTGGGTCTGACCGTGCCGGACGGTACGGATGACGTACGGGTGCGGTACGCCGGCCCCGCCGAGGTGCTGGACGCCTGCGAGGAGGTCTACGCCCGCCTGGTGCCCGGCCGTCCCGGGATGCTGGCGCGGCGGCCCGGCTGGGAGCGGGTCGGGCTGCTCGACCCGGAGAGCGACCGGGACGGCGCGTCGCCGCTGCAGTGCGTGGTCGCCGAGCGCGACGGGGAGGCCGTCGGGTACGCGCGGTACCGGGTGAAGCCGTCCTGGAGTGCGGCGGGTCCCGACGGCCAGGTGGTGCTCAGTGCCCTGGAGGCGCTGGATCCGGCGGCGGGCGCGGCGCTGTGGCGCTTCCTGTTCGGCCTCGACCTGACGTCGTCGCTGGTGGCGCGGGGGCGGCCGGTGGACGAGGGCTGGCAGTACCTGGTGTCGGACATACGGCGCTGCCGCCCGTCCCGCCGGGACGCGCTGTTCGTGCGGCCGGTGGAGGTCGGGGCGGCGCTGGCGGCGCGTACCTACCGGGCGCCGGTGGACGTGGTGCTGGAGGTGGAGGACGCCTTCTGTCCCTGGAACGCGGGGCGCTGGCGGCTGAGCGGGGACGCCAAGGGGGCGTCCTGCGAGCCGACCCGGGACGCGGCCGACCTCGCGCTGTCGGCGCGGGAGCTGGGTGCCGCGTATCTGGGCGGGGTGAGCCTGACGGCGCTCGCCGCGGCCGGGCGGGTGCGTGAGCTGCGCGGCGGTGCGCTGGCCGAGGCGTCCCTCGCCTTCGGCAGCGAGCCGGCGCCGTGGATGCCGCACGGCTTCTGAGCCCGCTCGCCGCGCGCCGCGCGGCTGCCGGTCCCGGGCGCCCTGGCCACCGCACAGGTTCCACCCCGGGGCGCCGCGGCGCGGGCGCCCGGGGTCAGGGGCAGCGCCCGGCGCGGGGTGCCCGGGGTCAGGGGCGCTGGCAGCCGGGGCACCAGAAGAGGTTGCGGGCGGCGAGGTCGGCGGTGCGGATCTCGCCGCCACAGATGTGGCAGGGCCGGTTCGCCCTGCGGTAGACGTACACCTCGCCGCCGTGGTCGTCGACGCGCGGCGGGCGGCCCATCGCCTCGGGGGTGTGCTCGGGGCGGACGGTGTCGATGCGGTTGTTGCGGACGCCCTCGCGCATCAGCGCGGCCAGGTCGGCCCAGATCGCGTCCCACTGCGCGCGGGTGAGGTCCTTGCCGGCCCGGTAGGGGTCGATGCCGTGCCGGAAGAGGACTTCGGCGCGGTAGACGTTGCCGACGCCCGCGACGACCTTCTGGTCCATGAGGAGCGCGGCGATCGTGGTGCGGCTGCGGCTGATCCTGCGGTAGGCGCGTTCGGGGTCCGCGTCGGCGCGGAGCGGGTCGGGGCCGAGTCGGTCGTGTATCGCCCGCTTCTCGGGTTCCGTGATCAGGGCGCAGGTGGTGGGGCCGCGCAGGTCGACGTACCCGGTGGGGCCGGCGAGGCGCAGCCGCACGGTGTCGGTGGGCGGCGGGGCGGGGGCCGGGCCGAAGGTGACCTTGCCGAAGAGGCCGAGGTGGATGTGGACCCACTCGCCGCGTCCGGGGTCGCCGAAGCCCAGGAAGAGGTGCTTGCCGTGGGCGTCGGTGGTGTGCAGCGGGGTGCGGTCGAGGAGGGCGGCGGCGTCGCTGAACTTGCCCTGGGGGCTGGTGACGCGCAGGGGGGTGCCCGCCGGGAAGGCCTCGGCGTAGTCCTTGGCCAGCCGGTGGATGGTGTGGCCCTCGGGCACGGCTCCCCCCTCGCTCCGCTGCTGTTCGGTCCGGTCGTTACTGCTGGGGGTGGTGGGCCGGGATCGGGGGGAGGTCGCCGGTGGTCTCGTAGGAGGTGAGCATGTCGATCCGGCGGATGTGGCGCTCGTCACCCGAGAACGGGGTGTTGAGGAAGATCTCGACGAACTTCGTCGCCTCGTCCTCGGAGTGCATGCGTGCGCCCACCGCGACCACGTTGGCGTCGTTGTGCTCGCGGCCCAGCGCGGCGGTCTGCTCGCTCCACGCCAGGGCGGCCCGTACGCCCTTGACCTTGTTGGCGGCGATCTGCTCGCCGTTGCCGGAGCCGCCGATCACGATGCCGAGGGAGCCGGGGTCCGCGGCGGTCCGCTCCGCGGCGCGGAGGCAGAACGGCGGGTAGTCGTCCTGGGCGTCGTAGAGGTGCGGGCCGCAGTCGACGGGCTCATGTCCCGCCTCCTTGAGCCACTCGACGAGGTGGTTCTTCAGTTCGTAGCCCGCATGGTCGGAGCCGAGATACACGCGCATGCGTCGAGTGTGACACGGCCCCGGCGGGGAAGCGGCGCGGGGTGGGCCGTGTGAAAAGTGTGAGCCAATCCACAGGACCTCAGGAAAAGCTCGGGTAAAGATTGGAAATCAAAGGTTCCTGTGTAAGTAGGCCTCCGTTTCACTGGTTCAGCTCGTGCACCGCTCGTACGGGTACCGCTCTACCGGCGCAAAGGAAGACCCCCACATGACTTCGCAGCCGACCCTCACCAAGGCCGGGGACGGCCCCGAGGGCCCCGGAGGCCCGCCCACGGGTTCCGGTCTCCAGGCCGGGCTCAAGAACCGGCATTTGTCGATGATCGCCATCGGCGGCGTGATCGGCGCGGGCCTGTTCGTCGGGTCCAGCACCGGCATCGCCACCACCGGCCCCGGCATCCTCCTGTCCTACGCCCTCGTCGGCACGCTCGTGGTGCTGGTGATGCGGATGCTGGGCGAGATGTCCGCGGCGAACCCGGCCTCCGGGTCCTTCTCCGCGCACGCCGACCGGGCCCTCGGGCCGTGGGCCGGGTTCACCATCGGCTGGCTGTACTGGTTCTTCTGGGTCGTCGTGCTCGCCGTGGAGGCGACCGCGGGCGCCGCCATCCTCGAAGGGTGGATACCCGCCGTCCCGCAGTGGGGCTGGGCGCTCATCGTGATGGTGGTGCTGACCGCGACGAACCTGGTGTCGGTCGGCTCCTACGGCGAGTTCGAGTTCTGGTTCGCCGGCATCAAGGTCGTCGCCATCGGCGCGTTCATCGTCGTCGGCGGGCTGGCCGTCTTCGGAGTGCTGCCCGGCGCCGACAGCGACCAGGCGGGCCTGTCCAACCTGACCGCGCACGGCGGCTTCCTGCCGAACGGCGCGGGCGCCGTCCTCACCGGCATCCTGCTCGTGGTGTTCTCCTTCATGGGCAGCGAGATCGCCACCCTGGCGGCCGGCGAGTCGGAGGACCCGCAGCGGGCCGTCACCAAGGCCACCAACAGCATCATCTGGCGGATCGGCGTCTTCTACCTCGGCTCGATCCTCGTCGTGGTGTGTCTGCTGCCCTGGGACAGCGAGGCGATCGCGAAGGACGGTTCGTACGTCGCCGCGCTGGACTCGCTCGGCATCGCGCACGCCGGCCAGATCATGAACTTCATCGTGCTGACGTCGGTGCTCTCCTGCCTCAACTCCGGGCTGTACACGGCCTCCCGGATGGCCTTCTCGCTCGGTCAGCGCGGGGACGCGCCGAAGGCGTTCGCCCGGACCACCCACCGGGGCGTGCCGCGGGCCGCGATCCTCGTGTCGGTCGTGTTCGGCTTCGTCGCCGTCTTCTTCAACTACAAGTTCCCCGACTCCGTCTTCCTCTTCCTCGTCAACTCCTCCGGCGCGGTCGCGCTGTTCGTGTGGCTGGTGATCTGCTTCTCGCAGCTGCGCATGCGGAAGATCATCCAGGCGGAGGCGCCGGAGAAGCTGGTCGTGCGGATGTGGCTGTACCCGTACCTGACCTGGGTGAGCATCGCGTTCATCGTGTTCGTGCTCGGCTACATGCTGACCGACACCGAGCACGACGGCCGGACCACGATGCTGCTGACGATGCTGGTCGCGGCGGTGGTGCTGGCGATCTCCCTGGTCCGGCACCGGCTGGCCGGACGGCGGGCCGCCGCCCCGGACCGCGACGAGGTGCGGGCGGGCTGATCCCGCCTCCCCGACACGACGGAAGGGCTCGGCGGGCGCTGTCACAGCGCGCGCCGAGCCCTTCGGCGTGAGTGCCGGTCGTCAGCGCTTGTCGACGAGCTTCCAGGCGGTGGGCAGCAGGCCCATGGCGAGCGCCGCCTTGAGCGCGTCACCGATGAGGAACGGCGTCAGGCCGGCCGCGATCGCCGCGGAGGCCGACATGCCGGTGGCCAGGGCGAGGTAGGGCACGCCGACGGCGTAGACGACCGCCGAGCCGAGCACCATGGTGCCGGCCGTGCGCCAGGCGGAGCGGTCGGCGCCGCGGCGGGCGAGCGCGCCCACGACCACGGACGCCAGCAGCATGCCGAGGATGTAGCCGAAGGACGGCATGCCCATCCCGGACATGCCCTCCGCGAACCACGGGACACCGGCCATGCCCACCAGCGCGTAGACCGCGAGGGAGACGAAGCCGCGGCGGGCGCCGAGGGTGGTGCCGACGAGGAGCGCCGCGAAGGTCTGTCCGGTCACCGGCACCGGGGAGCCGGGGACGGGCACCGCGATCTGGGCGGCGAGGCCGGTGAACGCGGCACCGCCGAGCACGAGGGCCGCGTCCCGGACGCGGGAGGCGGGGACCAGGTCGGCGAGGACCTGTCCGGGCCGGGCGGAGGTGACGGTGGCGGTGCTCATGGGGACTCCCCGGGGTGAGGGCAAGTGGGAACACGGCGACGCTATACCGGCGCCCCCGTGCCGATCACCAGCAGCGCTCGACAAAGGGTCGAACGGGGAGTTGGTGGGCTCCGGACAAAGAAACGCAGCGACACCCCGGTGGAGGTGACCCCGGTCACTGAGGTGACGTGGTGTCGCCGACACGGCCGGGCGGAGCGGTGGCTGTAGGGATCCACCAACGCCGGTACCGGAGTTCGCACCGGCCGTCTCGCCCGTCGGTCACCGTCTGGGCAGCGGGCGAGCCGGTTTGCTAGCTTCGATCCATGGTCGCCCAGTCCCGGAACTTCACCTCGCGTCGCCACGTCGATCTGCGACGCGTGGGCGCCACCGCCTGTCGCCTCCTCTGACGAGGCCGGCGGAGCGGATCCGACGCGCCTCGACTCCCGTACGACGGCGCAGTGTCGGACCCGTTCCCCGAGGAAGTTCCCCATGCTTCGTACCGTGGCACCCCCCTCCCCTTCCCCCTCTCCCTCGGCGCGTGCCGCCGATCCCGACCGGCGGCGGACCAGTGCCCGCACGGTGCTGCGCTGCGTGCTGGAGCACGGGCCGGTGGCGCGCAGCACGATCGCGCGGCTCACCGGGCTCTCGCCGGCCTCCGTGACCGACCACTGTGCCCGTCTGGTGGGGCTGGGACTGGTCCGGGAGGCCGCGGCGCCCCGCCGCTCGGGTGGTGTCGGGCGGCCGCACCTGCCGCTCGACGTGGACCGCTCGCGGCTGGTGGTGGGCGGCGTGCACGTCGCACTGCCGCACACCACGGTGGCGCTGCTCGACCTGCGCGGGCGGGTGCTCGCCGAACGGCGGCTGCCGCACCCGGACACCGACCCGGCGCGGGTGCTGGAGCGGGCCGCCGAGGGTCTCGCGGACCTCTTCCGGCGGGTGCCGGAGCGGCGGCCGCTGGGCGTCGGCTTCGCCGCCGGCGGCTGGGTGGACCGTGAGGCGGGCACCGTCGTCGACCATCCGCTGCTGGGCTGGCGCGACGTCCCCGCGCGGGAGGTGCTGCGGGCCCGCACCGGGCTGCCGGTCCATGTGGACGGGCACGCGCGGGCGCTGGTGGACGCGGAGCGGATGTTCGGGCGGGCGGCGCGGGACAGCCGCAGCGTGCTGCACCTGTTCGCCGGCAACATCGTCGACGCGGCGTTCGCCACCCATGACGAGGTGCACCACGGGCCGCGTTCGCAGGCCGGGGCGATCGCCCATCTCCCGCTGGCGGGCGGCCTAGAGCCCTGCGCCTGCGGCCGGTTCGGCTGCCTCCAGGCCGAGTTGAGCGAGCGCACGCTGGGCCGGCGGGCCAGGGAGGCCGGGGTCAGCGACGGACGCGACCCTCGGCACGTGGTCGACGCGGCGGCGGCCGGGCATCCGGTGGCCGGGCGGCTCCTGCGGGAGCGGGCCCGCATGACGGGGCGCGCGGTGCGGCTGCTGACGGACGTCCTCAATCCGGAGAGCGTGGTGGTCACCGAGATCGGTGTCATCCACCGGCCGGACTGTCTCGCGGCGCTGCGCGGCGAGCTGGACCCGGCGCGGGCGGCGACGGTGACGCCGACGAGTTTCCCGGATTCCGTACTGTCCACGGCGGCCGGATCGGTCGCTCTCGACGTCCTCTACCGGGACCCGCTGAGCGTGTCACCAGAGCGTATTTAATTCAGAAACTCGGAATATTGACACTCCCCCTCAGGGAACAGGAACATGCTGGTCATGAGCTGTCGCACCCTCTGTTGCTGACGCGTTGACGCGCGGTCGTCCGCGCCGTCCCCCCTTTCCTGCGTGATTCTTTTCCGGGCCTTTTCCGCCCGGTCGTTCCGCCTGCCTTTCTGTCCCGCGCACCCCCCTGTGCGCCTTTCCGCGTCCTCTGGAGTTTCCTCATGCCCGCACCGCCCGCGCCCGGCCTCGACCGGCGGCTCTTCCTGACCTCCCTGCTCGGCGTCACCGCCGCTGCCGCCGGACTGAGCGGCTGCGCCGAGGCCGGGGCCGTGGCCGACGAGGCGTCGCTGAAGGCCCCGCTCGCCAGGAAGGTCCCGCCCGGCACCCGTCTGAAGATCTCATCGTTCGAGAACTTCCAGCAGATCCAGCTGAAGCTGGCCGGCCTCGACGACCTGCCCTTCGAGGTGGCCGACTGGCTGAACATCGGGGCCGGCCCGGACGTCATCAACGCCTTCCGCGCCAAGTCCCTGGACCTCGCCAACAACGCGGGCATCCCGCCGATCCAGGCCTTCTACCAGGGCTTCGACGCGCGGATCGTCGCCATCAACATCACCCGCAAGCCCAACTACCTCTTCGCCACGAAGCCCGGCAGCGACATCCGCACCGTCGCCGACTTCAAGGGCAGGCGGCTCGCCTTCTCCCAGGGCCAGGCGCAGGGCGTGGTGCTGCTTCGCGCCCTCAAGGAGGCCGGCCTGAAGCAGGACGAGGCCGAGCTGGTCCCGCTGACCAGCAACCAGTTCCTCACCGCCCTGCAGTCCGGGCAGGTGGACATCGCCCCGCTCGGCAACAGCCAGGCACCCGCCTATCTGAAGCAGTACGGCGCGAAGGGCGCCCGCACCATCCCCACCGAGGTGGTGGACCTGCTCAACCTGCTGTGGGCGCCGGCCGAGGTGCTCGCCGACCGGGCGAAGGCGGCCGCGGTCGCCGCGTACGTCCCGTACTGGGCCAAGGGCGCGGTGTGGCAGTACGAGCACCCCGACGAATGGAACCGGGAGTACTACGTCAAGACGCAGAACCTCACCCTCGACCAGGCCGAGTCCATCACCGCACTGGCCAACAAGCCCCTGTTCCCCCCGAGTTGGGACGAGGCGATCGCATGGGAGCAGGAGACCGCCGATCTGCTCGCGGAGGGCGGCTACGTGAAGAAGTTCGACGTCAACGGCCTCTTCGACCGGCGCTTCGAGTCCCTCGCGGCGAAGGCCGTGCCCCAGGAGTACCGGAGGTGACCGCCATGACCACGACCACACCCGCACCCGCCCCGCCCACCGCCGTCGAGGAGGAGGAACACCAGGTACGGCGACGACGGCGGCTGTCCCCGGGCCGGCGGCTGCCCGCCACCCGCCTCGCCGGCCCGCTGCTGGTGCTGCTGCTGTGGGCCGCCGCTTCCGCCGCCGGCCGGCTGGACCCCGGGGCGATCCCCGCGCCCTGGACGGTGGTGGAGACCGGGGTCCGGCTGTGGAGCGACGGCACCCTGGCGAACGACGTCCTCACCTCGCTGCGGCGCGCGGGCGCCGGGTTCGCGATCGGTCTGACCGGGGGCATCGTGCTCGCCCTGGCGTCCGGGCTGAGCCGGACCGGCGAGGCACTGATCGACGGGAGCGTGCAGCTCAACCGCGCGGTGCCGACGCTCGGCCTGATCCCGCTGTTCATCCTCTGGCTGGGCATCGGCGAGACCTTCAAGATCGCGATCATCGCCATCGTCGTCTACATCCCGATCTATCTGAACACCCACTCCGCGCTGTCCGGCATCGACCACCGGTTCGTGGAGCTGGCGGAGGTGCAGGGCCTGTCCCGGTTCGCCTTCGTCCGGCAGGTCGTCGTGCCCGGCGCCCTGCCCGGCTTCTTCGTCGGGCTGCGGCTCGGCGTGACCGGGTCCTGGCTGGGCCTGGTCGTCCTCGAACAGATCAACGCCACCAGCGGACTCGGCTACATGATGTTCCAGGCGCAGAACTACGGCCAGACGGACGTCATCCTCGTCGGTCTCGTCGTCTACGGCCTCTTCGGCCTGGTCTCCGACACCGCCGTCCGCGCGATCGAACGGAGGGTGCTGTCATGGCGCCGCACACTGAGCAGCTGACTCGGCCGGCCGTGCGGCTGCGCGGCCTCACCCGGTCCTTCGAGGGCCGCACGGTGCTCGACGGCGTCGACCTCGACCTGCCCGCCGGGCAGTTCACCGCGCTGCTCGGGCACAGCGGCTCCGGCAAGAGCACCTTGCTCCGCGCGATCGCGGGCATCGACCACGGGGTGGCGGGCAGCGGCACACTGACCGCACCCGGGCGGGTGTCGGTGGTCTTCCAGGACTCCCGGCTGCTGCCCTGGCGCCGGGTGCTGCCCAACGTGCTGCTGGGCCTGGACGGCAAGGACGCCGAGGAGCGCGGCCGGGCCGCCCTCGCCGAGGTCGGTCTGGGCGGCCGGGAACGCGCCTGGCCGAGCGAGCTGTCGGGCGGCGAGCAGCAACGGGCCGCCCTGGCCCGGTCCCTGGTGCGCGAGCCGGAACTGCTGCTCGCGGACGAGCCGTTCGGGGCGCTGGACGCGCTGACCCGGATCAAGATGCACGCACTGCTGCGGCAGCTGTGGGAGCGGCACCGGCCGTCGGTGCTGCTGGTCACGCACGACGTGGACGAGGCCATCGCCCTCGCGGACCGCGTGCTGGTGCTGGAGGACGGCCGGATCGGGCTCGACCTGGCGATCGACCGCGAGGGCCCGCATTCCCACGGCGCGTACCGCTCCCGGCTGCTGAAGGCGCTCGGCGTCACCGAGGACGCGCCGTGACCACCCGCCCGCGCCGCTCCTGAAACACCCTCCCCCACCACCCCACCACCCGCACCTAAAGCGCCGAAAGCGCCGAGAAGCCGTAAGCGCCGAGAAAGGGATCCCCCATGCCCAGACAGCTCCACCTCAACGCCTTCCTCATGAACACCGGCCACCACGAGGCGTCGTGGCGGCTGCCCGAAAGCGATCCGTACGCACACGTCGACCTGGACCACCACATACGGCTGGCCCGCATCGCCGAACGGGGCACCTTCGACTCGCTGTTCCTCGCCGACGGTCCCCAGCTGTGGAACACGGTGGCCCAGCGTCCCGCCGGTGCGCTGGAGCCGCTCACCCTGCTCACCGCGCTGGCCACGGCGACCGAGCACATCGGGCTGATCGCGACGGCGTCCACGTCGTACAACTCGCCCTACAACCTGGCCCGTAAGTTCGCCTCGCTGGACGTCGTCAGCAAGGGCCGGGCCGGCTGGAACATCGTCACCACCGCCGGGGCCGAGGCGGCCCGCAACTTCGGCCTGGACGCGGAGCCCGCGCACGCCGAACGGTACGCGCGCGCAGCCGAGTTCCTGGACGTCGCCCGGCTGCTGTGGGACAGCTGGGAGGACGACACGATCGTCGCCGACAAGGCGGCGGGCGTGTGGGGCGACGACGCGAAGATCCACCCGCCGCGCCACCGGGGCAGGTATTTCCGGGTCGAGGGCGCGCTCAACGTGCCACGCACCCCGCAGGGTTACCCGCTGCTGGTGCAGGCCGGGTCGTCGGAGGACGGCAAGCGGTTCGCGGCACGGTACGCGGAGGCCGTGTTCACCGCCCAGCAGACCCTGGCCGACGCGCAGTCCTTCTACGCCGACCTCAAGGCCCGTACGGCGGCGGCCGGACGCGACCCCGGCCACATCAAGGTGCTGCCCGGCATCGTGCCCGTGGTCGGCTCCACCGAGGCGGAGGCGCGGCGGCTGGAGCAGGTGCTGGAGGAGCACATCGTGCACGAGCACGGCATGCGCCGCCTGGAGGAGCTGCTGCGGCTCACCCCGGGGACGCTCGACCTGGACGGCGAACTGCCGGACGGGCTGCCCTCGGAGGACGACATCGAGGGCGCCAAGAGCCGCTACACGCTGATCGTGGAGCTGGCCCGGCGCGAGCGGCTCACCGTGCGGCAGCTGATCGGGCGGCTGGGCGGCGGGCGCGGGCACCTCACCTTCGCGGGCACGCCCGAGCAGGTCGCCGACACCATCGGCCGGTGGTTCGCCGAAGGCGCCGCCGACGGCTTCAACATCATGCCGGCGGTGCTGCCGTCCGGCCTGGAGACGTTCGTCGACCAGGTCGTGCCGATCCTGCGCGAGCGCGGCCTGTTCCGCACCGAGTACGGCCCCCGGCGCACCCTGCGCGAGCGCTACGGGCTGCCGCGCCCCGCCAACCAGCACGTCACCCCGCACGCCCCCGAGCCGGCCCCCGCGGCCGCGCTCGTCTGACCGACCCCTCCCCGTCACAGGAAGGCACACGCCCTCATGTCGGACCTCCAGATCACCAAGGTCACCGCGAACATCGGCGCCCGGGTCTTCGGCGTCGACCTCTCCCGGCCGCTGGACGACGCCACCGTCACCGCGCTGCGCGACGCCCTGAACGAGCACAAGACGCTGCTGTTCGACGACGTGCACCTCGACGACGCCGGCCAGCAGGCCTTCGTACGGCACTTCGGCGACATCACCGGCGCCCACCCGACCGTGCCCGCCGTCGAGGGCGCGCCCAGCGTGCTGCCGGTCGACAGCGGGCGCGGGCGCGCGGCCAACAACTGGCACACGGACGTCACCTTCGTCCTCAACCCGCCGCAGGCGACCTCCCTGCGCAGCATCACGATCCCGCCGTACGGGGGCGAGACGCTGATCGCCAGTTCGGCCGCCGCCTACCGCGACCTGCCCGAGCCGCTCCGCCGGCTGGCCGACACGCTGTGGGCCGAGCACACCAACGACTACGACTACGCCGTCCCGGAGGAGGCCGTGGACGAGGACGAGGCGGCGCGGCGCGCCCAGTTCACCTCCGTGCGGTACCGCACCGTCCACCCGGTGGTGCGGGTGCACCCGCTCACCGGTGAACGCGGGCTGTTCATCGGCGGGTTCGCGCAGCGGATCGTGGGGCTGTCCAAGGGTGAGTCGCGCAAGGTGCTGGACCTGCTCCAGGCGTACGTCACGCGGCCGGAGAACGTGGTGCGGTGGCGCTGGGCGCCGAACCAGCTGGTGCTGTTCGACAACCGCATCACCCAGCACTACGCGATCGACAACTACGACGGCCTGCCGCGCCGCCTGCACCGGGTGACGGTCGCCGGTGACGTGCCGGTCGGCATCGACGGCAAGGAGTCGTACGCGATCGAGGGGGACGCCTCGCACTACACGAGCGTCGCGCAGGTCGCGGCCGCCGCGGCGTGACGGCCGCGAGCGCGGTGACGGTCGGGAGCGGGGTGACGGCCGCGAGCGGGGTGACGGTCGGGAGCGGGGTGACGGCCACCCCGCAGTGACCGGACTGTGACCCTCCGCTTGACTGTCGTCCACATGCTGGGCGGCCGCTCCGTGACCACCGGGCGGCCACCCAGACTGGGCGGCGTTTTTGTCGTCTCCCCCCATTGGACGATCCGCCCCCATGCCCCCCACCTCGGTCGAGACGCCCACGGACACCGACGGCGTCTCCCTCTCGCACGGCCTCAAACAGCGCCACCTGTCGATGATCGCCCTCGGCGGGGTGATCGGCGCGGGACTGTTCGTCGGTTCCGGCGCGGGCATCGCCGCCGCCGGCCCCTCCATCGTGATCGCCTACGCCCTCTCCGGTCTGCTGGTCATGCTGGTGATGCGGATGCTGGGCGAGATGTCGGCCGCGTATCCCTCCTCCGGGTCCTTCTCCTCGCACGCCGAGCGGGCCGTCGGACCCTGGGCCGGGTTCACCGCCGGCTGGGCGTTCTGGGTGCTGCTGTGCACGGCGGTCGGCCTGGAGGGCATCGGCGCCGCGCAGATCGTCCACGGCTGGCTGCCGGGCACGCCCGAGTGGGCGTGGGTCGCGCTGTTCATGGTGGTGTTCTGCGGGACCAATCTCGCGGCGGTGAAGAACTTCGGCGAGTTCGAGTTCTGGTTCGCGGCGCTGAAGGTGGGCGCGATCACCCTGTTCCTGGTGCTGGGCGTACTGGCGCTGGCCGGTGTGCTGCCGGGCACCGACTCGCCGGGCGGCTCCCACCTCACCGAGCTGCTGCCCAACGGCGGCGAGGGTCTGGTCATCGGCCTGCTCGCGTCCGTCTTCGCCTACGGCGGCCTGGAGACGGTGACCATCGCGGCCGCCGAGTCGCAGGACCCGGTCCGCGGCGTGGCGCGCGCGGTGCGCACCGCGATGTGGCGGATCGCCGTCTTCTACGTCGGCTCGATGGCCGTCATCGTCGCGCTCGTCCCCTGGGACTCCCCCGAGGTGGTGGAGAACGGCCCCTACGTCGCCGCCCTCGACCGGCTCGGCATCCCCGGGGCGGGCGAGCTGATGAACGTGGTCGTGCTGGTGGCGCTGCTGTCCGCGATGAACGCCAACATCTACGGCGCCTCCCGCATCGGCTACTCGCTGGTGGAGCGCGGCCAGGGCCCGAAGTGGCTGGGCAGGGTGTCGGGCGGGGTGCCGCGCGTCGCCGTGCTGGCGTCGTCCGTGTTCGGCTTCCTGTGCGTGCTGCTGAGCTACTGGCGTCCCGACGACGTCTTCGCCTGGCTGCTGAACATGATCGGCGCGGTGATCCTGGTCGTCTGGATCTTCATCGCCGTCTCCCAGCTGCGGCTGCGCCGCCGCCTGGAACGCGAGACGCCGGAGCGGCTGGCCGTACGGATGTGGGCGTTCCCGTGGCTGACCTGGGTGGCCCTGGCCGGCATGGCAACGGTCTTCGTCCTGATGGCCCGTGAACCGGACACCCGCGTCCAGCTGTACTCGACGGGTGCGATGACGCTGGCGCTGGCAGCGGTCGGCTACGCCTGGCAGCGGGCACGCGAGCGTCGCTGACCGGACAGCCCCTTCTGTTGCTAGCGTGTAGTTGCAACTAGGTTGCAACAAGCGCCCGCCTCGGGATCGTCTTCTCACCGTTCACCCGGCAGGCGGAAAGAAGGAAGCCCCCGCGAGGACCTGACTCGCGGGGGCTTCCGGTATGCGGCATTCCGGGTCATCGTTGCGCAATGGCGACACAGCGGACGATGACCCACTCATGCTGGACCTGCGGCAGCGACCAGCCCCACCGCCTGCTGAACAAGAAGGAGGAGGACTGGCTCAAGGAGCGGCTCGGACGCAAAGGAGTGAGCGAGTTCAGGCTCTGCGTGAACGTCCTGGACCCCGACACCGGGAAGCAGTGCCGCAACCTGCGCACGGGCTTCACCGAGAAGCCGTTCGCCAAGCCGATCAAGGTGCCCGTACTGGACTGACGTCCGTCACAGGTTGCTGAAGTCCGGGCCCTTCGTGCGGGTGCGCTTGATCTCGTAGAAGCCGGGGACCGAGGCCACCGCGAGGGTGCCGTCCCAGAGGCGGACGGCTTCCTCTCCCTGGGGGGCGGGGGTGACGACCGGGCCGAAGAAGGCGATCTCCTCGCCGTCGGGGCCGGGGACCGCGATCACCGGGGTGCCGACCTCCTGGCCCACCTTGTCGATGCCCTCCTTGTGGGAGGCGCGCAGCTGCGGCTCGTAGGGCGTGGAGTCCCAGTGGTCCATGAGGGAGTCGGGCAGACCGACCTCCTTCAGCGCCGCGGCGACCGTCTCCTTGCGCGGGCCCTCGCCCTGGTTGTGGATGCGGGTGCCGAGCGCGGTGTAGAGGTCGCCGAGCACCTGCGAGCCGTGCTCCTCCTGCGCCGCGATGACCACGCGCACCGGCCCCCAGGCCTTCACCTCGAGCATCTCGCGGTACTCCGCGGGCAGCTGGTCCAGCTTGTCCTCGTTCAGGACGGCCAGGCTCATCAGATGCCAGCGGACGTCGAGGTCCCGCTGCTTCTGCACCTCCAGCACCCACCGGGAGGTCATCCAGGCCCAGGGGCACAGCGGGTCGAACCAGAAGTCGACGGGCGTGGCGGGAGACTTGTCCGACATGTCGCTCCTCGTGAAGGCAGTGTTTCCCCGTGGGAACGCCGTGGCTCGCCCCGGCCATTCCCGGCTGCCCCGAGTCAGGGGCGCATGGCAGGATCGGTGCTGTCCTTCCCCTGTCGACGACGCATGAGGAGTCCGCCCGTGCCCGGTGAGAATCTGACCCGTGACGAGGCCCGGGAGCGGGCAGCCCTGCTGTCCGTCGACGGGTACGAGGTGTCCCTTGACCTGCGGTCCGCGGTCGGCGAGCACAGCGGCGACGGCCCGCGCACCTTCCGGTCGGTCACCACCGTGCGGTTCCGCTGCGCCGAGCCGGGGGCGAGCAGCTTCGCCGACCTGATCGCGCCCGCCGTGACGGCCGTGTCCCTCAACGGACGGGACCTCGACCCGGGCCAGGTCTTCGACGGCAGCCGCATCCTCCTGGAGGACCTGGCCGCCGACAACGAGCTGGTCGTCGACGCGCGGTGCGCCTACTCCCGCACCGGCGAGGGCATGCACCGCTTCGTCGACCCCGAGGACGGCGAGGTGTACCTGTACACCCAGTACGAGCCGGCCGACGCCCGCCGGGTCTACGCCAACTTCGAGCAGCCGGATCTGAAGGCGCCGTACCGCTTCGAGGTGCGGGCGCCCGAGGGCTGGACGGTGTGGAGCAACGGCGCGGGCGAACTCGCCGACGGCGTGTGGCGGTTCGCGGAGACCAAGCCCATCTCGACGTACATCACGTGTGTCGTCGCGGGGCCGTACCACTACGTGACCGACCGCTACGAGCGGGTCTTCGAGGACGGCACCCGGCTGGAGATCCCGCTCGGCGCGATGTGCCGCAAGGGCCTCGCCCCGCACTTCGACGCCGACGACGTCTTCCTGGTCACCAAGCAGGGCCTGGACTTCTTCCACGACCACTTCGACCACCCCTACCCGTTCGGGAAGTACGACCAGGCGTTCGTGCCGGAGTACAACCTGGGCGCGATGGAGAACCCGGGGATGGTGACCTTCCGTGAGGAGTTCATCTTCCGCGGCAAGGTGACGCGGGCCTCCTACGAGGGCCGGGCCAACGTGATCCTGCACGAGATGGCCCACATGTGGTTCGGCGACCTGGTCACCATGGAGTGGTGGGACGACCTGTGGCTGAAGGAGTCCTTCGCGGACTTCATGGGCGCGTTCTCCCTGGTCGGCGCGACCCGCTTCACCGACGGCTGGATCACCTTCGCCAACCGCCGCAAGGCGTGGGCGTACCGCGCGGACCAGCTGCCCTCCACGCACCCGATCACCGCCGACATCCGCGACCTTCAGGACGCCAAGCTCAACTTCGACGGCATCACCTATGCCAAGGGCGCCTCCGTGCTCAAGCAGCTCGTGGCGTACGTCGGCCAGGACGCGTTCCTGGAGGGCGCCCGCCGCTACTTCAAGCGGCACGCCTACGGCAACACCCGGCTCGGTGACCTGCTGTCGGTCCTGGAGGAGACCAGCGGGCGGGACATGGCCGCGTGGTCGCGGGCGTGGCTGGAGACGGCCGGGGTCAACTCCCTGACCCCGCAGGTGCTGCTGGCCGAGGACGGCACCGTGGACGAGCTGGCGGTCGTGCAGGAGGCCGCCGAGTCGCACCCCGAACTGCGCCCGCACCGGGTCGCGGTGGGTCTGTACCGGCGCACGGACTCGGGCACCCTGGAGCGGTACGCGCAGGCCGAGACGGACGTCGAGGGTCCGCGTACGGTCGTGGCGGAGCTGGCGGGCGCGGCCGCGCCGGAGCTGGTGCTGGTCAACGACGACGACCTCACGTACTGCAAGACGCGGTTCGACGACACCTCCCTCGCCACGCTGCGGGAGGCCCTGGGCGACCTCACCGACCCGCTGGCGCGCGCGCTGTGCTGGTCGGCGCTGTGGAACATGACGCGCGACGCGCTGCTGCCGGCCCGGGACTTCATCGAGCTGGTGCTGCGGTTCGCGGGCCGGGAGACCGACATCGGCGTGCTGCAGATGCTGCACGCGTGGGCGGAGTCGGCGGCCGTGCACTACACCGCGCCGGAGCACCGCGAGCAGGCCGGGCTGCGGCTCGCCGAGGGCGCCGCGGAGCAGCTGCGGGCGGCCGGCGAGGGGAGCGAGCAGCAGCTGGCGTGGGCGCGGTTCCACGCCCATGTGGCCGCCGCGCCGGCCGACTTCGAGCTGCTGGGCTCACTGCTGGACGGCACGGTGACGCTGCCCGGTCTCGAGGTCGACCAGGAGCTGCGCTGGGCGTTCCTGGAGCCGCTGGCCGCGCACGGAGTGGCGGACGAGAAGCGGCTGGACGAGGAGCTGGCGCGGGACGACACCGCGTCCGGCCGCCGTCACCACGTCCGCTGTCTGGCCGCCCGTCCGTCGGAGGCGGTCAAGGCGCAGTGCTGGGCGCAGGTCGTGGAGTCGGACGCGCTGTCCAACGCGCTGGTGGAGGCGACGATCACGGGCTTCGCCCAGTCGTCCCAGCGGGAGCTGATCGCGCCGTACGCGGAGAAGTACTTCGCGGTGATCGAGCGGGTGTGGACGGAGCGGTCGATCCAGATCGGCATGGACGTGGTCCGCGGTCTGTTCCCGTCGTACCAGGACTCCCAGGGCACCCTGGACGCGACGGACGCGTGGCTCGCTTCCCACGAGGACGCGGCGCCGGCGCTGCGGCGGCTGGTGCTGGAGGCGCGGGACGATCTGGCACGGGCCATGCGGGGCCAGGCGTGTGACGCCGCGTCCGCCATGTGACCGCACCCTTCTCGGGGCTCCGCCCGGGGCCCCGCTCCTCAAACGCCGGAGGGGCTGAGAACAGCCCTTCCGGCGTTTGAAGACCCCGTGCGACCGCCGTTACCGAACGCGGGCATTCGGGCCGTAACCCGGGGCTCTCACCCGAACGGACCAGGGGGTTTCGGTATCCGAACACGCGTCCTTTAGTGCGGGCTTGTCCGGGTTCGTCGACGAGCGTGTAACACGGGTTCGGAGGCCGTCCGGAGGCGGGAAATTGCCGGTCATGAACCACAACACCCCCCTCTCCCCGCGCCCCCTGCACCACCTCGCCACCGGCACCGGACGTCGTGTCCTGACCCACACGCAACTGCGGGCCCACGGCGTCTCGGCCGCCGAGGCCGGCGAGCAGTGCCGCCCCGGCGGGGCCTGGCAGCAGCTGCTGCCCGGTGTCGTCCTGCTCCACCCCGGACCGCCGACGAGCGAGGAACGCCTGCACGCGGTGCTGCTGTACGCGGCGCGGGAGCGCACCGTGAGCGTGCCGGTGCAGCCGGGGAGGGACGAACCGCCCGCCTCCCCCTACGGCGAGGCGATGATCACCGGCCTGGCCGCGCTGACCCTGCACGGGTTCGCCTCCACGCCTCCGCTGCCGTCCCTGGAGACGTTCGACGTGCTGGTGCCGCGGCTGCGCCGGCTGCGTTCGACGGGCTGCGCCCGGATCGTGCGCACCGCCGACCTGCCCGTCCCGGAGCAGGTCACCGGCCTGCCGGTGGCCCCGGTCCCGCGGGCCCTGGCGGACGCGGTGGCGGGCCTGAAGGACGCCGTCGCGGTGCGCCGGCTGCTGACCGAGGCGGTGCGCGGCGGGCACTGCGAGCCGGCCGCGGTGGTGCGCGAGCTGACCGCCGCCAAGCTGCTGAACCGGCCGCACGTGGTGGACGCGGTCGACTCGCTGCTGGCCGAGGGGCGGTCGCTCGCCGAGGCACGGCTGTACCGGATGGTCCGCGAGTACGGCCTGCCGGACCCCTGCTGGAACGTGGACCTGCGGCTGCCCGGTGGCCCGCACCTGGGCGGCCTGGACGCGTACTGGCCGGAGCAGTCGGTGGCGGTGGAGCTGGACACCCGCGCGCCCCGGCCGGGCGGGCGGCCCGAGGAGGACGCCGAGTGGACGGAGCACGCCCGCAAGCGTGAGCACCTGGAGCGCCTCGGCATCACGGTCGTCCACATCACGCCCCGCAAGCTGCGGGACGCGGCGGAGCAGCAGGCGGCGGTGGTCCGCACCGCCCTGATGGCGGCGGCCGACCGCGATCCGGCCGCGTACGTCGTCGTGCTGCCCCGGTAGTGCGGCACCACGGCGGGGCCGCGGCCCTTTCCGAACGGACGGGGAAACCGCCGGGGGCCGTGCCCCGGCGGTCCTCCTCACCTCAGTCGCCGCAGTACTCCGCCTCGATCACCGCCCCGGGGTCCCCGGACCAGTCGCCGTTGAAGTTGAACGCCAGCGAGTGCCGGCCGTTTTCGGTCGTGACGGCCTCGGACGTGGAGCCGTGGATGCCGCCGCCGTGGCCCCAGACGGTCACCCCGCAGCTCAGCTCGGTCTTCATCAACCCAAGGCCGTAGCCGTTCCTGGCGTCCACCGCGACCGTGTCGGTCATCTCGTCCAGCTGCTCCCGGGGCAGCAGCCGGCCGGTGAGCAGGGCGCGGTAGAAGCGGCCCAGGTCCTTGGAGTCGGAGATCATCTCGCCCGCCGAGGAGGCCATGGACGGGTTGAGGCGGGTGACGTCGTGGACGGGCCCGCTGCCGTCCTGCGTCAGCTTGCCGTACGCGCGGCTGCTGGGTCCCGGGACGCCGGTGCGGGTGCCGGGGACCGAGGTGCCGGTCAGGTGCAGCGGCGCGATGACGCGCCGGCGGACCTCCTCGCCGTAGGGGCGGCCGGTGGCCTTCTCGATCACCATCCCGGCCAGCACGTAGTTGGTGTTGGAGTAGTTCCATCCGGCGCCGGGGGCGAAGTCCGGCTCGTGGGACGTCGCGATCCGCACCAGTTCCTCGGGGGCGAGGGTGTCGTAGCGGTGCTCGAAGAAGCCCTCCTCGAGGAAGTAGGTGCGGCCGAAGTCCTCGTCCGCCGTGTAGTTGAAGACGCCGCTGGTGTGGTTGAGGAGCTGCCGGAGGGTGATCCGGGTGCCGTCGTGGCCGTTGCCGGTCACCAGGCCCGGCAGCCAGACGTCGACGGTGTCGTCCAGGGACAGCTTCCCCTCGGCCTCCAGTTGCAGCAGCACCGTCGCCACGAAGGTCTTGGTGATGCTGCCGACCCGGTAACGGTCCCGCGGGGAGCGCTTCCGCTCCGTGCGCAGGTCGCCCACCCCGGCGGTCGCCGTCCAGGTGCCCCGCCGGTCCTCCGCCCGCACCGTGACGCCGGGCACGCCGTCGGCGACCGCGGCCTGCACGGCCCGGCGGGTCGCCCGGTGGTCGCCGGTGTCCCCGGCCCCGCTCCCTCCGGGCGCCGCCACGGCGGGGGCCGCCACGGCTGGAGCCGCCAGGGCCACCGAGAGCCCCACCGCCACCGCTGCCACCGCCGTCGTCCGCATCCGCTTCCGCATGCTCGTGCCTCCCCTGTCCGTCGGGCGTGGTCGCAGGGAGGGACCGCGCCCGGGCCGCCCCGGTTGCCACGACCCGCGACGGTTGACCGGGTTCCGGCCGTTCTCTCCCGGCCGCGCGGGGCGGCGGCCGGAGCCCGGGTCCGCGCTACATCTGCGCCGGTTCCACCCGTCCGGTCGCCGGCCGCTCCCGCCACAGCCGCAGGGCTATGTCGATCAGGGGCACGCGGACCAGCCCGGGTACGGCGTCGACCGGCTGCCAGGCGGCCAGTTCGGTGGAGCCGCCGATCTCGTTGCGCAGTTCTCCGCCGGTGACCCGGCCCTCGTAGACCAGCCGGAGGCCCTGCTGGTCGACCGGGCGGCCGAAGCGGCCGGACAGGGTGTGCCGGTGGGAGTCCACCCCCAGCAGACCGGTGACCTCGATCAGGTGACCGGTCTCCTCCTCGACCTCGCGCCGGACGGTGTCGTAGGGGTCCTCGCCGTGCTCCATGCCGCCGCCGGGCAGGACCCACTCGGAGGTGCCGCCCGGCGCCGGGGACCGGGCGAGCAGGATCTGTCCGTCACGTATCACCACGGCGTAGGCCGCCACCCTCAACTTCTGTCGCATCGACGGACGTTAACCCCGGCGGCCCGGGCCGCGCAGGGGGTATCGGGGGGCGGGCCGGCGCAGCGGGAGGGCGTACGGGGTCCCGGCCGGATGCGAGCGGAGATCCCGGCCGGATGTGGGCGGGAGTCCTGGCAGGGCGCGCACCCGATCACGGCGGGCCCGTGCCCTCGGGAACCAGTGGCGTACTCTTGAACGGTTAGAAACGGAAGGAGAGCCTCATGCCCGCCGCCACCCCGCACCGGTCCGACCCGCGGCCGCTCACCGGTGAGCCGCTCGCGCTCGACCTGCTCAACACCCGCTGGATGGCGGACGGCGTCGAGCGGGACCTGCTCGACGACACCGACGGGCTCGCGGTGTGGCTCGCCGCCAACGCGCTGGACGACCGCTTCGGCGCCGACGAGGCCGCCCTGCGCCACCTCCGTACGGCACGGGACGCCCTGCTGACGGCGGTCGGGGGTGACCCCGCCGACGGGGCGGAGGCCGTGGACGCCGTGCTCGCGCACGGGCGGATCCGGGCCACGCTCACCGCGGAGGGACCCGGCGAGCGGCCGGAGTTCGACGCCCCCTCCTGGGGACCCGCGTGGCTGGCCGCCCGCGACTACCTCCGGCTGCTGGGCACCGCGCCGGACCGGATCCGCGGCTGCGCCCACGAGGCCTGCACCCTTCACTTCTTCGACACCTCACGCAACGGCACCCGCCGCTGGTGCTCCATGGCGTCCTGCGGCAACCGCGCCAAGGCCTCCCGCCACTACGCCCGCAACAGGGACACCTGACCCACCGTACCCATGGGGTGACTTGTCGCATTCGGGCGCCATCGCGCCATAAGAGCACCGGGGGTTTTCCCCACACATCGTCTGTCCTTCCGGCCAACCCTCGCCAAACATCGGCCCTTTACGCGAAGCTCATCGATCATCCGGTAGTGCCTTCCGGACCCCCGCGACCAGGAACGATCACGCCTGGCCGCTCCCGATCGTTCGCTCCTTGCAAGGGATGCCGATGACCAACTCCCCGCAGCGCGCCCCCATATCGGGCTCCAGACGCGCGGCCCGCATCGCCGTGGCCGCCGGTCTCGTCGCCGCGCTCTCCGCGGCCGGGCCGGTCCCGCTGGCCCTCGCGGCCGACAGCCCGGCCACCGCCCCGGCCGACGCGGACGTCAAGTCCGCCCACGACAAGCTCGGCTCGCACGACGCGGAACTGCTCGCCGAGGCCAAGGCCGACGGCTCCAAGCACGTCACGATGATGATCGCGACCGCCCCCGGTAAGACCGCGCAGGTCACCGAGGAGATCGAGGGGCTCAAGGGCGCCTCGGTCGGCCGCACCGACGACAAGCTGGGCTACGTCCGCGCGACCGTGCCCACCGGCAAGGCGGACGCGGCGATCGCCGCCGCCACCAAGCTCTCCTCCGTGCACGGTGTCGACCTGCGCGACGAGATCCCGCTCGACGACCCGACGCCGGCCGGTGACACCACCAAGGCCGCCAAGGGCAAGGGCAAGAGCGCCAAGGGCTACGCCGCCCCGGACCGGAAGACGCCCGCGAAGAACCCGTACAACCCGTCCTTCGAGACGGGCGCCGTGGACTTCGTGAAGCAGAACCCGAAGGCGGACGGCCGCGGCGTCACCATCGGCATCCTCGACTCCGGCGTGGACCTCGGCCACCCGGCGCTGCAGAAGACCACCACCGGCGAGCGCAAGATCGTCGACTGGGTGACGGCGACCGACCCGATCGTGGACGGCGACCAGACCTGGCGCCCCATGGTCAACGCGGTCTCCGGCCCGACCTTCACCTACGGCGGCGCCACCTGGAAGGCCCCGCAGGGCAGCTACCAGATCAGCCTCTTCCGCGAGTCCTACACCGCGGGCGGTGACGCGGCCGGCGACGCCAACCGCGACGGCGACACCACCGACGTCTGGGGCGTGCTCTACGACGCGGCCAAGGGCACGGTGCGGGTCGACCTGAACAACAACCAGGACTTCTCCGACGACACCCCGATGAAGCCGTACAAGGACGGCTTCCAGATCGGGTACTTCGGCACCGACAACCCGAAGACCGACATCGCCGAGCGTCAGCCGTTCGTCGTGGAGATCCGCAAGGACGTCCCGATGGACCCCTACGGCGGCGACTGGATCGGCGAGAAGGCCGACTTCGTCAACATCGGCGTCATCGAGTCCGAGCACGGCACGCACGTCGCCGGCATCACCGCCGCCAACGGCCTGTTCGGCGGCAAGATGAACGGCGCGGCGCCCGGCGCGAAGCTCGTCTCCTCGCGTGCCTGCACCTGGTCCGGCGGCTGCACCAACGTCGCCCTGACCGAGGGCATGATCGACCTCGTCACCAAGCGCGGTGTCGACATCGTCAACATGTCCATCGGCGGTCTGCCGGCGCTGAACGACGGCAACAACGCCCGCGCCGAGCTGTACACGCGGCTGATCGACACCTACGGCGTCCAGCTGGTGATCTCCGCGGGCAACTCCGGCCCCGGCGCCAACACCATCGGCGACCCCGCCCTGGCCGACAAGGTCATCTCGGTCGGCGCCTCGGTCTCCAAGGAGACCTGGGCCGCCAACTACGGCTCCGAGGTGAAGACCAAGTACGCGATGATGCCGTTCTCCTCGCGCGGCCCGCGTGAGGACGGCGGCTTCACGCCGACCCTCACCGCGCCCGGTGCGGCGATCAACACCATCCAGACCTGGATGCCGGGTGCCCCGGTCGCCGAGGCGGGCTACGGCCTGCCCGCCGGCTACGGCATGCTGCAGGGCACCTCGATGGCCTCGCCGCAGGCCGCCGGCGCCTCCGCGCTGCTGCTGTCCGCCGCGAAGCAGAAGCGCATCGCGCTCACCCCGGCGACGCTGCGCACCGCCCTCACCTCCACCGCCAAGCACATCAAGGACGTGCAGGCCTACGAGGAGGGCGCCGGCCTCATCGACGTCGTGGACGCCTGGAAGGCCATCCGCAAGGGCGCGACCGCGCACGAGTACACGGTGAAGGCGCCGGTCGACACCGCGATCGACCAGTTCCTGAAGACTCCCGGCTTCGGCACGGGCCTGTACGACCGTGAGGGCGGCCTGAAGGCCGGCCAGAAGAAGACGTACGAGATCACCATCACCCGTACGTCCGGTCCGGACCGCGCCGTGAGCCACAAGCTGGACCTGGCGAACAACGCGGACCGCGCCTTCCGCATCGTCGGCTCCGGCAAGGTGTCGCTGCCGCTGAACAAGCCGGTGACCGTCAAGGTCCAGGCCGAGCCGCGCTCGGCCGGCATCAAGAGCGCGATCCTCGAGGTCGACGACCCGCGCACCGAGGGCGTGGACCGTCAGATCCTCACCACGGTGGTCGTCTCCTCCCCGGTGAAGTACACCTTCTCGGCGAAGGGCACGGCCCAGCGCAACAGCACCACCTCCTACTTCGTCACCGTGCCCGAGGGCGCGAAGACGCTGGAGGTCGCGATGAGCGGGCTGAAGGCGACGAGCCAGACCCGGTTCATCTCCATCCACCCGTACGGTGTGCCGTCGGACCCGACGTCGACGGTCAACTGCTACCCGAACTACAGCAACCCGGCGAACACCTGCCGCCCCGACGCGCGTTCGTACGCGAACCCGCAGCCGGGCGTGTGGGAGATCGAGGTCGAGGCGCGCCGCACGTCGCCGCTGCTCGACAACCCGTACAAGCTGGACGTCGCGGTGCTCGGTGCCGCCTTCGACCCGGAGACGGTGACCGTCGACGAGGCGAAGATCGGCACGCCGTCCGCCGTCTCCTGGACGGTGACGAACGAGGCCGCCGCGATCGACGGCAAGCTGGTCGGCGGGCCGCTCGGCTCCTCCAAGACCGCCCGCCCGTCGATCGGCACGGGTGACGTCCACACGACCACGGTCGAGGTGCCCGCGGGCGCCGCGTCGCTGGACGTGGCCATCGGCAACGTCTCCGACACCGCCGCCGACCTGGACCTGTCCGTGTACGACGCGGCCGGCAACCAGGTCGCCCAGTCCGCGGACGGCGACTCGGACGAGTCGGTCTCCATCGCCTCCCCGGCGGCCGGTACCTACACCATCGAGGTGGACGGCTACTCGGTCCCGTCGGGCTCGACGGAGTACGACTACCTGGACGTGTTCTTCTCCCCGACGCTGGGCTCCGTCACCGTCGACGGCTCCGCGCCGGTGAAGCTCGGCACGGGCGCCAAGGCCACCGTCTCCGGTGAGGTCACCGTCGCGGCGGCGGCCCCCGAGGGCCGTGCGTTCTTCGGCCGCGTGCAGCTGGTGAACGCGCGCGGCACGGTCGCGGGCCTCGGCAACGTGGCGATCGAGAAGGTCGTCGAGTAGTCGAGCAACGGACCGGATCGAACAGGAGGGGCGGGCGTCCGTACGGGCGCCCGCCCCTTCGCCGTGCTCAGCCGCAGGTCAGGGTGCGTGACTCCGGGAGCGAGGCGATGATCCAGGCCCGTTCGGGGGCGATGTCCGGCTCGCCGGTGACCACCGTGTCCGGCCGGTCGCCCCCGCGGGGCAGGCCGACCAGCACATGCTCGCCCCGGCGCTGCCCGGTACCGATGGCCGTGTCCCACAGGTACACGACCTCGCCGGAGCCCTTGTAGTACCGGACCCCCTCCAGCGTCACGCGCTCCAGGCCGGCCGCGCCCGGCACCCGTTCCACGTCCGCCACCGTCCCCTCGGCGACCAGACGGGCGCACGCGAGGTAGCGGGGGCCGCCGAAACCGCCGCCGGGCGCCTCCTTGGCGTCCGAGGCGAACCCGGGGACCGCCGAGTCGGCCGAGGAACCGCCCTGGGACACGAGCCAGCCCGTGCCGAGGACCAGTCCGGCCGCCGCGGCGGCGGCGAGTCCGCCGAGCGCGAGCCGCACCGGCCGGTACCGGGAGCGCCGGCGTGCCGACCGGTTCAGCGCGGCGGGCGCGGCCTGCGCGGGATGTGCCCCCGTGCCGCCTCGTGCCGTCCCGGTCTCGGGGTCCGGCCGCTCCCCGGCCGGAGCGGCCGCCTCTCGCCCCGCCAGCGCGTCACCGATCAGCGTGAGCTGCTCGCCCAGCACCGCGAGGTCCGCGAGGGCGGCGTCCCGTTCCGTCCGGAACGCGGCGTCCTCCCGCACGCCCTCGGGAAGCTCCTCCCCGAACAGCGCCACCGCGAGCGCGTCCACCGGATGCCGCTCTCCCCCACCCTGCCCGGGCACGTCCCGCCGAGGGGCCTCGTGCCCGGCGTCCGCACGGGCCGGGTCGCGGTCGCCGTTGTCTTCGTGGGCGGTCATGTCACACCACCTCGTCCTCGTGCAGGCGGGCGCGCAGGGCCCGTACCGCCGTGTGCAGCCTGCTCTTGACCGTGCCCTCCGGGACGCCGAGCTGCTCGGCGATGGACCGCACCGGCAGATCGGCGTAGAAGCGCAGCACGACGACCTGGCGCTGCGCGTCGGGCAGCCCGTCCAGGCCGCGCGCGACGGCCAGCGAGAGCACGCTGGTCTCCTCCCCAGAGGGCGCCTCCGCCGGCCGGAGCGCGGCCAGCCGCTCCCCCAGCCGTTCCTGACGGCGTTTGGCGCGGTGCCAGTCCATGGCGAGGTGGGAGGCGACGACCGCCGCCCACGCCGACACGTCCCGGGGCGCCTCCCGCCCGCTCGCGGCGCGTTCCAGCAGCCGCAGGCGGACCTGCTGCACCCCGTCCGGCAGGTCCGTCTGCGGTACCCCGCCCAGTGCGAGCACCGCCCGCACCCGGCGTTCCTGCGCCGCGTCCAGCGGGTCGTCGTCGGCGACGTACGACCCGCGGCCGCGCCGGGTCCTTCCGCGCAGCACCGGCCACCCCCTCACGCTGTTTCCCCTACGACGCCGTACGGGTCCGGAACGTTCGGACGGATCCGCGGGGGCGGCAGAGGCGTAAGTCACACCTCCGTGTGGGCGGGGCCGGTATGGGCAGGGGTCCTTGCGGCCGACGACCCGAGTCGGCTGATTTTCTGCAGCTCAGGGGGGATGCGGCCGAAGGTCCGCAACCGGTGGCCGTCACCGGTTCGTCCCACTGTGCGAGCAGGCAGGGCAAAGAATTGGACAGCCGGGGCGTGGTCGGCCGCATGATGTAAGGGCCTCGCCGGGCACATCAGGTACGCGAGAGACGCAGTAGGGAGTCGCCGTGAGGGTCGGAATCGTCGGAGCCACCGGTCAGGTGGGCACGGTCATGCGCAGGATCCTCAAGGAGCGGAACTTCCCGGTCACGGAGCTGCGCCTGTTCGCCTCGGCCCGTTCCGCGGGCACGGAGCTGGACGGCGTGACGGTGGAGGACGCCTCCACCGCCGACTACAGCGGTCTGGACATCGTGCTGTTCTCCGCGGGCGGCGCGACCTCGAAGGCGCTGGCCGAGAAGGTCGCCTCGCAGGGCGCCGTGGTGATCGACAACTCCTCCGCCTGGCGCAAGGACCCCGAGGTTCCCCTCGTCGTCTCCGAGGTCAACCCGCACGCGATCGCGAACCGCCCCAAGGGCATCATCGCCAACCCGAACTGCACCACGATGGCCGCGATGCCGGTGCTGCGTCCGCTGCACGCGGAGGCGGGCCTGGAGGCGCTGGTCGTCGCCACGTACCAGGCGGTGTCCGGTTCCGGTCTCGCGGGCGTCGCGGAGCTGCACGGCCAGACGCGGAAGGTGGTCGACGAGGCCGACAAGCTGACGCACGACGGCGCGGCGGTCGACTTCCCCGAGCCGGACGTCTACAAGCGCCCCATCGCGTTCAACGTCCTGCCCTTCGCGGGCAACCTCGTCGACGACGGTCTGGGCGAGACCGACGAGGAGCAGAAGCTGCGCAACGAGTCCCGCAAGATCCTGGACATCCCGGAGCTGAAGGTCTCCGGCACCTGCGTGCGCGTCCCGGTCTTCTCCGGCCACTCCCTGCAGATCAACGCCCGGTTCGCCCGGCCGATCAGCCCGGAGCGCGCCACCGAGCTGCTGGCCGAGGCGCCCGGCGTGGTCCTCACCGACATCCCGACCCCGCTCCAGGCGGCCGGCCAGGACCCGTCGTACGTGGGCCGTGTCCGGGCCGACGAGACGGTGGAGAACGGCCTGGCGCTGTTCGTCTCCAACGACAACCTCCGCAAGGGCGCGGCGCTGAACGCCGTGCAGATCGCGGAGCTGGTCGCGCAGGAGCTCGACGGCTGATCCCGCGCGGAACGTGAGGAGGCGGGCGTCCCCGGCAGGGGGCGCCCGCCTTTCGCGTGCCTCCGACGGGCCTCCGACGGGCCTCCGGCGTGCCGTCAGCTCCGCCGCACCTCGTAGAGGAAGCAGCCGTACTCCACCGCCCGTACGTGGACGAGCGCCACCTCCGGGTCGGCGAACGCCTCGCCGAGGGCGGGGCCGAAGTCCTCCGGCTCCGTCACCAGCCGCCCGCCCAGGATCCGGCCGTCGGCGGAGTAGCGGCGCAGGACCCGGCGGGCCCGGGTGAACGGGAGCTCTCCGCCCTCCGGCCCCGCGCAGGCGTCCGCGTGCACGAAGACGGGCCCCTGCTCGTCGTAGGCGCCCGGGTCGGCTCCCGTCTCCGCCGCCCAGCGGCGCAGGGGCGCGTAGGACACCAGGGCGACGCGCTCGCCCGGGCGGCTGTGGCGCAGGCAGCAGCGCAGCGGGGCGCCGCCCTCGTCGTCGGTGACGGCGGCGGCCGGGCGGCCGGCGTCGTCGAGGGTCAGCAGGTCCCGTACGACCTGCGGGGGGACGGGCCGTGCGGCGGGTGTCGTGGTGGTCATGTCCCCCAGGCTCACCCGGCCCACCGCCCCCGTACCGGCGGTTTCCGGACGTCGAGGCCCCTGTCTCCCCCGCGCCTGACACAGGGGTATCCCCATGCCTCCGGCTTCGTCATCGCGTGATGCCGATCGCGCGTGGAAGGATGGCGCATCCCACACATATCGAGGAGATGACCGCGTGCCTGGCACAAACCTGACCCGCGAAGAGGCGCAGCAGCGGGCGAAGCTGCTGACCGTTGACTCGTACGAGATCGAGCTCGATCTCTCCGGCGCGCAGGAGGGCGGCACCTACCGGTCCGTGACCACGGTGCGCTTCGACGTCGCCGAGGACGGCGCGGAGTCCTTCATCGACCTGGTGGCCCCCACCGTCCACGAGGTGACCTTGAACGGGGACCCGCTGGACCCCGCCGAGGTCTTCGCGGACTCCCGCATCGCCCTGCCGGGCCTGCTCAAGGGCCGCAACGTGCTGCGGGTGAACGCCGACTGCGCGTACACGAACACGGGTGAGGGCCTGCACCGCTTCGTCGACCCGGTGGACGACCAGGCGTACCTGTACACGCAGTTCGAGGTGCCGGACGCCCGCCGGGTGTTCGCGAGCTTCGAGCAGCCGGACCTCAAGGCGACGTTCCGGTTCACGGTGAAGGCGCCGGAGGGCTGGACCGTCGTCTCCAACTCGGCGACGCCCGAGCCGAAGGACAACGTGTGGGAGTTCGCGCCGACCCCGCGCATCTCGACGTACGTCACGGCGCTGATCGTCGGCCCGTACCACTCCGTGCACAGCGTGTACGAGAAGGACGGCCAGTCGGTGCCGCTCGGCATCTACTGCCGTCCCTCGCTCGCGGAGTACCTCGACGCGGACGCCATCTTCGAGGTCACCCGGCAGGGCTTCGAGTGGTTCCAGGAGAAGTTCGACTACGCCTACCCGTTCGAGAAGTACGACCAGCTGTTCGTGCCGGAGTTCAACGCGGGCGCGATGGAGAACGCGGGCGCGGTGACCATCCGCGACCAGTACGTGTTCCGGTCGAAGGTGACGGACGCCGCGTACGAGGGCCGGGCCGCCACGATCCTGCACGAGCTGGCCCACATGTGGTTCGGCGACCTGGTCACCATGGAGTGGTGGAACGACCTGTGGCTGAACGAGTCGTTCGCCACCTACGCCGAGACCGCCTGCCAGGCCGACGCGCCCGGCTCGCGGTGGCCGCACTCGTGGACGACGTTCGCGAACCAGATGAAGACCTGGGCCTACCGCCAGGACCAGTTGCCGTCGACGCACCCGATCATGGCGGACATCCGCGACCTGGACGACGTGCTCGTCAACTTCGACGGCATCACCTACGCCAAGGGCGCCTCGGTGCTGAAGCAGCTCGTCGCGTACGTCGGTGAGGACGCGTTCTTCCGCGGCGTGCAGGCGTACTTCAAGCGTCACGCGTACGGCAACACGCGCCTGTCGGACCTGCTGGGCGCGCTGGAGGAGACCTCCGGCCGCGACCTGCGCAACTGGTCGAAGCAGTGGCTGGAGACGGCCGGCATCAACGTCCTGCGCCCGGAGATCGAGACGGACGAGGCCGGTGTCATCACCTCCTTCGCCGTCCGCCAGGAGGCCCCGGCGCTCCCCGCCGGTGCGAAGGGCGAGCCGACGCTGCGCCCGCACCGCATCGCCATCGGCCTGTACGACGTCGACGGGGCGAGCGGCAAGCTGGTCCGCGGCGACCGGGTCGAGCTGGACGTGGACGGCGAGCTGACGGCCGTGCCGCAGCTGGCGGGCAAGCGCCGCCCCGCGGTGATCCTGCTCAACGACGACGACCTGTCCTACGCCAAGGTCCGGCTCGACGAGCGGTCCCTCGCCTTCGTCACGGAGCACCTGGGCGATTTCGAGTCGTCGCTGCCGCGGGCGCTGTGCTGGGCCTCCGCCTGGGACATGACCCGGGACGCGGAGCTCGCCGCCCGTGACTACCTCGCGCTGGTGCTGTCGGGTGTCGGCAAGGAGTCCGACATCGGTGTCGTGCAGTCGCTGCACCGTCAGGTGAAGCTGGCGCTCGACCTGTACGCCGACCCGTCCGCCCGGGAGACCCTGCTGGCCCGCTGGACCGACGCCACGCTGGCCCACCTGCGGTCCGCCGAGCCGTCGAGCGACCACCAGCTGGCGTGGGCGCGCGCCTTCGCGGCGACCGCCCGCACCCCGGAGCAGCTGGACCTGCTGGAGGCGCTGCTGGCCGGCACGCAGACCGTCGAGGGCCTGGCCGTCGACACGGAGCTGCGCTGGGCGTTCGTGCAGCGGCTGGCGGCGGTGGGCCGGTTCGACGAGGCGGAGATCGCCGCCGAGTACGAGCGGGACCGGACCGCGGCGGGCGAGCGGCACGCGGCCACCGCGCGGGCGGCCCGTCCCACCGAGGAGGCGAAGGCGGAGGCGTGGGCCTCGGTCGTCGAGTCCGACAAGCTGCCCAACGCGGTGCAGGAGGCGGTCATCGCCGGGTTCGTGCAGACGGACCAGCGGGAGCTGCTGGCGCCGTACACGGAGCGGTACTTCGAGGCGCTGACGGGCGTGTGGGCGTCCCGCTCGCACGAGATGGCCCAGCAGATCGCGGTCGGTCTCTACCCGGGTGTCCAGGTCTCCGGCGAGACCCTCGACAAGACGGACGCCTGGCTGACGTCGGCCGAGCCCGGCGCGGCCCTGCGCCGCCTGGTCTCGGAGTCCCGCGCGGGCGTGGAGCGCGCCCTGCGGGCCCAGGCGGCGGACGCGGCGGCGACGTCGGCGTAACGCGGCCCTGACACGGAGAAGGGGTGCCCGGCTTCCCGGCCGGGCACCCCTTCCTTCATGTCGCGGGCCGGAGCGGCACGCCCGCCTCCGCGGCCTCCCAGGCCGCCTCGACCATCCGGAAGATCTCGTCCACCGCGGTCTCCGGGTCGTCCGCCTCCCGGGCCAGCGCGAAGGCGTCCACGACGAACCGGGCGACGGCCCGGCACGCGGTGGCGCCGCGCGGCGCGCCAGGTTCCGCGCCGAGGGCGGCCGCCAGGGTCTCCGCGTGCCGCAGCCGCATGGAGCCCTCGTACTCCCGCAGGGCGGGCGAGGCGTCGATCATCCGCCACACGGAAGCGGCCTCGTCGGCCAGACAGTGGCGCACCAGGGCGTGCATCTCCTGGCGCAGGGCGGGGACGAGCGGTTCGCCGGGCGCGCGGTCGGTGACCGCGCGGGCGAGGCGCTGCTCGAAGTCCGCGTCCCGCTCGAACACCAGGGCCTCCTTGGAGGCGAAGTGGGAGAAGACGGTGGTGACGGCCACGTCGGCCTCGGTGGCCACGTCCCGGATGCCCACCGCGTCGTACCCGTGCTCCAGGAAGAGCCGGAGGGCGGTGTCGGCGATTTTCTGACGTGTGGCGGCCTTCTTGCGCTCTCGACGTCCGGACGGCGGCTGCTCGGGCATGGCCTGAACGCTAGCAGATACAAAACCCTAACGACTCCAATGAACTAACGGTTAGTGTACGGTCGGCCGCATGAGGAAAGTGAGCTACGCCGAGTTCGGCGGCCCCGACGTCCTTCGTCTCGTCGACACCGAGAAGCCCCACGCGGGCCCGGGAGAGATACGCGTCGCCGTGCGCGCGGCCGGGGTGAATCCCGTCGACTGGAGGATCCGGGAGGGCCAGATGCGTCCGGCCCTCCCTGCGTCACTGCCCGCGGGCGTCGGACTGGACGCGGCAGGGGTGGTGGACGAGGTCGGCGAGGGCGTCACGGGTGTCGCGATCGGCGACCACGTCTTCGGCGAAGGCACCGACACCTACGCCGAGTTCGCGGTACTGCACGCCTGGGCCGGGATGCCCGAGGGCCTTTCCTTCGAGGAGGCGGCCGGCTATCCGTCCGTCATGGAGACGGCCCTGCGCATCCTGGGCGAGTGCGGTGTCCGCCCCGGACAGACGCTGCTGGTCAGCGGTGCGTCCGGCGGGGTCGGCTCGGCGGTGCTGCAGATCGCCCGCGACCGCGGCATCACGGTGGTCGGCACGGCCGGGGCGGCGAACCAGGAGTACCTGCGGGGCCTCGGCGCGCACGCCACGACGTACGCCGAGGGCTGGCCAGAACGGGTACGGGCGTTCACCTCGGTCGACGCGGCCCTCGACCTGGCCGGCGCGGGCGTGGTCCGCGAGCTGGTGGAGCTGACCGGGGACCCGGCCACGGTGGTCTCCATCGCGGACCGCACCGCCCCCGAGCTGGGCGTCCGCTTCTCCAACGTCGCGGGCAGCGTCCCGGACGCCCTGGCGGAGACGGTCCGCCTCCTCCAACAGGGCGCGCTCCACATCCCGGTGGAGAAGGCGTACTCCCTCGCGGAGGCGGCCACCGCCCACGCCGACAGCCGGGTGGGGCACACGCGGGGGCGGCGGGTGATCGTGATCTGACCGGCGCGGTGCGGCGGGCCGGGGGGCTCTACGACAGCCCGCCCGGCCGCTTCAGGGCGTTCACGAACGCGGCGAACGCCGGGGCGGGCAGGGTGAGGGTGCCGTGGGACGGCGCCTTGGAGTCGCGTATGGCTATGCACGCGTGGCCGGCCGCCACTTCTACGCAGGCGTTGCCCTCCCCGCCCCCGGAGTAGGACGACTTCTTCCACACGTCGGACGTCGTCACCGCGAACCTCAGAGCTCCTTCGCAAGCCGGTGGATGAAAGCACGCGAACGCCCGGGGTCGAGCGCCACCGCCTCCAGCCTACGGAAGAGCGTTCGATAGCGGAGCAGTTGAGCTGCGGCATCGACGAAAACCGTGCCGTGCGGGCCGTCTCGCACGACGGTGTCCAGTGCGCGGACAGGACCACCCGCGTACACGACGGCACTGTCGGCCCCGCCGAAACCGTCGACGTCGAAGGGGATGACCCGCACGGTGACGTGATCCGACTCCGACTGGTCGATGATGCGCAGCAGTTGAGCCCGCGCCTGCGTCCGGTCCCCGACCCGGATGCGCAGCGCCGCTTCATGAACGACCGTGTCGTACGGGACCGGGTCGTCCCGCTCGACGATGACCCGTCGCCTCATGCGGTGCTCCACCCACCGGTCGATCTCCTGCGTCGGCAGGTCGGGGTTGACGTACGAGAACAAGGCCCGCGCGTAATCCTCGGTCTGCAAGAGGCCCGGAACGCGCAGGAAGTCGACGTCCCACCTGAAGGCGGAGTGATGTTCCAGCTCGGCCAGGTCGAGGAACGCCGTCGGCAGCCGTCCCCGGAACTCCTCCCACCAGCCCTGCGTCCGGTCGGTGGTCATCGCTACGAGCGCTGACGTCAATGCGTCGTCCTCGCAGGCGTAGTGGGCGACCATCCGCCGAAGCCGGTCCTCGCTCACACCCGCCACCCCGGACTCGATCTGACTGATCTGCACGGAGTTGACCCCGAGAAGGGCGGCTGCCTCCGTCGCCTTGTACCCGGCGGCCTCCCGCAGCTTGCGAAGCTCGGCGCCGAAGCGCTGCTGACGTGCCGTGGGCTGCCGTCTCGGCGGCATGACCTGTCCCTTCGTAAGCGGGCGACTCGTTCGGGGGCAGATTACGCGACCGGCTTGCTGAGTCATAAATTTATGACGTACTTTCAGTGACGCACCAAGCACTGTGTGCCACCGGCCGCGGAAGCGCACCGCTCCGTCCTGCCCTGACGGGCGGCAATGACACCGCCGCCACTTTCCCCCACCGAACACGAGGAACCCGCATGTCCGAAACCGAACCGTGGGAGTACTCCCTCCACGTCCCCAACGACCCCAGAGCCGTCCCCGTCTGCCGCCGGACCCTCCGTCTGATCCTGACGGTGCACGGCCTGATCGGCCTCGCCGACGTCGCGGAACTGCTCGCGGCGGAGCTGGTCTCGAACGCCGTCCGGCACACCAGCGGCCCGGCGGCGCTACGGATGCGCTGGTCACGGGCCGGCGTGCTGCGGCTCGGGGCGTGGGACGCCGACCCTTCACCCCCTGAACCGCCGCGGCCCTTCTCGGCGGTCCCGGACCGGGAGGACGGGCGGGGGCTGGCGCTGGTGCGGGCCTGCGCCGACGTGTGGGGCTGGCAGCCGCTGACGAGGGAGGGGAACCGGGGCAAGGTCGTGTGGTGCGAACTGGGCGCCCCCAGGGACCCGTTCGCGGGGCTGTCCGTGGTGGGCGGTCAGGCGTCGGGGTCGACCTCGGGGTGCGTGAACCGCACGGGCCTGCCCAGCGAGCGGGCGTAGGCGATCTCCGCCCGGGTGCTGTCCCCGATGTAGTCACCGACCACGAGCACCTCGTCGGCGAGCCGGATCTTCGCCCGGTGCAGCTCGTCGAGCCGGGCTTTCAGCGCCGCGGCGTCGGCGGGATCGGACCACCTCGCGTGCGGCGACTTCATGTCGACGCCCGGCTTGACGACGATCCTCCCGGCTTCGGTCTCCCGCACGTCCGCCTCGGCCATCTCGGCCATGAACCGGGTGGAGCCGCAGATCACGACGATGCGCGGCAGGCCCAGCCCCTTCTTCGCCTCGACGAGCGTCTCCTCGGGGGACTGCGGGTGCGACACGGGTTCCTCCCGGTGGTGGTTCGGTCCCCCAGGATGCCCGACCGGGGGCACCGCACCGACGTCGAGGCCGCCTCCCCGTTCACTTGGCGACAAGCCACTTATCCACGAGCCACTTTCTTGCGGCCGCCCCGTGCCGTGCGGATACTCCAGCCATGAGTGCAGGCCCCGAGCCGCGTCCCACGGACGCCGTCGACGCGATCACCGAGCAGTGGGCCCGGGTCCGGCCCGACCTGGACACCGCCGGGATCGAGGTCTTCGGGCGCGTCCACCGGCTCGCACGCGCCATGGGCGACCGTACGGAGCGGGCGTACGCGCCGTACGGCATCTCGCGCGGCGAGTTCGACGTCCTCGCCACCCTGCGCCGCGCCGGGGAGCCGTACACCCTCTCGCCCCGGCAGCTCTCGGCCACGCTGATGCTCACCACCGGCGGGATGACGGGCCGTCTCGACAAGCTGGAGCGCGCCGGACTGCTGCGCCGCTCCCCCGACCCGCACGACCGGCGCGGGCTCCAGGTCACGCTGACCGAGGAGGGACTGCGGCTGATCGACGAGGCGGCGGCCGCCGGGGTCGCCGAGCAGTCCCGGGCGCTGTCGGCCCTCGGCGAGGAGCGGGCGGCCCAGCTGGCGGACCTGCTGCGGGAGTTGCTGCTCGCCACGGAGCGGTAGGCGGTGCTCCCGCGGAACACCTGGAAGCGGGCCGCGCATCCCCCGAGCGAGCTACAGGAGCTGTCCATGCGCGGGTGATTCGCGGGCGGGGGCGGATTCCTAGCGTGGTCCCCAGGCCGCAGCGGGTGCGGCCACGACGGGAAGGCCGCCATGCGTACGACATCCGAGACACCGCACGCCACCGACTCCGGCCCGGACAGAGACCGCGACGGCGGTGACGGCCGTCTCCGCCGGATCGCGCGCTCCCCGCTCGGCTGGATGCTCGCCGGCATGGCCGGCGTCGGTCTGGTCTCGGGCCTGACGGCGACCGGCCCCGGCCCGGTACCGGTGCTGGGCGCTGCCGCCGCGGTCGCGGTGTACGTGTGGGTCATGCGCCGCGTGGCAGGCCGCTCCACACCGGAGACCGCCCGGTCCGGAGCCGGCCGGGAGGCGCTGCTGGGCGGCGCGATCGGCCTCGGCTTCGTCCTCGTCTCCGCCCTCCTCATCACGGCGTTCGGGGGCTACTCCTTCTCCTGGGCCGGCGACGGCGTCCTGTCGGTCGTCGGGACCGCGGTCATGGTGCAGGCCGGCGCCGCGGTGACCGAGGAGCTGCTGTTCCGCGGTCTCGCCCTGCAGGCCCTGGAGCGGCTGTGGGGCAGCCGGGCCGCTCTCCTGACCACCTCGCTGTTCTTCGGTGTCGCCCACCTGGGCGCCGAGGGGGCGAGCGCGTGGAGCGCACTGGCGATCGCCGTCGAGGCGGGCGTCCTGCTCGGAGCGGCGTTCCTGTGGCGGCGTAGCATCTGGTTCGTCGTGGGCCTGCACTTCGTCTGGAACACCACGGTGGAGCTGCTCGGCATCCCCGTCTCCGGGCACACCTCCGACGGTCTGTTCACCGTCGACGCCCACGGCTCCGATCTGCTGACCGGCGGCGCCTTCGGCCTGGAGGCGTCGGTCGTGCCCGTCCTCGTCGGTGTGGCCCTCGCCGTCCCGATGCTCGTCCTCGCCCGCCGGAACGGCCGGGTCACCACCCGCCGGCGCACGAGCCGCTGAGCCAGGCCGACTGGAGGAGAACGGACATGACGGCCCGTCGGGATCTGTGGAGTGCCCCCTTTCTCCGGGCGCCGCTCCACCGGTGGCGGGAGCGGGACGCCCTCCTCAAGGACGGCGTCCTCGCCCTGGCCCTCACCCTGCTGTCCTTCGTGCCGACCCTGTCCGGCGTCGGCGCGCAGATCGGCGACCTGCCCGAGCGGCCGGCGGACGTGCTGGGCGTCGGGCTGGTCCTGGCCCAGACGCTGCCGCCGGCGTTCCGCCGCAGATCGCCGGCGGCCTGTCTGGCGGTCGTCGCGGTCGCGTTCGCCGTGCACCAGGCCCTCGGCTACGCGACGACGTTCGGCAGTGTGGGGCTGTACGTGGCCCTGTACTCCGCCGGCGCCCATCAGGTCCGCTTCCGCCGCGGGCTGGCCGCCCTGGCGAGTGCCGGTTACGCCGTGCTGGCCGTCGTCCTGGACCACCTCGGCTCACCGCAGTCGCTGCCGGACTACCTCGCGTTCGGGCTGGTGCTGGCCGCGGTCCGGCAGGTGGGGAGCACGGTGCGCACACGGCGCGCGGAGGAGGCGGAACGGCGGCGGCTGACCGCCGAGGCGGCCACGGCCGCCGAGCGGGCGCGGATCGCCCGGGAGCTGCACGACGTGGTGACCCACCACGTGACGGCCATGGTGGTCCAGTCCGACGCGGCGCAGTTCCTGCTCACGTCCGCACCGGACCGCGCCGCCGATTCCCTGACGGCCGTCAGCGACACCGGACGGCGGGCACTGACCGAACTGCGGTACCTGCTCGGTGTCCTGGAGGCGACCGGCGAGGCGGCCTCCACGGACCTGGAGCGCGCGGACCGGGCCCCGGCGCGGGGGCGGCTGGAGGATCTGGTCGAGCAGGCCCGCCGGTCGGGCCAGCCGGTCGAGTTCGACGAGGCGGGCGAGCGGCGGCCGGGCGGAGTGGACGTGGAGCTGGCCGCGTACCGGGTGGTGCAGGAAGCGCTCACCAACGCCATGAAGTACGCGGCGGGCCAGGCGACCCGCATCTCGCTCCGGCACGGCGACGAGCACCTCGGGATAGAGGTGACCACCGACGGGCCGGTCTCCGCACCGGTCCGGCGGGAGCCCGGCCCGGCGGGCGGCCGGGGACTCGCCGGGCTGCGTGCACGCGTGCGGATGCTCGGTGGTGAACTGAACGCCGGCCCCCGGCCCGAAGGCGGGTTCGAGGTCCGCGCCACGATCCCGTCCCGACCCGTCCAGGAGTGACCCCGTGAACGATGCGCCGCCACCCGTCCGTGTGCTCGTCTGCGACGACCAGGCGCTGGTGCGGACCGGCTACGTCACCATCTTCTCCGCGCAGCCCGACATGGAGGTCGTCGGGGAGGCCGAGAACGGCCACGAGGCGGTGCGGGAAGCGCGGCGGCTGCGCCCCGACGTGGTCGTGATGGATGTCCGCATGCCTCTGCTCGACGGCATCCGGGCGACCCGTCAACTGGCGGGCCCGGGCACCGAGGACGCGCCGAGGGTGCTGGTCGTCACCACGTTCAACATCGACTCCTACGTCTACGACGCGCTGCGCGCCGGAGCGAGCGGCTTCCTCCTCAAGGACGCGCCCCCGGCGGAGCTGGTCAACGGCATCCGCACGGTCGCCCGGGGCGAGGCCCTGCTGGCGCCCGCCGTCACCCGCCGCCTCATCGGCCACTTCGCCCAGCACCTGCGCCCGGCCGACGCCTCCCGGCCGGGCCGGCAGGACGTCGTGGGCGCGCTGACCCCGCGCGAGCTGGAGGTGCTCCGGCTGATCGCCGAGGGACTGTCGAACGCGGAGATCGCCGCGGCGATGTTCATCACGCCCGAGACCGTCAAGACGTACGTGTCGCGGATCCTCGCCAAACTCGGCCTGCGCGACCGGGTCCAGGCCGTCGTCCTCGCCTACCGGGTCGGCCTGGTGCCCGGCACCCCGTGAGCCGGCCCCCGTGCCGCCGGGCGTGAGCCGGCCCGGGCGGTACGGGCCGTGCGGGCGGTACGGGCCGTGCGGACACGCGCCGAAGGGCGCCGGCGGAGGCCGGCGCCCTTCGGGGGAAGCGCGTGTGGACCGCTCGGGCGAGCGGGCCCCGGGTCAGGCCTTGGCGTCGGCCTTGGTCCGGATGTTGGAGCTGGTCGGGTCCTTCTTCTGGTGGGACTTGTCGAGGACCATCACCAGTGCGGCGATGATCACGAAGAGCCCGACCGGGGCCAGGACGTAGAGACCCAGCGTCTCGATGACGCTCAGGCCCGTACCGGGGTCGTCGCCGTCGTCGCGGGTGAGAGCGAGCGCGGGGGACGACATGAGCAGCATCATCAGCGTCGTACCGGCTGCCAGGGCGCCGGCGCGCAGGGCGTTCTTCTTGTCCACGGTCCCCAAAGTATCGAACCGTGTCGGGGGCCGCGCGCCCGGGGTGCCGTACGGGCGCGCGGGCAGGTCAGGCATCCGGCGCGGACTCGGTGCGCAGCACGTCGACCAGCGCCCGCAGCCGCGGGGACGCCGCCAGGTGCTCCAGCGTCACCGGGCGCCCCTCGGCGTCGGCGACCGGCAGCCGCCAGTTCGGGTACTGGTCCCAGGTGCCGGGCAGATTCTGCGGGCGCCGGTCCCCGACCCCGTCCGGCAGCCACACGCCGACCATCCGGGCGGGGGTGCGCAGCAGGTAGCGGTACACCGCCTGGATACCGGCCTCCTCCCGGGAGGCGGCCGCGCCGGTGCCGTCCGGGCCGTCGTGCGGGCCGTCGTCCGGGCCGTCGTCCGGGCCAGGGAGCAGGCCGAGCCGTTCCAGCACCTCCAGCCACTCCCCCACGTCCACCGCGGCCTCGGCCCGCTCCTCGGCCAGGGGGCGGGTGAGCAGGCCCAGGCGGTCGCGCAGCTCCACGTGCTCGCCGGTGAGACGGGCGGCGGTGGACGGCAGATCGTGGGTGGTGGCCGTGGCCAGGCAGTCGGCGCGCCAGCCTTCCGGCGGCAGCGGGCGGCGGTCGCCCTCCCAGTCCCGCTCGAACCACAGCACCGAGGTGCCGTACACCCCCCGGTCGCGGAGCGCCTCGCGCACGCCCGGTTCCACCGTCCCGAGATCCTCGCCGATCACCGGGGCCCCGGCGCGTGAGGCCTCCAGGACCAGCACGGCCAGCATGGCCTCGGCGTCGTAGCGGACGTAGGTGCCCTCGGTCGGCGGGTGGCCCTCGGGCACCCACCAGAGCCGGAACAGGCCCATCACGTGGTCGATGCGCAGCGCGCCCGCGTACCGGAAGAGGGCCCGGAGCAGGTCACGGAACGGGGCGTACCCGCTCTCGGCGAGGCGGTCCGGGCGCCAGGGCGGCAGCCCCCAGTCCTGGCCGCGCGCGTTGAAGGCGTCCGGGGGCGCGCCGGCCGACATTCCGGCCGCGAAGTACTCCTGCTGCGCCCAGGCGTCCGCGCCCGTCGGATGCACGCCGACGGCCAGGTCGTGGACGATCCCGACCGGCATCCCCGCCTCGCGCGCGGCCCGCTGGGCGGCGGTGAGCTGGCCGTCGGTGAGCCAGACGAGCCACGAGTGGAAGTCGACGCGGTCCCGCAGCTCCTCCCGGGCGCGGGCCGTCTCCGCCGAGCGGGGGTCGCGCAGCGCGGCGGGCCAGCGGCGCCAGTCGGGGCCGTGCACCTCGGCGAGCGCGTACCAGGTGGCGTGGTCCTGGAGGGCCTGGCCCTGGTCGGCGCGGAAGGCCCGGAGGGCGGCGGCGCGGCCGGGCCCGAGCGGGACCTCCCGCACCAGTTCCAGTGCCTCCCGCTTGGTCTCCCAGACCGCGTCCCGGTCGATCAGCTCGCCCTTGTCGAGCACCGCCTCGCGCAGCCGCGCCGCCCGCTCCAGCAGGGCGCGCAGCCGGTCGCGGTCCTCGACGTGGGCGAACTCGGGCACGTCCTCGACCCGCAGGTGCACCGGGTCGGGGAAGCGGCGCGAGGAGGGACGGTAGGGCGACGGGTCGGTCGGCGGCCCGGGAACGGCCGCGTGCAGCGGGTTCACCTGCACGAACCCGGCGCCCAGGTCGCGTCCGGCCCAGCCCGCGAGCTCACCGAGGTCGGCGAGGTCGCCCATCCCCCAGGAGCGGCGGGACAGCAGGGAGTAGAGCTGGACCAGCAGCCCGTAGGAGCGTCCCCCGGGTGCGGGCAGCCGCAGGGGCGCGACGACCAGGTGGGAGCGGGCCGTGCGGCCGTCGGGGGCGGTCGCGGTCAGCAGGTGCACGCCGGGCGGGAGGTTCTCGGCGGACGCGCGGGTGCCGCCGTCCTCGGTGCGGATCTCCAGCCGGGTGCCGTCGGGGAGCGCGGCGAGCACGTCGGGCGCTCGGGTGCCCCGGCCGACGACCGTGGGGGGCAGCAGCCGCTCGGCGAGTTCCTGTTCGCGGGCGGCCAGGGCGTCACGGACGGCCGCGTCGGTGGACGTGTCGACACCGAGGGCGGCCAGGGCGAGGGTGACGGCGGTGGCCGAGGCCGCGACCGTCACGTCCGGGGAGGGGCTGTAGGAGGTGGCGACGCCGTGCAGGGCGGCGAGCCGGGACAGCGCCTCGGAGGGGGTCTCGGCCGGCCGGGGCGCGGTCACCTAGGGCTCCGGGCGGTACTGGGCCGGGAAGGAGTCGAGTCCCGCGGCGTCCGAGAAGTCGGAGAAGGTGTCGGACTCGCTGGTCAGCGGGGTGGCGTCGGACAGCGGCGGCTCGCTGGTCAGGGGCTCCGCGTCGGGCAGCGGGGGTTCGCTGGTCAGAGGCGCCTCGACGCAGGAACCCTCCGCGCCGAGGAAGCAGTCGTGCGGGTCGTCGGCGGACTGCTCCGCCGAGGGTTTGGACAGGACCGGGGGAAAGACGTATGCCGCTGTAGCCACCAAGGGCCTCCTCGTCGAGCTCGCCGTGCGGGTCATCTCGCAGCCCTACCCAGTGGACGCGAGCGCAGACGCACAAAGTCGTTCAACGTGCTTCTGGTCACATTCTCTCCGTTCACTCTCACTCCACAGGGGGACAAATACGCCACAACACCCCCTCTGATTGACACGTTCACTCCAGGAGTGGTGGGCTCGGGACGTCTCGGTAACGGAATGGACACGGCCGCCGGTCGTAGGCCGGCCGGTCCCGGGGGATCAGGAGGGGCCCTGTGCAGCTGTGGCGTGGGAGGACGGCGAACGCGCGAAGGGCCGCACTCGCACTCGCCGTGCTCGCCGGATCCCTGGGGGTCGCACCCGCCGCGACGGCCGCGCCCGCGCCCGAGCCGTCCGCCTCGCCCGCCGCGGACCCGGCCGGCAGGTCCGTCCCGTCGGTGTGGCCGCGCCCGCACGGCCTGCGCGCGAACGGCGCCCCGGTCCCGGTGACCGAGGAGGTCGCCCTGGCCGTGGACCGGACGGCGGACCCGTACGCCGTGGAGGCGCTGAAGGACGTCCTGCGGGAGGCCGGCGCGCGCCGGTTCACCGACCCCGGCGCACCGGTGCCCGTGGGGGCGCTCGTGGTGCGCGCGAAGAAGGCGGACGCCTCTGACGACCCCCGTGGCGCCCTCCCGGCGGGCGGCTACGTCCTCACCGCGGGCGGCCGCTCCGTGACCCTGGCCGGAGTGGACGGCGACGGCCTCTTCCACGCCGCGCAGACCCTGCGCCGCCTGGTCCGGCCGGACGGCACCCTCACCGCGGCCGTCGTGCGGGACTGGCCGGGCACCGCCGTGCGCGGCGTCACCGAGGGCTTCTACGGCACCCCGTGGACGCACCGGCAGCGGCTGGCCCAGCTGGACTTCATGGGCCGCGCCAAGCTGAACCGGTACCTCTACGCTCCCGGCGAGGACCTCCACCGGCAGGCCCGCTGGCGCGAGCCGTACCCGGCCGAGCGGCGCGTGGAGTTCCGGGAGCTGGCCGAGCGGGCCGCCCGCAACCACGTCACCCTCGCCTGGGCGGTCGCCCCCGGGCAGGCGATGTGCTTCTCCTCGGACGAGGACCTGCGGGCGCTGACCCGCAAGCTGGACGCGATGTGGGCGCTGGGCTTCCGCGCCTTCCAGGTGCAGTTCCAGGACGTCAGCTACAGCGAGTGGCACTGCGGGGCGGACGCCGACCGGTTCGGCTCGGGCCCGGAGGCGGCCGCCCGCGCCCAGGCGCACGTGGCGAACGCGGTCGCCCGGCACCTGGCGCGCCGGCATCCGGGCTCGCCCGCCCTGTCCCTGATGCCCACCGAGTACTACGAGGACGGCTCGACGGCGTACCGGCGGGCGCTCGCCGAGGAGCTCGACGGGGGCGTCGAGGTGGCGTGGACCGGGGTCGGGGTGGTCCCGCGCACCATCACGGGCCGCCAACTGGCTGAGGCCCGCGAGGTGTTCGGGCACCCGCTGGTGACGATGGACAACTACCCGGTCAACGACTACGCGCCCGAACGGCTGTTCCTCGGCCCCTACCAGGGCCGGGAGCCCGCCGTGGCCGCCGGTTCGGCCGCGCTGCTCGCCAACGCGATGGAACAGCCCGAGGCGTCGCGCATCGCGTTGTTCACCGCCGCCGACTTCGCCTGGAACCCGCGCGCGTACGACCCCCAGGAGTCCTGGCGGGCCGCGATCGCGGACCTCGCGGGCGGGGACGCCCGGCGCCACGAGGCCCTGACGGCCCTGGCCCGGAACACCGCCTCCTCGGTCCTCGGCGGCACCGAGTCGGCGTACCTGCGTCCGCTGCTCCAGGAGTTCTGGCGGACCCGGCCTGCTGCGGGCGGCTCCGGGGAGACCGCGGCGGCCCGGCGGCTGCGTACGGCCTTCACCGCCCTGCGCGACCTGCCCGGACGGCTGTCCGGCACCTCCCTGGCGGGCGAGATCACCCCCTGGACCGGCCGGCTGGCCGCCTACGGCGACGCCGGCACGGCGGCCCTGGACATGCTGCGCGCGCAGGACGCGGGGGACGCGGGCGCCGCCTGGGCCGCGTACCGGCGCCTGGGAGAGCTGCGCGCGGAGCTGGCGGCGGAGCGGGTGACGGTCGCCGAGGGCGTGCTGGACCCGTTCCTGAACCGGGCGCGGAAGGCGTACGAGAGCTGGGCCGGTATCGCCCGGGAACAGGCGGGGACGGCCGGCGGCCCCGGCACGATGCGTCTGGGGGTCGCCCGGGTCCTGGACACGGTGACGGTGCTGACCGACCCCGGCACCCGGGGCGCCGTCGAGGTGCGCACGCCCGGCGGGAGCTGGCGGCGGATCGGCGAGCTGGCCGCGGGGGGCGCGACGGAACTGCGGGCCGGTGACCGGCCGGTGGACGCCGTACGGGTCGTGGACGCGGACCCGGAGCGGGTCCGGCACCTGGTGCCGTGGTTCGCGGACGTCCCCGACGCCGTGGTGGACCTGCCCGGCGACCGCGCGGACGCCGACATCGGCCGCACCCGCACGGTGACCGTCACCCTCGGCTCGGCCCGCCCCGAGGACGTCCGCGACCGGCTGACCGCGCGGGCCCCCGAGGGCGTCGACGTGCGGGTGCCGAAGGAGCCGCTGTCCGTCCCGCGCGGCACGCCGGTCCAGGTGCCGGTCGAGGTGACCGTGAAGCCGGGCTCGCCCACCCGCTCCTACGACGTCCGGCTCGGCTTCGGCGGCGCGACCCGCACGCTGACCGTCGACGCCGTCCCGCCCGTCGACGGCCCCGACCTGGCCCGCGCCGGCCGGGCGGAGTCCTCGGCCGACGAGACCCCCGACTTCCCCGCCTCGGCGGCCAACGACGGCGACCCCACGACGCGCTGGTCGTCGCCGGCCGACGACGACGCCTGGTGGCAGGTGGAGCTGGAACGCCCCGTACGGCTGGGCAAGGTGGACCTGCGCTGGCAGGACGCCCACGCCTCGGCGTACCGGGTCGAGGTCTCGGCGGACGGCCACGCCTGGCGCACGGCGGCGGAGGTGCACGACAGCCGCGGCGGCCGGGAGACGGTCCGCATGGACGAGCCCGACGTCCGCCACATCCGCGTCCAGGGCGCCGGCCGCGCGACCCGCTACGGCTACTCACTGTGGTCGGTGGAGGCGTACGCGGTCGCGGACTGAGCCACCCGGAGCCGATGGCCGCGCTCCCCGCGCCACCGGCCCCCCGACGGGGTCAGGCCGAGATGCCGTCGATGCGGGCCAGGGCGTCGTCCGCGCCGTACGGCTGGAGGTACGGCAGCCAGCGCGGGTCGCGGTGGCCGGTGCCGATGATGCGCCAGGCCAGGCCGGTGGGCGGGGCGGGTTTGTGGCGCAGCCGCCAGCCCAGCTCGATCAGGTGACGGTCGGCCTTCACGTGGTTGCAGCGGCGGCACGACGCCACCACGTTGTCCCAGACGTGCTTGCCCCCGCGGCTGCGCGGGATGACGTGGTCGACGCTGGTTGCGACACCACCGCAGTACATGCACCGGCCCCCGTCACGGGCGAACAGCGCCCTGCGGGTGAGAGGAACGGGACCCCGGTAGGGGACCCGCACGAAACGCTTGAGCCGGACCACGCTGGGGGCGGGGACGGTGACGGTCGCGCTGTGCAGATAGGCGCCGGTCTCCTCGAGGCAGACTGCCTTGTTCTCGAGGACGAGCACGAGCGCGCGGCGGAGCGGTACGACGCCGAGCGGCTCGTACGACGCGTTGAGGACCAGGACATGCGGCACGGACGGCCTCCTTGTACGCCGGCGGCGCGTGGCTCGCGCCGGGACGATCCGTAGTCAGTCTCCCCTCATGCCTGGTGAACGCGCCACCATGTCCCGGTAACGGGCTGGGAGTGTTTTCGACCACATCCCGATTCATCCCCAGGATCATGGCCGGTTCAAGCGCAGGTGAGCGGGGTCTCTTCTTCACACATCCCGCCGGTCCCCCCACAATGCCCCGTTAGTGTGGTGGTTCCGCCCCTGCCGGTGACCCATTCGTGACCTTGCAGACCTTGACCGCAGCACCGGGGGGCGGACGTGCACCTGGAGGTACCCGCCGTGTCCTTGCCCGCCGCCCTGTCGGCCGCCGACCCCTCGCCGACCCCTACGGAGTCGGAGACACCACGGGTCCCCTCGCTCCAGGACGCCCAGGAGAGTGCCACCAGCGCGGCCGGCTGGGTCGAGGAGAACTGGTCGACCTGGCTCGCCATCGGGCTGCGCGTGCTGCTCATCCTGGTGATCGCGACGGTGCTGCGCGTGGTCGTCCGGCGGGCGATCACCAAGCTGGTCGACCGGATGTCCCGCACCGGCCAGACCATGGAGGGCGGCGGACTCGGGGGCCTGCTGGTCAACGCCGAGCGCCGCCGCCAGCGGTCCCAGGCGATCGGCTCGGTGCTGCGCTCGGTGGCGTCGTTCCTGATCATGGGCACGGCCGCGCTGATGGTGCTGGGCACCTTCCAGATCAACCTCGCGCCCCTGCTCGCGTCGGCCGGTGTGGCCGGTGTGGCGATCGGCTTCGGCGCGCGCAACCTGGTCACGGACTTCCTCTCCGGCGTCTTCATGATCCTGGAGGACCAGTACGGCGTCGGCGACACCGTCGACGCGGGTGTGGCCACCGGCGAGGTGATCGAGGTCGGGCTCCGGGTGACCAAGCTGCGCGGCGCCGACGGCGAGATCTGGTACGTCCGCAACGGCGAGGTCAAGCGCATAGGCAACCTCTCGCAGGGCTGGGCCACCGCCAACGTGGACGTCACGGTCCGCTCCGACGAGGACCTGGACAAGGTGAAGGCCGTGCTGAGCGACGTCGCCGAGCGCACCAGCAAGGAGGAGCCCTGGAACGAGCTCCTGTGGAGCCCGGTGGAGGTGCTGGGCCTCGACTCGGTGCTGCTGGACTCGATGGTGGTGCGGGTGTCCGCCAAGACCATGCCGGGCAAGTCGCTGACCGTGGAGCGGGAGCTGCGCTGGCGCATCAAGCGCGCCTTCGACGCGAACGGCATCCGCATCGTGGGCGGCGCGACCGCGGCCGAGGACGCCCCGGCCGCCGACCCCGCGGCCGGTGTGGCCGCCCCGTCCGCCTACGCCAGCACGGTGTCGCCGCAGTCCATGGCCGCCTCCCCGCTGCCCTCGCCGACGAGCACCACGAAGTAGCCGCCGGCCCGCGAAGGGGCGGCACCCGGGGCCTCCCGGGTGCCGCCCCTTTCCGTTCCCGGCCCTTCCCGCCGAGGACGCCTCTTGACGCCCGCTCCGCACCGGGCTTACCTTCCTCCCCATCCGACAGGAAACTTTCCTAACAGTGGTCGCCGGACCGGTCCGGGATGGACGTCCTCACCGGCCGCTTGAGAAGCTGTGCAGTCGACGAAGGGCAGGTGTCGCACCCCATGGCAGGAACAGCCGGTACGCCGGGCACCCCGCGCGTCCTGCGCGCCATGAACGACCGCGCCGCCCTGGACCTCCTGCTGGAGCACGGACCGCTGTCACGGACCCGGATAGGCAAGCTCACCGGCCTGTCCAAGCCGACCGCCTCCCAGCTCCTGGCCCGCCTGGAGGCCGCCGGCCTCGTCCTCGCCACCGGCACCACCGAGGGCCGCCCGGGCCCCAACGCCCAGCTGTACGGGGTCAACCCGGCCGCCGCGTACGCCGCCGGACTCGACGTGAACCCGCGCCGCATCCTCGCGGCCGTCGCCGACGTCACCGGCCGCACCGTCGGCCGGTGCGAACTGCCCACCCCCGGCCGCCGGCCCGCCGCGCCCGTGGTCCAGCAGGTCACCGACGCCCTGGACGGCGCGGTGAAGGCGGCGGGACTGACCCGCGCGGACGTCCACCGCCTGGTGATAGGGACCCCGGGCGCCTTCGACCCGAACACCGGCCACCTGCGCTACGCCTCCCACCTCCCCGGCTGGCACTCCCCCACGCTGCTCGACGAACTGGCCGCCGCCCTGCCGATGCCGTTCGAGTACGAGAACGACGTCAACCTCGCCGCCGTGGCCGAGCGGCGGCTCGGCGCGGCCCGCGACCACGACGACTTCGTGCTGCTGTGGAGCCAGGAGGGCCTGGGCGCCGCCCTGGTGCTGGGGGGCCGGCTGCACCGCGGCTTCACCGGCGGCGCGGGCGAGGTCGGCTTCCTGCCGGTGCCCGGCACCCCGCTGGTCCGCCAGGTCACCAAGGCCAACAGCGGCGGCTACCAGGAGCTGGCCGGAGCCCAGGCGGTACCGCGGCTGGCCCGCGAACTGGGCGTACGGCACGTCCCGCAGGGCCCGTACACCGAGGCGGCGGCCGCCCTGCTGGAGCGCGCCGCGGCCCGCCCCGACGAGGAACCGCACCGCACCCTGCTGCACACCTACGCCACCCGTCTGGCGACCGGCCTGGCCTCCCTGGTCGCCGTCCTCGATCCCGCCCTCGTCGTCCTGAGCGGCACCGCCCTCACCGCCGGCGGCGCGGTGCTGCGCGACCTGGTCCGGGACGAACTGGAGGAGCTGGCCGCCTCCCGGCCCCGGCTCGTCCTGGGTGACGTCCGTGAACACCCCGTGCTGCGCGGCGCGCTGGAGAGCGCGCTCGCGTCCACCCGCGACGAGGTCTTCGACACCTCCCGCTGACCCCGCCCCTTCCCACCCGCACCGCACCGCTCCACCCCGCACCCCCCACCTCACCCCGTCCCACACCTCGCCCCAGGGAGCTCCGTCATGCCCGGAATATCCAGAAAAGCGACGCTCGCGCTGGCCGCCACCGCCTCCCTCGCCCTGCTCACCACCGCCTGCACCGGCCAGTCCGGGTCCGGCGCCACCGACGACCCGAACGCCAGGACGACCCTCACCTTCTGGCACGGCTGGAGCGCCCCCGCCGAGGTGAAGGCGGTCCAGGACGTCGTGGACCGCTTCGAGAAGGCGCACCCCAACATCACGGTGAAGGTCGTCGGCAACATCAACGACGACAAGCTCAACCAGGCGCTGCGCGCGGGCGGTTCGAACGGACCGGACGTCGTCTCCTCGTTCACCACGTCCAACGTCGGCAAGTTTTGCTCGTCGGGCGCCTTCGCCGACCTGAAGCCCTTCGTCGAGAAGGCGAAGCTCGACCTGGACAGGATCATTCCGAAGCCGATGCTGGACTACACCCAGTTCGAGGGCACCCGCTGCGCCCTCCCCCTGCTCGGCGACGCCTACGGCCTCTACTACAACAAGGACGCCTTCGCGAAGGCCGGTATCACCGAACCCCCGAAGACCTGGACGGAGTTCGCGCGGGTCGCCAAGAAGCTCACCAAGGCGAAGGGCGACGGCTACGAGCAGCTCGGCTTCATGCCGAACTACCACGGCTACGAGACGGTAGTCGACCACTACATGTCCCAGTGGGACCACGCCTACTTCGACGCCGACGGGAGGTCGGGCATCGCCGAGGACCCGGCGTTCGCCGAGATGTTCACGTACCAGAAGAAGCTGGTGGACGACCTCGGCGGGTTCGCGAAGCTGGAGAGGTACCGCAACACCTTCGGCGACGAGTGGGGCGCCGAACACCCCTTCCACACCGGCCAGGTGGCCATGCAGCTCGACGGCGAGTGGCGGCTCGGCATGGCGCGGGACGCCGGCGTCGACTTCGAGATCGGTACGGCGCCGATGCCCGTCGCCGACGACGAGGTGGACGAGTACGGCAAGGGCTTCCTGTCCGGCACGATCATGGGCATCGCCCCGCAGAGCGAGAAGCAGAACGCCGCGTGGGAGCTGGTGAAGTTCATGACGACCGACACCGAGGCCGTCGTCTCCTTCGCCAACGCCATCCACAACGTGCCCTCGACCTTCGAGGCCCTGAAGTCCCCCGGCCTGAAGACGGACCCGGCCTTCACGACCTTCCTGGACATCGCGCAGCACCCCGAGTCCAACACCCCGCCGGCCTCCGTCAACGGCTCGACCTACCAGACGACGCTCCAGGACTTCGGCTACCAGTACGAGTCCGGCAAGGTGACGGACCTCAAGGCAGGGCTGGAGAAGACCGCCGCGCAGATCGACCGCGACATCGAGCAGGCGAAGTAGCCCGATGTCCACGTACCCGCTCCGCGCGAAGCGCCGCCGGTCGGCGCTCCGGACGGTGGCCTTCCTGTCCCCGTGGCTGATCGGTTTCGGCGTCTTCTTCGCCTACCCGCTGGTGTCCACCGTGTACTTCTCCCTGATGAAGTACGACGGCTTCGGCACCCCCGAGTTCCGGGGCCTGGACAACTGGGCCTACGTCTTCCAGGACTACCCCCTGTTCTGGCCGGCCCTGCGCAACACGCTCTGGCTGGTCCTCGTCATGGTGACGTGCCGGGTGGTGTTCGGTCTGGGCGTCGGCCTGCTGGTCACCAGGCTCAGGACCGGCGTCGGCGTCTTCCGCACCCTCTTCTACCTGCCCTACCTGGCCCCGCCGGTCGCCGCCACCCTCGCCTTCGTCTTCCTGCTCAACCCGGGCACCGGTCCGGTCAACTCGGTGCTCGACGGCCTCGGCCTGCCGGCACCGGGCTGGTTCACCGACCCCGCGTGGTCCAAGCCGGCCCTCACCGCCCTGGCCCTGTGGGGCGTCGGCGACCTCATGGTCATCTTCATGGCCGCGCTGCTCGACGTCCCGAGGGAGCAGTACGAGGCCGCCGAGCTGGACGGCGCCTCTCCCTGGCAGCGCTTCCGGTTCGTCACCCTGCCGAACATCTCGCCGATCGTGATGTTCGCCGTGGTCACGGGCGTCATCCAGACCATGCAGTACTACACACAGCCCCTGGTGGCGGGGAAGGTCGCCTCCGGGATCATCGGCGGCTCCGGCCAGCAGTTCGAGCCGGGCTACCCGGACAAGTCCACGCTCACGCTGCCTCAGCTCGTCTACAACCTCGGCTTCCAGCGCTTCGACTACGGCGCCGCCTGCGTCGTCGCGCTGGTGCTCTTCGCCCTCGCCATGGCCTTCACCGCGCTGCTGATGAGGCGCCGGGGCGGACTCGTCCAGGCAGGTGACCGACCATGACCCAGGTGATGGACCGTCCCGTACGGTCCGACGCGCCCCCGTCCCCCGCGCGGCGCACCGCCCGCCGCCGCGCCGCGCTGGAGTGGATCGCCGTCCACTCCCTGGGGATCGCCGCCGCCCTCTTCTTCGTGCTGCCGTTCGTCTTCGTGGTCCTCACCTCGCTCATGAGCGACCAGCAGGCCCTCACCCGCGACCTGGTCCCCCGCACCTGGGAGTGGGGCAACTACCGCGAGGTGTTCGACACCCCCGGCTTCCTCACCTGGTGGCGCAACACCCTGCTCTACGCCGGCCTCGGCACCCTGCTGACCGTCGTCTCCTCCGTTCCGGTGGCGTACGCGCTCGCCAAGTTCCGCTTCCGCGGCCGCAACCTCACCCTGATGCTGGTCATCGCGATGATGATGCTGCCGCCCCAGGTGGTCGTCATCCCGATGTACCTGTTCTGGGCGAAGCAGCTCGACCTCTCCGGCACGCTCTGGCCGCTGATCATCCCCATGGCGTTCGGCGACGCCTTCTCCATCTTCCTGCTGCGCCAGTTCCTCACCACGGTCCCCGACGAGTACCTGGACGCGGCGAGGGTCGACGGCTGCGGCGAACTGCGCACCCTGCTGCGGGTCGTGCTGCCCATGGCGAGACCGGGCATCGCGGCCGTCGCCCTCTTCCAGTTCTTCTACGCCTGGAACGACTACTTCGGCCCGCAGATCTACGCCTCGGAGAATCCGGCCGCCTGGACCCTCTCCTACGGCCTGGAGTCCTTCAAGGGCGCCCACCACACCGACTGGAACCTCACCATGGCCGCCACCGTTCTCGTCATGGCGCCCGTGATCCTCGTGTTCTTCTTCGCACAGAAGGCGTTCGTCGAGGGTGTCACCCTCACCGGAGTCAAGGGATAACGCATGAAACTCACCGTGGTCGGCGGAGGCTCGACCTACACCCCCGAACTCATCGACGGCTTCGCGCGGTTGAGGGACGTCCTGCCGATCACCGAGCTGGTCCTCACCGACCCGGCGACGGACCGCCTGGACCTGATCGGCCCGCTGTCCCGCCGCATCTTCGCCCGCCTGGGCCACCCGGGCCGCATCATCACCACCACCGACCTGGACGCGGCGGTGGACGGCGCCGACGCGGTCCTGCTGCAACTGCGCGTCGGCGGCCAGGCGGCCCGCCTGCAGGACGAGACATGGCCGCTGGACTGCGGCTGCGTCGGCCAGGAGACCACCGGCGCGGGCGGTCTGGCCAAGGCGCTGCGCACGGTCCCGGTCGTCCTGGACATCGCCGAGCGGGTCCGCCGCACCAACCCCGACGCCTGGATCATCGACTTCACCAACCCCGTCGGCATCGTCACCCGCGCCCTGCTCCAGGCCGGCCACAAGGCCCTCGGCCTGTGCAACGTGGCCATCGGCCTCCAGCGCAAGTTCGCCGCGCTCCTCGGCGCCGCCCCCGCCGACGTCCACCTCGACCACGTCGGTCTCAACCACCTCACCTGGGAGACGGCCGTACGCCTCGGCGGCCCCGACGGCGAGGACGTCCTCCCCCGCCTGCTGGCCGAGCACGGCGACACGATCGCCGCCGACCTCCGCCTCCCCCGCCCCGTCCTGACCCGCCTGGGCGTGGTCCCCTCCTACTACCTCCGCTACTTCTACGCCCACGACGAGGTGGTGGCAGAAGCGCGCACCAAGCCCTCCCGGGCGGCCGAAGTGGCGGCGATGGAGAAGGAACTGCTGACCCTCTACGCGGACCCCGCCCTGGACGAGAAGCCGGCCCTCCTGGCCAAGAGGGGCGGCGCCTTCTACTCGGAGGCGGCGGTCGACCTGGCCGCGGCCCTGCTGCGCGGCGCCGGTTCGGAGCACCAGGTGGTCAACACGCTCAACAACGGCACCCTCCCCTTCCTCCCCGACGACGCGGTCGTCGAGGTCCCCGCCACGGTCACCACGAAGGGTGCCCGGCCCCTCCCCGTCGCCCCCGTGGACCCCCTGTTCGCGGGTCTGACGGCGAACGTCACCGCCTACGAGGACCTCGCCCTGGAAGCGGCCCTGCACGGCGGCCGGGACCGCGTCTTCCGCGCCCTGCTCGCCCACCCCCTCATCGGCCAGTACGCCTACGCTGACCGGCTGACCGACGCACTGATCGCACACAACCGGGAGCACCTCACGTGGGCCTGACCGCAGCCGTCCTCGCCGTCGACGCCGGCAACAGCAAGACGGACGTGGCGGTGATCGGCCCCGACGGCACGGTGCTGTCGACGGCCCGGGGAGGAGGCTTCCGCCCGCCCGCGGACGGCCTGGACACGGCCATGGCCACCCTCTCCGCCACGGTCACCGAGGCCCTCGCCGCGGCCGGCACCCCCGAGGTCGCCCACGTCTCGGCGTGCCTGGCCAACGCCGACCTCCCGGCCGAGGAGAAGCAACTCACCGAAGCCGTGCAGGCGCGCGGCTGGGCCGCCACCGCCGAGGTCCGCAACGACACCTTCGCGATCCTCCGCGCCGGCGTCACCGAACCCCGCGGGGTCGCGGTGGTCTGCGGCGCGGGCATCAACTGCGTGGGCATGCGCCCCGACGGCCGCACCGCCCGCTTCCCGGCGGTCGGCCGCATCTCCGGCGACTGGGGCGGCGGCTGGGCCCTGGCCGAGGAGGCCCTGTGGCACGCGGCCCGCGCCGACGACGGCCGGGGCGAGAGGACCGCCCTGACCACCACCCTCCCCGCCCACTTCGGCGTGCCCGACATGCCCACCCTCATAGAGGCGCTGCACCTCGACCACATCCCACCCCACCGCCGGCACGAGGCGACCCCCGTCCTGTTCGCCACGGCCGCCGGGGGCGACCCGGTCGCCCGTGCGGTCGTCGACCGGCAGGCCACGGAGATCGTCCAGATGGCCGTGGTGGCCCTCACCCGCCTGGACCTCCTCCACGAGGAGACCCCCGTCCTCCTGGGCGGCAGCGTCCTGGCGGCCCGGCACCCCCTCCTCGTCGACGGCGTCCGCACCCGCCTGGCGGCCCTCGCTCCCAAGGCCGTACCCCAGGTGATCACCACGCCTCCCGTCCTGGGAGCGGCGCTCCTCGGCCTGGACCACGTGTCGGCCCCCCAGGAGGCGCACGCCCGCCTGCGCGCGCACTACGGGTGAGCCGCCGACCGCGCCCCGCCCACCGCCCGTGGGCGCGGCGCAAGGCGGCCCCGCACCCCGCCTCACCCCCGGAACCGAACGGATTTCCCGGGCGTGTTCCTGGGCAGGGTGGGTGCGGCGGCCCGGAACTTCCGGCCATCACACTGCATTTGGATCAAGATCGTGCCAAGGCCGGTGCGGATGTCGCCCCCGACGGCGATACTTGCCGCGGAGGATGACCACGGGGGAGGTCACATGACGCACACACCGAACACCGGCGCGCCACCCACGCTGCCCGCGATCCCACCGCAGCCCACGGCACCCGCCACACCCCCCGCCTCCGCCCCCGGCACCCCGCCCGCCCCCACCACCCCCGCGGTACCACCCCCCACCCGCCGCACCGCCTTCGCCGAGGGCGCGGACCAGCTCCGCCGCGCCGCCACCACGGAACCCGGCCGCCTCCGCATCATCGGCGCGGTCCTGGCCGCCCTGGTCGTGGCGTTCGGCGGGGTCACCGCGTGGCAGATGACCGACAGGGCCGCCGCCGCCGACGACGTCCTCACCAGCAGCCAGCCGCTCACCTCGGACGCCGCCGACATCTACCGCTCCCTGGCGGACGCCAACACCGCCGCGTCCAGCGGCTTCCTCGCCGGAGGCCAGGAGACCGCCGCCACCCGCGACCGCTACGAACGCGACATCCGCACCGCCGCCGCGAAACTGGTCAACGCCGCCGCCAACGCGGCCCCCGGCTCCCCCTCCACGGACACCATCACCAAGCTCAACCGCCTGCTCCCCGAGTACAAGGGCCTGGTGGAGCGCGCCCGCACCTACAACCGCCAGGGCTACCCGGTGGGCGGCGCCTACCTGCGCTACGCGAACGAGAAGATGCAGCAGGAGATGCTGCCGGCCGCGCAGGACCTGTACACCAAGGAGAACCAGCGCCTGCGCGCGGACTACGCGGACGCCACCCCCTACCCCTGGCCCGCGATCGCCCTCGGCCTGGCCGCACTGGCCGCCCTCGCCTGGGCCCAGCGCCGCACCTACCTGCGCACCCACCGCGTCCTCAACCACGGACTGGTCGCGGCCACCGCCGCGGCCACGATCGTGCTGCTCTGGCTGACGGCCGGCCACGCCCTGGCCCGCTCGCACCTGGACGAGTCCTACGACCACGGCGTCCGCTCCCTCGACGTCCTGCACGACGCGCGCATCGCCTCGCTCAAGGCGCGCGGCAACGAGAACCTCACGCTCGTCGCCCGCGGCGCTGAGACGAAGAAGGTCGGCGACGAGACCCTCGACGCCTACGACCACGACTTCGGCCGCGACATGGACGCCCTCGGCAAGGGCCTGGCCGTCGCCGAACGCCTCGCGGACGACGCCACCGGCGCGCAGCCGGTCACCACGGCCGTGAGCAACATGACGGAGTGGAAGAAGCGCCACGCGGCCGCCCGCGAGCAGGACGAGAACGGCAACTACCAGCAGGCGCTGGACATGGTGATCGGCGCGAAGGGCGCGACGGGCGAGTGCTTCGACAGCGTCGACAAGAACCTGGCGACGGCGCTGGCGCACGAGGAGACCGAGTTCGCCGAGGCGGCCGGTGCCGGCCGGGACGCGCTGACCGGCCTGCCGGCCGGCGCCGCGGTCCTCGGCGTGCTGGGCGCGGCGGGAGCGGTGCTGGGCATCGGCCGCAGGCTGTCGGAGTACCGGTGAACGGGCAGCGGACGACCGACCCGAAGGGGGCCATGACGATGCACGCACGCCACCTGCGGGCCCGCCTGAAGGGCTGGGGCGGTGTGGGCGCGATGGCGGGGGCCTGCGCCCTCGCCCTGGTGTTCGCGCTCGCCCTGACCTGCACGGGCTCGGTCGCCTCCCGGGCGGGCGCGCCCCGCCCGGGAGGGGACGGAGCGACGCGGGCGCTGACGGCCGACGCGCGGGCCGCGGACGCCTGCACGGCCCCGGAGAAGCAGACGTTGCCGCCGTCCTCCGCCGACGGCCCCACCATCACGGCGATCAAGAACCGACAGGGCGAGAAGCGCAAGCTGGTCGTCGGCGTCGACCAGAACAGCTACCGCTGGGGCTACCGCGACCCCAACAGCGGTGTGAGCGGCCGCCTCGAAGGCTTCGACATCGACCTGGTGCACCGCATCGCCGAGGACATACTCGGCGACCCGGACGCCGTGCAGTTCAAGGCGATACCCACCGATCAGCGCATCCCGGCGATCCAGGACGGCCGGGTGGACCTGGTCGTCCGCACGATGACGATCAACTGCTCCCGCCTGGAGGAAGTGGCCTTCTCCGCGCCGTACTTCAAGACGGGCCAGCAGGTCCTGGCGCCGAAGTCCTCCCCGGTCACGGGATACGACGAGACCCTGGCGAACCGCCGGATATGCACGGCGAAGGGCTCGACGGCGTACGCGAAGCTGGAGGAGGACCGGAAGAGCGGCGCCCTGCCGGCGTCCGCGGACATCTCCACCACGGTCCCCAACCAGCTGGACTGCCTGGTGCGGCTTCAGCTCGGCGAGGTGGACGCGGTCGTCAACGACGGGGCGCTCGCGGCCAGTCAGGCAGCACAGGATCCGACGGTCGAGCTCAAGGGTGAGGCGTTCACGACCGAGTACTACGGCGTGGCGATGAAGAAGGACGCGGACGACCTGGTCCGCCGGGTCAACCAGATCCTGGTGGACTTCCGGCAGGACTCCGCGTCCGGCTGGCAGGCCTCGTACACGAAGTGGCTGTCCGCCACGATGGACGACGACCCCACCGCCTCCAGGCCCCCGGCCCCCGAGTACCTGCGCCGCGACTGACCCTTCCGCGGCGCCCCGCCGCCCCGACCCCGACACCCGTCCTCCCCCACGCACCACCCGAACCCACCCCGCAGCGAAAGGTGATCGATGGCCGACACGGATCCCGCCGGGCCGGTGATGGACCGGGACGAGGTGGACCGTGCGCTGGCGCGGCTCGGCGCGGAGCACGAGGCGATCGAGACCTCGCTCCTCGCCCTGCAGGACCACGCGGGCCGACGGCTGCTGGAGGGCGCCCGGCTCACGGGCGTCACCGCCGAGCGGTGGACGTCCACGGAGGCGGCGATCACGCTGCTGTGGACCTACTTCGACGCGTACACGGACACGTTGCGCACCGCCCGGGACATCCGCTCGCGCCGCCGCTGGTCCAGCCGCGAGGACCTGGCGGAACTGACGGAACTGCTGCGCGGCGAGCCGGTGACGGTGGCCGGCAGCGCGGCGGCGACCGCCAACGCGCCGACCCTGAACGGCGGTCCGGGCGTGCTCAGCGAGCGCTACTCGCTCACCGCCCTCGTCGACCGCATGAACGAGCTGTACGCGGCCTCGCTGGACATGGTCGTCGCCGCGGACGCGGTGTGGTCGGCGCTGCCCGCCCGGATCGACCTGCTCTCCGCGGAACTGCGGCGCACCAGCGGGCTCGCGCACTCGGTCGGGGTGCGCCCGGGCGAGCACCCGGCGGGCGACGACCTGGAGCGCATCACCCGCACGCTGACGAGACTGCGCGAGCAGGTGGTGTCCGACCCGCTGGCCTTCTGGAAGAGGGCCGAGGGCAGTTCGGCGCCGGGCGGCGGCAGGCCCGACACCACGGTGTACGACCGCGAGGCGCGCGCCCTGGAGGACGTGCGCCGCGAGATCGACGCGGTGCTGGCGGTCCGGCAGGACGCGGAGAAGCGCATCGTCCGGCTGCGTGACGTGCTCTCCCGGGCGGACCGCACCCTCGCCGAGGCCCGCACGGCGCGCGGCGAGGTGCTGGCGAAGATCGCGGCCACGGAGGTGCCGGTGGTCAGCGGCCCGCCGACGGCGCTGCAGGAGCAGGTGGCGGCGGCGGCCGAGTACCGCCGGCACGCCCAGTGGCACCGGCTGTCGCCGCTGCTGGAGTCCCTGGAGCAGAAGGCGGAGGACGAACTGCTGCGCGCCCGCGAGTCGTTGACGGCGGTCACGGCGCCGCTGGCGGTCCGGGCGGAGCTGCGGGGCCGGCTGGACGCGTACCGGGCGAAGGTCTCCCGGCACGGTCTGGCCGAGGACCCGCTGCTGGTGGAGCGGTACGAGAAGGCGCGCCGCATGCTGTGGAGCGCGCCCTGTGATCTGCGCGCCGCCGAGCAGGCGGTGCTGCGGTACCAGCAGGCGGTGTCGGAACTGCTCATTGGCTCCGCCGGGGTGCCGGGGCAGGCCCGGCGGGACGACCGGAGGGGGCCGGGCGCATGAGCGTCGAGGGGGAGGCGGGCGGTATGGGCGGACCGGGCGGCCGGGTGGCGCCCGCGGGCGGGACGGCGGGGTCGTCCTGCCAGCGCCCCGAGTGCGAGGGCGCGTACGAGGACGTCGGCGGCGGCGAGCTGTACTGCGACACGTGCGGCCTCGCCCCGGTGGTGTCACCGACGGGCCTGGTGGTCTCGCCCCCGACCGGCGTCACGGCGGGCGGCCGGGACTCGCGGGGCTCGGGGAGCGCCCGCGCGGGCGGCGGCGGCAGCGCGCGCAGCGGCCGCAGCTCCCGCACGTCGTCGCAGTCGTCGAAGTCCCGCCGCTCGGTGTCCGGCCGGCTCTCCCGCTCGCTGTCGGGCCGGACGGCCACGGGCCGCTCGGTGTCGGTGCGCAGCTCCGGCACCGGCGCGGGCAGCTCGGGGCGGGGGCGGCTGGGTGCGGGCCTGGTGCAGGTGCCGGCGATCCCGCGGCCGGATCCGCGGCGGATGGTGCTGGACGACCCGGAGGTGCCCGAGCGCAAGCGGTTCTGCTCGCGGTCGGACTGCGGGGCGCCGGTGGGCCGGGCCCGCAACGGCCGGGCGGGGCGCACGGAAGGGTTCTGCACCAAGTGCGGCCACCCGTACTCGTTCGTGCCGAAATTGCGGGCCGGGGACGTGGTGCACGGCCAGTACGAGGTGGTGGGCTGCCTGGCACACGGCGGGCTCGGCTGGATCTATCTCGCGGTGGACCGGGCCGTGTCCGACCGCTGGGTGGTCCTCAAGGGCCTCCTCGACACCGGTGACCAGGACGCGATGGCGGCGGCCATCTCCGAGCGGCGGTTCCTGGCGGCGATCGAGCACGCCAACATCGTGCGGATCTACAACTTCGTGGAGCACCTCGACCAGCGCACCGGCTCCCTCGACGGCTACATCGTCATGGAGTACGTCGGCGGCAAGTCGCTGAAGGAGATCGCCAACGCCCGCCGTACCCCGGAGGGCAGACGGGACCCGCTGCCGGTGGAGCAGGCCTGCGCGTACGGCATAGAGGCGCTGGAGGCGCTCGGCCATCTGCACAGCCGCAACCTGCTCTACTGCGACTTCAAGGTCGACAACGCGATCCAGACCGAGGACCAGCTCAAGCTGATCGACATGGGCGCGGTCCGCCGGATGGACGACGAGGAGTCGGCCATCTACGGCACGGTCGGCTACCAGGCGCCGGAGGTCGCCGAGGCGGGCCCGTCGGTGGCGTCCGACCTGTACACGGTCGCCCGCACGCTGGCCGTCCTCACCTTCGACTTCCAGGGCTACACGAACGTCTACGCGGACTCCCTCCCGGACCCGGACACCATCGAGGTGTTCCGGCACTACGAGTCCTTCTACCGGCTCCTGGTGCGGGCCACCGACCCGGACCCGGCACGCCGGTTCGCCTCCGCGCAGGAGATGGCCGAGCAGCTGACGGGGGTGCTGCGGGAGGTCGTCTCACTCCAGTCGGGGCAGGCGCGCCCGGCGCTGTCGACCCTGTTCGGGCCGGAACTGCGGGTGACGGACACCGAGTTGTTCCCCGCGCCGGCCGGTGACGTCTCCCGGCTCGGCGCCCGCACGCCCCGGGGCCGCAGGGGCACGCCGGCCCTGCCCGCCGGAGCGGCACCTCTTCCTCCTGACGCCGGCCCCGCCCCCGCTCCCGCCCTGGTCAAGCCCGTGGACTGTGCCGGGGCGGCCCTCGCGCTGCCCGTCCCGCACGTCCAGTCCTCCGACCCCAACGCCGGTTTCCTCGCCGGTCTGCTGACGTCCGCGCCGGCCGAGCTGGTCCACGCGCTGGCCGCGGCGCCCGACCCGTCGACCGAGACCCGGCTGCGCGAGGTGCGGGCCCGGCTGGAGACGGGCGAGTGGCACACCGCGCTGGAGGCGCTGAGCGCGCTGGAGGCGAGGGACGCCGACGACTGGCGGGTGGTCTGGTACCGGGGAGTGGCCGCCCTGGTCACCGGCGACCACGAGGGCGCCGCGCTCGCCTTCGACGCCGTCTACGACGCCTTCCCGGGCGAGATCGCGCCGAAGCTGGCCCTGGGCGTGTGCGCCGAGGTGCTGGGCCAGCTGGACAACGCCGCCGAGTACTACCGCCTGGTGTGGTCGACCGACCCGAGCCATGTGAGCGCCGCCTTCGGGCTGGCCCGGGTGCGGCTGGCGGCCGGGGACCGGCGGGGTGCCGTACGCACGCTGGAGTCGGTGCCGGAGTCCTCCATCCACTACACCGCCGCGCGGGTGGCGGCGGTCCGGGCGCGGCTGCGGGGGCGGACGGCCACCGCCGCCGACGCGCCGTTCCTGGACGACCTGACGGCCGCCGCCGGACAGGTCGAGGCCCTGGAGTCGTACGGTCTGGATCCGGCGCGCCGCGAGCTGTTGGCGGCGGAGGTCCTCGGTTGCGGACTGGACTGGGTACTCTCCGGGGGCCAGGGTTCCGCTCCTCCCGCCGCCGGGGGGCGGACGCTGCTCGGCAGCGGCCTGGACGAGCGTGGGCTGCGCTTCGGCCTGGAGCGCTCGTACCGCACGCTGGCCAGGCTGGCGCGCAGCGGCGAGGAGAGGATCGACCTGGTGGAACGTGCCAATCGTTACCGCCCCCGGACGTGGGTGTAGTTGATGTCGCAGATGCCCCAGCAGGCCGCGCTGTCGAAATGCCCGAGCTGCGAGGAACCCCTCGAGTCGGGTGATCGTTTCTGCGGTGCGTGCGGATACGACCTGTCGGTGGTTCCGGCCCGGCCGACGGACGATCCGACGATCGCCCTGAACGGCGCGGTGCCGCCGCAGGCCCCGGGCCCCGTGCCCCGGCCGCCCGACGCGGGCGCCCTGCGCCTCCCCGGCGCACCGGTGCCGGACGCCCCCGCGCACCCGCCGGCACCCGGCGCGTCCGCGCCCGGCACCCACCTGGCGCCTCCCGGCCCGCACACCCCGGCCGCACCGACGACCGACGCCTACGCGGCGGCACCCGTCCCCAACACCTCTGCCCCGGCCATGCCGTCGGCCGGCCCGCATGCCCCCGGCCCACACCCGGGGACACCCGGTGCGCCCGCCCCGGCTCAGAGCGCCCCGACAACCGACGCCCCTCCGGCGGCACCCACCTGGCATGCCACGCCCCCGGGCGCACCCGCGACGGACGCCCCGGCAGCCAACTTCCCCGCCCACCCAGGCGCTTCCGGCCCGCCCCCGGCGGCACCCGGTGTACCCGACCCCGCCCGTGGCGTCCCGACAACCGGCGCCCCTGCCCACCCGGCGGCACCCGCCGCGCACGCCCCGGCCCCAGGCGCCCCCACCACCGACACCCCGGCGGCCAACGCACCCGCCCGCCCAGGCGCTTCCGGCCCGCACCCGGCGGCACCCGGTGTGCCCGGTGTGCCCGCCCCGGCGCAGGGTGCCCCGACGGCCGGCGCTCCGGCCCGCCCGGCGGCGGCCGGTGCACAGGCCGCGACCGCCGGCGCGGCGGCGTCCAACGCCCTTGTCGTGCCGGAGGCTTCCGGCACGCACGGGCCGGCGGATCCGCACGGGGTGGCGGCCGGCCGGCATGTACCGGTCCAGGGTGCGCCCGCGCGGCCCGATCACGCCCCGGTGTCCCCGGCGGCCGCTCAGGGCGCGCCCGGCACGGGTGCCCCGGCGGCCGGGGTCCGTTTCGACCGGCGTGACCGGTCGGAGGCGTCCGACGGCGGGGCACCCGTCCAGGACGCCCCGCACACGCCGGACACCCCCGGCACACCCCCCGCCCACCAGCCCGCGCAGCCCGACGAGTACCCGCTGCAGGCGCCGGACCCGCGCATGGCCGGCGAGCCGGCGCAGGCCGGACCGGCGCCCGCCGTGTGCGTGGCGTGCCGCGCCGGCCGGGTGGACGACGACGGCTACTGCGAGAACTGCGGCCACGCCCAGCCGCGCGAACGGGACCACATGGAACAGGAATGCGGCCCGCTGGCCGCGGTCACCGACCGCGGACTGCGGCACCACCGCAACGAGGACGCCTTCGCCGTCGGCACCACCGCACTGCCCGACGGCTCCCCGGTGTCGGTGGCGGTCGTCTGCGACGGCGTCTCCTCGGCGACCCGGCCCGACGAGGCGTCACTGGCCGCCTCCCGCGCGGCGAACGCCTCCCTGCTCGTCGCCCTGCCGCGCGGCACGCACCCGCAACAGGCGATGCACGACGCGATCCTCGCCGCCTCCGAGGCGGTCAACGCGCTGGCCGGTGAGCAGCCGGCCGGCGCCCGCGAGCACGCCCCGCAGCAGAACGCCCCCGCCTGCACGATCGTCGGCGCCGTGGTCACCGCGGGCCTGCTGGTGGTCGGCTGGGTCGGCGACAGCCGCGCGTACTGGATCCCCGTCGACCGGTCCGCCCCGCCGGCCCGGCTGACCGAGGACGACTCGTGGGCCGCGCAGATGGTCGCCGCGGGCCTGATGGGCGAGGCCGAGGCGTACGCGGACCACCGCGCGCACGCCATCACCGGCTGGCTCGGCGCCGACGCCTACGACCTGGAGCCACACACCGCGGCCTTCAAGCCCGACCGCCCCGGCGTGGTCGTCGTCTGCACCGACGGCCTGTGGAACTACGCCGAGTCCGCCGACGAGATGGCCGAGGTGGTGCCCGTCGACGCGGCCGAGCGCCCGCTGCACGCCGGCCAGGTGCTGGTCGGTCACGCCCTCGACGGCGGCGGCCACGACAACGTAACAGTGGCGCTGGTGCCGTTCCCGGCCGTCCCGCAGGGGGCAGGATCGGCCTGAGGCCGCGTACGGGGAGCCTCGCACGGGGAAGCTTCAACGGACCGGAGGGGACCGGTCCGTCGATTCGTCGTCGCCCCGCGCCGTCGGGGCACCGGAGGGGGAGCGAACAGGCATGGCCAATTTCTCGAAATCGAACGTGCCGCGGTTCTCGGTGGACGTGTACCAGAACGAGTTCCTGCCGGAGGGCGGCCGCGAGGTCAACGCGGTGGTGACGGTGACCGCGACCGGCGGCGGCACCATCGGCAGCGCGGTGGCGGCACCCCACCTGTACGCGCCCGGCGAGGGCCCGTCGGCCGCCGTGGTCCTGATGGTCGACTGCTCCGGCTCCATGGACTACCCGCCGACCAAGATGCGCAACGCCCGGGACGCCACGGCCGCCGCGATCGGCACCCTGCGCGACGGCGTGCGCTTCGCGGTGGTCGCCGGCACCCACCTGGCGCGGGAGGTGTACCCGGGCGACGGGCGTCTCGCGGTGGCCGGGCCGGACACCCGGGAGCAGGCCAAGCAGGCGCTGCGGAAGCTGAGCGCGGGCGGCGGCACGGCGATCGGGACCTGGCTGCGACGGGCCGACCGGCTGCTGGCGTCGGCGGACGTGGCGATCCGGCACGGCATCCTGCTCACCGACGGCCGCAACGAGCACGAGACGCCGGAGGACCTGAAGGCCGCCCTGGACGCCTGCGCCGGACGGTTCACCTGTGACGCGCGCGGTGTGGGCACCGACTGGGAAGTGAAAGAAGTCACAGGCATCGCCTCGGCTCTCCTCGGCACCGCCGACATCGTCGCCGACCCGGCCGGTCTGGCCGCCGACTTCACGCGGATGATGGAGACGGCGATGGGCAAGGAGGTCGCGGACGTCTCGCTGCGCCTGTGGAGCCCGGCCGGGGCGACGGTGAAGTTCGTCAAGCAGGTCGCCCCGACGGTGGAGGAACTCACCGGCCGCCGCACCGAGGCGGGCCCCCGGGCGGGCGACTACCCGCTCGGTTCCTGGGGCGACGAATCCCGTGACTACCACGTCTGCGTGGAGGTTCCGCCCGCCGCCGTCGGCCAGGAGATGCTGGCGGCACGGCTGTCGCTGGTGATCCCGGACCCCGGGGGCAGTGTGCAGAACCTGGGCGCGCAAGGGCTGGTGCGGGCCGTGTGGACCGACGACCTGGCCGCGTCGACGTCGATCAACCCCCAGGTCGCGCACTACACAGGTCAGGCCGAACTGGCCGAAGTCATCCAGCAGGGCCTGGACCTGCGCAAAGTGGGCGATACCGACGGAGCAACGGCCAAGCTGGGGCGGGCCGTTCAGCTCGCGAGCGCGTCCGGCAACGCCGATACTGCGAAACTGCTTTCGAAGGTGGTGGACGTCGTCGACGCCGCGACCGGTACTGTGCGACTGAAGGCGAAGGTCGAGGAGGCCGATGAGATGACACTCGAGACTCGGTCGACCAAGACTGTTCGTGTAAAGAAGTGATCCGTAAGTAAACGAGCCTGACCCCTCGGGGTTGGAGAAATCCGGTCGGAACCGGCCGGAAAAGGAGAGGGGGAAGCGCCGACATGCCGACCTGCCCGAACGGACACCAGTCGGGTTCCGACGACTGGTGCGAGGTGTGCGGTCACCGCATGGCGGGTGCCGTGCCCCCACCTCCTCCCCCGCCGCCGGCGCCCGGTGGCGGCTACGGATTCCCTCCGCCCCCCGGCGGTCCCGGCGGCGCTCCGGGAGGCCCCGGCGGCTACGGCGGTCCGGGCGGTCCCGGTGCCCAGCCGGAGCTGTGCCCGCAGTGCCGCACGCCGCGTGAGGGCGGCGCGCCGTTCTGCGAGGAGTGCCGCTGGAACTTCCTCACCAACACGGCGACCTCCTACACCCCTGCCGCTCCGCGCCCGCCGGCGCCCGGCCCCGGCGGTCCTGGTGGCCACGGCGGCCCCGGCGGCCACAACGGTCCCGGTGGACCCGGTGGCCACAACGGCCCCGGTGGCCATGGCGGTCCCGGTGGTACGGGCGGCCCCTTCGGGCAGCAGCCTCCCGGTCCGTCGTACGGCGGCGGTGACGGGTTCGACTACCAGGGCTCGCGTCCCTCGCAGGTGAACCGCCCCGCCGAGCCGATTCCGCCGGGTCCGCCCGGCTTCGGCGGCGAGCCCTCGCGCCCGGTCCCGCCCCCGCCCGGCCCCGGCGGCCGCGGCAACCCGGGCGGTCCAGGTGGTCCTGGCGGCCCCGGTGGCCACAACGGCCCCGGCGGCCACAACGGTCCCGGTGGACCCGGCGGCCCGAACGGCCCCGGTGCCCCGCAGGCGTTCCACTCCGGCCCCCCGGCCCCTCCCGGCTTCCCGCAGGAGACCGGCCGCCCTCCGCAGGGCGGACCGTCCTTCGGCGGCGGTGACGACGACTGGGTGATCTCCCCGCCGACCGGCGGCCCTGGTGGTCCTGGTGGCGGCCCTGGTGGCCCCGGCGGTCCGAACGGCCCCGGTGGGCACGGCGGTTACGGCTACCCGCAGCCCGGCGGCACGCAGGCGCCTCCCGGACCCGGCGGTTACCCGCAGCAGCCCCGGCAGCCGCAGGGCCCGGTCACCTGGACCGCGACCATCGGCCCGGACCGCGACTACTTCATGGCGATGATGCAGCGCTCCGGCCCCGAGGCCGCGGGCCTGAACCTGCCCGCGTACTCGCCCGAGCAGCAGCGCACCCTCACCGGCAACCAGATCACCATCGGCCGCCGCCGGCACTCCACCGGCGACACCCCCGACATCGATCTGTCCACCCCGCCGGAGGACCCGGGCGTCTCGCACCAGCACGCGGTGCTGGTGCAGCAGCCGGACGGCAACTGGGCGGTCGTCGACCAGAACTCGACGAACGGCACGACGGTCAACGGCTCCGAGGAGCCCATCCAGCCGTTCGTCCCGATCCCGCTGCAGGACGGCGACCGGGTGCACGTGGGCGCCTGGACGACGATCACCATCCGCCGGGGCTGAGCTCCGGCAGCGGCCAGACGTGCCTGGCCGCGGGGCCGTCCAGCCAGGCCCGGACGCCCTCCGCGTCGACGGTCAGGCCGTAGCGTTCGCGCTGCGGCCTGCCTTCGCGTTCCCAGAGGTCGTACGCCTCCCGCGGGCCGAGGGTCCCGGCGGTCAGTTCGAGAAGGAACAGGAAGAGATCGCTCCGTCGGGCCGCCGGGGGAAGTCCGTCCAGGTCGGGCGGATCCCGCGGAGGACGGCCCGCGCCGCGCAGCGGCACGAAGTAGGCGGGCGTGCTCAGGAACGGCCCCTCGGCACGGTGGGCGTCGCGCACGGTCAGGGCGACCAGACCGGTGGCGAACGGGCCGAGGATCCGGCCCCCCGGGCGGCACTGGGCGAGCCAGGCGCGCGGGATGGCGGGCAGGGCGCAGGTCGCGACGATCCGGTCGTACGGCGCGCGTGCCGGCACCCCGCGCGACCCGTCGCCGGTGACGACGGCGGGACGGTGCCCGGCGGCCGCCAGGTGCCGGCGGGCCGACTCGGTGATCTCCGGGTCGAGATCGATCGTGGTGACCAGGGAGTCGTCGCCGAGCCGGTGGGCGAGCAGGGCGGCGTTGTAGCCGCTGCCGGTGCCGATCTCCAGGACCCGGTGGCCGTCCCCCACGCCCAGGCCCGCCAGCATCAGCGCCATGAGGGAGGGCTGGCTGCTGGAGGAGAGCAGTTCGCCGTCGCGCATCCGGATCGCCAGCGGGGTGTCCTCGTACGCGCCGCGCAGCCACCGCTCGCGCGCGGCGGGGTCGGGGTGCTCGCCCCACCGGCGTTCGTAGCCGCCCCTGACGCCCACGTAGTAGAAGGGCACGAACAGATGGCGGGGCACGGCGGCGAACGCCTCCCGCCAGACCGGGTCCGCCGCGAAGGCGCCGCTCGCCTCGATCTCCCGCACCAGCGCCGCCCGCGCCGCGAGGGCGAGGCCGTCTCCGTCCGCTGGGGGTCGGTCAGGGGGTCCGTCCACCCCTCCACGGTAGGCCGCCGGGGGTGGTCCTAGGCCTTGAGTCCTATGCCGCCCTGTCTGAGACCATGGACGGCGTGACAGAGATTCGGCGCGGCACGCTTCAGGAGCAGACCTTCTACGAGCAGGTCGGCGGGGAGGAGACCTTCCGCCGGCTCGTCCACCGTTTCTACCAGGGAGTGGCCGAGGACCCGCTGCTCCGGCCGATGTACCCGGAGGAGGACCTGGGCCCGGCCGAGGAGCGGCTGGCGCTCTTCCTCATGCAGTACTGGGGCGGTCCGACCACCTACAGCCAGAACCGGGGTCACCCGCGGCTGCGGATGCGGCACGTCCCGTTCAAGGTCGACCGTGCCGCGCACGACGCGTGGCTGAAGCACATGCGGGACGCCGTGGACGATCTGGATCTGTCCGAGGAGCACGAGCAGACCCTGTGGAAGTACCTGACCTACGCGGCCGCCTCGATGATCAACTCCCCGGACTGACCTGACTCACCCCCGCGGGGACAGGGCGCCGACCCCTCCCCGTCACACACCCGCCATATAACGGTCACCGGGCTCCGCATTCCGATCACGATCAGGTCAAAAGCGGAGTCCGGACGATGCCTCCCGCCTTGCCTCTCTGACAACATCACCGAGAGGTCTGGACAACACGGGGGGTTGCGGGGTGGATGCCGCACGCGGTTCGGCGGGTTTCGTGTTCGCCCGCGCACGGGCGAACCGCCCCCTGCTGGCCGCGGCCCTGCTCACGGTCCTGCTGACCACGGCCGTGCTCGCGACCCTCGCCGCCTACTCCACGACGATCGGCGACGGGGCCCTGCGGCACGCTCTCACGGCACCCCGTGACGCCGCCGACACCACCCTCCTCGTCAAGGCCGAGGCCCTCCCCGAAGGCGGTCGCGAAGCCGCCGACACCGCCGTGCGCGAAAGCGCCGAACGGGCTTTCGACGGGCTGCCGGTGACGCTGCGCACCCTGGCCAGGTCCGGCCCGTACGGCCTGCCGCTCTCCCTGCGGGGGGAGGGCGAGCGCGCCGGGGGCGAGGAGCCCGACCTGACGCACTTCGCGGCGCTGGACCGGACGCAGGTCAGGATCACCGAAGGGCGCGCCCCCTCGGCGCGGCCCACCGGCCCGGAGACCGAGGTCGCCCTCCCCGTCGTCGCCGCCCGTGAGCTGGGGCTGCGACCCGGTTCCCGGCTCACCCTGGCCAACCGCCTGCGCGGTCCTTCGGCACAGGTGCGGATCACCGGCCTGTACCGGCCCGTCGACACCTCCGCGCCCTACTGGCAGCTCGACGAGCTGAACGGCCGCGGCATCGTCACCGGCCACTACACCACCTACGGCCCACTGCTCGCGGACGCCTCCGTGCTCACCGGGAACCGGGTCAGCGCGGGCCCCGTCGGCTGGCTGGCGTCGGCCGGCTTCTCCGGGATGACCACCGGACGGATCGAAGCGCTGCGCACCGCCATGGCCGAGGGCGTCGAAGCGCTGCCCTCCGCCCCGGCCCTGCACGGCTCGGCGACCGTCACCAGCGAACTGCCGCCCACACTGGACCGGATCGAGCGGTCCCTGTTCGTCTCCCGCTCCACCCTGCTCGTCATCGCCCTCCAGCTCACCCTCCTCGCCGCCGCGGCACTGCTCCTGGTGGCCCGCCTGCTGACCACCGCACGCACCTCCGAGACCCGGCTGTTGCGGGCCCGCGGCGCCTCCCGCGCCCGGGTGGCACGGCTCGCCGCCCTGGAGGCACTGCTGCTGGCGGTGCCCGCGGCCGTCTGCGCCCCGCTGCTGGCGGGCCCCCTCACCCGGCTGCTCGCCGGACGGGGCGCGCTGGCCCGGATCGGGCTGCACCTGGACGCCTCCGTCGGCACGGTCGCCGGGCAGGGCGCGGTGTGGCTGGTGTCGGTGGGCGTGGCGCTGGGCTGCGCGCTGGCCGTCACCCTCCCCGCGCTCGCCACCCCCTACGGCCCCGGCCGCGCCAAGCCGCTGCCCGGCGTGGTGCGGGCGGGCGCGGACGTGGGACTGCTGGTGGTGGCCGGTGTGGCGTACTGGCAGCTGAGCCGCCGGTCCGGTGCCGTCGGCGAGGACCTCGGGGTGGACCCGCTGCTGGTCGTCGCCCCGGCACTGGCCCTGCTGGCCGGCACGGTCCTGACGCTGCGGCTGCTGCCGCCGCTGGCCCGGCTCGCCGAGCGCCGTGCCGCCCGGGGGCGCGGGCTGCCGGGGGCGCTGGCCGGCTGGCAGCTCAGCCGTCGCCCGATGCGCGGGGCCGGCCCGGTGCTGCTGATGGTGCTCGCCGTGGCGCTGGGCATGCTGGCGATCGCCCAGGGCTCCTCGTGGCAGCGCTCGCAGGACGACCAGGCGGACTTCCGGGCCGGCGCGCCGGTGCGGGTCCTGACCAGCGGCGTCGAGGGGCCGGGGCGCGGCGCGGTGTACACGGGGGCGTCCGGCGCCCGCGCGTCCGCCCCCGCCTTCCGTACGACCGTGCCGCTGTCCGGCAGACGCACGGCGACGGTGCTGGCCCTGGACACCTCGAACGCCGCGGACGTCCTGCTGATGCGTTCCGACCTGGCGGAGGTGCCGGTGCGCACGGCGCTGTCCGAGCTGACGCCCAAGGGCGCCACGGCGGGCATCCGGCTCCCGGCGGACACCGCGCGGCTGGTGCTGACCGCCGCGCTGCGCGGTGCGGACGACGGCACGGCGGCCGAACTGACCGCCACCGTGGAGGACCCCCACGGCACCCCGTACACGCTGGAGTTCGGCCCGCTGCGCCAGGACGGACGGCCGCACGACCTCGCGGTGGACCTCCTGGACGCCGACGGGGGGCCGCCGGGCCCGCTGACCCTGACGGGATTCCAGCTGGACTCGGACCAGGTGGCGGAGACGGCCCAGCGGCACCGGCTCGCGCTCACGGCCCTGACCAGCAACGACACCGCCGGCCGGCGACACGCGCTGGAGCTGTCGGCCCCCTGGCGGCCGTCCGCCCACGGCAGTGGCGCGATGCCCGCCGACGGCCGCGGCGTGCGGCCCCGGATGGCCGCCGGCGCCCCGGCCACCGTCGACTACGACACCGCGCCCGTCCCGCCGGACATGTCCTGGCTGCCCTCGACGCTCACGATCGCGCTGCGCGTCCCGCAGCCGCCCGTGCCCGTGGTCGACGGCGTGGCGACGGACCGGTACCTCGCCTCGACCGGCGCCCGGATCGGTCAGCGGCTGAACGTGGAGATCAACGGCGACATCGTCCCGGTGCGGCTCATCAGGGCGGTGCGGGAGCTGCCGACCGCCCCGGCGGGCACGCCGGACGACGGCGGCGCCCTGCTGGTGGACCTGCGTTCCGTCAACCGGGCCATGCAGGCCCGCGGGGGCGACCCGGTGCTGCCGAACGAATGGTGGCTGGCGGGCGGGCCCGGCCGGGCCGCGACGGTGGCGGCGGCGCTCAGGGACCGGCCCGACATCGACCCGTCCCGGGTGGTGGTGCGCGACGAGATCGCGGCCGGGCTGCGCGACGACCCGTTCGGGGCCGGACCGGGGAACGCCTTCGCCGCGGCCGCCCTCGCCGCCGCGGCCCTGACGGCGGTCGGTTTCGCGGTGAGCGCGGCCGGGGCACTGCGGGACCGGTCCGCGGAGTTCGCGGTGCTCCGCGCGCTGGGCGCCTCCCGGCGACGGCTGGCCCGGGTGGTCCTCGTCGAGTACGGGGTGCTGGTCGGGACGGCGCTCGCGGTGGGCGTCCTGCTCGGCGCGGTGCTGGCCCGGGCGGTGATCCCGCTGGTCATGCTGACCGCCGAGGCCATCCGGCCGCTTCCGGAGGTACTGGTGGTGCTGCCGCCGCTGCGGGTGGCCGCGCTGCTGGCCGCCGTGGCCGCCGTCCCGCTGATGATCACGGCCGTACTGGCCCTGCGCAGGGCCGACCCGGTGTCGTCCCTGCGGGGCCGGGGAGGTGAGTGAGGTGACCGAACGGCCCTCCCGGCGGCCGCGCGAGGCCGTCTCCGGGGTGACCGTGCCCTGGGTGCGGACCCGGCTGCGGACCGCCCCGGGCGCCGCGGTGGCGCTCGCCCTGCTGGTCGCGGTGACGGCGTTCCTCGCCGCCGCGCTGCCGCCGGCGGTCGACCGGTACGACGACGCGGGACTGCGCCGGGCGCTGGAGACCGCCGGCCCGGCCCGCACCACCGTCCAGTTCCAGACCTCGGACTCCGACCTGTACACCAGCACCGGACCGTGGAACGAGCGACTGAACGGGGACGCCGTCCGCGGCCCGTTCCCCGAGCTGCTCGGGCTGCCCGGGCGGTCGCTGCCGATCGACGCGGACCAGTCCTCCGCGGGTGTCCGCACCACCGAGCGGATGCCGGCCCCTGACCCCTTCCTGTCCCGGCCGGACCAGGTCGACCCGAAGTTCCACCTCTTCGCCGCGACCGGACTCGCGGAGCACTCCCGGATCCGGGAGGGCCGGCTGCCGAAGGCCCCCGTGGACAACGGCGCGGCCACGAGAATGCTCGAGGCCGCCGTCTCCACCGAGACGGCGGCGAAGCTGAACATCCGGGTGGGGTCGGTCATCCATCTTCCCCGGGGGGAGAGCACGCTGGCGGTGCGCGTCACCGGCCTGGTCGCCCCGCGCGACCCGGGCGGGGCCTACTGGTCCGCCGTCCCCCTGCTGCGCACCCCGAGCCTGGCGTCGGTCCCGGACGACCCGGAGCGCAGGGTGTTCTGGGTCGGTGCCCTGCTGGTGTCCCCGGACGCGGGCCCGTCCCTGCTGGGGATGGCCGGGTTCCCCGCGCGGTACTGGATCCTGGCGCCCGACCTCTCCGCCCTGCACGGCCATGACCTGGAGCGGCTGACGTCGACCATCGCCTCCCTGGAGTCGGGCCCGCTGTCGGAACGGGCCTCCGCCGCCGTCTCGCCGTACCTGATCGCGGACACCGAACTCGACCGGGTGCTCGGCGAGTACGACGGTCTCCGGTCGGTCATCGGCCCGCTGGTCGCCGTCGCCGTCTTCGGCACCGGTACGGTCGCCGCCGTGGTCCTGTGCATGGCGGGCGGGCTCGCCGCCCAGCGGCGCCGTAGCGAGTTCGTCCTGCTGCGCGCCCGCGGTGTCTCGCTGCGCGGGCTGGCGGGCCGGCTGCTGGCGGAGACGGCGGTGGTCACCGTGCCGGCCGCCGCTCTCGGTCTGCTCGCCGCCCGGCTCGCCGTCGGCCAGGGCCGGCTGTGGTACTCCGTGGCCGCGGCCGGCGGGGTCGCCCTGCTCGCGGCGCTGGCGCTGCCGCTGCGGGCCGTCGCCGCCCACCGCGCGGTGGGGGTGCACACCGGCCGCGACGACGTCGCCCAGGCCCGGCCGTCCCGGAAGCGTCTGGTCGCCGAGGTGACGCTGCTCGCCCTGGCGGCGGGCGCGGTCCTGGCCCTGCGCACGCGCGGCACGTCCGACGACGGCAGCGCCTCCGGGGACGAACTGGTGTCCCTGGCCCCGGTGCTGGTGGCGGTGATCGCCGCCCTGGTGCTGGTGCGCCTGTACCCACTGCCGCTGCGTGGACTGGCCCGTCCTGCGCGCCGGATGCGGGGGGTGGTCGGCCCGCTGTCGCTGGCCCGTGCCGGACGCGCGTCCAGTTCCGCGGTGCTGCCGCTGCTCGCGCTGCTGACCGCGCTGACCACGGCCGCGTTCGGCGGGTCGGTGCTCGCCGGGGTGAGCGACGCCCGCGACCGCGCGGCGGGACTCTCCGTCGGCGCCGACGCCCGCGTCGACGGCCTCGGGGCACGGCCGGCCGGCGTCGCCGAACGGGTCCGCCGCGTGTCCGGCGTCGAGGACGTCACCGCGGTGGACGTGAGCTACGGGGCCCGCGCCGCGAACCACCAGGTCCCCGTCGCACTCGCCGGTGTGGAACCGGGCGGTTACGCCGCTCTCAGCCGGCGCATGGACCTCGGCCCCTTCGACCCGGACGCGTTGCGTGCCTCCGGCAAGGAGGTCGTCCCCGCCCTGGGATCCCCCGGCATGGCCGCACGCTTCGGCACCCGGCCCTTCCAGGTGCGCCTCGAGGACGGCGCCGCGGTCACCGTACGGATCATGACGGTGACGGAGTGGACGCCGGCGGTCGCCGGCGACGACTTCCTCGTCATGGACGCCTCCGTGATGCCCGGCGGGCTCACCCGGCCCACCGGGCTGCTGATCACCGCGGACCGTACGGACCCGGCGGCGCTGCGCGAGGCGGCGGGCGGTGGCGCGCGCGTCGTGCTGCGGTCGGAGGAACTCGCGTCCTTCGTCGACTCGCCGCTGCAGTCCGGAGCCGAACGCGTCTACGCGGCCGCGGTCGCGGCGGGCACCGGATACGCCGTGCTGGCGCTGCTTCTCACCCTGCTGCGCGCCGCCCCCGAGCGGGCCGCGCTGCTGGCCCGGCTGCGCACCATGGGCCTCACCCGGGCGCAGGGCCGCCGGCTGCTCGTCCTGGAGTCGCTGCCGCAGGCGCTGCTCGCCGCGCTCGGCGGCACCCTCACCGCCTGGGCCGCGATCCGGCTGCTGGCGCCCGGCCTCGACCTGACGACCGTCGCCGTCTCCACCTCCTCCTCGCTCGCTGTGCGGGCGGTGCTGCGCACCGACCCGGTGTCGCTGCTGGTGCCGGCCGTGACGGTGGTCGCCCTGACCGTCGGGATCGCGGCGGTGCAGGCCTGGTGGACGGGGCGCCGGGGGTCGGTGCGTGAGCTGAGGGTCGGGGATGCCCGGTGACCGTGCCCGTGCCCGCCCCCCTGTCGCGTCGTTCCCTTCCCGCAGGAGGCCCCCGGATGACCTCGGACCCCACTCTGGCCGACCTCGCCGCCCGCGTCACGGCCGGCCGCAACCGTCCCGCGTACGGGCATGACGCGCTCATCACCTGCGATCGCCTGGTCCGCGTCTTCACCGCGGACGGGGTGGAGGTGCAGGCCCTGCAGGGGCTGGACCTGCTGGTGCGGGAGGGCGAACTGATGGCGCTGGTGGGCGCGTCCGGCAGCGGCAAGTCGACCCTGATGAACATCCTCGCCGGGCTGGACACCCCCACGGCCGGCGCCGCCCGGGTGGCGGGCCGCGACCTGCTCACGATGACCGCGAAGGACCGTCTCGCCTACCGCCGCGAGGTCGTCGGATTCGTGTGGCAGCAGACCTCCCGCAACCTGCTGCCGTACCTGACCTCGGCGCAGAACGTGACGCTGCCCATGCAGCTCGCCGGGCGCCGCGGCCGGTTCCGGACGGCGCGCCGGGCCCGCGCCGAACGCGCCCTGGAACTGCTGGAGTTGCTGGAGGTCGCGGACTGCCGGAACCGGCGCCCGCACGAGATGTCCGGCGGTCAGCAGCAGCGGGTGGCCATCGCCGTGGCGCTCGCTGGCGATCCGTCGGTGCTGCTCGCGGACGAGCCCACCGGCGAGCTGGACTCGAACACCGCGGAGCAGATCTTCGCCGCGTTCCGCACGGCGAACGAGCAGCTCGGCACGACCGTCGTGATCGTCACCCACGACCAGGCGGTGGCGAACGAGGTCAGCCGCACGGTCGCCATCCGGGACGGCCGCACCTCCACCGAGGTGCTGCGCCGCAGCGAGGTGGACGAGACGACCGGCCACGAGAAGGTGGTCGCCCGGGAGTACGCGATGCTGGACCGCGCGGGCCGCCTCCAGCTGCCCGCCGAGTACACCGGCGCCCTGGGCATGCGCGACCGCGTGGCCCTGGAACTCGAACCGGACCACATCGCCGTCCGCCCGGACACCGACGAACGGGACTGAGTACCCGGGGGGTGCCTCAGCGGACGCTGATGCCCAGGGGGCCGAGTCCCGCCCGGCGTACGGCGACCGAGCCGTAGGGCGTGCGCAGCCGCAGCCAGGACCCGGAGGAGAACAACGCCTGGTCGTCGCCGCGCAGGAAGCCGAGCGACTGGGCGGCGTGCACCGCACGCACCGGGAGGCCCGTCCCCGCGACCGTGCGGGACCATATCTCCCGCCCGATGCGGTCGAGTTCGGCCCGGGTGCGGTCCTCGGGCGCCAGCTCCTCGGTGCGGGAGCGGAACTCCGCGACCGACGCGGCCACGAGCCGCCTCAGCCGCCCCGGCTCCGGCAGGCCCGGCTCGGCCTGCCAGCCGCCGCGCGGCGGGAGCACCCCGGCCCACGGCGGTCCGGTCACCGCCGCGGGCACGCCGGCCGTGGCGGCGGACTCGTCCACCGTCTCCAGCAGCTCACCCGCGGACACGGTCACGTCCAGCGTGACGTCGAGCCCGTTCTCGTACGGCTTGGCCAGCCGGACCGCGCGGATCGCCAGCACCTCGAACGACGGGGGCCGCCCGAACACGGCGAGCGCCGTACCGGCCGCCTGGAGCCGGACGGCGGCGCCGCGGTCGTAGTGCAGCAGCCGGGACAGGAAGGCCGCGAGATCCGCGGCCTCCCCCTCGTCGGCGAGGTGGAGCACCGTCATGCGGCGACGGCCTCCTCCTTCTCGTCGGCGGCGTCGTCCGTGTACTCCTGGAGGAACTCGCGCTCCTCCGCGGTGAGCCGCCGGGGGCGCTGCGCCTCGAAGTCGAACGGCACGATCACCGTCGACGCGCGGACGTAGACCACGTCGTCGTCCTTCACCTCGTAGGTGAGGGTGAAGGACGCCGCCCTGATCTGCGTGACCCACAGCTCGACGTCCACCGGGTGGTGCCGGTGGACGAGCTGCCGCTTGTAGTCGATCTCGTGGCGCGCCACCACGGACCCCTGCTTGAAGTCCTTCTCCGGGCGGAACAGGAAGTCGATACGGGCCTCCTCCAGGTAGCGGAGGAACACCACGTTGTTGACGTGGCCGTACGCGTCCATGTCCGCCCAGCGCAGCGGGCAGCGGTAGATGTGCCGCAAGAGATCAGCCCCGGGTCAGCTTCTTGTAGGTGGCGCGGTGCGGGCGCGCCGCGTCCGGGCCGAGCCGCTCGATCTTGTTCTTCTCGTAGGACTCGAAGTTGCCCTCGAACCAGAACCACTTGGAGTCGCCCTCGTAGGCCAGGATGTGCGTGGCCACGCGGTCGAGGAACCACCGGTCGTGGGAGACGACCACGGCGCAGCCGGGGAACTCCAGCAGCGCGTTCTCCAGGCTGCCGAGGGTCTCGACGTCGAGGTCGTTGGTCGGCTCGTCGAGGAGCAGCAGGTTGCCGCCCTGCTTGAGGGTGAGCGCGAGGTTGAGGCGGTTGCGCTCACCGCCGGAGAGCACGCCGGCCGGCTTCTGCTGGTCCGGGCCCTTGAAGCCGAACGCGGACACGTACGCGCGGGACGGCATCTCGACCTGGCCGACGTTGATGTAGTCCAGCTCGTCGGAGACGACGGCCCACAGCGTCTTCTTCGGGTCGATGTTCTCGCGGCTCTGGTCGACGTAGCTGATCTTGACGGTCTCGCCGACCCTGATCGAGCCGGAGTCCGGCTCCTCGAAGCCCTGGATCATCTTGAACAGCGTGGTCTTGCCTGCGCCGTTCGGGCCGATGACGCCGACGATGCCGTTGCGCGGGAGCGTGAAGCTCAGGTCGTCGATGAGGAGCTTGTCACCGAAGCCCTTGGTGAGGTTGTTGACCTCCACGACGACGTTGCCCAGACGCGGGCCCGGCGGGATCTGGATCTCCTCGAAGTCCAGCTTCCGCATCTTGTCGGCCTCGGCGGCCATCTCCTCGTAGCGGGCCAGACGCGCCTTGGACTTGGCCTGGCGGCCCTTGGCGTTGGACCGCACCCACTCCAGCTCGTCCTTGAGCCGCTTGGCGCGCTTGGCGTCCTTCTGGCCCTCGACCTTGAGGCGGGTGGCCTTGGTCTCCAGGTACTTGGAGTAGTTGCCCTCGTAGCCGTGCAGCCGGCCGCGGTCGACCTCGCAGATCCACCCGGCGACGTTGTCCAGGAAGTACCGGTCGTGGGTCACGGCCACGACGGTGCCCTCGTACTTGGCGAGGTGCTGCTCCAGCCAGTTCACCGACTCGGCGTCGAGGTGGTTGGTGGGCTCGTCGAGCAGGAGCAGGTCGGGCGCCTCGAGCAGCAGCTTGCACAGCGCCACGCGGCGCTTCTCGCCACCGGACAGGTTCGCCACCGGCCAGTCGCCGGGCGGGCAGCCCAGGGCGTCCATGGCCTGCTCCAGCTGCGCGTCGAGGTCCCAGGCGTTGGCGTGGTCGAGCTGCTCCTGGAGCTTGCCCATCTCGTCCATGAGCTCGTCGGTGTAGTCGGTCGCCATCTGCTCGGCGATCTCGTTGAACCGGTCGAGCTTGCCCTTGACCTCGGCGACACCCTCCTGGACGTTCTCCAGGACGGTCTTGTCCTCGTTCAGCGGCGGCTCCTGCAGCAGGATGCCGACGGTGTAACCGGGAGTGAGGAAGGCGTCACCGTTCGACGGCTGCTCCAGCCCCGCCATGATCTTCAGAACCGTCGACTTACCGGCGCCGTTCGGGCCGACGACGCCGATCTTCGCTCCCGGCAGGAAGCTCAGGGTGACGTCGTCGAGAATCACCTTGTCGCCGTGCGCTTTGCGCGCCTTGCGCATGGTGTAAATGTACTCAGCCAAGAGAAACCGTCCGGCAGCTTGAAATCTGGCAGTGGGCAGATACACCCCATCTTGCCGTACCGCCACCCCTGTGCGGAAACGCGTCGCCCCCGACCCCCCTGACCTGGGGTTTCCCCACCGCACGCATCGCCGCACCCATCACTCTGCGTCACCCCCGGCCGACACGGACACCGCGCACGGCCCGGAACAGGCCCGGAATTCAGCCGCCTCGCCCACGAGGGCGGGCTAGCGTGCTGTTGTGACCCGCCCGGTGGAGTGCCCTCTCCTCTTTCTCGACGTCGACGGCCCCCTGATCCCCTTCGGGTCGACGGCACGGTCCCCGCGTGTCGCAGCTCCCACCCCGGCTCCGGCCGCCGAGGGCAACCCCCTGCTCGGCCGGCTCGACCCCGGCATCGGCGCGCGTCTCCTCGCGCTCGGCTGCTCGCTCGTCTGGGCCACGACCTGGATGGAGGAGGCGAACGAGGTCGTCGCCCCGCTGATCGGTCTGCCCGGGCTGCCCGTCCTGGAGTGGCCGGACACCGGAGAGGCGGCCCCGCGCGGCCTGCACGGGAAGACCCGCGCCCTCGTCGAACGGGCCGGCGGCCGCCCGTTCATCTGGGTCGACGACGAGATCGGCCCGATGGACCGTCAGTGGGTGGCCGCCGGCCTTCCCGGCCCGGCCCTGCTCCACCGGGTCGACCCGGCCAGGGGCCTCGCGGATCCCGACTTCGGCGTACTCGCGGCCTGGCCGGCCACCGTCACCCGGTGAGGCCCTCCGGCGTGTCCGTCAGGCGTCCCCGTCGGAGGCGTTCTGGCGCTGGCGGGTGATGACCAGGGCCGCGCCGCCGAGGACGACCAGGGCTATGGCCGAGCCCGTGATCCACGGGGTGATGCTGGAGGCACCGGTCTGGGCGAGGTTGACGTCGGTGACGGGGCTGGTCACGGGAGGGGCGGTCGGGCCGGACAGGGTCTGCGTCGTGGTGCCCGTCTCGGCGGTCCGCGTGCGGCAGTCGAGCACCCCGGTGAAGCGCTGCTCGAAGCCGTCCGTTCCCACGACGGCGATGTCGTACGGCTGGTCCTCGTTCAGCGGGACCGTCACCGTGTCGGAGGCGCCGGCCTCGACGGTGTACTCCGTGCCCGCCAGCTCGAAGGTGAACGGGGCGTCGCCCCGGTTGGCGACGGTGACGTCCACACCGCCCTTGGCGCAGTTCTCGCGGGCCGAGACCGCCGGTATCGCCCCCTCCCCCGCCCAGGTGGCGGTCGCCGTCGCCGAGACGGTCGACTCGCTGGACCCGGCCAGGATCTGCGTCTGGCTGCGGCTCTCGGAGACGAAGGCACGGCCGACCGGTACCGTCGTCGCCGCCTGCACGGTCACCTCTGTGGTGTCCGCCGCCGCGTCCTCCGGCACCTCCACGTAGAGCTTGCTGCCGTCGGCGGCGGTGGTGACCGGCTCACCCTTGGCGTCCACGATCCGTACGCCGGTGGTCGCGGTGTAGGCCGGCGGGGAGACCGTCACGGTCTGCGCGTCCGTGCGGACCGTCACCGGACCGAGCCGCTCGCCCGGGCGTCCGGCGACGGCCGGCGGGTCCAGGGTCAGCGACGGCTTGGGTTCCGCCTTGTCGCGTGCCTTCTTCTCCAGGTAGTCGGCGAGCTGCTCGGCCTGCGGGTCGAGCGCCTCGACCTTCACGTCGTCGGAGTGGCGCCATATCGCCACCTGGGTGCCGGCCGCCGCGTCCTGTTCCGTCAGCTGGCCTTGGACACCGGCCTTCTTCGCGAGCGCCGCCAGGTCGTTCACCTGCGGGTAGGAGTGCTGCAGGATCCAGAGGATCCGGCCGGCGTTCTTGTTGGTGCCGAGCGAGGTGCCGCTCCAGGCGGTCTCGTGGTACTTGGCTTCCTGCTGGGTGGGCGTGTGGATGTCGACGCAGTACGTCTGCAGCATGCCGCCGCCCTCGACGGACATCTCGAACAGTCCCGCCGAGACCTGCGTGTTGCCGGCGGGTCCGTGTATGACGGCCGTGCCGTAGGTCTTCAGTCCGTCGATGGTCGCGACCGCTCCACCGCGCTGCGGTGTCGTCCCGTCGCCACCGTCGGCGGTCGCCGTCCCCGCACCGGCCAGCACGGTGGTGGCGACGATTCCGGTCACCAGCGTCCCCGCGGCGAGGCGGGCCGACCCACGTCCGCGCAGGAACCGCGCGGCGAACGAAACAGACACCGAATTCCCTTCCGAGCAGGACCCGTTGATGTGGGGGGGGCGGTCCCACCAGCAGAATCTCCGGCCCCGAGAACCCCCGGAGCCATGCCCGGCATCCTAAGGAGCGGGCGGACAGCGCTTGCCGGTGATCGCGTCGGAGCGGTGATCCGAATCGGAATCGTTATCGCCGGAGCGCCGCTGAACAGGGCTTATCGACAAATCCACCGGGGACTTACGGCGCGCATCTGCCGATAAGCCTCGCTTCGGTCAGCCGCGGGGCCGGAGCCCAACGAGTCCTGATGTCACGTCACGGCGCCGACCGGGGACGTGAGTTGTGTTGCCTCCGCCCCCGTCGGCGGCGACGGTGACGCCTCCGTCTCCCAGTTGGGTTCCGAGCGGTCCGGAGCCGGATTCAGCTCGGGGCGGGATGTGCGGCGGAAGGCCGTGGTGCCGCGGGTGAGGTCGTGGCCGATGGACACCGCGTCGATGTCCGCCGACATCCAGCCGGGCTGCCCGTCCCGCGTCTCCGTACGCACCTTCAGCCGGCCCTGCACGATCACCGGTTCCCCCACCGACAGGGACGCCGCGGCGTTGGTGGCGAGCTGGCGGTTGGCCCACACCGTGAAGAAGTTGGTGTGTCCGTCCGCCCAGGCCGATTTCTCGCGGTCCCAGTACCGCGCGGTCACCGCGACCCGGAACCTCGCCCCCGGACCGGACGCCGTCTCCCGGTAGACCGGGCGCGTCGCCACGTTGCCCACCACGCACACCATCGTCTCGTTCATCGCGCTTCCCTCCCTCGCCCGGCCCTCGCCGGCTGTCGCACCGGCGCCGGGCGGACACGCGTACGGGCCCTTCCCGTACGGCTGCCGTCTGGCGCGGTGACCGCGGACCGCCTGTGCGATCGGCTCGTGACCAGGGTCACGATCGCGGTCACCACGCAGCCAGACTGCCTCCGCCGGGCCGGGCCCGCAGAACGCTGTGGACCACCCCCAGCCTGTGGACAACCCCGCCACCCGAACGAGTGGCCGCCCTCAGCCTCAAGGCCTCGAGACACCCCCCGCGCCCGCCGCCCGCCGCCCAGCAACAAAAAACCGGCCCCCTCCGCCGAACCACACCGGAGAGGACCGGTCCACCACCACCCCCACCCGTCTCAGCGCCCCCCGCTCCCCGCCCCCACCCCCGCCACACGCCCGTACTGCTCCCGCACTTCCCGGTACCGCAGCAGTTCCGACGCCACCGGGTCCAGGACGCGGGCCCGCCCGCACCCCGACGCGGCCTCCCGCAGCCGTCTCTCCGCCTCCAGCCCGTACCGCCGCGCCGGTCCCCGGGCCGCCATACGGCAGCTCCACTCGACGAGCGGCCCGCCCACGATGCCGATCACCATCAGCAGCACCGGCACGCCCAGGTTCGGCGCCATGACCCCGACGATCTGCCCGACCAGCCACAGCCCGCCCACGAACTGCAGGATCGTCATGGCCGCCTGGCCCAGCACGGCCACCGGCCACCACCCCGGCCGGGGCGGCCGCCCCGGCGGCAGTCCCGCCCGTACGGCCAGCTCGTCGAGCGCTTCCGGCAGCCCCTGCGAGCCGCGCACCGCCGCCTCCCGCACCGCCTGCGCCCACGGCGCCGGCAGCCCGGCCGAGGCCCGGTCGGCGACCGTGCGGACCGCCTGCTCCACCCGCTGCCGGGCGGTGACCTCCTCGTCGGGCTGCCCGGCCAGGGCGACCCTGCCGGTGGTCGGCTCGCGCCGCGCCTGGCACCAGCGCCACAGCCGCAGCCAGGGCGTCCCGCAGGCCCGGTTGGCGTTGCGCAGCCAGGCGCGTTCGGCCGCCTCGCCCGCCGCGGTGGCGCCCACGGCGTCCGCGAGCCGGTCCGAGAACTCCTCCCGCGCCTCCTCGCTCAGCCCGGTGCGCCGGCGGGTGGCGTAGGCGGGCCACAGGCGGGCGGCGGCGATGTCGACGTCCGCGGAGATCCGGCGGGCGGGCGCCCCCCGCTCGGCCACGAACCGGGCGAGCGACTCGCGCAGGTCGCCCACCCCGTCCCCGGTGAGCGCCGACAGGGCGAGCACGGCCGTACCGGGTTCGCCGTACTCGCCGAGCACGATGCCGTCCTCGTCGAGGAGGCGCCGCAGGTCGTCCAGGACCTGTTCGGCGGCGTCGCCGGGCAGCCGGTCGACCTGGTTGAGGACGACGAACATGACCTCCGCGTGGGCCGCCATGGGCCGCAGGTAGCGCTCGTGCAGCATGGCGTCGGCGTACTTCTCCGGGTCGACGACCCAGATCACCGCGTCGACCAGCCCCAGCACGCGGTCCACCTGCTCGCGGTGCTGCACCGCCGCCGAGTCGTGGTCGGGCAGGTCGACCAGGACCAGCCCGCGCAGCCGCTCGTCGGCCTCCGTCATGGCCTGGAGAGGGCGGCGGCGCAGCCGGGGCGGGATGCCGAGGCGCTCGATGAGGCCCGCGGCGCCGTCGCTCCAGCTGCACGCGATGGGGGCGGCGGTGGTGGGCCGCCGTACGCCCGTTTCGGAGATCGGCACGCCGGCGAGCGCGTTGAACAGCTGCGACTTGCCGCTGCCGGTGGCGCCCGCGATGGCGACCACGGTGTGCTGTCCGGAGAGCCGGCGCCGTGCGGCGGCCTCGTCGAGCACCCGCCCCGCCTGGGCGAGGGTCCGGTTGTCGAGCCGGGTGCGGGAGAGCCCGACCAGCTCGCGCATCGCGTCCAGCCGCGACGCCAGCCGCGGGTCGTACGACAGCGGGGTCACCTTCTGCGGCGTGGAGGCGCGGGGTTCGGCCACCACCTGCGGCTCCTCCCGCACCGGGTCCGCCGCGGTGCCGTTCACCCGGCGCGCGATCAGCCCGTCGTCCCAGGCGCCGGCCGTGTCCTCGCGGGACCGGTCCTCGGTGTCACGATCGGGGTGCTCGGTGTGGTCCTGGTCAGTGACGGCGGTCACCGGTCACCTCTCCTTCTGCAGTACCGACAACGCGGCGATGAGTTCGGGCTGGGGTTCCGCGTGCACCTCGAGCGTGTCGATCGGGGCGAGGCGGCGTTCGCGTTCGGCGTGCATGATCCGGTCGACGTGGGCGACGAGCAGCCGTCCGCCGCGGTCCCGCAGCCGCAGCGCGCCGTGGGCGCCGATCCGCTCGGCGAGGCCCTCCCCGGCGGTTCTCGCCCGGCGGCCGCCCAGCAGGACGGTGGCGACGAGGGCGGTGACCGTCTCGGGGTCGGGCGCGGTACCGCGCTCCAGCTCGCGCACCTCCTCCTCGGCGAACTCCTCCAGCTCGCGCCGCCAGCGCCGTACGGCGAGGCCGATGCGGTGCTCGACGCTCTCCGGGACGCCCTCGCGGGCGGCGAGCTCGGGGGCGTCGGCGGCGGGCTCGCGCCGCCAGGCCTCGTCGACGCGTTCGTCGGCGGCGGCGACGGCGCACAGCAGGAGCGCGCTGAGGCTCTCCACGAGCGTGTCGAGGAGCTCTCCCGGAGTGCAGTCGAGGGGGAAGGCGCGCCACCGCTTGAGTGCGTCCCCGGCGAGCACGGCCCCCGCCTGCAGCCGTCCCCGCACCCGCGAGTGCTCGCTGTCGTACGCGGTCTCCACGGCGGAGGTGAGCCGCAGCGCCGCCGCGTACTGGGCGGCGGCGGCACCGGCCAGCTCGGGCAGGCGGGAGTTGAGGGAGTCGAGGACGCCGTAGGCGGTGCGGGCCATGACGTGCTGCCGGGCGGCCGGGTCCAGCGTCTGGTGGACGAGCCAGGTGCGCAGCGCGGCCACGGCGGTGGCGGGCAGCAGTCCGCCGCCGAACGCGGACTCGGGCAGCTCGGGCACGGTGAAGCGGGGGACGTCGCCGAGACCGGCCTTGGTGAGCAGGGCGCCGTACTGCCGTGACACCTCGGAGACCACCTGGTGCGGCACCCGGTCCAGCACGGTCACCAGGCTGACGTCGTACTCCTTGGCGGTGCGCAGCATGTGCCAGGGCACGGCGTCGGCGTAGCGGGCGGCGGTGGTGACCATGATCCAGATGTCGGCCGCGTTGATGAGTTCGGCGGCGAGGACCCGGTTGTCGGAGACCAGGGAGTCGATGTCGGGCGCGTCGAGGAGGGCGAGGCCGGGGGGCAGGGTGTCGGTGGCTTCCACCCGCAGGACGCGCGCGGGGTCCTCGCCGGGCAGCAGCAGGTCGTCGGCCGGGTCCTGGTGGTGGGGCACCCATACGCGGGTGAGGTCGGGCAGCACCCTCATCCCGCTGAACCAGTGGTGGTCCTCCGGATGGCAGACGAGCACCGGCGTGCGGGTCGTCGGCCGCAGCACGCCCGCCTCGCTGACACGCCGGCCCACGAGCGAGTTCACCAGGGTGGACTTACCGGCTCCGGTGGACCCGCCGACGACGGCCAGCAGGGGCGCGCCTGGGTCTTTGAGCCGCGGCACCAGGTAGTCGTCGAGCTGGGCGAGCAGTTCGTCGCGGTTGGCACGCGCGCGGGCGGCCCCCGCCAGGGGCAGCGGGAAGCGTGCGGAGGCGACACGGTCGCGCAGGGCGGAAAGTGCGTCGAGCAGCTGAGGCCGTACGTCCAAGGTCACCACATGCGAAGAATGCCCAATTTTAGGGGAATTCTGAAGCATATGAGCATGTCTGCGTGCCGACAGGACACAAGCGGATGGAAGGGGCGACTGAGACGCGGGCACAGCCGAGGCATAACGAGTGCACAACACCCGATGCTCCAGAGGCCAAAAGCAGTGCACGATTCGTACCTGCCTGCGATTATCAGGACCGCTTCACCGAACCTCCACATCGAGCCACGGAGGCGAGGCGACAGGGACAAGGATGCGGGAGCCCTATCCTTGTCTCCGGCAACGTCAAGGACAGGCCCCACCAGGGCACCACGACGACAGGCCACCACACCGGCCCCCGTAGCTCAGTGGATAGAGCAGGCGCCTTCTAAGCGCTTGGCCGCAGGTTCGAGTCCTGCCGGGGGCGCCACCCGCCACCAGCAAGAACGCCCCAGAGGGGATCTCCCCTCCAGGGCGTTTCGTGGTTCTGGCAGCAATACCGACGGCAACGGCCCCGTCACCCGACGACCGGCACGCCCCGGAGGCGCGTCGGGCGGCAGGGTCATCGTCGACGCCACGGTCTGCGACGCGGTTCTTCGAGCCATGCCGGGGTCCGGGGGCGGGAGGCCTTCTGCCAACTGCCCCAGGCGCACGACGAGAACATGGCAGTGGCGCCCAGGTGACGGATGACGGTCGAGGCGTCCTGCCCCTGCACGGCGTTGAGCAGGCCGCCGACGGCACAGAGGGCGAAGAACAGGGTGAGGAAGGACCAGATCACGATCTTCATGCGGGGGACCAGTAACCAGCCCTCGCCGACCCCGGGGTGGAGGGGTCGTCCTGGGCGTGCACGGCGTCGCGGAGGACTTCGCCTCCTGGAGCCCGGGCACGGAGTCCCAGTTCGCCGAGTGGCTGTGCCGACGGCTCGGCCGCCACAGCTCCCCGGGATGGGCCGCCCAGATCGAGCGCGAAGCGGAAGCCGCCGGTGTACCGGCGATCGAGCTGTTCTTCAGCCTCTTCGACGAGTACCGGGCCCCGACACCGACCCAGCAGAAGGACCAGCGGAAGTGGAACAGGACGCCCCTCCGCGGGCCGAGATCGTGCCGGAGCAGGGGGCATGACCGGGAGCCGTCGCCCCGCCGTGTAGCGGTGGCCGGGCCAGTGCGGATCCGTCCAGCGGGCCTCGCCGGTGAGTCCGAGCAGCCGTATCCGGTGCTGCAGATCGGCCGGCGCACCCGACTCGCGCAGCCGCACCGTGGCGTGGCCGAGGAGCCAGGTGACCAGTTCGGCGCGCATCTTCTCCTCGTCGAGCTCGTACCAGTGGACGTCCCACGGCATGTTGTCGCCCAGGAGCTCGTACTCCCACGCGGCGGCCGTCTCCGTGAGACGCAGGTCGCTGAGGCTGCCGGTCTGCTTCTCCCAGTCGGCGAGCCAGGGGCGGAACGATCCGGAGGCCTCGGCACACGCGGCGAGGACCTCGTGCGCCGGGACGGCGGCGTCCGGATCGGTGAGGCTCTGCGCCCACCAGGCATGCAGGAACTCCCGTACCGGGCCGGCGTGCTCGTCGGGCCACTGCTGCCAGCGCCCTCGGGCGAAGGAGGATCCGGCCTCTTCCAGTCCGAAGAGGGGATCCGCCTGACCGGCGACCAGGGCCCTGGCGAACTGCGGCAGGATGCGGCGCAGTACGGCCGCGTGATCGAACCAGTCGACGGCCTGCCAGGCCCGGTTCAGGAGGTCCGGCTCCAGTTCCACGTCCGGCGTCTTCAGGAGGGCCAGCTCCTCCGCACTTCCCCAGTGGCAATCGCAGTTGTACTCGTCCGGGTGCGCGGTCATGCCGCGGAAGGTGCTGGAGAGATTGTCCAGGGCGGCGCTGAGGCGGCGGCGTGCGGGATGGTCCGCGAGATGCATGCTGCACCCGGCTTCCAGGGACTCCGTACGGCTTCCGCCGGCCGAAGATCGCCACTTTACGCGGTGAGGCGGTGGCCCCGGACCACCGCGGGACGCCGCCGCAGCGCGGTGATCAAATCGTCGCCGGTCCGACCGCCACCACCAACTCGGCTTCCCTGCCCCACAGTCAGCCGCTGAAGACAGCGGGCGCGCCCGTAGGGCGTGAAGGGGAGGGGCTTCAGGGGATGAGAAGGACGACAGGGAGCGCGCTGGTGGCCGGTGGGGCCGCCATCGCGTTCACGGCGGTGTCCGCGGTGCCGGCCGGGGCGGCGGAGGGCGGGGTCTCCTTCAGCCGGGTCACGGTGAACGGCGGGAAGCCGATCGTGATCGGGACCAAGGGGGGGCGTCGTGCACGCGACCTACCGGATGACGACCAAGCTCAGGTACGACCCGGGAGTGGTCGTGTTCCCCTACCGCGGCGGGCTCGAGTCGGGCGACCACCTGTGGCACGCCGTCGACAGCAGCAACTGCAAGGTGGTGGACAGGGCGCAGGGCATCTGCGACTTCGAGGAGCGGCTGTACATCGACCCGCGCGGCGCCAAGGCGTTCACCACGCGAGCGCCCCGGACGACCCCGTTCGCCGGGGCGCTCAACGGTGTGTGCGCTCCTCCAGCAGGGCGCATTTCGCCGTACGGGCCCGCGTGGGCACCCTTACCGAGCAGGGCAATTTTCCGGGATCGCCCATAATTGAGTGATTACGTCCGAATGGTGCGTTTCCTGGTAATGATGGAACGGTTCGCCATCGTTCCGCCTTTCCCGGAGTCGCTCATGCGCACTGCCGTCATCGCCGCCCAGGCCCCACCTCGCGCGGAGGGATCCCGGCCCGTCCCCCGAGCGCCCGAGCCGGCGGAGGAGCGCGACCTCGTCTTCGCCGGATTCCGGTACACCTGCCGGATCGTCCGTCAGAACGCGCCCGCGACCGCGCCGCTGCTGCTCCTGGGCGGGTCCTCACAGAACCGGTACTCCTGGCAGGGCCACGAGAAGTGGCTCGCACCGCTGTGCACGCTCGTCACCGTGGACCTCCCCGGCTACGGCAGCTCGGACTTCCTGCCGGCCGGGTACGGCATCGACTTCCTCGCCGACGCGGTCCGGCACATGCTCGTGGAGCTGGACATGCCGCAGGTGAACCTCTTCGGCGGCTGCTTCGGCGAGGTCGTCGGACTGCGCTTCGCCCAGCGCCACCCCGCGCACGTCCGGCGCATCCTCTTCGGGGGCGCGGCGAACCGCCTTCCCGAGCTGTACGAGGAGGCCGTGCCGCGGCTGCGGCGGGCGCTGGAGCGGGGCGCGAACGAGGAGGCCGCCGACGGGCTGGTGCGGCTGTTCATGTCGAACCCGGAGGCGGGGAAGGTCCGCCGGCACGCGGCGGTGGCGCGGCTGCTGCAGCAGCAGTTCGTCAGCCAGACCCCCGACGACATCAGGAAGGCCGTCGAGCACAACACCCGCCTGGTGACGCACGGGTGCTACGAGCCGCTGCCGGTGCCGCGGGTGCCGACGCTGGTGTTCACCGGGGAGTACGACACCCTGTGCACCCCGGACATGGGGCGGGAGCTCGCCGCGACGATGCCCGGGGCGGTGTTCACCACCGTCAAGGAGGCGGACCACCTGGTCACGGTGGAGCGCCGGGAGGAGTCCGCGGACCTGATCGCCCGCTTCTGCACCGACCGCTCGATCGACGGCCTGCCGTACTGCGGCCCGCTGGAGTCGCCGTGCGCCGCTTCCGCCGCCGCGCGGACCTGACGACGCCACGAGGAAGGGCCGGGATCCGAAGTTCGGATCCCGGCCCTTCCTCGTGGCCGCGTGAAGGCTTCAGGACTTCTCGCCGGGAACGGCCAGGCTCGACACACAGGACATCGAGCCGTTCGACCCGGTGCAGTTCTGCGTCGTCTCGTTGACGATGCGGACGTTGCCGTACTGGTCGTGCGTGACCCGGTACTCCTCCTGCGTGCAGCGCACGTTGCCCTTGCCGTCGTCGGCGCACATGGCGCTGTTCTCGACACTCACGGCCTGCACGGCGCCGGCGCCGATCAGAGCGAAGCTTCCGAGAATTCCGGCGGCCACGGCCACAATCTTCTTCACGGTGATCATTTACCCTTAATCCTCATGGTCGGCCCCGCGGAAAGCGGGGCCATTCATTACGTCGGAGCCGTTCACCGCCTCCGAACAGGGCAGGTCTGGGGCGGACGCGTGGGTCCGGCACCCAGACCTGCCCGGTCACCAGGTGGTACTCAGTCCTCGGCGCCCAGCGCGAGCCCGTTGGTGCAGGACACCGACTCGGTCTCCTTGTCCTCGACGCTGTTGAAGCCGAGGATCGACAGGGCCAGGTTCACGTCGGAGATGTTGATGAGACCCTGGGTGGTGTTCGACTGCGAGCAGGCGTTGGTCTGCTTGTTGTTGAGTTCAGCGCTCGGCTCGTCGCCGGCGTGGCTGACGCCCGCGCCAAGGAAGCTGACGCTGCCGAGCATGGCCATCACGACGGCGGCCTTCTGGTACTTGCGCATTACCTCTCCATTTCTCGTGCTGACTCGGTTCACGAATGAACCGGTCGCTTACAGTCGCCAACATTAGGCAACTTTTTGCGCCAATCAGCGGGAGAAACGCCGCTTCTCGCAATTCCCCGAGAAAGGGCACGTGCGGCGCAATGACATATTTATCGGATCGGCTTAGTAACGGCCGACGTCTCGCAGGAGATTTCGCCGGCCCCCGCGGAACAGGCGGGCTTCGATCCCTTGACGGTGTGGTGGACCGTGCCGTCGCGGTCGATGGTCAGCCGCTCCTCGCTCATCTGCACGCAGCTGACTCCGCCCCGTCCGTCGGACGCGCAGCCGTTCGGGTCCTCGGCCCCGGAGGCCGGGCCGGCGACGGCGCCGAGCAGCGCCAGTCCTCCGAGCACACCCGCGAGCACGGACGCGACATTCCTCGACTTGCTCATGTTCCTTCTCCCCACATCGCCCGGCCCGGGACCGACGCCCGGTGTGCCGAGAGGTTGAAATGGTCGTGAAGCCGGACAGGCCCGAGGCCCGGACGCGTACGTCCGGGCCTCGGGACCTGTTCGATCATCGAGAGATGATCACTTGCCACCCAGCGCGAGGCCGTTGGCGCAGCTGACACCGACGTTGGTCTCGTCCTCGATGCCGTTGCCGGCCAGGAGGGCGGCGATCGGCAGGTTGACGTCAGCGACGTTGATCAGCCCCTGGACCGTGTTCGACTGCGTGCAGGCGTTGCCCTGCTTGTTGTTCAGCTCGAACTCCGGGCCCTCGCCCGCGAAGCTGGCGCCGGCGCCAAGGAAGCTGACGCTGCCGAGCATGGCCATCACGACGGCGGCCTTCTGGTACGTGCGCATTACTTCTCCGTTTCTCACATGGACACAGCCCGCTACGGACCGGTCACTGACAGTCGCTAACGTAAGCGACCCCCGCGTCTTTTGACAGCCGAAACGCCCAAATGCGTACATTTCTTGTGAAGGTGCAGGTCAGAGCCGTGTCGGCGATACATCAGACGGCGGTACGGGAGTGGCACTCCAGCGGAACGGATCGCCCTTCACCTCACAACACGGACCAAAGAGTGATCCCGGACAATCAACCGTTACCCGGACCGGTGTCGGCGCGTTGAGCGGGGAGTGCGGCCGTTCTTCATGTGCCGCGCTTACCAGACCAGTAAGGAGAACGTGATGTCTCGCATCGCGAAGGCGGCCACCCTGGCTCTCGGCACGGGCGCCGTTGTGTTCAGCGGCGCCGGAATGGCCTCGGCTCACTCCGGCGCCGATGGTGCGGCCGTCCACTCGCCCGGCGTCGCTTCGGGCAATGTGATCCAGGCTCCGATCCACATCCCCGTCAACGTGTGCGGGAACACCGTGGACATTGTCGGCGTCCTGAACCCCGCTTTCGGCAACTACTGCGTGAACAAGTAGCAGCACAGCGGTCTACGGACGTCCGTCGTAGCACCAAGGAGCCCCGGAGGCCTCGCCTTCCGGGGCTCCTTCGCGCGCGCTCGCCGTCATCAACACACCAGACACGGAAAGCATCAGGCCCCCGGTGGATCACCGGGGGCCTGATGCCGCTGGGCGGAGGGGTCAGGCGTGCAGTCCCACGTCACCGCGCACCGGCTTGGCCTCGTTGACCACGGCCGCCGCTTCCTTCGTGGTGCCGAGCAGCGAGCTCTGGTCGGTGTCGACGAGCGAGTCCGACTCGTGCAGCGGCATCAGCTCGAAGGGAACCGCGGTGCGCAGGCCCGTGTCGAGGCCGGTGGACGCCAGGTCGGTGGAGTCCGCGTACGCGGGCGCCGCGGCACCGGCGGCGATCAGGGACCCGGCAAGGACGGCGGCAGCCTTCAGGGACTTCATCGTGTTCCTTTCTTCGGCAACGCAAGTCGCCGGAGTGGTTCTGTCGCCGTGCTCAACGATCCCCGGCCGGAGCGGAAACCAGGAAATCGAAGATTGCCGAGTCCTCATACGAAATACGAATTCTATGAACTGACGGTGCGCCTGATCCCGCGTCGCGTTTTCAGGAATTCGGCATCAGGAGCGACGTGAGCGCGGGCAGCACCCCGGGCGCCGCGGCGGACTGCGCGGGGTCGGCAGGGTCGGCCGGATCAGCAGGGTCGGCCGGATCGGCGGGGTCCGCCGGATCCGCGGGGTCCGCCGGGGCGGGCAGCGTCGTGACCGTCTGCGGGTCGGTGGTCCCCGTCAGCGCGTCGAGGAGTTCGTCCACCCGGGCGAGCAGCTCGTCGGTGGACGCGAGGGCGCTGTCGGCCGCCGCGTCCGCCGCCGTCTCGGCCGCGGAGGCCGCCTCCGTCGTGCCCGTGGACTCCGTGCTGTCCGTGCTGTCCGTATCGGCCGTGCTGCCGACCGTGATCTCCGTCGTGCCGGTCGACGTGTTCTCGGTCGTCGTGGTCGTCGTGCTGCTGCTGGGCGCGGCCTGCTCGGACTTGGGGAGCAGCAGGTCCAGGAGGCTGTCGAGGGCCTCCCGCACGGCTCCCAGTCCGCTGTTCGCGGTGCCGTCGTCCTCCTCCGCCGTGGGCAGCAGCACGCCCGTGACCGGGGCCACCAGGCCCGGCAGGAGCGGCGTGGCGGGGGCGGCGGCGGGCGTGGAGGTGTTGGTGGTCACGGTCGTGGTGACGGTCACCGGGTCGTCGGCCGCCGCGCGGGTCACCGCCGCGCGGGCCGCGTCGGCCAGTTCACGGGCCCGGGACGGGGGGAGCTGGCCGTCGGGGGACGCGAGGACCGCCTTGATCAGGTCGGCGACCGGGGCCAGGTCGCCCGGCGCCGCCTCGGGGTGCGAGACCCGCGCGAGGAGCGCGGCGGACGACACCGCCGGGTCCTGTCCGGGGTGCGAGTCGGCCGCGAAGGCGGCCGGTCCGGTGGTGGTGGCCAGGAGGGCGGCGCACAGGGCGCCGAGTGCGATGCGCCGGGCCGGCAGAGCGCGCATGAAGAGTCCTTTCGCGGGGCTTCGGATCTTGGACCCACCGTCGAAGCGCCCGCGACGCCCCGCAACCGGGCGTACGCCTTTCGGTCCGGGCCGCCGTCACCCTTCTGCGCGTTCCAGCAGTTGAGCCGGTGCGTGAAGCCGCAGGTCAGGCAAACCAGGTTTCACGATTCCAACACACTTGCCACCCTTTGACGAATTTCACCGTGTTTGTCCGTTTGGTGACTAGAGTTGCGGTGCTCCGACGCACCTTCATGGGCGGACGCATCGCACTCGTCCCCGCTGCCTGCCGCCGCCACCCTTTTCCGAAAGGCTCCGAACGGTCATGCGCCAAACCCTGGGTCAGCTGCTTCGCCATGCGACGGTGGGCGTCCTCGCCCTCGCCGCGCTGTGGGCGCCCTGCGGCTCCACCGCCGCCGCGCCCGCCGCGCCGGCTCCGGAGGCGGAGGGGCTCCCCTTCGGCGAGCGGTACCGGGCGCTCCAGCACGGCAACATCGTGCGCGCGGCCAACTCCTCCCACACCTGCCGCTCCTCGGCGTCCTCGTGCCGCACGGTGCAGGGCGGCGGGCAGGGGGTGAACGGCGACTTCGACATGCACTACATCGACGTCGACGACGACCCCAACACGTACAACTCCTCGCGTGGGGAGGTCCGGCTGCCGGCCGGTTCCCGGGTGACGTACGCCCGTCTGTACTGGGGAGGCAACCTGCTCGTGGGTGAGCAGAAGCCCGCCGAGGACAACGGGCGCGTACTGGTCGCCGAACCTGGCGGCAGCTACAAGGAACTGCTCGCGGACACGATGGTCGGCCACCGCGTGGCGGCCGGCGCCGACGCCTTCCAGGCCTCCGCGGACGTGACGCGGCTGGTGCGGGACAGCGGGTCCGGCCTCTACACGGTCGCGCAGATCAACGTGGCGGGCGGCCGGTCGGCGGCCGGCGCCTGGGGCGGCTGGACGCTGGTGGTGGCGTACGAGAACCCCGCGGAGCCGCTGCGGCACCTGTCCGTGTGGGACGGCTTCGCCCCGCTGGGCGGCGACTCCGCCGCTCATTTCCCGCTGCGCGGACTGCCGTTCGCGGCGGGCGCCGGCGGCCGGGTGGGCATGGTGGCCTACAACGGCGACCGCGGCACCGCCGGCGACTCCCTGGTCCTGACCGCGGGCGACACGGTCACCGCGCTCGGCGACGGCACCAACCCGGTGGACGACGTGCTGAACTCCACCATCTCCAGCCCCGCGAACGCGCCGTCCGCGCGGGTGCCCGCGTACGCCAACACGCTCGGCTACGACTCCGACGTGTTCGACCTCGGCGGGCGGCTGACGCGCGCCGGTGACCAGGCGGCCCTCCGCCTCACCTCGCAGCGGGACGCCGCGTGGGCGGGCGTCCTCTTCGCCGCCGTCGACGCCCGTCCGTGAACGCGCCGTCCTGCGTCCCCAACACCTGTGTGAGTGAGGAAGCCGTGCCCACGGACGTGACACCGCCCGGCCGACGGCCGCGGGTCCTGCACCTCACCCAGCCCGTGGACGGAGGCGTCGCACGGGTGGTGACCGACCTGGTGCGGGCGCAGCTGGCCGACGGCATGGACGTCGCCGCCGTCTGCCCCGACAGTCCCCTCACCACCCAGCTCCACTCGCTGGGCGCGCACGTACGGCACTGGCGCGCGACCCGGTCGCCGGGCCCCTCGCTGGCCGGCGAGGTGCGGCAACTGGCCCGGCTGATCGACGAGATGCGCCCCGACCTGGTGCACGCGCACAGCGCGAAGGCCGGGCTCGCCGGGCGCCTCGCCGTGCGCGGGCGCATCCCCACGGTGTTCCAGCCGCACGCCTGGTCGTTCGAGGCGGTGGGCGGGAGCACGGCCGCGCTCGCCCTGCGCTGGGAGCGGTGGGCGGCGCGCTGGGCCTCCCGGGTGATCTGCGTCAGCGAGGCGGAGCGCGCCACGGGGCTGCGGGCCGGGATCACCGGCCGGTGGGCCGTGGTGCCCAACGGCATCGACCCCGAGCGTTTCCGCCCGGCCGCCGCCGCCCCGGTGCGCGCCGGGCTCGTCCCGCTGGCCGGTCTGGACGCGGACGCCCCGCTCGCCGTGTGCGTCGGGCGGCTGTGCCGGCAGAAGGGGCAGGACATCCTGCTGCGGGCCTGGGAGGCCGTACGGCGGCAGGTGCCCGGGGCGCGGCTGGTGCTGGTCGGCGACGGGCCGGACCACGACCGGCTGCGCGCCGACGCCCCGGACTCGGTGCTGTTCACCGGAGCCGTCGCGGACGCGTCGCCCTGGTACCAGGCCGCCGACCTCGTCGTCCTGCCGTCCCGCTGGGAGGGCATGGCGCTGGCCCCGCTGGAGGCGATGGCCTGCGGCCGGCCCGTGGTGGTCACGGACGTCGACGGGGCCCGCGAGAGCCTGCCGCCGTCCCTCGCGGCCCGGTGCCTGGTGCCGCCGGAGGACCCGGGGGCGCTCGCCCGGACCGTCGGCGAGCTGCTGCTCGATCCGCCGCTGCGCGCGTCCCTCGGCGACCGGGCCCGCCGCCATGTGCTGTCCCTCCACGACGTGCGGAAGACCGCGAGGGCGGTCGCCGACGTCTACCGCGATCTGCTCGGCACCCGGCCGCCCGTGACCAGGGCGCGCCCGCTCCTGGCGGCCGGGGACGCCGAGGCCGACCGGACGACACAGCGCGTCGAGCACTCAGAGCACAGGGAGTCCATCCACTCGTGACCGCCGAACGTACCGTGCCCTCCCCCGGTGTCCCGCCGCGGGAGCACGGATTCTCGCCCGTGTCCGTCATGCCGCCGCGCGCCGGCGACACCGGTCCCCGGCTGCCCGCGTCGCGGCCCCCGGACCGCCCCGACTCCCCGGTCCCCCTGCTGTTCGCGGACGGCGCGGCGGCCCTGCTCGCCGGGTGGGCGGCCACCGGGTTCTCGGCGCTGTTCCTGGCCCTGTTGGCCGGGTCCTCGCTCCTGCTGCTGCGTCCGCGCGGCGAACGGCCCGCGCTCCCGGCGCTGCTCGACGAACTGCCCGCCGTGTGCGGGCGCGTGGCGGTGGCGTGGCTGGCGACGGCCGCCCTGTGGGCGGCGCTCCGGCCCGAGGCGGCGCTGTCCGCCGGCACGGTGGTCGCCGGGCTGGCCGTGCAGGTGGCGGCGGCCGGCGTGCTGCGCGCGCTGGTGCACGGGCGGCGGCGCGCGGCGCTGCTGCGGCACCCGCGGGCGGCACTCGTGATCGGTCCGGCGGCGACCGCGCAGCGCGTGGCCGCCGCCGTGCTGCGCCACCCCCGGTGCGGGGTGCGGCCGGTGGGCGTCGTCGCCGCGCAGGGGGACGGCGGTGACGGGGGCGTCCCGGTGCTGCGCACGGACGAGGAGGTCGAACGGGCGGTCATCCAGAACGGGGTGCGCGCGGTCGTTGCCGTCCATCCGTCGGTGCGGTCCGAACAGGGCGCGCTGCTGCGGTCGTTGGCCGCGTCCGGGTGCACGGTGTGGGAGGTCGACGCGGAGCCCGCGCCGTACCCGGCGCGGGAGCGGCTGGCCGGGTTCTCCTGCCGGCGGCTCGACCTGGCGCCGGTCCGCGGCGGCGGCGCCGGCAAGCGGGTGCTCGACATCCTCGTGTCGGGGACGCTGCTGACGCTGGTCAGTCCACTGCTGCTGGTGTGCGCGGTGACGCTGCGGCTCACCGACGGGCCCGGGGTGGTGTTCCGTCAGGAGCGCATCGGCCGGGACGGGAAGCCGTTCACGCTGCTGAAGTTCCGCACCCACCGCCCGGTCGACGAGCACGAGTCGGCGACCCGGTGGAGCGTGGCCAACGAGCACGAGATGCGCCGGTTCTGCCGGATGCTGCGCCGCACCTCGCTGGACGAGCTGCTGCAGCTGTGGAACGTGCTGCGCGGCGACATGAGCCTGGTCGGCCCGCGGCCCGAACGCCCCTTTTTCGTCGCCCAGTTCAGCGAGACGTACCCGGGTTACGCGACCCGTCACCGGATGCGCGCCGGGATCACCGGGCTCGCACAGGTGCACGGGCTGCGCGGCGACACCTCGATCGAGGACCGTGCCCGTTTCGACAACGCCTACATCGACGACTGGTCGCTGTGGCAGGACGTCTGCATCCTGCTGCGCACGGCGGCCACGCTGGTCCGTCCGACGGGGAGCTGACGCCAGGTGACCCACGTCCCCGTACCCCTGCCGCGCCGGGCGGCCGGCCTGGTGCCGGTGCTGCCGCTGGTGGCGGTGGTCGCGCTGCTGGCCCTGCCGCCGACGGGGGACGGCGCGGGGCCCGCCGACGTGGTGTCCGCGCTGGTCGTCGGGTACTGCCTGATCCGGCTGCTGCGGGAGCGGCGGCGCCCGCTGTCGCCGCGCGCGGCGGTGGTGCTGGGGCTTCCGGTGGTGGGGCTCGCGGTCGCCGCCATGGGGGCGGCCTCGCCCGCGGCGGGGCTCGGCGGCATGGCCCGCTATCTGCAGGTCTTCGTGCTGGTCCCGGCGGCCGTGCTGGTGCTGCTGCGCGGCCGGGCCGACTTCCGGGTGCTGGCCTGGTCGTTCGTCGGGCTCGCGCTGTGGCAGGGGGCGGTGGGCGTGCACCAGTACGTCACCGGGACCGGCGCGTCCTACCAGGGCGAGACCGTGCGCGCGGTCGGCACCTTCGGGGCGCAGGACGTGATGGGCATGGCCACGGCGGTGGCGCTCGGCGTGGTCTGCGCGGCCGGTCTGGCGCTGGGCCGGACGCCGCGGTGGCAGCGGGCCCTGGCCGCCGGGTGCGCGGTCGTGCTGCTGCTGCCGCTGGCGGTGTCCTTCAGCCGGGGCGCCTGGATCGCGACCGCGCTGACCTGCACGGTGCAGCTGGCGCTGGCGGGGATGCGGCGGGCGCTGAAGGTGGGGGCGGCCGTGGTCGCGGCGGGGGTGATCCTCGTGGGCGGCTTCGGGGTCGGTACGGCGATGCTGCAGGAGCGGATCGACAGCATCACGCAGGTGGCCGACGCCCCGGACCAGTCCGTGGTGGACCGGTACACGCTGTGGGCGTCGGCGACCGGCATGTGGCGCGACCACCCGCTGACCGGCGTGGGCCTGAAGAACTTCCCCGAGTACCGCGACGGGCACGCCACGCTGGCGCTGTCGTCGGGCAGCGACATCGAGGGGGCCGGCGAGACGTTCCACAAGCAGGCGCTGCTCTCCCCGCACAGCATGTACCTGCTGGTGCTCAGCGAGCAGGGCCTGATCGGCTTCTGCGCGCTGGTCGGGAGCTGGCTGGCGCTGCTGGTGTGCGCGGGGCGCGGCCTGCTGCGGGTGCGGCGCGACGGGCGCGGGTACGACTGCGCGCTGATCGCCTGCGGCCTGCTGCTGTGGCAGCTCACCGACTTCGTGTACGGCGACATCGGCGGCCCCTCGACCGTGCTGACCGGGGTCGCCCTCGGCCTGACGGCGTGGTGGGGGCTGGCCCCGGACGACCGGGCGGACACCGTCCGCCGGGACGCCGTGCCGGGCCGGGTGGAGGAGGCCGTGACCCGATGACGTCCCTCCCCGCCCAGCCCACCGGTGCGGCCCGCACCGATGCCGTGCCTCCCGCAGCGCTCCCCGGCCCTCCCGTCGCCGAGGCCGACCGCACCACCCGCACCGCGAACTCCGGGCAGGCGACCGCCGGTCCGGCACGCACGGCTCCGGCGGCCCCGGCGCACTCCGCACCGGCGGGCGGTGCGCCGTCGGCCGCCGCGCCGACGACCACGGCGCCCGTGACCGACGTCCCGTCGGACGCGTCGTCGTCCGCCTCCGGACCGTCCGCCCACGGACCGGCCGCCCGCCTGCCGTCCCGGGGCGCCTCCCACGCGGGCTCCGCGCCCGGCCCCCGCACGGAGTGCGGACGGGCCCCGGGCGGCAGCCGGACGGCCGCCGGCGCGCCGCCCCGGAGGAAGGCCCGCACCGCCGACGTACCCGCCGGCACCGCCGCCGGTGCCTCCGGCCGCCCCCCGGGCGACCGTGCCGGTGACGGTACGAAGGACGACGGTGAGCCAGGTGCCTCGCGCCGGTTCCTCGCCCGGGCCGCGCTGGTCACCGCCGTGCTGTCCATCGCGGGGTCACTGCTCGGCCTGGTCCGGGACCAGTCGCTGGCCCGGCTGTTCGGCGCGGGGAGCGACACGGACGCGTTCCTCGTCGCGTGGACCGTGCCGGAGATCGCGGCCACGCTGCTGATCGAGGACGGGCTGGCGATCGCGCTGATCCCGGCGTTCAGCATGGCGCTGGCCCGGCGCGCCCGGGGCGTCCCCGGCGACCCGGTGCGCGAGCTGGTGCGGGCCACCCTGCCGCGGCTGTGCCTGGCGTTCACCGCGGTGGCCGCGCTGGTCGCCGCCGGTGCGCCGTACCTGGTGGCCGTGCTCGCGCCCGGGCTGCCGGACCCGCAGCTCGCCGTCGACTGCACGCGGCTCACCGCGCTCAGCCTGCTGGCCTTCGGCCTCGCCGGGTACTGCAGCGCCGCGCTGCGGGCGCACCGCCGGTTCCTCGCCCCGGCGGCGATCTACGTGGCGTACAACACCGGGATCATCGCCTCGATGTTCGCCTTCGGCCACGGGTGGGGGGTGCGTGCCGCCGCGGCCGGGGTCGCGGTGGGCGGCTGCCTGATGGTGGCGGTCCAACTGCCGTCGCTGTGGCGGCAGCTCGCCTCCCGCACGCCCGCGCCCGCCGCCGCCGTGACCGACGCGGCGGACGAGGAACGGCCGGTGCGGCTGGCCCTGATCGCGGCCGTGCTGCTGTTCGCGCTGTGCCGCCAGTCGCAGGTCCTGGTCGAGCGTTTCCTGGCGTCCTCGCTGCCCGCCGGTGCCATCTCGCACCTCAACTACGCGCAGAAGGTCGCCCAGATCCCGATGACGCTGTCGCTGATGGTGTGCACCGTCACCTTCCCGGTGGTGGCGCGGGCGCTCGCCGACGGCGACACCGCGCGGGCCCGCGCCCGGGTGCAGCGGGACCTGGTGCTGGCGTCCTGCGTGGTGCTGCTGGGCATGTGCGCGGTCGTCGCCTGCGCCCCGCAGATGATCGAGCTGCTCTTCCAGCGGGGTGCGTTCACCGCGTCCGACACCGCCGCGACGGCGGACGTGATGCGCGTGTACGCGCTCGGTCTGCTCGGCCAGACGCTGGTGGGCGCCCTGGTCCGCTGCTACTTCTCGGCGGGCCGCGCCCGCTGGTACCCGCTCGGCGTGATGGCCGTCGGCATCGTCGCCACCTCCGTGATCGGCGCGGTGACGGTGGGCCGCTGGGGGGTCGCCGGGATCGCCGCCGCCAACGCGGCCGGCATCACCGTCACGGCCGCCCTGCTGCTGGCGGGCCTGCGCACCGGCCGCGCCGGGGACACCCCGGGCGTCTCGGTGGGCGTCCGCCGGGTGCTCGCCGACCTCGCCCGGCCGGTCCTCGCGTCCGTCCTGGCCGTCACGGCCGGGGTGTTCGCGGCGGGCCGCTTCACCTCGCCGGCGGCGGCCCTCGCGGCCGGCTGCCTCGCCGTCACCGCCGTCTTCGTCCCGATCGCCCTGTCCGCCCTGGGCGTGGGCGCCGCGTCCGCCCGGCGCTCCGTCCGCTCCGTCACACGAAGGCTCACACATGGCCGCACCCGTTGATTCCCCGCTCGCCGACCGGACCCCGCCGGCCTCCCGCCCGGCGCCCGCCCCCTGGGTGGCGATGTACCACTCGGTGGGCGACTGCTCGGACGACCCCTACCGCGTCACCGTCACACCGCAGCGGCTGGAGCACCAGCTCACCTGGCTGCGACGGCGCGGGCTGCGGGGCGTGTCCGTGGCGGAGCTGCTCGACGCGCGCGCCCGGGGCGAGGGGCGGGACCTGGTCGGTCTGACCTTCGACGACGGCTACACCGACTTCCTCACCGGCGCGCTGCCGCTGCTGCGCCGCTTCCGGTTCGGCGCCACCCTCTTCGTGCTGCCGGGCCGGCTCGGCGGCGACAACGCCTGGGACCCGCTCGGTCCGCGCAAGCCGCTGCTCACCGCGGACGGCATCAGGCGCGCCGCCGGGGAGGGCGTGGAGATCGGCTCGCACGGGCTGACCCACGTCGACCTCACCCGCGCCGACGACGCCCTGCTCACGGCCGAGGTGACGGAGAGCCGCGCCCGGCTCGCCGAGCTGACCGGCGCCCCGGTGGACGGCTTCTGCTACCCGTACGGCACGGTCGACGCGCGTGCCGTCGACGCCGTGCGCAGGGCCGGTTACCGGTACGCCTGCGCCATCGACCCCGGCCCGCTGACCGGCCCGCACGCCCTGCCCCGCGCCCACGTCGGGCAGAACGACACGGCGTGGCGGCTGCATCTGAAGCTGCGGCTGCACCGGTGGCGCAGGCGTCCGGTGGAGGGCGTGTGAGATGAGGGCGCTGCACATCATCACCGGCCTCGGCGTGGGCGGTGCCGAGCAGCAGCTGCGGCTGCTGCTGCGCCATCTGCCGGTCGACTGCGACGTGGTGACGCTCACCAACCCGGGCCCGGTCGCCGACGGTCTGCGCTCCGACGGGGTGCGCGTGCTGCACCTGGGCATGGCGGGCAACCGCGACGTGGGCGTGCTGCCGCGTCTGGTCCGGGTGATCCGCTCCGGCGGCTACGACCTGGTCCACACCCACCTGTACCGGGCCTGCGTCTACGGCAGGCCCGCCGCACGGGTGGCGGGCGTGCGGGCGGTGGTGGCCACCGAGCACTCGCTGGGTGACTCCCAGATGGAGGGCCGCGCGCTGACGCGGGGCGTGCGCGCGCTGTACCTGGCGAGCGAGCGGCTCGGCTCGGCGACGGTGGCCGTCTCCCCCACGGTGGCCGACCGGTTGAAGCGCTGGGGCGTGCCCGCGCCGCGTATCGAGGTGGTGCCGAACGGCATCGAGACGGACCGCTTCCGCTTCGACCCGGAGCGGCGGGAGCGCACCCGCCGGCGGCTCGGGCTGCCGGACGGCGCGTTCGTCGTCGGCGGGGTGGGCCGGCTGGCCCGCGGCAAGCGGTTCGACGTCCTGGTGCGGGCCCTGGCCCGGCTGCCGGAGGACCACTGGCTGCTGCTGGTGGGCGGCGGCCCCGAGGAGCACGTGCTGCGCCGCACCGCGCACGAGGCGGGGGTGTCCGGGCGGGTGCTGTTCACCGGCGAGCGTCCGGCCGTGCCCGACGGCTCACCCGGCCCCGACCTGCCCTCGCTCACCTCCGCGATGGACCTCTTCGCCTCCCCGTCCACCGAGGAGGCGTTCGGCCTGGCGGCGGTGGAGGCCCTGGCGGCCGGGCTGCCCGTGCTCTACGGCTCCTGCCCGGCGATCGAGGACCTGCCGCCGGCCTCCTCGGCCGGGGCCCGGCGGGTGCGCGGCGGGCCGGAGGCGTACGCCCGCGCGATCGCCGAGGTCCGCGCGGCGGGCCCGGCCCCGCGCACGGCCGCCGACGCCGCCCGCCACTACAGCATCACCCGCAGCACAGCCCGCCTCATGGACGTCTACACGGCCGCTGTCACCGGCCCGTCGCCGTCCCCCGCACCCTAAGGAAGCAAGTCCCTCATGACCGACACCCCGACCCGCCGGCGCCTTCCGTCCCTGGACCGCGTCAGAAAGCTGCCGGCCTGGTCCGCGCTGGTGGCAGGAACGCTCCTCGGCGGTCTCTGCGGAGGCGCGTACGGCCTGCTCACGCCGCCGGAGTACACGGCCACCAGCTATGTCGTGGCCGTCCCGACCGACCAGGCGACCCCGGAGTCCGCGCGCGGCTTCGCGCAGGCCTACGGGCGGGTGGCCACCCAGCTGGCGGTGCTGGGGGACGCGCAGGTGTGGGCCGGTGTACCCGTGCGCACGCTGCGGGACAGCGTGCGCACGGCGACCTCGCCGGACGCGCCGATGGTCTCCGTCACCGCCACCTCCGACCGGCCCGGTCTGTCCGTCGACATGGCGAACGCGGTGGCGCGGGCGCTGACCCGGCACGCGGAGGACACCAAGGACAGCACCCGGGTGCGGCTCGTGCAGTTCTCCCGAGCGGTGCGGCCGAGCGGGCCCGCGTCGGCGTCGGCGGGGGTGACCGCTCTGGTCGGTGCCAGCGCGGGCGGGCTGCTCGGCGGCCTGGCGCTGCTGGCCCGGCCCCGCCGGGGCGGCCGGGGCGAGGAGCCGGTGCCGGCCGCCTCCGTGCCGGGCCCGGCCACCGCCGCCGACGTGCCGCGGTGACGGCGGTGATCCCGGCCGGGACGGTCCCGGCCCTACCGGGAGCGCGACCACCAGTCGAAGCGCAGGCACAGCTTCCCGCCGAGCCAGTGCTCGACCCAGCGGCCGAGGTCCAGCGGCGAGCAGTGGTCGGGGAGTGTGGGACCGGCGGGCGGCTCGGTCGGCGCCGGGGTCTGCTGCGGGTCCTCGGGTGTACGGCCGTACAGGGCGGAGCGGAAGACGCGGGAGGCGTCGGGGTTGTCGTCGCACTGCCAGACGCCGTGCGGGCAGTAGTCGGTCACCGTGTGGTAAAGCGGCCGGTGCTGCTGCATCCAGGCGAGCATGCGGCGCATGTACTCGGGATTGTCGCCATTGCGGAAAAGCCCCCACTCCGGGTAGGAGATGGGCTTTCCGTGGGCCTTGGCGAAATCGACGTGCGCCTGGAGTCCGTACGGCTCCGACACCTGCTCGTCGAAGGACATTCCGGTGGGCTGGTCGTACGAATCCATGCCGATGATGTCGACGGTGTCGTCCCCGGGATAGCACTGCGTCCACGGAACGGCGTCCCGGCCCCGGTTGGGGGTGAATTCGAACCGGAATTCCTGTCCCGGGACCGCCCGCATCGTGGTGACGATCCGGTTCCAGTACTTCTTCCAGGACTCCGGGTCGGGACCGCAGCGGTGGGTGTAGGTGACGCCGTTCATCTCCCAGCCGAGCACCAGGACGGTGTCCGGGATCTTCAGCGCGACGAGCCGTTCGGCGAGGGCGCGGAAGTGGTGGTCGAACTCACCGGCCGCGCCGCGCCGCAGCAGCCCGCGGACCTCCTCGTCGGAGACGCCGGCCTCGTTGCGCTCCTGGAGCGGGACGTTGAGGACGAGCATCCGCTTGTCGTCCGCGTTGCGCCAGTCGGCCCACGCGTCGAGGAAGCCGATGTCGCCCTCGATGTCCTTCCAGTGGTTGCCCGGCAGGTAGGTGTGGCCCACGCGCAGCTCCGCGCCGCCCAGCCAGCGGCTGAGCTGCTCCATCCGCTGCACGCCGCGGGCGTCGGAGGCGAGGAAGGCGCCGAAGGGCGGCACGCCCCGGGCGGGGGCGGGCGCGGCCGGCGGGGTGAGCGACGGCGGCCGGACCTCGGGCACGTCGGGGACGGCGGGCGCGGGGATGCCGGGCAGGGCGACGGTCGGCACGTCGACGGCGGGGGTCGGGACGGCCGACGCCGCGGGCTGCGCGCCCGCCGCGGGCTCGGGGCCGGCCGCCGGCGTGGGCCGGCCGGTGGGGCCCGGCAGCGCCGCCCCGGCGTCGTCCGCGTGCACCACCCCCGCTGCCGGGCCCGCCGCCAGGGCGGCCGACACGGCGACCGCCGCCACGCCCACGGCCAGGGCGCGGGACCGGACCCGCCGGTGCTGTGGGGCCATTGGCTGCTCCTCTTCTCGCTCGCGTCCGCCTGCTGCCTGATGCCTCGCTGTTGACGAACAGTCATATGAAGTCAGCCATACGAAATACGACAGTGCCACTGTCACTGCGGCTTTCGAGTGCCGTTCTCGCCCGTGTGGGTGAGGCGGCGCCAGAGGAAAGTGAGAATGCGTGTCATTGCTTGACACCCGGGTTCCCGCCGTTGTGCTGCGGATCGACCGGAATCCCTTTCACCACGGAACACTGGGCGCCGTCCGGACGCTCGGCAGGGCGGGGGTGGAGGTGCATGTCGTCGCCGACTGCACGGGAAGTCCCGTGTCCCGGTCGCGTTTTGTGCGTCGGCTGCACACCCCGCCGCCTCCCGACGCGTCCGAGGAACAGATCCTCGCCGTGCTGCGCCGCGTCGCGCGGGACGTGGGACGCCCGGCGGTCCTGGTCCCGATGGACGACGCGACCGCCATCGCCGCGGCCCGGCTGCGCGAGGAGCTGGCCCCCTCCTACCTGCTGCCGGCGATGCCCGCGGCGCTCGCCGAACGCGTCGCGGACAAGGGGGAACTGGCCGCCGTCTGCGCCTCCGTGGGTGTGCCGCACCCGCGCACCCTGGTCCCGGACACCCCGGCCCGGGCCGCCGAGGACGCGCTGCGGCTCGGCCTGCCCCTGGTCGCCAAGTGGAGCCGCCCCTGGCTGCTCCCGGCGGGCTCCGGGCTGCGCAGCACACAGGTGCTGCACTCGGCCCGCCAGGCGAGAGAACTGCACGCGCGCACCGCGGAGGCGGGCAGCCCGCTGCTGCTCCAGGCGTTCCTGCCGCCCGGCCCGGACCGGGACTGGTTCTTCCACGGGTACGCCGACCGCACGGGCACCGTGCGCGCGGGCGGACCGGGCCGCAAGCACCAATCCTGGCCGCGCGGCGCGGGACTGACCGCGGTGGGCCGCTGGACACCCAACTCGGAGGTGTTCGCGCTCGCCGAGCGGCTCACCGGTGAACTCGGCTACCGCGGCGTCCTCGACCTGGACTTCCGCCGTTGCGGCAGCACCGGCCGCTACCACCTGCTCGACTTCAACCCGCGCCCGGGCGCCCAGTTCCGGCTGTTCACGGACAGCGCCGGACTGGACGTCGTCCGCGCCCTGCACGCGGACCTGACGGACCGTGTGCTGCCGGACGGCGATCCGGCGTGCGGCAGGTCGTTCGTGGTGGAGAACTACGCGCCCCTCGCCGCGCTGCGTCCCGCGCCCGGCGGGCGCGAACTGGCCTGGTGGGCGGCGGACGACCGGGCCCCGGGCTGGGCGATGTGGGGCCTGTGGGCGCGCCATGTGTCCGGCCGGCTGCGCAGGCGGCTGGGCACCGCGGCACCGGTACCGGCGCAGCGCCCCGTACCCCGGGCGGACACGCCCTCCCTGACCGACAACGAGAAAGCGAGCAGCTGATGATGTACGACCTCCTGGTGGTGGGCGCGGGTCCGTACGGTCTGTCGATCGCGTCGCACGCCGCGGCCGCCGGACTGAACCTGCGTGTCCTCGGCCGGCCGATGGCGTCCTGGCGGGACCACATGCCCACCGGGATGTTCCTGAAGTCGGAGCCGTGGGCGTCCAACCTGTCCGACCCGGCCGGCCGCTGGCGGCTGGACGCCTACTGCACGGAGCGGGGGCTGACGGCCCGTCACGCGCACCCGATCCCGGTGGAGGACTTCGCCTCGTACGGGCTGTGGTTCGCCCGCAACGCCGTGCCGGAGGTGGACGAGCGCCTGATCGCGCGGGTGTCGTCGGGACCGGAGGGCTTCAGCGCCGTCGCCGAGGACGGGGAGGTGCTGCACGCGCGGACGGTGGCGCTGGCGGTGGGGGTGATGCCGTTCATCGAGGTGCCTTCCGCGCTGCGGGGACTGCACCCGACGCTGGTGACGCACAGCAGCCACCACAGTGACCTCGGACCCTTCCAGGGCAAGGACGTCACGGTGATCGGCGGCGGCCAGGCCGCGCTGGAGACGGCGGCGCTGCTGGCGGAGCAGGGCACGCGGGTGCGGGTGCTGGCGCGGGCGGAGCGGCTGCGCTGGAACGACGTGCCGCCGCCGTGGGAGCGCCCCTGGTGGCAGTCGGCGCGCTCGCCGCACAGCGGTCTGGGCCCGGGCTGGCGGAACTGGTTCTACTCCGAGCGGCCTGGGCTGTTCAGGCGGCTTCCGGAGACGACCCGTGCCCGGATCGCGGCCACCGCGCTGGGCCCGGCGGGCGCCTGGTGGGTGCGGGAGCGGGTGGAGCGCGGGGTGGACCTGATGCCGGGCCACGAGGTGACCGCGGCGGCCGCCGTGCCCGGCGGGCTGCGCCTGGAGCTGGCCGACGTGACGGGGGCCCGGCGCACCCTGGAGACCGAGCACGTGATCGCCGCGACCGGGTTCAAGGCGCACCGTGACCGGCTGGGGCTGCTCTCGGCCGAGCTGCGCGGTGCGATGGCGGCGCTGCCCGACGGTTCCCCGGTGCTCGACCGCGGCTTCGAGTCCTCCTACCCGGGGCTGTTCCTCGCGGGTCTGGTGACGGCGTCCGGCTTCGGTCCGGCGATGCGGTTCGTGCACGGCGCGACGTTCACGGCGTCCACCCTGGTGCAGGGGGTGCGCCGGCGGCTCCGTACGGCCCCGGTGCGCGGGACGGTCCCGGTGCCCGCGGGCGGCGGCCGGGGCGGTGCGCCGGCTCCGGTGCGCGGCTGACGGACGGCACGACGAAACGTCCCCCGGACCAGGAGGTCCGGGGGACGTTTCGTGCCGGGGGGCGTGGACGCCGGGTGGGGTGGACCCGGCTTCCGTGGAGCCGCTAGCGGCGGGCGCCGACGCGGCCGCGGCGGTAGAGCATGGCCCCGCCGGTGAGCAGCACGGCGCCGGCGGCGGAGGCGGCCATCAGGCCGTCGGTGCCGGTCTCCGCGAGGTGCGGCGGGTTGCCCGGGGTCTCGACGGCCGGCGGCTCGACGTGCTTCGGCGGCGTCACGACCTTGGTGGGCGGCTCCGGCTTGTCCTTCTCCGGCGTCTTCTCCGGCTCCTTCTCCTCGTGGCCGGAGTCGTTGACGCAGGTGTTGTCGGACGCCTCGTTGAACAGGCCGACGAGGTTGACGCTGTTGCCGCACGCGTTCAGCGACAGGTCGATGGGCGCCTGCACGACATTGCCGGAGAGGACACCGGGCGAGCCCTTGGCGGCGCCGACCGCGTGGGCGCCGCCGCTCTCGGCGTGCGACGCGCTGGAGGCGGCCTCGTGGTGGGAGGAGTGCGCCGAGCGGTCGGCGGACTTGTGCTCGTGCCCGCCGTCCGAGACGTTCGCGCAGGTGTTGTCGGACGCCGAGTTGAAGGCGCCGCCCGCGGTGACGTTGTTGCCGCACGCGTTCACCGGGGCGTGGACCGGGGCCTGCACGTTGTTGCCGGACAGCACGCCGGGCGAGCCCTTGGTGCCGCCGACGGCCTGGGCGCCGCCGGCCGACTCACCGTGCCCGTGACCGTGCCCGCCGGAGCTGTTGACGCACGTGTTGTCGGACGCCTCGTTGAAGGCGCCGACGGCGGTGACGGTGTTGCCGCATGCGTTGACCGGCACGTGCACCGGCGCCTGCACGTTGTTCCCGGACAGCACACCGGGAGAATCCTCGGCACCGCCCCCCGCGAACGAGTCGGCGAGGGCGGGGGTTCCGTACAGGGACAGAATGCCCGTGGCGGCAGCGGCCGCCGCGAACACTCCCCTGCTCAGGGTCTGTCGCAATGTGGTTGTCTTCCTGCTTGATGGGAGGCCGGCCCCGGCATGGAGAGTGGCGGCCGGGACCGCGCGTTCCGGCCTCGGCCACCCTGTGGCCTGTCTCCTTCATCAACCTGTCTCCACGGGATCGGTTGCGCAGGTTCACCCGGTTGGCCCGCGTGACGCCCCCGCGGACGTCCGTCAGGACACGACGTCCTTGCGCACGAATCCCCTGAACGCCAGTGCGAACAACACGAGGGCGTATGTCACGGACACCGCGGCGCCCTGGAGCATCCCGGACCACTCCGGGGTCGGCTGGACGGCGTCCGCCCAGGCGAACTGCCAGTGCGCGGGGAGGAAGTGCCGCCAGTCGCCGAGGGCGGCGACGGCGTCCAGGACGTTGCCGACGATGGTCAGGCCGACCGCGCCGCCGACCGCGCCCAGCGGGGCGTCGGTGCGGGTGGACAGCCAGAACGCCAGCCCGGCGGTCACCAGCTGCGACACGAACAGGTACGCGACGACCACCACGAGCCGTCCGGCGGCGGTGCCCGGGTCGAGCGCGCCGCCGGTCGGGATGTGCAGCGGGCCCCAGCCGTACGCGACGGTGCCGACGGCGAGCGCCACCACCGGCAGCAGCACCATCGCGGCGAGGCTCAGCCCCAGTCCGACGATCAGCTTGGACCACAGCAGCCGCATCCGGGGCACGGGCGCCGCGAGCAGATAGCGCAGGGAGGACCAGCCGGCCTCCGAGGCGACGGTGTCCCCGCAGAACAGGGCGACCGGGATGACCAGCAGGAAGCCCGCCGACACGAAGAGGTTGACGGCGGCGAAGTTGGCTCCGGACGCGGTGGCCGTGTCCATCAGGGTGATCCGGCCGTCGCGGCCCTCGGGTTCGCCGCCGATCGCGAAGGCGATCACCAGCACGAACGGCAGGACGGCGAGGACCGCCCCCATGACGAGGGTGCGCCGGCGCTTGAGCTGGCGGACCAGCTCGACCCTCAGGGGCAGGGTGTGGCCGGGCCGGTAGCCGGCGGCGGCCTCGACGGGTCCGGGTCCCGTGGGCCCGGGTCCGGTGGGCCCGGTCCGCCCGGCCCGCTCGGTGAGCGCGCTCATGCGGAACCTCCGATCAGAGTGAGGAAGGCGTCCTCGAGGCGGCGGTGCGGGCCCACCGACGTCACGGGCACCTCCAGCCGGACGAGTTCCGCGATCAGCCGGGGGGCGGTGCCGTCGGCGTCCAGCCGGACCAGCAGGCCCTCGTCGGTGCGGACGGCGGACGCGATGCCGGGCAGCGCGGCGACCTTCTCGGCGACCGGCTCCTCCACGGGCGTGACGGTGCCGACGAGCAGGGTGTCCCCGGAGCCGATGATCTCCTGTACGGGACCCGCCTGGACCAGCCGTCCGCGGTCCATGACGACGAGGTGGGTGCAGGACTGCTCGACCTCCGCCAGCAGGTGGCTGGAGACGATCACCGTGCGACCGGAGGCCGCGTAGCGGATCATCACCTCGCGCATCTCTCGGATCTGCGGCGGGTCGAGGCCGTTGGTGGGCTCGTCGAGGATGAGCAGGTCCGGCAGGCCGAGCATGGCCTGGGCGATGGCGAGCCGCTGGCGCATGCCCTGCGAGTAGGTGCGCACCGCGCGGGCGAGGGCGTCGCCGAGGCCGGCGATCTCCAGGGCCTCGTCCAGGTGGGCGTCCTCGGGCGGGCGGCCGGTCGCGGCCCAGTACAGCTCCAGGTTCTCCCGGCCGGACAGGTGCGGCAGGAAGCCCGCGCCCTCGACGAAGGCGCCGACCCGGGACAGGACGGGCGCGCCGGGGCGCACCGCGTGGCCGAAGACCCGGATCTCGCCGTCGTCGGGCTTGATGAGGCCCATCAGCATGCGCAGGGTGGTGGTCTTGCCGGCGCCGTTGGGGCCGAGCAGGCCCAGCACCTGGCCCTTCTCCACCCGGAACGACAGGTCCCGTACCGCGTACCGGTCGGTGGAGCGGGCGTAGCGCTTGCTCAGGCCGGTGATCCGCAGCGGGACGTCGGCCAGGTCCGGGGCGGGGGCCGGTGCGGTGGTGCGGCGGCGGCCGGTGAGCAGCAGCGCGAGGGCGATCACGGCGCCGGCGACGGGCAGCCACACCACCCAGGCGGGCAGCGGGGCCGCGGCGGTGGTGACGCCGGGGGCGGTGGGCACCGTCAGGTCGCTCCTCAGGGCGACGGAGTACGTCGCCGGGGCGGCCGGGGAGGCGTAGCCGAGGTCGGTGGAGGCGAGGACCAGGCGCAGCCGGTGGCCCTTGCGGACCTCGTGGTCGACGGCCGGGAGGGTGAGCCGTACGTCCTTGCCGGCGCGGGCGCCCTCGACGCGGACCGGGGTGACGAGCTGGGAGGGCAGCACCTGCTGCCGGCCGTCCGGGCCGACGTCGTACACCTTGGCGAAGAGGACGGCGTCGTCGCTGGTGGACCTGACCCGCACGGTGACGGTCGGGGAGCCGGTGACGCGCAGGTCGCGGGCGACCGGGGCGGAGTCGAAGCGGGCGTGCTGGCCGGGGAAGTCGAGCGAGACGCCGACGCCGAGGGAGGACAGCTGGGAGAGGCCGCCGGAGCCGCCGATGCCGGGCAGCGCGGACACGGCGGGCGGGTTGGCACCGGCCGGGTTGGCGAAGCGCTGCTCACGGCCCGTCAGCTTCACGGACCGCTCGCCACTGTGCAGGCCCGGGTAGGCGTCGGCGCTCGCGCCGCGCAGCTGGGCGCGGCCGTCGGTGGAGTCGACGCCTCCGGTGCGGGTGACGCGGAAGGCGGGGCCGGTGTCGGCGTTCTTGTCGCCCTTGAGGTACCGGTCGAACCAGGCGCGGACGCGCCCGTGCAGGCGGTCGGTCTCCGGGTCGCCGCCGTCGTGGCCGCCGGCGAGCCAGTCGACGTCGACGGGGGCGCCGTTGGCGCGGATCGCCCGGGCGGCGGCGTCGGCCTGGCCGAGCGGGAACAGGGAGTCGGTCTGACCCTGCATCAGCAGGGTGGGCACGTCGATGCGGTCGGCGACGGCGGACGGCGAGCGGGCTTCGAGGAGGGCGCGGGCCCGGTCGTCCGGCACGCCGGACTCGGCGACCCGCTCGTACATCGCGCACAGGGCGGGCTCGAAGCGGGCGCAGCCGCCGCCGGAGGTGACGAAGGCGCCCGCCCACAGCTTCTTGAAGACGCCGCCCGGGAAGAGCGCGTCGGCGAGGTCGAAGTAGGTGATGGCGGGGGCGATGGCGTCGACCCGGTCGTCGTGCCCGGCGCCGAGCAGGGCGATGGCCCCACCGTAGGAGTTGCCGGCGATGCCGACGCGGGGGTCGCCGGCCTTGTCGAGCCGCACCTCGGGCCGGCCGGCCAGCCAGTCGATGAGCCGGGAGACGTCGGCGACCTCGCCCTCGGGGTCGTTCAGCCCGATCTTCCCGGTGGATCCGCCGAAGCCGCGCGCGGACCAGGTGAGGACGGCGTAGCCGTCGCGGGCGAGGTCCTCGGCCTGTTCCCGCACGTCCTCCTTGCTGCCGCCGAAACCGTGGCCGAGCAGCACGGCGGGGCGGCGGCCGTCGGGGCCGGCGGTGAAGAAGGAGGTGTCGATGCGCACCCCGTCACCCGTCGTCATGACGCGGTCGGCGCGGCGCACCGGGGGCGCGTCGTCGGAGGCGACGGCGGTCCAGGTGCCGGCCCCGGCGAGCACGACGACGGCGGCCGCGGCGGCGAGGGTCCGCCGTGGCCGCCGTGACCGCAGCCATGGCCGGCCGGGCAGTCGAAGATCCATGCGTCAACCGTACGGGGTCCGCCTGTCGGCCAGTTGTCGACCGGAGACCGAACTCGGGGACCTCCCGGGGGTGTAGGCGGCCGTGGCCGTGTACCGCGTTCGCGGTACACGGCCACACGCCCCCTGAGCGGGCTCAGTGGTTGCGGGGGAAGCCCAGGTCGACGCCGGTCGGGGCGTCCGCCGGGTCGGGCCAGCGGGTGGTGACGACCTTGCCACGGGTGTAGAAGTGCGTGCCGTCGTTGCCGTAGATGTGGTGGTCGCCGAAGAGGGAGTCCTTCCAGCCGCCGAAGGAGTGGTAACCCACGGGGACCGGGATCGGGACGTTCACGCCGACCATGCCGGCCTCGACCTCCAGCTGGAAGCGGCGGGCGGCGCCGCCGTCCCGGGTGAAGATCGCGGTGCCGTTGCCGTACGGCGAGGCGTTGATGAGGTCCAGGGCCTCCTCGTACGTCTCGGCGCGCAGCACGCACAGCACGGGGCCGAAAATCTCGTCCTGGTAGGCCTTGGCGGTGGTCGGCACCTTGTCGAGCAGGGAGATGCCGATCCAGTGGCCGTTCTCGTGACCCTCGACGGTGTGACCGGTGCCGTCCAGGACGACCTCGGCGCCCTCGGCGGCCGCGCCGGTGACGTAGGAGGCGACCTTGTCGCGGTGGGTCGCGGTGATCAGCGGGCCCATCTCGGAGGCCGGGTCGTTGCCGGGTCCGATCTTGATCTTCTCGGCGCGCTCACGGATCTTCTCCACCAGCTCGTCGCCGATCGCGCCGACGGCGACGACCGCGGAGATCGCCATGCAGCGCTCGCCCGCGGAGCCGTAGGCGGCGGACACGGCCGCGTCGGCGGCGGCGTCGAGGTCGGCGTCGGGCAGCACCAGCATGTGGTTCTTGGCGCCGCCGAGGGCCTGGACGCGCTTGCCGTTGGCGGAGGCGGTGGTGTGGATGTGGCGGGCGATGGGCGTGGAGCCGACGAAGGAGACGGCCTTGACGTCCGGGTGCTCCAGCAGGCGGTCGACGGCCACCTTGTCGCCGTGCACGACGTTGAACACGCCGTCGGGCAGACCGGCCTCGGCGAGCAGTTCGGCGAGGCGGACGGAGGCGGACGGGTCCTTCTCACTGGGCTTCAGCACGAAGGTGTTGCCGCAGGCGATGGCGAGGGGGAACATCCACATCGGCACCATCGCCGGGAAGTTGAACGGCGTGATGCCGGCGACCACGCCGAGCGGCTGCCGGATGGACGCCACGTCCACGCGGCTGGCGACCTGGGTGGACAGCTCGCCCTTCAGCTGCACGTTGATCCCGCAGGCCAGGTCGACGATCTCCAGGCCGCGCGCGACCTCACCGAGGGCGTCGGAGTGCACCTTGCCGTGCTCGGCGGTGATCAGCTCGGCGATCTCGTCGCGGTGGGCGTCGAGCAGCGCGCGGAACCTGAACAGGATCGAGGTGCGCTGGGCGAGCGAGGACTGCCCCCAGGTCAGGTACGCCTCCTTGGCGGCGGCGACCGCGGCGTCGACCTCCTCGACGGAGGCGAAGGCGACCTTGGTGGTGACCTCGCCGGTCGCCGGGTCCGTCACCGGGCCGTAGGTTCCCGAGGCGCCTTCGGCGGTCTTGCCGCCGATCCAGTGGTTGACGATCTTCGTCATGACCGAGAACTCCTTCGCAGAGGGCGGCGTCGGGGGGAGACGTGCCGTTCGTACAGCTCGTGTGGTGGTGCCGCGGACCGGGCGCGCCGGGGCCGCCGCCACGGGTCCATCCCACCAGTGACGGGGTGCCGGGCGGGCCCGACACAGTGTCGGCCGTTCGGGTCCCCGTGTAGACACATGGGTCCCCGGGCGGCCCGACCAGGGTGGTGCCTCCGGCGCGGGGCCGCGGCGGGCGGGGAGTCGTCGCTCGCACCTCGCTCCTGCCAAAGCGAGGCGGCCTCCCGCGCCGGAGGCGATCTGTGACGGGGCGACGCCGTGGTCGCCCCGGGGGCCGGGGAGCGTCCGGCGACGGCGGAGGCTCGCCATGGCGCTCCCTTCGGACGTCGTACCGCCCTGCGGGGTCCGAGGGCTCTCCCCGGTTTCTAGCCCCGCTCATGAAGCCCTGTCAATGTTTTGTCCGGACATTCGGACGAGAATGTCACCACTCCGGGGAAGGTCCGGGGAAGAGGGCGGGACGGCGCGGGCCGCCGTTACGGGAGAAGACCCCGGCGCGTCAACGCGCCCCGCCGGTGTGCCGGAGTGCGCCTGTGCGTCACTCCTGTCACAAACGCGCCTGTCGCGTCACGGCTGTCACACGCGGGCGGCCCTTCCGTCACACCCGCGCACGGCCCCTCTCCGTAAGCGGACCGGGTCGTTCTCCCGCACGACGCTTGTCGATCGCCAGCGCGCGCCCGGCTCCCCCTGACGGCCACCCCCGGCCGCCGCCGTGGTGCGCGCGGGGAGGTGCACACATGACCGAGCTGTGGTCGTACAAGGACATCGCGGCACACATCAAGGTGCAGCCGGACACCGTGCGTTCCTACCGCAAGCACGGCCTGCTGCCGCCGCCGGACCGGGTGGAGCACGGGAAGCCCTACTGGTACCCCGACACGGTCCGCCGCTGGGTCGCCGCCCGCCCCGGCAACCGGGGACGCAAGGGCTGACCGCCGCACGCGCCGACGCCGTGCCCCGCGCCGACCACGCGGGAGCACGGCGTCCGTGCGAGAGCGCTCAGCTCCAGGGTTCGATCACCGTCACGCCGGCGGGCGGGGCGGTGTCCATCGCCCCCAGTGCGGCCGGAACCGCGTCCAGGCCGATCGTGGAGGTGACCAGCAGATCGGGTCGGAGCACCCCGGCGCGGACCAGGTCCAGCATCGGCGGGTAGGTGTGCGCGGCCATGCCGTGGCTGCCGAGGATCTCCAGCTCCAGGGCGATGGCGCGGGCCATGGGCACGGGGGTCGTGCCGGTCTCCGAGGGGAGCAGGCCGACCTGCACGTGCCGGCCCCGCCTGCGCAGGCCGTTCACCGAGGCGGCACAGGTGGCGGGCGCGCCGAGGGCGTCCAGGGAGAGGTGGGCGCCGCCGGTCAGCTCGCGGACCGCCGCGGCGGGGTCGGCCACGGCCGAGGCGTCCACGCACGCCGCCGCGCCGAACCGCCGGGCCAGATCGAGGGCGCCCGGTGACACGTCGACCGCGACGACCCGCGCGCCGGCCGCCGCCGCGATCATCACCGCGGACAGGCCCACGCCCCCGCAGCCGTGCACCGCCACCCACTCCCCCGCCGCGACCCTGCCCTGCTGGACCACGGCCCGGTAGGCGGTGGCGAACCGGCAGCCGAGGGAGGCGGCGGTGGCGTACGTCATGCCGTCGGGCACCGCCACCAGGTTCACGTCGGCGTGGTCGAGCGCCACGTACTGCGCGAAGGAGCCCGAGTGGGTGAAGCCGGGCTGGGTCTGGCGCTCGCAGACCTGCTGGTCGCCCGCCGCGCAAGCCGGGCAGGAGCCGCAGGCACACACGAACGGGACGGTGACCCGGTCCCCGGCGCGCCAGCCGGTGACCCGGGCGCCGGCCTCCTCGACGACGCCGGCGAGTTCGTGCCCGGGGACGTGCGGGAGGGTGATGTCCGGGTCGTGGCCCTGCCAGGCGTGCCAGTCGCTGCGGCACAGGCCGGTCGCCTCCACCCTGACCACGACCCCGTGCTCCGCGGGCGCCGGGTCGGCGACCTCGCGCACCTCGGCCGGTTCCCCGTACCGCTCGAACACGACCGCTCGCATGACAGACCCGCCTTCCGGTGATCGCCGCTGTCGCGGGCACGCTATCCCGCGGCTGCGGACGGGCGGGTCCCGGGCGCTGCGCGAAGCGGTTTCGGGGGACCTGAAAGCTCCCCCGACAGCCCCCGAGGCAGCGCTCCGGAGGTGTCGGGCACGTGCGGCTCTTCGTGCGGGCCCGCGGGCGGCTCCCGTACGGACGGCGCCGGAGCGTTCCCGGAGACCCTGCCCGGTCGCCCCGGAGGCGCTGCCCGGCCGCCCGGGGCCGTCGCCCAGGCGCGACCGGGGCCGTCACCCAGGCGCGGCCCAGGGTGGTCGCGCAGGCCGCGACCGGGGCGGCTCTCCGGGCGGGCCCGCGGGCGGCTCCCGTACGGACGGCGCCGGAGCGTTCCCGGAGACCCTGCCCGGTCGCCCCGGAGGCGCTGCCCGGCCGCCCGGGGCCG